>NZ_JBFANB010000018.1:0-215984 GCF_040659625.1 Nonomuraea sp. NPDC049750
AGGCTGCCCTCAGCTTCTGCTCCCTGCTGCGACAGGACGCAGGAGAAGGTCTTTCACCTCCTCACGAATCGGTGCGCCGCACGGCGCACCCTTGAAATCGTAGAGAAAGTTCTCATCCATTCGAACTGCATAGTCTCTGACCTGGTCTTTTGTGGCGATGCAGTCCGGAGTCGGTATCGGATGATGCTTGACGTTGGCGCTCGGGTGGGTGTGGTGGTCCTGTGCTTCAGCCGCCGTACGGTTCGTCCCCGTTGAGGTAGCGGTCGATCCGTAGGCGCATTGACCGGTCCATGCGGTACTGCGCCACTTGGCCTCTTGGCACCCATCGGACCTCGCGTGACTCCTGGCTGGGTCTCGGTTCGCCGTCGATAGCTCGGGCCGTCAGGACGATGGAGAACTCTTGCCGAACCTCGCCGTTGCTGGGGCTGCGTCCACGGAAGTGGTGTATGAGTTTGGCCTGGTGACAGGGGTGGCGTCGTGAAATGAGGACGGCCATCGCGTGATCCTTCGAATGCGCAGTTCAAGATCGAAGGAGAACAAGGCGATGGCCGCAGACAACAGTGTGACGCCCGGTGAGTGGCTGGCGAGGCAGATCGAGAGCGATGACCCGGACATGTTGCGATCCATGGTCAAGACCATGGCCGAAGCATTGATGTCGGCCGAGGCCGACACCTTGTGCGGGGCCGGCTACGGCGAGCGCAGCAGCGAACGGACCAACTCGCGCAACGGCTACCGGGCGCGCGAGTGGGACACCCGCGCAGGCACCGTGGAGCTCGCGATCCCCAAGCTCAGGTCCGGCTCATACTTCCCCGACTGGCTGCTGGAGCGGCGCCGCCGGGCCGAGCAGGCACTGATCAGTGTGGTGGCGACCAGCTATCTGCTGGGCGTCTCGACGCGGCGCGTGGACAAGCTCATCGAGCAGCTGGGCATCAAGAACATCTCCAAGAGCCAGGTCTCGCAGATGGCCAAGGTGCTGGATGAGCAGGTCGAGGCGTTCCGCACCCGCGCTTTGGACGCCGGCCCGTACACCTTCATCTGGCTGGACGCGTTGACGCAGAAGGTGCGCGAGGGCGGCCGCATCGTCAACGTGCACTGCCTGGTGGCCACCGGCGTGAACGCCGACGGGCGGCGCGAGATCCTCGGCCTGGAGGTCACCAGTACCGAAGACGGCGCGGGCTGGCTGGCGTTCCTGCGCGGCCTGGTCGCCCGCGGCCTGTCGGGGGTGCAGCTGGTCGTCTCCGACTGCCACCGCGGGCTGGTGGCCGCGATCGGCGCCACCCTGGCCGGCGCGTCCTGGCAGCGGTGTCGCACGCACTATCTGCGCAACTTGCTCACCTGCGTGACCAAGTCCGCGCAGCCGTTCGTGGCCACCCTGGTGCGCACCATCTTCGACCAGCCCGACGCCGCCCTGGTACGCACCCAGCACGCCTGGGTCGTGCAAACCCTGGAGACCAAGCATCCGGCCGCGGCCGAGCACCTGGACGCCGCCCGCGAAGACCTCATCGCCTTCGCCGCCTTCCCGCGCGAGATCTGGACCCAGATCTGGTCCAACAATCCGCAAGAACGGCTGAACAAGGAGATCCGCCGCCGCACCGACGTGGTCGGCATCTTCCCCGACCGAACAGCGATCATCCGCCTGATCGGCGCCGTGCTGGCCGAACAGACCGACGAATGGGTCGAAGCCCGCCGCTACATGGGCCTGGATGCCCTGGCCAAGGCCCGCCTGCGCGTGATCCCGGGCGACACACCAGCCCAGAACCCACTGCCGCAAACACTGACCGCTTAACCTGCAGAAACAGGATCACGCGAAGATCCACTCATACACCACGTCCGTGGACGTGACCGTTGCTGGTGTAGAGGATGACGTGCTTGGGATCGCTGTACGTGCCGACGAATCCTGCGATCTCGCAGCTGATTCCGGTCTCTTCCAGGGTTTCCCGGATGGCAGCGGCTGGAATCGATTCGCCGAGGTCGATGGCTCCGCCGGGCAGAGCCCAGTTGCCGGAGGCGTTGGTGACGACGATTGGCCGAGGGCGCGAGGCTGTTTGCGGCTGGTGCGTGGGGGTCGTCGTAGAAGTCGATCGTGCCGGCCATGGGCACGAGCTTGGTAGGAGCTCAGGAGTCTGTGGAGTCGGTTGGGCTGACGAAGCTGCCGAGGTTGGGCACGGTGTAGATCAGGCCTTCTTCGCGGAGCTGGCGGATGGCCTTGCGGATGGTCTCGCGGGCTACGCCGAACTCCTGGACGAGCCGGACCTCGGACACCAGGTACTTGGGTTGGTACTCGCCGCTGGTGATGCGTGTGCGGAGCACGTCGGCGATCTGCTGCCAGCGGGGCCGGTCTGGCTCGAAGTCCATCACGTCTCTAAGGGTAGAAAGGGGGCACCACCCGCCTTCACTCGCCTCTCGGGATCTATTGGGATCCATCGCCGTCCCCTTAGATCTAATGGGGCCCCTAGGGGTAGACAGGCTTCGGTTCTCGCTTCTAGCCTGATGCCATGTCGACGCCCACCTATGACCTCGACGCGCTTCGCGTCACGTTCCCTGGCTGGTCGTTCTTCCGCAGTGACGCGGGCGTGTTCTACGCGACCAGGCGTGGGGTGCGGCTGCGTAACGCGGAGATTGACGCGGGCCTCCAGCAGACAGTGAGCGCCGATGATATGGCGACGTTCGTAGCGCTGCTGCAAGAGCAGCGGGCCCGGGGGTGATGTCGTGGCGGCCTCGGAGTTCGTGACGGCCTATCACGGCCTGCACACGGCTGCTCCGCAAGCGGAGGCTGAGCGGGTTGCGTGGGAGCGGAGCATGCCACGTGCCTCGCGGGTGCGGATCCGGGAGCACACCTGTATCTGTCGGCGTCCTGTCTTCGAGCTGTGTACTGCGGGCGGGTTGTGGTTCGTCCGGCGGATTCCTGATGGACGTCCCTCACCGGTTGTCGAAAGTACGTGGATGTCCGCCAAGGCCGCCCGAGACCTGTGGTTGCGGATCTTGACTGGTCAGGCGGTATGACTCGGTGCCGGCGCTTGCCAGGCGAAGAAGCCGCTGGCAATGCGCCGTGCCGCCTCCTCGGGTGTCGTCTGGTCGGTGCGGATACGCAGCGGGAAGATGTCGCCGTCGTGGGCCTGGAGGTCGGACAGCGTTTCGTCCCAGGCTCGCAGGCGTTCGCCCGTGTTGTGGTCGCCTCGTTGGTGGGACCGCTGTTCGCAGATCTCGCGAGGTATCCACAGCAGGGTGACCCACCACGGGTGGGATTCCATGAGGCGCCGGATGTCGGAGACGTTGCCCATGTGAACGATGGGCACCTGTCCGGCCTGGCTCAGTTCCTCGACCCTGTGTCGGTCGACGGCATAGGTGCTGCGGTAGCGGTGGGTCTCGACCAGCAGTCGTCCGGTGGCCCGCAGCTCTTCCAGTTCCTCGATGGTGACGAAGTCGTATTCGCTGCCGCGCCGGTTGCCGGCCTTGAGCTTTCGCAGCAGGGCGAAGCGTGGATCGAGGGCGGTCAGGGCGGCGGTGACGGTGCTCTTGCCGCTGGCGGGCGGCCCGTACAGGACGATGCCGATCACGACAAGATCCGCCTCAGCGTCTCGCGGGTCTGGTCGGCGAGGCTGATCGCGGCCCCCAGACGGTTGTCCACGGTGATGTGCGCGGTCGCGGGGCTCGTGTCGGTGGTGATGCCGCTGACGTACGTCTCCCAGTTCTGGAGCTTCCACGCGTCCCGAGGGGCTCCACGGAACTCGATGTACTCGCGCATGGACGCGACATCGCAGCGGACCCACACCGCCGCCACGTCGATGCCCTTGGCCGCGCACCGATTCGTCAGCCGCGACACCCAGTCGGGATCGGCCAGTTCGGCGATGAAGGGTGCGGACAGGATGGCTGATGTCCCCACCTTCAGGTTGTCGAACGCGGTCTCCATCAGGCACCGGTACTCCAGCGGCCGGACCTCGCGTAGGTACAACTCGGTGTGCCGGTCGTGCGGATCGCCGCCGAGGGAGACGAGCAGTCGTTCGACCATGGCGCGGGTCAGCGAGTCCTTGTCCAGGAACGCCCACCCTGTGATGTCGGACAGGAAGCGGGAGAACTCGGTCTTGCCGCATCCGGCGTAGCCGCCGACGAGGGTGAGGATCGGTTTGGGGCTGCCTTGGCCGTGGCGGCGTCGCCACGCGTCCACGACGCGATTCAGCAGCGCGTTCTGTTCGCCATTCGAGGGCGTGCCGGACACTTTGATCAGTGTTTGTTCGATGACCTGGGCGGCGGCTGTGTCGGCGGCGGGGTCGGTGGGGGCAGGCAAATCGGAGATGGAATTTTCCACTTCGGGTATTTCGCCGGGAAGCGGCAGGCGGAAACCAAGGGTTGGCTCATTCGCCTGGTATAGGAGGCAATAGGCGCGTCGGTAGTGAGGTCCTGGATATACCGATCCCTGTTCGTGTGCCCAGAGTGTCTGGAAGTTGGCGGCCGGCGCGGTCAGGCCGTGTCGGTGGGCGACCTGGCGGAGCTGGTCACCTGCGGCTTCGAGGGTGAGGCCGTGCGCTTCGCGGTGCCGGCGCAGGATCACGGGCTGCCAGCCGGGGCGGTGAATTGTCTTCATCGCATCCTTTTGCGCGCTTTGAGGGGCAGGCGCGTGTAAGCGCATGTGTAACCGCCGTGCAGGCGGCCATGCAGAAGCTTAGCTAACGCTGCGTGATACTCAACAGCGCGAATGCGCGATGAACTTACGGCATCCCCGCCGGGATAACGATCGACCAGAAAAGGGGTGCCGGGAGTGACCACAAACGAGCGGATTTTGGACGAGCTTCAGGCCATCCGGTCTGAAATGGAGGAGTTGGCCTGCCGGGTCAGCGAGATCGCTTCGGCCCTTGGAACACGGCCTTCTCCAGATCGGCGATCCGGTCTCCGAGAACCGCCATCGTGTGCCGCATCTGAGCGAGCTGCTCCATGACCGCCGACGAGCCGGCCCCCTCATCGCCGGCCCTCGCCCCGGCGGCGGCGGCGACAGTGGCGGCGTCCTCGCGGACGAACACGCCCTTGCCCTGCTGGCCCACGATCAGGTTCTCGGTGCGCAGCACGCTGATGGCCGCTTTGACCACGCTGGCGGATACGTCATAGCGCTGGCAGAGCTGGGCGGTCGACGGCAGAGCGGCACCGGGCGCGAGTGAGCCCGTCCTGATCTGCGTGCGCAGGTCATCGGCTATCTGGAGATAGCCGGGCCGACCGGTCTTCTCGACCATGCGAAGCCTTCCGCGAGGGTGTCTGCCCCTCCAGTTCAGCACAGCCCACCTGACATGCCAACCAAGTCTGCGTGGAAGCCCTTGACAACTTAGAATTCTAAGCGTTCTATGTATTCATAGAGTGACGTCTCAACTACTCAAAGGAACCGACCATGCGCACCGTCCCCATCCCTGTGGACACCAACAAGCTCACCATCACCTGCGTGAAGGCCCCTCGGCCTCGCGTGCTCAACCGCGACACCGGCGAGATCAAGACCGACAAGAACGGCAACACCGTCTACGAGGTCACCGTCTCCGTGGAGGACGAGTTCGGCCGGATCGAACTCGTCAAGATCGGCATCACCGGCGAGCCGCCCATCACCGCCGGAAACCAGGTCAACGCCGTCGGCCTGCTCGGCTACGTCTGGGAGATCGCCGGCCGCTGGGGCATCTCCTACCGCGCCACCGCGCTCCTCCCGCTACGGGAGGCCGCCGATGTCTGACCAGCCCATGTCGATGCTCGGGGTCCTGGCCGCTGTCGCGGCCGGGCTCTGGGCCTGGCGCCGCTTCCACTACCCGTCGTTCTGGCTCGTCGTCGCGTTCCCCATCACGGCGATCAGCGTGCGGGCCTCATGGCGCAAGGTCGCCCTCGGCTGCGGCCTGACCAAGAAGCGGCAGCGCTTCTGGTTCACCACCGTCCCCGGCCTGGTCGCCTCGACCGGCGTCGTCCGCGTCCGGCGCAAGTGGCAGCGCATCGCCGTGGACACCAAACCGTTCATGTGGCTGCCCCTGCCGACCCGGCACGGCTGGCGGGTCACCCTGCACACCCTGGAAGGGCAGATCCCGGCCGACTACGCCGACGTGGCCGAACGGCTGGCGCACTCCTGGGGCGTGCACGCCATCCGCGTCACCTCCGACAAACCCGGCCGCGTACGCCTGGCCGCGACCATCCGCGACCCGCTGGTCAAGGTCGATGAACTGCCGCCTTCGACCGAACTGCTCAAGATCACCGTGGGCCGTCTGGAGACCGGCCGCCCGTGGGTCGTCGACTTCCGTACGGTGCCGCACTGGCTGAATGCCGGGGCGACGCAGTCCGGCAAGTCCAACCTGGCCAACGCCCTCATCGTCGGCCTGGCACCGCAGCCGGTGGCGCTGATCGGGTTCGACCTCAAAGGCGGGGTGGAGTTCACCCCGTACGCACCCCGCCTGTCCGCACTCGCGACCAGCAGGGCTGAATGCGGCGGGCTGCTCGATGACCTGGTGACACTGATGACCGACCGGATGGGCGTGTGCCGGATAACCGGCGCCCGCAACATCTGGCAACTCCCGCCCACCCTGCGCCCCGTCCCCGTCGTGGTCCTGGTGGACGAACTGGCCGAGCTCTACCTGATGGCCGACAAGTCCGAGAAAGACGAGATCGCCAAAACCTCCACCGCCCTACTGCGGGTCGCCCAACTCGGGCGGGCGTTCGGCATCTACCTGTTCTGCTGCGGCCAAAGGATCGGCTCCGACCTCGGCCCCGGCGTCACCGCCCTACGCGCCCAATGCTCCGGACGGATCTGCCACCGCGTCAACGACCCCGAAACCGCCACCATGACCCTCGGCGACCTCGACCCCGCCGCGCTGGACTCCGCGCGAGCCATCGCCGCCGAGACACCCGGCGTCGCCATCGTCGCCGGACAAGACGGCCAGTGGTACCGCGCCCGATCCTTCTACGTCAGCGAGAAAGCGGCCGAACACGCCGCCCACACCTACGCCGACCTCGCCCCAGCCTGGACCGACGTCATGGCCGGCCAGCCATACGAGACCCCCGACCAGCAAACGGCCTGACCGGAACCACTGAGAGGAGGACAGACCATGCGCCACTTCACCGCCCGACTACTCGACACCGGCCCCATCCTGGTCCTGGCCCTCATCGCCGGAGCCGGATCCTTCACCCACATCCGCGACACCGCCACCCAGCACGGCCAGCACGGATGGATGTCCTGGGCCATCGCGGTATGCATCGACCTCACCTGCGTCATGGCCGCCCGCGAACGCCAACGCGACAAGAAGACCGGCCGCGCCCGGCGCGGGCCTGTGTCCTGGCCGGTGCTCGTACTGACCGGCGGCATCGTCCTGTCCCTGGCCGCCAACCTGCAACAAGCCGACCCGACCACCTGGGGCCGGATCACCGCCGCCACCCCGGCCGCCGCCTTCCTCATCGCCGTCTCCATGCTGGAGCGTCGCGCCAGCACAACCCATCCCGAGCCGCCCTCAGACGTCTCGCAGACGTCCCCATCCTGGACGGCGGCGTCCCCGCCCGTCCCGGAGCGTCCCCAAGCCGTCCCCCAAGCCGACCGGCCCGCCCTCGTCCCCGGCCACGACAACGACCAGGACGGCCACCCCGGCGACGGCCCCGCTCCCGACCCCGCGTTGGTCGACTACGCCCGCCGAATCGCCGACGAACACCACACCGCCCACGGCAAGCCCATCACCCGCGACCAACTCCGCGCCCGCCTGGGCGTGTCCAGCCAACTCGCCGCAGACCTGCTCCGCACCCTCGGCACCGCCGACATCCACTGAAAGAGAGAACCCCATGCCCGTCGCGCACCCGCGTCTTCACCTCATCGTCGGCCTTCACGCTCTGGCCGGATTCCTGGAGGTACGCCCCGACATCCCCACCCCCGACCAGGTCATCGTCCACCACTTCATCCCGCGAGCCGACGACGCCGACATGCGCGCCGGAATCGAACGCCTCGCTGCCCTACTCGGCACGCCTGTCGACAGCGACGGCGGCCACGTGACGACCTCCCTGACCTTCGGCCCCGTGGAATACCGCGCCGTGGCCATCCTGTCCGCCGCCCGCGCACGCTACGCCGCCCACGACAGCTACCACGGCTGCGTCACACCCGACACCCACTGAACCAAGGAGAACCCGACCATGCGCATCCGCCTCGAAGGAAACCGCGCCGAAATCACCCTCGGCATGATCCACCTGCGCGAAGTGTTCACCGTCACCGCGATGTCACGCGCCTACCCCGACCGCTCCCGCCCGCGCACCTACCGCGTCTACGTCCGCATCATCCCGCGCAAGGACCACTGACCCATGGACGCCGTACTCGCCCATTACCGCTGCTGCACCTGCAACGGGACCGGCCTCACCGACGACCAGACCTGCGCCGACTGCCACGGCAGCGGCATCGACAACCACGGCGCATAGCCGTAGCGCCCCCCGCCTGGCCACACATCCGCCAAGATCCGCGCCAGGCCGGGGGCCATCCACACCAGCGTCACTGGATAGGACGGATCCCATCGTGCCCCACCTTGCCCACAGCCATGCCGTAGCCGGAATGATCGACCGGCTCAACCAACCCGACTACAACCGCTGGGCCCACCAGATCAAGCGCACCGGCGGCTGCCGCCAGCCCATCCACCTACGCGGCAAGATCGAACACTACGACCAGGCCACCGGCCACCTCCTCCACCGCTACAGCACCACCACCGAGCCGAACGGCGTCCTACGCGTCCCGTGCAAGACCCGCCGCGCCTCCCGCTGCCCCGCCTGCGCCGAGGTCTACCGCGCCGACACCTACCAACTCGTCCGCGCCGGCCTCGTCGGCGGCAAAGGCGTGCCCGAGACCGTCAGCACACACCCCTGCCTGTTCGTCACCCTCACCGCACCCTCCTTCGGCGCGGTCCACATCCGCAGGGGCAAGAACGGCAAGGTCCTGCCCTGCCACGCCCGCCGCGACGCCCAGACCTGCCCACACGGACAAGTGATGTCCTGCACCGACCGGCACACCGCCGACGACAAACGGCTCGGCGAACCGCTATGCCCCGACTGCTACGACTACGACGGCTCAGTTCTGTTCAACGCCATCAGCCCGGAGCTGTGGCGACGCTTCACGCTCGCCCTGCGCCGCCGCTTCGCCAAGCTCAACGGGCTGACCATCAAGGCCCTGCGCGAACACGTCACCATCGCCTTCGCCAAGGTCGCCGAATACCAACGCCGCGGCGTCGTCCACTTCCACGCCGTCATCCGCCTCGACGGACCCGACGGCCCCAACTCACCACCACCAACCTGGGCAACAGCCGATGCTCTGACCCAAGCCGTCCAGCACGCGACAGCAGCCGTGACAGCGGAGATCAAGCCGCTCAACCGCACCTTCCAGTGGGGCACCCAACTCGACGTCCGCCGCATCACCATGGACGGCGACCTCACCGAGCAAGCCGTCGCCGCCTACATCGCCAAATACGCCACCAAAGCCGCCGAATGCGTCGGCACCCTGGACCGCCGCATCCAACCCCTCGACAACCTCGACGCCCTACCCATCCGCGACCACGCCCGCCGACTCATCACCGCCTGCATACGCCTGGGCGAACACCCCGGCCTGGCCGACCTGCGGCTCACTCACTGGGCTCACATGCTCGGCTTCCGCGGCCACTTCTCCACCAAGAGTCGTCACTACTCCACCACGCTCGGCGCGCTCCGCGCCGCACGCGAAGAACACATGCGCACCGAACAGATCACCACCGGACGGCTCCCGCTCTTCGACGAGGACACCGTCCTCGTCGTCACCCACTGGCAGTACTCCGGGCAAGGGCTGTCCCTCGGTGACGCGATCCTCGCTGCGGCGATCGAGGGAGGTTATCGATGAACGCCCTACACAAGCTCTGGACGGTCGAAGACGTGTCCACCTTCCTCGGTGTTCCGATCGCGACGCTCTACCAGTGGCGACATCACAGGACGGGTCCGAGAGGCCGCAAGATCGGCCGGCACCTGCGCTACATGCCCGAGGACGTCATGTCCTGGGTCCAGGACCAGGAGTAGCCCATGGCCTTCGTCAAGGACCTGTGGACCAAGACAGTCCGGAACCCGGACGGCAAGCCGCAGAAGGTCAAGACCGCACGCCACGGCAAGGGCAAGCGCTGGCTCGCCGTCTGGGTAGACCCCGATGGCAACGAGCGCTCAACCGCGTACGACCGCAAGGCCGACGCCGAGCGCAAGATCGCCACCATGGGCGCCGACATCGCGCGCGGTGACTACATCGACCCGAACGCCGGCAAGGTGCTCTTCGGCGACCTCGCCGAACGGTGGCTCGCCTCGCGCATCGTGGACCCATCAACCAAGATCCGATACGAGTACATCCACCGCCTTCACGTCGCACCGACCTACGCCAAGCGCCAGGTGAAGAGCATCAAGCCGTCCCAGATCCAGGCGTGGATCAGTGACCTGAGCAGCCGTTTCGAGACCTCGACCGTACAGACGGCCTTTCTGGTCCTTCAGGGCATCCTCGACCTGGCCGTCGCCGACGAGGCGATCAAGCGAAGTCCCGCCAAGTCGCCAATCGTCCAGGTTCCGAAGCGCGCCGTCGAAGAGATCACTGCCTGGTCGGATGAACGAGTCCATGCCCTGATCGACGCTCACCCCGCCCTCTTCCGTCTGCTCCCGATGCTCGGGGCCGCGTGCGGGCTACGGCAGGGTGAACTGTTCGGCCTGGCCCTCGAAGACATCGACTTCGAGGAGCGCCTTCTCCGCGTCCGACGGCAGGTCAAGAAGCTGGGAGCCGACCACGTCTTCGCCCTGCCGAAGAACGATCGTGAGCGCGTCGTACCCCTGCCTGACTGGGCGGCCGAGGCCGTCAAGCGGCACGTCTCGGCCTATCCCCCGCTGGCCTGCTCCCTGCCCTGGGAGAAGGTGGACGGCAAGCTCCGCACGCACAACCTGCTGTTCCGCTGGACGGACGACCGCTTCATCAAGGCCAGGAGCTACAGCGAAACCGTCTGGAAGCCCGCTCTCGTGTCCGCGAGCGTGATCCCGGCGCCGGAAAAGGACACGCGCCAGCGAAGCCGCTACACCACCTCTCGCAAGGAGGGCCTGCACCAACTCCGGCACTACTACGCGAGCGTCATGCTGGCCGGAGGCGTGTCGGTCACGGAACTCGCCGAGTACCTCGGGCACGCCGATCCCGGCTTCACTCTCCGCGTGTACGCCCACATGATGCCGGGCTCCCACGACCGCGCCCGTAGCGCCATCGATGATCGTCTTCTCCGCCCGAGAGCAGTATCGAATCGCTTGGAGAAGTGGTCACAGGCCGATTCCTGCAGATAGGGCCAATCCACCAAGAACTTCAGGAAGATCTGCCAAATCAACTGGGGAAAAATACTTGCGGCAATGCCAAGTAGATTTGATGATGGTGGCATGAACACAGCAACCCCCTTCAGGGACAAGGTCCTCAGGCTTCGCCAGGACGGCCTCAGCTACGTCGACATGCATCGAGAGTCACTGGGCGTCCGCTCCGACAGTTGGTGGAACGCCATAGCCCTACACGGCGCGTGGGGCGGCGGCCCAAGCGCACGCGTGGGCCCGCCTGCCCCAGAAGTATTCGACGGAATCGCTCACCTCTTCAAGGTGACAAGGGAGGAGGTTCAGGCGATGATCGCCGCCGATTGGTACGGAACCCACTCCCAGCAGCAGACCTCCGCCGCCGTGCAACGACTCCAAGCCCCGCTCAACCAACTCTCCGACGAGGATCTCAACCTTGTCGAGAGCCTCGTTCGCCGCTTGGCGGATGCGAGGTCCTGAGACGACGAGGCCTCGAAGACAACAAGCACACGCACATGAGCCGCCGGGATCAGGACTGTCCGGCGGCTCATCGCTTTCCTGAGCACTCAACGCCGCGAGAGTCGGCAGACACTTCTCGATCGCACCGCAGAGGGGCCTCAGTGATCAGAGCACACACGCAGCGGCTCTCACGGAACAGCCACGGAACAGGATCCCGTGGAGGCTGCTTTCGGGGCACGACAACCCCGCAGTTCCTTACGGCGTACCGAGGTTTGAGCAGGTCAAGACCTACTTCAGCAGCTGCCGAGCCATGACCATGCGCTGGATCTGGTTGGTGCCCTCGTAGATTTGGGTGATCTTGGCGTCGCGCATCATCCGTTCCACCGGGAAGTCCCGTGTGTACCCGTACCCGCCCAGCAACTGCACCGCATCAGTGGTGATCTCCATTGCCGCGTCCGATGCCGCGCACTTCGCGGCGCTCGACAGGAACGTGAGGTCCTTCTGGGGCTGGCCGTGCATGGCCAGTTCGGACTTGGCCGCCGCGTGGTACGTCAGCTGCCGAGCCGCCTCCAGTTTCATCGCCATGTCCGCGACCATGAACTGCAGTCCCTGGAAGTCCGCGATCGGCCGGCCGAACTGCTTGCGTTCCTTGACGTACCCGATGGCGTAGTCCAGTGCCCCCTGCGCGATTCCCAGGGCTTGGGCGGCGATGGTGATGCGGGTGTGGTCGAGGGTCGCCAGGGCGGTCTTGAAGCCGGTGCCGGGGTCGCCGATCATGCGGGAGGCGGGGATGCGGACGTTCTCCAGGATGACCTGGCGGGTGGGCGAGCCCTTGATCCCCAGCTTCTTCTCCTTTGGCCCGAAGGAGACGCCTTCGTCGGATTTTTCCACGATAAATGCGGAAATGCCGCGAGGGCCGGCCGTCGGGTCCGTGACCGCCATCAGCGTGTAGTACTCCGAGACGCCCGCGTTCGTGATCCACATTTTTGTGCCGTTGACCACATAGTGGTCGCCGTCCAGCACCGCCCGGGTGCGCATGGCCGCGGCGTCCGAGCCGGCCTCCCCCTCCGAGAGCGCGTACGAGAACATCGCGTCCCCACGGGCCACCGGCGCCAGGTAACGGGCCTTGAGGTCGGCCGAGGCCGACAGCAGCAGGGGCACCGTGCCGAGTTTGTTCACCGCCGGGATGAGCGAGGACGACGCGCAGGCGCGGGCCACCTCCTCGATCACGATCACCGTGGCCAGCGCGTCCGCCCCGGCGCCCCCGTATTCTTCCGGGACGTGAACGGCGTGCAGGTCAGCCGCCACGAGCGCCTTGTAGACGTCCCAGGGGAACTCCTCGGTCTCGTCCGTCTCCGCGGCGCGCGGGGCGATCTTCTCGTCGGCGAGGGCTCGAATCGTCTCCCGGAGCATGTCGTGCTCTTCGGCGGGCGCGTACAAAGGGAAGTCCATGGCGAAATACTAGGACGTCCGACCATCTTGCTACTAGGCGGTACAGTTTGCGGAAATGCCCAGGTGGCACAGAACGAGGTAGCGCGGGCCGGTAACATGCCTGGCACTCGAAAGGAGCTCCTCGTGCCATATCGCCTCACGGTGATCGGGACCGGATACCTGGGCATCACGCATGCGTCCTGCATGGCGGATCTCGGATTCGACGTCCTGGGCCTTGATATAGACGCCGACAAGGTTCGCCGGCTCAACAGCGGTGAGCTCCCGATCCACGAACCGGGGCTCGAACCCGTTCTCCGACGTGGACTCGACTCCGGCCGCCTGCGCTTCACCACCTCCTACGAGGAGGCGGCGGCGTTCGGTGACGTGCACTTCGTCTGTGTGGGCACACCGCAGAAGCGCGGCGAGTACGCCGCCGACGTCTCCTACATGGACAGCGCCATCGAGTCGCTGGCCCCGCACCTCGACCGTGAGTGCCTGGTGGTGGGCAAGTCGACGGTGCCGGTGGGCACCGCGGAGCGGCTAGCCGACAAGCTGGCCCGGCTCGCCCCGGCCGGGTCCGAGGTCGAGCTCGCCTGGAACCCCGAGTTCCTGCGTGAGGGCTATGCCGTGGAGGACACGCTCAAACCCGACCGCATCGTGATCGGTGTGCGTTCCGAGCGGGCGGAGAAGGTGCTGCGCGACGTCTACCAACCGCTCGGGGAGATCCCGATGGTGGTCACCGACTTCGCGACGTCCGAGCTGGTCAAGACGGCCGCCAACGCGTTCCTCGCCACCAAGATCTCCTTCATCAACGCGATGGCCGAGGTCTGCGAGGCCGCCCACGCCGACGTCACGCAGCTGTCCGAGGCGCTGTCGTACGACGACCGCATCGGTGGCCGATTCCTCAACGCCGGGCTCGGGTTCGGCGGCGGCTGCCTGCCCAAGGACATCCGCGCGTTCATGGCGCGGGCGGGCGAGCTGGGGGCGGACCAGGCGCTGACGTTCCTGCGCGAGGTCGACGCGATCAACATGCGCCGCCGCGCCCGCATGGTCGACCTGGCGCGCGAGTTGGCGGGCGGTTCCTTCCACGGATGTACGGTCGGCGTGCTCGGCGCCGCCTTCAAGCCGAACTCCGACGACATCCGCGACTCCCCCGCGCTCGACGTGGCCGTCACGATCGGCCAGCAGGGCGGCCAGGTGACCGTGTACGACCCGATCGCCCTGGACAACGCCCGAAAGGCACACCCTGAGCTGCACTACGGCGAATCGGCTCTGGAGGCCGTCCAAGGGGCACATGTGGTGCTCCTGCTCACGGAGTGGCCGGAATTCGTCGACCTGGACCCGGAGGAGCTCGGCCAGGTGGTCGCGACCCGCCGCATCGTCGACGGCCGCAACGCCCTGAACACCGAAACCTGGCGCTCTGCCGGCTGGCACTATCGCGCCCTGGGCCGCCCCTAAAGCACCGCAAAGCACCGCAAAGCACCAGGACCATGCTCGCCGGCCGAAAGGCAGCCGCCCAACGGCCGGCCAGCGAGGTGCTAGCCGCCCAGGCGAGCCGCTTCGGCGCGCAGGCGTTCGCCCTTGGCGTGGGCCTGTTCCTTCAGCTCGCCCTGGAACTCCTCCATGCGTTCCCGCAGCTCAGGGTCCGACACCCCCAAGATGCGTACGGCCAGCAGCCCCGCGTTACGTGCCCCGCCCACCGCCACAGTGGCCACCGGCACCCCGGCCGGCATCTGCACGATCGACAGCAGCGAGTCCATCCCGTCCAGGTACTTCAGCGGCACCGGCACCCCGATCACCGGCAGCGGCGTCACCGAGGCCAGCATCCCCGGCAGGTGGGCCGCGCCCCCCGCGCCGGCGATGATCACCTTGACACCCCGCGCCGCGGCCTGACGGCCGTACTCGATCATCTCGGTCGGCATCCGGTGCGCGGAGACCACGTCGGCCTCGAACGGTACGCCGAACTCCGCCACCGCCTCAGCCGCGGCCTTCATCACCGGCCAGTCGGAGTCACTGCCCATCACAATGCCGATCATCACGCCGCCCTCCTTGCCCACAGAGATCTCACGTGTACTCCCCAGTGGTCAGGTAGACGGCGGCGTGCCTGGCACGAGCGCGTACGGTCTCAAGGTCATCGCCGACAGCGGTCACATGGCCGATCTTGCGGCCGGGCCGGACCTCTTTGCCGTAGAAGTGCAGTTTGATGCCGGGATCGTGAGCCATCACGTGCTCGTACCGCTTGAACAGGTCGGGGTCGTCGCCGCCGAGCAGGTTGGCCATGACGACGACGGGCGCGCTCATCGACGGCGAGCCGAGCGGCAGGTCGAGCACGGCCCGCAGGTGCTGCTCGAACTGCGAAGTGCGGGAGCCGTCGATCGTCCAGTGGCCGCTGTTGTGCGGCCGCATGGCCAGCTCGTTGACCTGCAGCCCGTCGGCCGTCTGGAACATCTCCACGGCCAGCAGCCCGGTCACGCCCAGCTCGTGCGCGATCTGCAGCGCGATCCGCTGGGCCTCCGCGGCCTCCTCCGGGTCGAGGCCGGGGGCGGGCGCGAGCACCTCGACGCAGATACCGTCCTGCTGCACGGTCTCCACGACCGGGTAGCTGACGCCCTGTCCGTGGGGCGAGCGGGCGACGAGTACGGCCAGCTCCCGCTCGAACGGCACGAACGCCTCGGCAATCATCGGCACACCACTGCTCAGGGCCTCCGCGACCTCGGCGGGAGTCCGGCAGACCCACACCCCGCGCCCGTCGTAGCCGCCCCTGATCGCCTTCAGCACGACCGGCCATCCGTGCTCGGCGGCGAAGGCGGAGACATCTTCGACGCTCGACACGCGGGCCCAGGCCGGGCAGGGCGCGCCGAACGAGGTCAGCCGCTCGCGCATCACGGCCTTGTCCTGGGCGTGCACCAGCGCGTCGGCCCCGGGCCGCACCGCGTGGCCCTCGGCGGCCAGCGCCCTGATGTGCTCGGTCGGCACGTGCTCGTGGTCGAACGTGATCGCGTGACAGCCCGTGGCGAACTCGCGCAGGTCGGCCAGCTCGCGGTAGTCGCCGAGCCGCGTATCGACGACGACCCTGGCGGCGCTCTCGTCAGAGGTGTTGGCCAGCACCCGCAATTCGACGCCCAGCGCGATGGCGGACTGCTGCGTCATCCTGGCCAGCTGGCCGGCGCCGACCATGCCGACGACCGGCCCGATTGGACTGTTTGCACTCACGCCAGCTGAGCTTACCCAACCTGCTCAGGCGGGGCCGCGCCGCACACCGACCGTGGTCAGGCCCTCCGCCGCCTTGATGACGCCGGCCAGGACGATGATCTCGGCGTCCTTCTTCAGCGGGTGGGCCAGGGCTGACGAGCCCGCCTTCGGGCGCTGCCGGTAGACGACGCGCAGCGCGTCGAAGGCGAGCATGGTGTCGGCCGACAGGGGGAGCGCCATCGTAGGCTGTTCGGGCAGCTCGACGTCGATGTCGAGCCGGTCCGGCCGTACCCGCCCGGGAAGCGCGGCCAGCTCGTCTCGCAGGCCGCGTACGGGATCCCCTGCCGGGAAGCGCACGCCCGCCACCCCGGCCGGGTCGGTGAGGTAGGTGAGGTGACGCTGCGCGACCACGCGGGCCTGGCTGATCAGCCCCGCGTCGGGGGTGATGGTGGTCGGCGTCTCCGGAGCCGCCCCGCGCGCGGGGATGGGTCCCGCGCCGAGCCGCCAGCGTCCGCCCTCACGCAGGAACACGAAGTACGCCGGCGACGGCTTGCTCGCCAGGGCGGCGAACCAGTCACCCTCGCCGGGCAGGAAGAAGCTGGGCTCGCTGTAGAGAGCCGGGCGGCCGTTCCGGGTGCCCTCACAGGCACGACCGCCCAGCGTCCTCTCCACCCATGTGGTCAGCTCGGCGACGGCGGCGCAGTCCCGCCGCTTCCATGCCTGGTCGAGCTGGCCGAGCAGCTGGAACGCCTGTTCGGCCGTCGCCGTGTCGACGCTGTGGGCGGCCGCCGGAGCGGAGGTCGGATCCTCGGGGGGCGCCACCGTGGCGACGCCTGTGGTGCCGCAACCGGCCGCCATGACGGTCAGGCCGACGAGCAGGACGAGCAGTCGAAGCGGCACAGGTGAACCCCGAGGGTCGTGGCCGTCTGCGACGGCGGTCCGTCTGAGCCCATCGCCGGTACGTACCGGCGATCTGCCACCGCAGCGTAACGCTACAGATTCGTAATTGTCGGGCATAAGGCGATATTTGTAAGCGTGTTGATAGGGGTGGGACGTCATCCGCCGTGGCCCACCACCAGCCTGACGGCCGGTACGCTGAAGTGGTCATGACCTGATTTGCGCCACGACCGGGAAGGGCCGAGTAGCAGACGTGAACTTCGCCAAGGGGCTCTACCAGCGGTTCTCGTCTCTCCTGCATGAGCTGACGAAGTTCGGGACCATCGGTGCCATCGCGTTCGTGGTCGACACCGGCCTGTACAACGTGTTCCTGGCGTTCGGCATGGGTCCGCTGACCTCCAAGGTGGCGGCCACGGTCATCTCGGCGACGTTCGCCTACCTGGGCAACCGCTTCTGGACCTTCCGGCATCGCGAGCAGAGCGGCCTGGGCCGCGAATACTTCCTGTTCTTCCTGCTCAACGGCATCGCGCTGCTGTTCGGGCTGCTGACCATCGGGTTCACCAAGTACACCCTGCACCTGCACGACCTGCTCAGCCTCAACATCGCCAACTTCGTCGGCGTCGGCCTCGGCACGCTGTTCCGCTACTGGTCGTACAAGAAGTGGGTGTTCCTGGAGGCCACCGAGCCCATCCCCACGGAGTTGCCCGGGGTCAAGCAGGACCGCTGACCACGCGGGTCCTGTCGTTCTCCTCTGCGTGGCGCAGGAAGATGGCGAACGTCGCCGGCCGGCGCCGTACGAGCTCCAGACGACCGCCGTCGGCGGCGGCCAGCGCGCGGGCCAGGGTAAGCCCCAGGCCGGTGCCCCCGGCCCCGCTGACGTTGCGCTCGAAGACCTTGGGGGCGATGTCGTCGGCGATGCCGGGGCCCTCGTCGGAGACCTCGGTCACCACGTAGTTGTCGCCACTGGTCGTGGTGACGGTGACGGTGCCGCCGCCGTGGCGCAGGGAGTTCTCCAGCAGTGAGGCGATGACCTGGCCGAACCCGCCGGTGGTGGCCAGCGCCCTGAGCCCGCGTGAGCCTTCGAGCAGCAGCGAGCGGCCCTCGCCGCGGAAGACCGGCTCCCACTCGGTGACCTGCTGGACCAGAACCTCGTCGATGCCGACGGGCTTGGCCTGGGCGTGCCGCTGGCGGCGGGCGGCGGCCAGCAGCTCGTCGATCACGGCGGTGAGGCGCTCGGCCTGCACGATGGCCGCCTCCCCCTCCTCGCGGACCACCTCCGGCTCCTCGCAGGCGGCGACGATCTCCTCCAGGCGCATGGTGAGGCCGGTGAGCGGGGTGCGGAGCTGGTGGGAGGCGTCGGTGGCGAACTCGCGTTCTCTGGTGAGCAGGTCGGAGATGCGGGTGGCGCTGCGGTCGAGCACCTGGGCCACCCGGTCGAGCTCGGGTATGCCGTAGCGATGTTTGCTGGGCCGGGCGTCCCCGGACCCGAGCCGGTCGGCGATCTTCGCCAGGTCCTGCAAGGGCAGCGTCAAGCGGCGTGACTGCACGATGGCCAGGCCCACCGCCACCGCCAGAGCCGCGACGGCCAGGGCCACGATCAGGAGCAGGCGTGCTCGAACATCCTGCTCCACCTGGTCCCGGTCGCGGCTCACCCGGACATAGATCCCGTTCTCGGACTGGGCGTCCGCGGTCATCTCGTGGCCGGGCGGCGGTGGGGTGCCGACGATGGTCGCCTTGGGCTGGGTGGCGCGCTCGTAGATCTGGATGTAGCGGTCGGGGTACTTCTGTTTGAGTTGCTGAGGATCGAGAGGTGTGTCCTGGATGCGGGCGTACTCGACCTCCCCCACCAGGCGCGTCGCCTCCGCCCTGAGCTCCTGGGCCGCCTCGTCGACGATCAGACGGCTGACCACGATGCCCAGGGGGACCCCCAGCAGCAGGACCGCGATGACCGCGACGAGCAGGGTGGATGTGAGCAGGCGTCGGCGCATCTCCTACTCGCGTTCGAAGCGGAAGCCGACTCCTCGGACGGTGGTGATGTAGCGAGGCTTGGCCGCGTCGTCGCCCAGCTTGCGACGCAGCCAGGAAATGTGCATGTCCAGGGTCTTGGTGGAGCCCCACCAGTTGGTGTCCCACACCTCCCGCATGATCTGCTCACGGGTGACGACCTTGCCAGCGTCGCGGACGAGCACGCGCAGCAGGTCGAATTCCTTGGTCGTAAGATGCAGCTCCTTCTCTCCCATCCAGGCTCGGCGGGAGTCGGCGTCGATGCGGACGCCCTGCACCACCGGCGTCTCCGAGGTGCCCCGGCGCAGCAGCGCGCGCACTCTGGCGAGCAGCTCGGCGAGCCGGAACGGCTTGGTGACGTAGTCGTCGGCGCCGGCGTCGAGGCCGACGACGGTGTCGACCTCGTCGACGCGGGCGGTGAGTATCAGGACCGGGGTGCCGTGCCCTTCGGCGCGGATCCGGCGCGCGACCTCCAGCCCGTCCATCTCTGGCAGGCCGAGGTCAAGAACGATGAGGTCGATGCCACCCGACAGGGCCCTTTCCAGGGCCTGCGGGCCGTCGGGGCTCACCTCAACCTGATAGCCCTCGCGGCGCAGCGCACGCGCGAGCGGCTCGGAAATCGAGGTGTCATCCTCGGCGAGAAGTACGCAGGTCATAAAGCGATCGTAGGACCTTAGGCGATCGTTTCCCGGTCACAGCGCGCGGTTTGACTCGTCGTTGACCTATCCATTGACCTGGGCAAACACAGATAAATGTCAGTTAGTCCCGCTTAAATTACCGCACTCGTCGGAGACAAAGGCGATTCCCGATCTTGCAGAATCGCAAAACCTTCTGTGCCGCCCGGCGTGTCGCGAAAACGCGCGCGCCCGCCGGGAGTACCGGCGGGCGCGTGGGACGGGCTCGATGGAGATTCAAGCGATGGAGACTCCAGCGATGGAGACTCCAGCGATGGAGACTCAAAGCGATGGAGACTCAGTCGTCGCTGGAGGGCGGCTCGGCGTAGCGGGCGAGGTAGAGCTGCTCGCCCAGCGCCCTGATCAGAGACAGCTCGGTCTCCAGGTAGTCGATGTGGAGCTCCTCGTCCGCGAGGATGTCCTCGAAGATCCGCGCGGAGGTGGCGTCGCCCTTCTCCCGCATGAGCTGGATGCCCGGCCGCAGCCGGGCCACGACCGACAGCTCCACCTCCAGGTCGGCCCGCAGCTGCTCCTCGACCGTCTGGCCGATGTGCAGCGTGCCGAGACGCTGGTAGTTGGGCAGTCCCTCAAGGAAAAGGATGCGATCGGTGAGACGCTCGGCGTGGCGCATCTCATCGATGGATTCGGCTCGGGTGTGCTCGGCGAGCTTGGTGTAGCCCCAGTTCTCCTGCATTTTGGCGTGCAGGAAGTACTGGTTGATCGCGGTCAATTCCGCAGTGAGCTGCTCGTTGAGCAGCTCGATGATCTGGATGTCGCCCTGCATGAACGGGCTCCTCGTGCTATGCGGTTGCGAGTTCCTCAGACCGCTTCAGGATCGCACATATCTTCCTGACACAAGTCGCACAGTCGCCCCCGGCGCCCGTGGTGTCGCGGATCTGCTTGGCACTCCTCGCGCCCGCGGCAATGCAGTCGTGGACCTCGTTCTCGGTCACGGCACGACAGACACAGACGTACATGCGGGGAAAAGCCTCTCACGACGAAGGGACACCAGAGGTTAGGCACACCTAAGGTAACCCACTTCGGTAAGGCTTGCCTATGTTAGGTACGACACAGATCAGTGACCCCGGGCGATCCACTCCTCCAGGTGCGGCGCCTCGGCCCCGATCGACGTCGAGTCACCGTGGCCGGTGTGCACGACCGTCTCGCCGGGCAGACCCAGCAGCCGCCGGGCGATCGAGTCGACGATGTTGTCGAACGACGAGTAGGACCGGCCGGTCGCCCCGGGCCCGCCCTTGAACAGCGTGTCGCCGCTGAACAGGACGCCGAGGTCGGGGGCGTACAGGCAGACCGCGCCCGGCGCGTGGCCGGGGGTGTGGAGCACCTCCAGCGCGATCCCGCCGACCTCGACCTTCTCGCCGTCGGCCAGGGGCTCGTACGGCACCTCCTGGCCGTACACCTGGTCCCAGAGGACCTGGTCGGCGGGGTGCAGCCGGATCGGCGCCCCGGTCAGCTCGGCGAGCTCCTTCGCGGCGTTGATGTGGTCGTTGTGCGCGTGCGTGCAGAGGACGGCCTTGACCGTACGCTCGCCGACGCGGTCGGCGATGGCGCGCGCGTCGTGCGCCGCGTCGATGACGACCACCTCGCGGGCGTCGCCGACCAGCCAGACGTTGTTGTCGACGTCCCAGGTGCCGCCGTCGAGCGAGAACGTCCCCGAGGTGATGACCCTGTCGATCATCTAGAGGACCACCACCGAGCGCAGCACCTCGCCGCGATGCATCTTGGCGAAGGCCTCCTCGACCTCGTCCAGCGCGATGGTCTCCGACACGAACTTGTCGAGCGGGAGCCGCCCCTGCAGGAACAGGTCGATCAGCATGGGGAAGTCGCGCGAGGGCAGGCAGTCGCCGTACCACGAGGACTTGAGCGAGCCGCCGCGCCCGAACACATCCAGCAGCGGCAACTCCAGCGCCATCTCGGGCGTCGGCACGCCGACGAGCACGACGGTGCCGGCCAGGTCGCGGGCGTAGAACGCCTGCTTGTACGTCTCGGGGCGGCCGACGGCCTCGATGACCACGTCGGCGCCGAAGCCGCCGGTGAGGTCGCGAATCGCCTCAACCGGGTCGTTCGCCCGCGAGTTGACCGTGTCGGTGGCGCCGAAGCCGCGCGCCCATTCGAGCTTGCTGTCGTCCACGTCGACCGCGATGATCTTCGCGGCGCCGGCGAGCGACGCGCCCAGGACCGCGGCGTCGCCCACGCCGCCGCAGCCGATGACGGCGACCGTGTCGCCCCTGGAGACGTTGCCCGTGTTGAGCGCGGCCCCGAGCCCGGCCATGACGCCGCAGCCGAGCAGCCCGGCCACCTCGGCGGGCGCGTCGGCGGAGACCTTGGTGCACTGCCCCGCGGCGACCAGCGTCTTGCCCAGGAACGCGCCGATGCCCAGCGCGGGCGAGAGCTCGGTGCCGTCGGCCAGTGTCATCTTCTGGGCGGCGTTGTGGGTGTTGAAGCAGTACCACGGGCGCCCGCGCAGGCAGGCCCGGCACTGGCCGCACACGGCCCGCCAGTTGAGGATCACGAAGTCGCCGGGCGCGACCCCGGTGACACCCTCGCCCACCGCCTCGACCACGCCCGCGGCCTCGTGCCCGAGCAGGAACGGGAAGTCGTCGTTGATGCCGCCCTCCCGGTAGTGCAGGTCGGTATGGCAGACCCCACAGGCCTTGACGGTCACCACCGCCTCCCCTGGTCCGGGATCGGGCACCAGCACCGTCTCGACCGATACTTCCTGGCCCTTACCTCGGGCGATGACTCCCTGCACTTCGTACGGCATGGCAGCCATCTTGTGTCAAGGGGATGATCTCCGCAAGGCGTAGGGCTGCACCATCCCGATCCCCCGCGCCGGCCTGCGCCGGATCCTGCGGAGCTCGAAGCCCGTGTCGCCGTCGAGACCCTCGGCCAATTCGGCGTCCACGACGATGGTGCCCGGCCGGGCGATGGCGGTGAGCCGGGCGGCAAGATTTACCGTCGTGCCGAAGACGTCGCCCATCATGGGCAGGACCGGCCCGTAGGCCAGGCCGATGCGCAAGTCGCCCGGCTCCACCAGATCGAGCGCGATCGCCGCCGCGTCGGCCGGGGTGTGGGCGGTGAACAGGACCTCGTCGCCGAGCGTCTTGACCAGCCGGCCGCCGTGCGCGGCCACCACGTCGGAGGCCCGCGCCTCGAACCCCTCGACCAGCGCGGCCAGCTCCCGCTCGTCGAGTTCGCGGGAGCGCCGGGTGAAGGAGACGAGGTCGGCGAAGCCCACGGCGATCGACACGCGGGCGGGGATGTTCTCCTCATCGAGGTCGGCGACAGATAGCAGCCGGGTGCCCGCGGCGGCCAGCTGCGCCCGCCAGACGTGGATCAGCACCTGCTCGAAGTCGGGCAGGAGCTGCCGGGCCGTGTCGAGCACCCGGCCGAGGTCGTCGTCGGAGGGCCGCTCGCCGGGCGGCAGCATCGCGCCAATCATGATCTCGGCCTGCCACTGGGCCAGCCTGGCGGTGGTCTGGCCGAGCGCGCGGGCCATCCGGATGACGGTCGGCTCGTCGAGCAGGCCGTTGGCGAGCATCCCGCTCACCCGCCGCAGCGCGTCGACGTCACCGTCGGAGAAGGCCACCGCGTCGTCGGCGAGGGAGGCGAAGCCCAGCGCCCGCCAGATGCGCTCGGCCAGCGCCGGTGACACGCCGGCCTCGGCCGACACCTCCGCCTTGGTGTGACGGGCGGGCATGCCGACCAGCAGCCGGTCGATCTCCTCAGCGGTGGGCCTGTTCAATGGCCGTCGATATCTCCGTCGGAGGCGTCCTCCAGGAGGCGGAACAGGTCGGTCCTGACGTCCTGGATGTGGGGGATGTCGCGCAGCGCGATCTGCCCCCGATCGCCCGCCGACTCGACGGTGAGCGTGCCGCAGCCCAGGATGCGCTCGAAGAAGGTCTGGTCGGAGCTGACCGTGTTGACCTTGGCCATCGGGATCTCGTCCGTCGACTTGTTGAGCACGCCCATGCTGATCGTGAAGCGGTGGGTGGTGAGCACGTAGCCGGTGTTCTTCCACTGCAGGTACGGCACGAACGACCAGACCGTCAGCAGCAGCACGGCGACGACGCCGACGGCGATCCTGGCGTAGTTGGCGTACTCGAAGCTGCCGGGAATGAGGAAGATCGCCACGCCCGAGGCGGCGACGATCAGCACGAGCGCGATGAAGGGCACCACGAGCCGCTTCCAGTGCGGGTGGAACGACCTGATGCGTCGCTCACCCTGCGTCAAGTGGTGGTCGGGGAGGGTCATGGGCAAATGGTGTCACCTCCGCGCCGCCGGGGCTACGAGGACGCGCGAACGTGGACGACGTCGCCCGCGCTCAATGTGTGCCGCTGGCCGCTGGCGGTCACCTGGAGGTGTCCGGCCTGGTCGATGCCGGTCGCCTGGCCGGTCAGCACCTGGTCGCCGGGCAGCTCGATGCGTACCTCCCGCCCGATGGTGGCGCTCGACGCCTGGTAGGCGGCGCGCAGGCCGCACGCGTCGGCGTCTCCGCCCGCCTCGGACCAGTCGCGGTAGTGCCTCTCGACCTCCCTGAGCACGGCCCTGAGCAGCGGATCCCGGTCCACGCACGCGGCCTGCTCGATGGCCAGCGAGGTGGCCGTCTCCACGGGGAGCTCCTCGGGCTTGAGCGAGACGTTCAGGCCCATTCCGATGACCACGGCGTCCTCCGCCCGCTCGGCCAGGATCCCGGCCAGCTTGCGCTCGCCGATCAGCAGGTCGTTCGGCCACTTGAGCCGTACGTCCACCTCCGCCAGCCGGCGCACGGCCGAGGCCGCCGCCACGCCGAACAGCAGCGCCAGCCATCCCTGCGCGGCGATGGGCACCCGTGGGCGCAGCAGGACGGAGACGGTCAGCCCTGAGCGCGGCGGCGCGATCCAGGTGCGGCCCAGCCGGCCCCGGCCGGCCACCTGCGACTCGGCGACCAGGATCCGGCCCTCCTCGACACCCTGTCTGGCGGTCTCGGCGAGGTCGGCGTTGGTCGAGCCGGTGCTCTCGACGACGCTCACGCCGGTCCACAGGCTGCCGGGGCGTACGAGGGCGTGGTTGAGCGCCACCTCGGACAGGGGCGGACGGTCGAGGTCGGAGTAGCGCGAGTCCGGCATTCCTCCATCTTCGCCCAAGGTCGGCTGTCCTCTGACGCCCCACGCGGGTGAAGATGGGGAGATGAGCAGACGTCTGGATCCACGTAACTGGGCCTCGTGGCGACCGTTCGGCCTCGGGTTGCGCAAGCCGAACAACTATCTGGAACTGCTGAAGGCGTTTCGATCGGTCAAGGGCAACAGGCGTTACGCCTGGCGGATTCTCCAGCAGGGCACGTGTGACGGGTGCGCGCTGGGCACGCGGGGCATGCGCGACTGGACCATGGACGAGATCCACCTGTGCAACATCCGGCTGCGGCTGCTGCCGCTGAACACGATGCCGGCGCTCGACGTCTCGCTGCTGGGTGACGTCTCCGGGCTGGCCGGTAAGAAGAGCGCCGAATTGCGAGAGCTCGGGCGGCTTCCGTACCCCATGCTCCGGCGGGCGGGTGAGCCGGGCTTCCGGCGGATCTCGTGGGACGAGGCGCTGGGGGTGGCCGCCGGCGGGCTGCGGGACGCGCGCTTCGGCGCCTACCTGACCAGCCGCGGCATGCCGAACGAGAACTACTACGTGGCGCAGAAGGCGGTCCGCGCGCTGGGCACCAACAGCGTGGACAACGCCGCGCGCATCTGCCACTCCCCCTCGACCGTCGCGCTCAAGCAGACGATCGGCGCGGCGGCCACCACCTGCTCCTACACCGACTGGATCGGCTCCGACCTGATCGTCTTCATCGGGTCGAACCCGTCCAACAATCAGCCCGTGGCGATGAAGTACCTCTATCACGCCAAGAAGGCCGGCACGCGCGTGGCCATGGTCAACGCCTACCGCGAGCCCGGCATGGACCGCTACTGGGTGCCGTCGAACGCCGAGTCGGCGGTGTTCGGGACGAAGATCACTGACGAGTTCTTCGGCGTGAACGTGGGCGGCGACATCGGCTTCCTCAACGGCGTGCTCAAGCACCTGATCGAGAACGACTGGGTGGACAAGGCGTTCGTCGACCAGCGGACCTCCGGCTTCGAGGAGGTACGCCAGGCGCTGGCCGACCAGTCGTGGGAGGCTCTGGAGGCGCTGTCCGGGGCGACCCGCGACGAGATGCTCCGGCTGGCCCGGCTGCTCGGCGAGGCGAAGTCGGCGGTGCTGGTCTGGTCGATGGGCATCACGCAGCACGCCTTCGGCGAGGACAACGTCCGCTCGATCGTGAACCTGGCCCTGGCGCGCGGATTCCTGGGGCGCGACAACTGCGGGCTGATGCCGATCCGCGGGCACAGCGGGGTGCAGGGCGGGGCCGAGATGGGCGCGTACGCCACCGGCCTGCCGGGTGGCCTGCCGATCACCCCAGAAAACGCCGCAAGATTTACCGATATTTGGGGATTTGAGGTGCCGACGGCGCCGGGTCTGACCGCGACCGACATGATCGACGCGGCCCACTCGGGCGACCTCGACGCGCTCATCTCCTCGGGCGGCAACTTCCTGGAGGTGCTGCCCGATCCCAGCTACTGCCGGGAGGCGCTGTCCCGGCTCAAGCTCCGGGTGCACATCGACATCGTGCTGTCCTCGCAGATGCTGGTGCCGTCCGAGGGCGACGTGCTGCTGCTGCCCGCCCAGACCCGCTACGAGATGACCGGCGGGGTGACCGAGACCTCCACCGAGCGCCGGATCATCTTCTCGCCCGAGATCGAGGGGCCGCGGATCGGCGAGGCGTGGCCGGAGTGGAAGATCTTCGGCGAACTGGCCGCCCACACAAACCCCGAAATTTCGGCAAAAGTCCGTTTCACCGGGACCTCGCGGATCCGCGAGGAGATCGAGCAGGCCGTGCCGTTCTACCAGGGCATTTCCGACCTCAAGGCGTTCGGGGACAACGTCCAGTACGGCGGGCGCCACCTGTTCGCCGACGGCCGCTTCAACACCCCTGACGGGCGCGGCGTGTTCTCCGCCGTCGAGCCGCCCGCGCTGGAGCGCCCCGACGGCACGTTCATGGTGGCCACGCGGCGCGGCAAGCAGTTCAACAGCATGGTCCACGAGCGCCTCGACGGCTTCAACGGCGCGATGCGCGAGGCCGTGCTGATGAGCCCCTATGACGCCGACCGCCTCGGCCTGCCCGACGGCACTCCGGTCGAGCTGCGTTCGGGCGAGCGTACGTACGGGGGCAAAGTCCTCCGCGCGCCACTGATGCCGGGCAACCTGCAGATCCACTGGCCGGAGGGCAACGTACTCCTCGACGAGACCAGGCGCTCGCCCCAGGCCAGGATCCCCGACTACAACGCGCTCGTCACCGTGCGGCGACTATGACCGACCGGCTGACCCGCGTGGGTCCCACCACCCGCATCCGCGTCCGCGAGCTGTCCGGCTCCACGGTCCGCGACCGGCGCGACGACCTCGCCACCGAGGAGCCGCTGGAGATCCGCCTCAGCGCACTGGACGGGACGCGCAAGACCGTCGCCATCACCATGCGCACCCCCGGCCACGACTTCGAGCTGGCCGCCGGGTTCCTGCACGGGGAGGGCCTGGTCAAGCCCGGCGGCATCGCGGCCATCGCGTACTGCACCGACGAGGACCTCCCGCCGGAGGCCCGCTACAACACGGTCACCGTACGCCTGCACGGCCCGATCCCCGACCTGCCCACACTGGACCGCCACTTCCTCACCTCCAGCGCCTGCGGCGTGTGCGGCTCGGCCAGCCTCGACGACCTGCACGACCGCTGCTCGCCGCTTCCCCGCGGCGATCTCGTCCTCACCCCCGAGGTCCTGTACGGCCTGCCGGACGCGCTACGGGCGGGCCAGGGCGTCTTCGGTAAGACGGGCGGCCTGCACGCGGCCGGGCTGTTCCGGCCCGACGGGACGCTGGTGGCGCTCAGGGAGGACGTGGGCCGGCACAACGCGGTGGACAAACTGGTCGGCTGGGCATCGCTCGGCCAGCGGCTCCCCCTGACCGAGCACGTGCTGATGGTCAGCGGCCGGGCCAGCTACGAGATCATGCAGAAGGCCCTGGCCGCTGGCGTACCGGCGGTGTGCGCGGTGTCGGCCCCCTCGTCGCTGGCCGTTGACCTGGCCAGGGAGTTCGGCATGACGCTCGTCGGGTTCCTGCGCGGGCAGCGGTGCAACGTGTACGCGGGTCAGGAGCGCGTATTAGTGGAATGAAGCGTTCCGTTCTGCTACTGTTGGAACAGAACAACCCGTTCCGACAAGGAGCCCCGCGATGAGCGTTCACCCCTTCCGCGTCGAGATCCCGCAGGCCGACCTCGACGACCTGCGGACCCGACTCGCCATGACCCGCTTCACCGACGAGATCGCGGACGCCGACCAGGGCGTGGGCGTGGGGCGGGTCCGCCGCCTGGTCGGCCACTGGCTCGACGGCTTCGACTGGCGGGCCCAGGAGGCCAGGCTCAACGCCTACCCGCAGTTCACCACGGAGATCGACGGGCAGAACATCCACTTCATCCACGTCCGCTCGTCTTCGGCCGACGCCTTTCCCCTGATCCTGACCCACGGCTGGCCGGGCTCGATCGTCGAATACCTCGACGCCATCGAACCGCTGTCGCGGCACTTCCACCTCGTCGTGCCCTCACTCCCCGGCTACGGCTTCTCCGGCCCGACCACCGAGCTCGGCTGGAACAACCAGCGCATCGCCCGGGCCTGGGCCGAGCTGATGTCCCGCCTGGGCTACGACCGCTATGGCGCGGTGGGCAACGACGCGGGCTCGATGATCTCCCCCGAACTCGGCCGGCTCGCCCCCAACAGCGTCGTCGGCGTCCATGTGACGCAGCTGTTCTCCTTCCCCTCCGGCGACCCGGCCGAGTTCGCGAACCTGAGTGAGGAGGACCAGGCCGGGCTGGCCGTACTCGACTGGTTCTGGAAGGAGAAGGGCGCCTTCAACGTCCTGCAGTCGCAGCAGCCGCAGACGCTCGCCCACGCCATCACCGACTCACCCGCCGGGCTGCTCGGCTGGCTCGCCCAGCTCTTCGACGAGGACCTGGACGACGACTTCGTGCTGACCAACGCGGCGATCCACTGGTTCACCGGCACCGCCGGCTCGGCCCTGCGCCTGTACTGGGAGAACGCCCGCATGGAGACGCCGAAGGAGCCCACCACGGTGCCGACGGCGCTGGCCATGGCGGAGGGCGACTTCAAGTCCATCCGCGCGTTCGCCGAGCGCGACCACACCGGCATCGTCTCCTGGAAGACCCTCGAAGCCCCGGCCCACGGCCACTACACGGCCCACACCGCCACAGAAGCCGTCACCGCCGACATCAAAGCCTTCTTCGATGGCCTTGGCTGAGCTTTCGGCAAGCAAGAAGCGGCCCGGTCATGCTCCTTCGACCGGGCCGCTCACTTACGTATGTGTTCTGCGCAGCATCGCGCCGCGTCCACGCGTATCTGGTCGAACGATCGGTTACGGCCCACCGGCCTGCCCAGCACGCCGAGCTTCGCCGCCCGATCGAGGATCTCGGGAGCATCGGACTCGCGGTAGCGGCGGCCGACTCCACTGACCTCGTTCATCAAAATCTTCTTGGGGTCTGGGAATCGCCCTGTGTCCTTGCCCTTGTGCTTGGCGGGGAGAGACCAGGACGCGGCGATGGCCGACAACGCATCGGGGAAGAGCAACAGCCAGGCTTCGATCTCCGACACCGCGAGGGCGTAGTGGACGTTGCCGAGGGCGGATTCGAGATCCTTCTGGACGCGTTCACGGATGATCGGATAGGCGTCGCTATCAGTGTCGTCAAGGTCCTCGTGGACGAACACGCATGCCACGCTGGTGTCATCCCGTACAGCCCGCGCCCGCACCTTGCTCGCCAGGGTCTCCGCGCGGGCGGCTAGGTTCGCGTCACCGGCCTGGTGCAACCGCACCTTGTCATTGATTTCCACGATCCGACCCGCCATCTGCGGACAGAACTCCTCCAAGAGCACACGAAGGGCGAGGCGGTCGTTCCTGTCCTCTCCCGCTACGACCACGACAGGCTTCTTCGTGGGCCGGACACGGGTGCCTCCCCGTCGGCTCACAGATCGCCGCCCAGCACACCGGAAAACCACAGCTCGCCAAGCGGGAGTCCTTCGCTGGCCCGGACGATCTCCTCGACCTTGACCGTGGAGATGGCCGGAATCAGAGAGGAACCGTCGTCACCACGCTCGCAGATGACGATCTCCTCGGGCTTGAGCCGGTCGGCGAGAGCGGGAGAGTGAGTGGCGATGATGAACTGGGTCTTCTCGCTCGCCTCCCGGACCCGTTCCACCAGCAGTTCGAGTGCCTGCGGGTGAAGTCCGTGGTCGATCTCCTCCACGCAGGTCAGCGCGGGTGGAGCGGGGTCGTAGAGCATGGCTAGGAGGCCGAGCAGGCGGATGGTTCCGTAGGAGGCGTCGAGCAGGGGGGTGGGTTCGCGCAGACCGCGCTCCCTGAGTACGACCACGACCGAGTGAGCCCCCCCGGACGGATACTCGAAATCGAGGGATTCGACTTGGGGAAGCGCCTCCACGGCATCGGCCTGGAGCCGACTCCACGCGTCCTCATCCGAGTTTCGGAGGGCGAGGAGGAACGCCGCGAGATTGGCGGCGTTGTCGGCGATCGGTTCTTGCCCGCCACGATGCACCCGCGATGGCATGCTCGCTTTGGAGACGTCAACGTCGAAGACCCTGAAGGCCCGCAGCATGTCCGCCACAAGGGTGGGCGCCATGCTGAACTTCTTCTCCGCCAGTCGCGGGAGTGTCGAAAGTCCGCTGCTCAGGGGCTGAATACCGACCTCGTCCGACTTCCGGTCAGCGGTGCCGACCTCGAGCGACGGCCATTCGGAACGACTCTCGAAACCGCCTTGGCCGAGGGTCTGTAGCTGAGCCTTCGCCCTCGTCCCTTCCACAGTGATGGTCCGCAAGCGATGCTGCACGTCGGCAGACCGGAAAACCTCCTCCCTGGCGAGAGGAGCATTTGTGATCTTCAATACGTATTCGTCGGGAGCCCCTGCCAAAGAGGAAGACCATGCTCCTTTGATCCCGATGAGAAGATGATCAGGCCGCTCGGCGCCGCCCCTGAACACCAACTCATCGAAGCCACCGCGGGCGGCCAGCACAGGCTCCAGGTCGGTCCTGACGATGTCGGCCAGAAAGTCGAAGACCTTCAGCACATTCGTCTTACCCGCGCCATTCGGCCCGACCAGCACGTTGACGGGCCCGAGAGGCATGGTGATCTGTCGCAGACTGCGAAAGTTCTCCACCCGTAGCTCGGTAAGCCGCTGCTCCGCCATGCTGGTCATCTTCTCATCTGGGCGGCGACTCAGCCGGTGTTCTGCAGGCCCGCCGCCACCCCGTTGACCGACAGCAGGAGCAGCGTCGACAGGCGTTCGCGTTCGTGGTCCGACAAGGTGCCGGTGCGCATGGCCGTCAGCGCGCGTAGCTGCAGGTGGGACAGCGCGTCCACGTACGGGTCGCGGAGCTGGACGGCGCGGGAGAGGACCTTGCGGTTCTCCAGGAGGCGAGTGTGGCCGGTGACCTGCAGCACCAGGCTGCGGGTCCGGTCATACTCCTCCATGACCTGGCGGGCGAAGTCCCCGCGGCCGCCGAGAGCCAGGTAGCGTTCGGCGATCGATCTGTCGGTCTTGGCCAGCGACATCTCAGCGTTGTCGAGCAGCGCGTTGAACAGCGGCCATTCGGCGTAGGCCGCCTTCAGCTCGTCGAGTGAGGCGACCGCGGCCAGGCCGGTGCCCAGGCCGTACCAGCCGGGCAGGTTGACCCGGGTCTGGGCCCAGGCGAAGACCCAGGGGATGGCGCGCAGGTCGTCGAGTGAGCGGGGGGCGCCGAGGCCGCGGCGGGCGGGGCGGGAGCCGAGGCGCAGGGAGCCGATCTCCTCCAGCGGGCTGACCAAGGCGAACCACTCCGGGAAGCCGGGGGCTTCGGTGAGCGCACGGTATGCCTGCTCCGAGGCCGTGGCCACCTGCTCGGCGAGCGAGCGGAAGCGGTCGGCCGCGGCGGCGGTGCGGGAGCCGACCGTGGGTGAGGAGGCCATCAGCACCGCGTTGGTGACCTGTTCCAGGTGGCGGCGGGCGATGGCGATGTGGCCGTAGCGGGCGAAGATGACCTCGCCCTGCTCGGTGACCTTGAAGCGACCGGCGACCGAGCCGGGTGCTTGCGCGAGCACCGCGCGGTTGGCGGGGCCGCCGCCACGGCCGAGCGCGCCGCCGCGGCCGTGGAACATGCGCAGCTTGACGTCGTGCTTTAGCGCCCAGGCGGTCAGCTGCTCCTGCGCCTCGTACAGGCGCAGTGTCGCGGCGGCCGGGCCGAGCTCCTTGGCCGAGTCGGAGTAGCCGAGCATGATCTCCATGCGCCGGCCGTTGGCGGCCAGCCGCTCGCGCATCGGCGGCAGCTCCAGCATGCCGGACAGCACGTCCGGGGAGTTGGCCAGGTCCTGGCCCGACTCGAACAGCGGCACCACGTCGAGCACCGGCGCGCGCTTGCCGAGCGCGTGCTCGGCCAGCTCGTAGACGGCGGCGATGTCGTCGGCGGAGCGGGTGAAGGAGACGACGTAGCGGGAGCAGGCCGTGACACCGAACCGCTCCTGGATCCAGGCGATCACCCGGATCGTGGCCAGCACCTCCTCGGTGCGCTCCGACAGCTCGCCGCCCGCCCTGATCTCCTCCAGCGCGGCCGCGTGCACCTGGGAGTGCTGGCGTACCTCCAGCTCGGCCAGGTGGAAGCCGAACGTCTCGACCTGCCAGATGAGCTGCTGCAGCTCCCCGTACGCCTGACGCGCGGCGTGGCCGGAGAGCGAGTCCTGGGCCAGGCGCAGGTCGGCGAGCAGCTCGGCCGGGGCGCGGTAGGCGAGGTCGAGGTCGCGGCGGAGGGTGGCGGCGATGCGGGCGGCCACGAACATCAGCCACTGCCGATGCGGCTCGCGCGGCGAGCGGGTGGCCATCTCCGAGACCACCTCGGGATGGGCGTCGACGGCCGCGGCCAGCGCCGCCCTGAGCTCCGGCGACGGCGGCGCGAACTGCTCGGCCGAGGTGAGCGTGCGGGCGATGCGCGTGCAGGCCGTCTCGAGGGCGGTCAGCACGTGGTCGGACTGGATCTGGACGGTCTCGCGGGTGACCTTGGCGGTCACGTTGGGGTTGCCGTCGCGGTCGCCGCCGATCCAGCTGCCGTAGCGGATGAAGGGCCTGGCCAGCGGCGGGCGGGTGCCGGTGCCCTCGCCGAGTGCCGCGTCGAGCGAGCGGTAGACCTGCGGCACCATGCGGAACAGCGTCTCGTCGAAGGCGGCCATGGCGGTGCGTACCTCGTCGAGCGGGTCGAGCTTGGTGGAGCGCAGCTGGGCCGTACGCCACAGCAGGTCGATCTCCTCCAGCAGCCGGCGGCGGCTCTCGGCGCGCTCGGAGGCGCCGCGCCCGGCGGCGTTGTACTCGCTGAGCTGGCCGCTGACCCGCTGGATCGCGGTGACGACCGCGCGCCGGCGCGCCTCCGTCGGGTGCGCGGTCAGGACCGGGTGCAGCTCCAGCCCCTCGACCAGCTCGGCGACGCGCTCGGGGCCCAGCTCGTGTACGGCCTGAGCCAGCGACTCCCGCTCCACCCGGCCCTCGGTGTCACGTTCGCGCAGGATGCGGATGCGGTAGTGCTCCTCGGCCAGGTTGGCCAGATGGAAGTAACAGGTGAACGCGCGGGCGATCTGCACGGCCCGGTCGATCTCCCACTGCGCGACCATGGCCGTGATCTCGTCGCCGGTGACCTCGCCCCTGCGGGCGGCGATCACGGCCTTGCGCAGGCGTTCGACGTCGGCCAGCAGATCCTCGCCGCCCTGCTCGGCGATCACCTGCCCGAGCAGCTTGCCGAGCAATCGCACGTCCTTGCGCAGCTCATCGGGCATCTCGGTGACCGCGGCACTGCGACGCTCAATCCCCTGGTCAATCATGCTTCAAAGGTATCCACAAGCGAGGAATGTCGGTAAGGCGGTCTCACGTATTGGACTAGACCAATGCTCAGGTGGGCCGGGACACGGCGGCGAGCAGCTCGGGAAGGCGGGGGAAGCCGATCTTCGCGCCAAGCCGCCGGCCCAGCACCTCGGCCAGCAGCCCGTAGAACGGCGCGAGCACCGACACCCAGAGCAGCCCGAAGAGCAGCGGCACCACGAACGGCAACGACAGGAGGGAGATGCCCAGCAGCGCGCCCAGGCCGGAGACGAACGCCTGGCCGCCCTGACCGGGCGCGGCTCCGCTGAAGGCGTTCATCCGCTCAGGCATGGTGTACGGGATGACGACGCTGGTCACGGAGCCGACGCCGAACCCGGTCCCGAGCGCGCCCAGGCCGATGAGCACCGCCGGCACGATCCCCTCCGGGTGGCCGGCGAACAGCCCGGCGGCGACGGCGATCAGCGTGAGCAGCGGCGTCGCGACCAGCGCGCCGGCCAGGTGGCGGCCGGCCAGATCGGTGCTGAGGCCGCGTTCCGAGCCGATGGTCACGGCGTTCATCCAGAGCGAGCGGCCGTCGATGCCGAACGAGTTGGCCGACTGCAGGGCGATCATCATCCCGGCCGACGCGGTGAGCAGGATCGGCGTCGACGCTCCGGCGTCTCCGGAGCGGGTGACCGAGAAGCCCAGCACGACGGCCACCAGGACGGAGGAGAACCAGCCGACCCGGTAGCGGGGCTCGCGCATGATGTACTTGAGCTCCTTGGTGACCACGGCGGCCAGCGGCCCGCTCGGCACCAACCGGTCGACCAGGCCGCTCCCCCTGCGTACGGAGGCCGCGCGGGTGGAGGAGTCGGGTGTGACCAGGGCCCGGCTCAGCGCCTTGATCCACAGCCAGCCGACCACCACGACCACGAGGGCCACGACGACGAGCTCGGCCAGGCCGGTCAGGCCGCCGTCGGCCATCGCGTGCGCGGCCATGCCCGAGGGCGTCCACCTGAGCAGGGCCGCGACTTGGCGCAGCATCCCCGCCGGGTCGCCGATGTTGCTGTTGAGCAGCAGGTTCGGCAGCTGCGCGAGCAGCACGACGAAGATCGCGGCCACGGCCAGCACGTCCCGGCCGCGCCTGGTGCGCAGGGCGCTGGACAGCGCCGTGGTGACCAGCCGGGAGGCGACCAGGCAGAGCGCGAACTGCAGGAGCACAGCGACGATCCCGAGCAGGACGCCGCCCACGCCGGTGGCGAGCCCCACCAGGGCGCCCGCCGTGACGATCAGGGTGGCCAGCGGCCAGACGCCGGTGGCGGAGGCGGTGAACATGCCGACCGCGAGCCGGTGGGTGGGCAGCGGGAACAGCGACAGCCGCGCCGGGTCGAGCGTGTCGTCCAGGCCGAACGCCAGCAGCGGCACGACCATCCAGCCGATGAGCATGACCGAGAACACCACGACGACGATCGACGCCGCGACGTCGTGCGGCGCCAGCCGGAGCAGGCTCATGAGCAGGAAGCCGATGACGCTCACGAACACGGACATGATGAGGGTGAAAATGAAGCCGAGCTTGCGTTGTATGTCGCCGCGGAGGTTGCCGGCCAGCAGCCGGAGCTTGAGCTGGGCGAAGAGCGCGACGGTGCTCACGCGGGTTCCTTCCCCCGGCCGAGCCAGTTCAGGCCCGCGTCGCCGTTGTCGCGCGGACCGCCGACCAGCTCCAGGAACGCCTGGTTGAGGCTGCGTCCGGCGCGTACCTTCTCCAGCGGGCCCTGGGCCACGATGTGCCCGGCGCTCATCACCGACACCCAGTCGCAGAGCCGCTCGACGAGGTCCATCACGTGGCTGGAGAAGATGACGGTCGAGCCCGAGGCGGTGAAGCGCCGGAGCACCTCGGTGAGCGTGTTGGCGCTGACCGGATCGACGCCCTCGAACGGCTCGTCGAGGAAGAGCACAGAGGGGTTGTGCAGCAGCGCCGCCGCCAGGCCGATCTTCTTGCGCATGCCGGTGGAGTAGTCGACGACGAGCTTGTCGGCGGCGTCGGCCAGGTCCATCACCCGCAGTAGTTCCTCGGCGCGCTGCTCGACGTCGGCCTTGGCGATGCCGCGCAGCCTGCCGTTGTAGAGGAGTAATTCGCGCCCCGACAGGCGTTCGAACAGCCGCAGCCCCTCGGGCAGCACGCCGATGCGGGCTTTGACCTCGACGGGATCGCGCCACACGTTGAAGCCGTCGATCTCGGCCTGGCCGCCGTCGGGGCGGAGCAGTCCGGTGATCATGCTCAGGGAAGTCGTCTTGCCGGCGCCGTTGGGGCCGACGAGCCCGGCGAAGCTGCCCGCCGGGACCACGAGGTCGATGCCGGCCACCGCGATCTGCGGGCCGTATCGCTTGAACAGGCCGTGCGTGTGAACCGCCTCCGTCATGGATCCACTGTAGGAGCCGGGTTAATGTTGCGCGCATGACTGCTGCCGAGGCCGTACCGGACCCGCCGGACATTCACCTCACCGCCGGGAAAATCGCCGACCTCGAGCGCCGGCTGGACGAGGCGGTCCACGCCGGCTCGGCGGCGGCCGTGGCCAAGCAGCGCGACAAGGGCAAGATGACCGCGCGGGAGCGGGTGCTGGCGCTGCTCGACGAGGACTCGTTCGTGGAGTTCGACGAGTTCGCCAGGCACCGGTCCACGATGTTCGGGCTGGAGAGCAGGCGACCGTACGGCGACGGCGTGATCACCGGCCATGGCACGATCGACGGGCGCCAGGTGTGCGTGTTCTCGCAGGACGTGACCGTGTTCGGCGGCTCGCTCGGCGAGGTCTACGGCGAGAAGATCGTCAAGGTGCTCGACCTGGCGCTGAAGACCGGCTGCCCGATCATCGGCATCAACGAGGGCGGCGGCGCCCGCATCCAGGAGGGCGTGGTCGCGCTCGGCCTCTACGCCGAGATCTTCAAGCGCAACGTGCATGCCTCGGGCGTGATCCCGCAGATCTCGCTCATCATGGGCGCCGCGGCCGGCGGGCACGTCTACTCCCCCGCGCTGACCGACTTCGTGGTGATGGTCGACCAGACGTCGCAGATGTTCATCACCGGGCCCGACGTGATCAAGACGGTGACCGGCGAGGAGGTCACGTTCGAGGAGCTCGGCGGCGCGCACACGCACAACACCAAGTCAGGCGTGGCCCACTACCAGGCCACCGACGAGAGCGACGCGCTCGACTACGTCAAGGCGCTACTGTCCTACCTGCCCTCCAACAACCTGGACGAGGCGCCGGTGTTCGAGGGCGCCGGTGACCTGGAGCCGGATCCCGAGCTCGACCTGCTGATCCCTGACTCGGCGAACCAGCCCTACGACATGCACCGGGTCGTCGAGCACGTGCTCGACGACGGTGAGTTCCTGGAGGTCCACGCGCTGTTCGCGCCCAACGTGGTGGTCGGGTACGGCCGGGTCGACGGGCAGGCGGTGGGCGTGGTGGCCAACCAGCCCATGCATTTCGCCGGGTGCCTGGATATCAACGCCTCCGAGAAGGCAGCCCGTTTTATTCGAACATGTGATGCTTTTAATATCCCGATCCTGACTTTTGTAGATGTCCCGGGATTCCTCCCAGGGACCGATCAGGAATGGAACGGAATCATCCGCCGCGGCGCCAAGCTCCTCTACGCCTACGCCGAGGCGACCGTGCCACTGGTGACGGTCATCACCCGCAAGGCGTACGGTGGGGCGTACGACGTCATGGGGTCCAAGCACCTGGGCGCCGACGTCAACCTGGCGTGGCCCACGGCGCAGATCGCGGTCATGGGCGCGCAGGGCGCCGTCAACATCCTCTACCGGCGCGAGCTCAGCGCGGCGGGCGACGATGCCGACGCCGAGCGGGCCAGGCTGGTGACCGAATATGAGGACACGCTGGCCAACCCGTACATCGCGGCCGAGCGCGGCTACGTCGACGCGGTGATCCGACCCGCCGAGACCCGGGCTCAGGTCGTCAGGGCGCTGCGGGCACTACGGAACAAGCGGGCCTCGCTGCCGCCGAAGAAGCATGGGAACATCCCGCTATGAACGCCTATCTGCGGATTGTTCGTGGGGACGCCACGCCGGAGGAGATCGCCGCCCTCGTGACCGTTCTCGCGACGCGGCAGGCCGTGCCGGAGCCGGCGGTCATACCGCGAAGTCAAACATGGCGAAACCCGGCGAGAGCGATGCGTAAGGCAGCCCCACCGGGGAAGTCGGGTTGGCGGATGAGCGCCCTGCCCTAGATAGATCCCGGGAATCGGGTGTCAAGTTCTCGAGGAGTTGGGACTATCTAGAGAAAGTAGGCGTATATAGTCAGCCGATCAACTAACCGCGGCCTGGAGGACACATGGCCATCCCAGACCTCATGCCGCATGCTGTGGCAGCGAAGTACGCCGTCCTGGTGGACGTCGGTTATCTCTATGCTGCCGCAGGCGAAGTGCTGCTGGGCGCCAAGGAGCGCAAAGAATATCGAGTGGCCGCCGATGAGCTGATCCAGAGTCTACAGAAACATGCGCTGGAACGTATATCTGGCGAACTGCTGCGGATCTATTGGTATGACGCCGCTCGCGACCGTGTGCCGACCGTCGATCAGCGGGTAATCGCCCAGTTGCCCTGGGTCAAGGTACGGCTTGGCAACCTGAACGCCCGTGGCCAGCAGAAGGGCGTGGACGCGCAGATCAGGAGCGATCTGGAGGCCCTGGCCCGGCATCACGCGGTGACTGACACGATCTTGCTCGCCGGAGACGAGGACATGGTCCCCGCGGTGGAGGCGGCGCAGGCGTACGGGGTGCGCATCCACTTGTGGGGCGTCGAGCCGCCGTACGGCACCAACCAGGCCGAACGGCTGGTTTGGGAGTCGGACACCGTGGAAGTGATCACTGCTGAATTCCTGAGGCCCTTTTTCAGTCGTGCTCCACAACCCGTTCCGGTCGCCCCGCCGGTGGCCGCTCCGTCGCCCGCGCAGGTGTTCGCCGGCCGTGCGCCCGTCAAACCGCACGTCAAGCCCGGCCAGGTGGCCAAGCTCGGGCCCAGCCGGCCACGTGTCGAGGACGTGGGCGAGCACGTGGCGCAGAAGTGGATCCTCACGCGTGGCCGCGACAACATCCGCGACCTGTTGCCGGGGCCGATCCTGCCGACGGTCATCGACACCGAACTGCTCATCGAGGCGGAGAAGGAGCTCGGCCACTCGTTGCGGCCGTTCCCCGAGGCGCGGGTGTGGCTGCGCGACGGGTTCTGGGCGCGTGTCTACCGGGAGTTCGACCTGGGCGTGGGCGTCTCGTCCAAGTGACGTCTGATTTCCGCTGGTCGGCGGGTTTGACCTGCTGACCAGCGATTTAACGATCAGGTCCGATTCCCGCCAGTCGACAGGCCGGGCGAACACATACGCTCGGTGTCATGTCACCACTTGAGCTCGACTTCGACTCCTGCTACCGGGCGGTAGCCGCCCGGGACGCCCGATTCGACGGGCGCTTCTACACGGCGGTGACCTCGACGCGGATCTACTGCCGTCCGATCTGTCCGGCTCGCACGCCGGCCTCGCGCAACGTGCGGTTCTACCGGCACGCCGCGTCGGCGGAGGCGGCGGGCTTCCGCCCGTGCAAGCGCTGCCGCCCGGAGCTCTCCCCCGGCGATCCGGGATGGGACCTGCGCGGTGACCTCATCGGGCGGGCGCTGCGGCTGATCGACGACGGGGCCGCCGACGAGCGCGGCGTGGCGGGTCTGGCCACGCGGCTGCACATCACCGAGCGGCACCTGCACCGGCTGTTCGTGGCCGAGCTGGGCGTGGGGCCGCTGGCGGTGGCCAGGACCAAGCGGCTGCTGCTGGCCAAGCAGCTGCTGACCGAGACGCGGCTGCCGGTCACCGAGGTGGCGTTCGCGGCCGGGTTCGGGAGTGTGCGGCAGTTCAACGCCACGATGCGGGAGACGTACGGGTTCACGCCGAGCGAGCTGCGCGCGACCGCGGGCGGCCCTTCAGGCCCCTCCGTTTCCGCTGTTTCCGCGACGCCGGCGGTCGAGGTCGTGGCCGGGCCCGCGACGCTCCGGCTGCGCCTGCACCGGCGGGAGCCGTACGACATCGCGGGCGTGCTCTCCTTCCTGACCTCGCGCGCGATCCCCGGCCTGGAGGTGGCCGGCCCGACGTCCTACAGCCGGGCCGTCCCCGGCGGGACGATCACGCTCACCCCCGAGCCGGGTCACATCGCGCTCGACGTCGCCGTGGACGACACCCGGCAGCTGGCCCGCATAGTGGCCCGCTGCCGCCGCCTGCTCGACCTCGACGCCGACCCCGACGCCATCGCGGCCGCGCTGGGCGAGACCTCGCTGCGCCCGCTCATCGAGTCCCGGCCCGGGCTGCGGGTGCCGGGCACGTTCGACGGCTTCGAGCTGGCCGTACGCGCCGTCGTGGGCCAGCAGATCTCCGTCGCGGGCGCCCGCACCCTGCTCGGCCGGATCGTCGAGCGAGCCGGGCGGCTCACCGAGCGCCCCGGCCTGACCCACCTGTTCCCCACCGCCGCGGAGCTGCTCGAGGCGGACCTCACGGGGCTGGGGCTCACCAACCGCCGCGTCGCGACGCTCAAGGAGCTGGCCATCGCCGTCTCCGAGGGCCGGATCGACCTCGACGGCGGCCAGGATCCGGGTGAGGCCGTGGCCGAGCTGCTCGACGTTCCCGGCATCGGCCCCTGGACCGCCAGCTATGTCGCGCTGCGCGCGCTGCGCGACCCCGACGCCTGGCCCATCGGCGACCTGGTGCTCAAGAAGCGCATGGCCTGCCTGGGCATTCCCGACGACCACATCGAACGGTGGCGGCCCTGGCGGGCCTACGCCGCCCTGCATCTCTGGAGCTCATCATGATCGACGCCCAAGTCATGCCGACCCCGATCGGCCCGCTGTCCGTGCTGTGCCGTGACGGCGTACTGGTCGCGGCCGGCTTCACCGCCGACCCCTCGGACATGTTCGTCCGGCTGTCGCCCGCGCTGCAGGCCGAAGGGCTGGACGTGGTCGACGACCTCGGCGCCGCCGCGCAGGCCGTACGCGACTATCTGGACGGCGACCTCCTGGCCCTGGACGCCATCCCGGTCGAGCAGCCGGGCACGGCCACCCGCAAGCGCCTCCACCAGGCGCTCCGCGAGGTCAAGCCGGGCACCACGGTGACGTACGCCGAGCTGGCCGAACGCGCCGGCATGCCCAGGACGGCGGCCCGCGCGGCCGGGTCGGCCTGCTCCCAGAACCTCATCGCCCCCTTCGTCCCCTGCCACCGGGTGCTGCCCGGCTCGGGCGGCTATGGCGGCTACTACTACGGCGTACCGGTCAAGGAGTGGCTGCTCGCCCACGAGTCCGGCCGGCTCTAGCAACTCCCCGTCATGGCGCGGCAGCGCTCTGTACGATTGGGTGGATGGCCGGAGCACACGAATACAGGGGCGAGCCGGAACGGACGCCGGCTCAGTTGATCCTGGGATTTCTGGACGCACGCGACATCTCGGTGCCCGAGGAGGCTCGGGCCCGCATCCGCACATGCACGGATCAGAGCCTCCTCGACCGCTGGACCGTCAGGGCCGTGACCGCGCTGAGCGTGGACGAGCTGTTCAGCTGAACCGAACCCACGAAGCCCGTGTCAGGTGGCCGGGACAAGTTGGCGGCGGGCCTGCACGCCCGCGAGTCCCGCCACCGCCAGCCCGGTCAGCCCGAGCAGCGCGGCGGTCCAGGCCGGAGCCGTGTAGCCGAAGCCCGCGTCGATGGTCAGCCCCGCCACGAACGACCCGATCGCGTTACCCAGGTTGAAGGCCCCGATGTTGGCCGCTGAGGCCAGCGTCGGGGCGCCCGCGGCGGCGTCCAGGACCCGGGTCTGCAGTGGCGGCACGGTCGCGAAGGCGGCCACGCCGAACAGGGTGATCGTCACGATGAACGCGACCTGGTTCCCCGCCACCAGCGCCAGGACCACGCCCAGCAGCGTGAGCAGGGCCACCGAGCCGTAGATGCTCGGCATGACGGCGCGGTCGGCGAGCCGGCCGCCGATCAGGTTGCCGACTACGAGCCCCACCCCGAACAGGGCCATGACGACCGGCACGGCGCCAGGGGAGAATCCGCCGACACTCGTCATGATCGGCGAGATGAAGGTGATCACCGCGAACACCGGCGCGAACCCGAACACGGTCATGGCCAGCGCCAGCCATACGCCGCCCTTGCGGAAGGTCGCCAGCTCGCGCAGCATCCCGCCGCCCTCGGGCCGCGGCTGGGCGGGCACCAGGGCGAGCACGCCGATCAGCCCGGCGACGCCGATGGCCACCACGACCCAGAACGTCGCCCGCCAGCCGAACGCCTGCCCGATCCAGGTGCCGAGCGGCACCCCGAGCACGTTCGCCAAGGTCAGGCCGGTGAACATGAGCGCGATGGCGCTGGCCCGCTTCTGCGGAGCGACCAGGTCGGCGGCCACCACGGATCCGACGCCGAAGTAGGCGCCGTGCGCGAACGCCGACAGGAACCGGCCGACCATGAGCACACCGTACGAAGGCGCGAGCGCGGAGAGCAGGTTGCCCACGATGAACAGCACCATCAGCGACAGCAGCATGGTCTTGCGGGACAACCGGCCGCCGAGCATGGTCAGTGGCGGCCCGCCGATGGCCACGCCCAGGGCGTAGCCGGACACGAGCAGGCCGGCGGCGGGGATCGTGACGGCGAAGTCCGCGGCCAGCTCCGGCAGCAGCCCGTTGATGATGAACTCGGTGGTGCCGATGCCGAAGGCGCTGATCGCGAGGGCGAACAGGGCGAGTGGCATAGAATACTCCTCAGACGACGTTAGTCAGCGTAGACATTATTTGCACACGCCGACTAACCGACCATACAACCTTGTCCGGGAAGGTGTCACATGCCGCTAGCCGATGACGCCGTCGAGGCGCGCGCCCAGGGCTGGCGCACGCTCGCCGCGCTGCACGCCAGGATCGAGGACCGGCTGGAGCGGGCCCTGCAGAAGGAGCACGAGCTGAGCGTGAGCGAGTACACCGTGCTCGACGTGCTGGGCCGCCAGGACGGCTGGCACATGCGCATGCAGCAACTCGCCCGCGCGGTCGTGCTGAGCCAGAGCGCCACGACCCGGCTGGTGACGCGGCTGGAGAACCGTGGGCTGCTGGCCCGCTACCTGTGCGACGACGACCGCAGGGGCATCTACACCGAGGTCACCCCGGCCGGCCGCGAGCTGCTCGCCCAGGCGAGCCCCACACACGACACCGTGCTCAAGGAAGTGCTGGCGGAGGCGGCGGAGCTGCCGGAGCTCGCCCCGCTCGCCGCCGTCATCGCCTGAGGCAGCCTCTACGGCCGGACGTTGCTCTGTACCTCACCCACCGGCACGTCGCGGGTCGCCCCCACCTCGATCGGCGCGAACTGGACCGGCGCCGCCTGGCCCGCAACCGTCACCGGCCACACGGTCGTCACGGTCAACTGGTAGACCTGGCGCGGCTGGTCGATCGACGAGCGCAGATACTGCACGCCGCAGGTGAACGGGGCCCCCTTGGCGTACGGCTTGCCGGTGGCCCCGCACTGCTCGCGCACCTCGGCCCGGTCCTTGCCGGTGCCCGCGTCGATCTTGATGTCCTGGAGCGTGGCGACCACGGTCGCGCTCATGACGCCGGGCAGCGTCGCGGTCGCCGTACGCCGAGGCTGGCCGATGCCTTCGAGCCACACGAACGTCGGCAGGTTGACGAAGCTCTTGGCGTCCGGGCTCAGCTTGACCGTCGGCTCGGGCACGGTGATCGCCGCCCGCGCGAGCTCGGCCAATTGCTCAAAGGTGATCCCGGAGGGCGGCGTGTCGTTCGGCGGCACGAAGACGAACAGTTCGAGCCCGGCCCAGCAGGTGGCGCCGTCGGGGTCGGACGCGTCGTAGGCGGGCGTCCACCAGCGCCCCGGCTTCCCCTTCTTGTCCTTGAACTGCTGGACGAACTTATTGAAACTCTCCTCGTCGGCCTTCACCCTGGCGAACTGGGTCTTCGAGTCCGTCTGGAACTTGAGCATCTCGTCGGCGTCGAGTCCCGGCTCGTACCAGCAGGGCCGTTTGACCCGGTAGCCGTCGCGCTTGCCGCCCTTGCCCACATCGCCGCTGAACACGACATCGGAGTGCTTGAGGTTGACGAACGCCGTCGTGCCGTGCTGGCCCGTCCTGACCTCCGTGGTGGATTGGGGGGCGGGCGTGGGGTTGGCCAGCAGGAGCGACCCTGCCATGAGCACCGGGATCAGGGGGTTCATCAGGTGCACCCTTCTTTGTCCTGGCGGAATTCCCTGATCCGCCACACACCGTCGTCGCCGCGATGCGCGAGCACGGTTTGGAGGTAAGGAGCGCGCACCCAGTCGGGCTGGGGCGCGACCGCCTTGCCGGTGGGCGTGGAGACGAGGCGTACGCCCCGCTCGTCCACGCAGGTGTCGACCTGGGCACCTTTACCCATGACCGACGTGATCCGCAGTCTGGAGAGACGCGCGACGCCGCGCGCCGACTCCTGCCGGTCGGCGAACCCGCGTACCCATTCGCCGGCCTGCGGAATCACCGACGGCTCGACATGACGCAGGTAGCCGGTGTCGCCGGTGACGACCGCCTTCCACCGCTCCACGTAGTAGTCGGCGAAGAGCCGCTGCAGCGCGCCGGCCGACGGTCCCTTCTCCACCTTGACCTTCAGCTCGTCGCCGACATCGACCGTCTTGCCCTGGGTGGACGTGGGAGCGGGCGCCGCGGTGGTCTCGCCGGTGACGGGGGTCGGCACGTCGCCGGGGGTGTACGGCCGGTCGGGCGGCCCACAGCCCGCCGCGAGCAGGAGCGCCAGCATTACCGCCATCCGCCTCATGCCGTCGACTCCCTCACTATGTGGATACGCCACGACGGCAGCAGCTCGTCGATCAGCGCCTCGGTCTCGGGCGCCATCCCGCCGCCATAGGGGTGGGAGGACGAGCGCCTGGTCAGCCCCTCGACGACCGTCCGGAGCCGCAGCATGTCCCCGGTGGCATGCGTGGCCCGCAGCAGGTCGCGCCAGAGCCCCTCGTCGTCGGTGGCCAGCAGCAGGGCCGCGCGTACGGCCGCGACCGCGGCGTCCGGCTCGCCGTGCGCCAGCCGCAGCTCGCACAGCCGGTGGGCGGCGTCGGCGACGCCGGCCGCGACGTCGTACTCAAGGTCGTCGCCCGCCAGCCACGCGTATCTCCCGAGCGGCCGCCCGCTCAGCAGCGGGCCTCTGACCAGGCCGAGCGCCTTCTCCAGGAGTACGGTCCGCGCCGTGGGATCGCCGTGCGAGCGGCGGACCAGCTCGCGGAAGAGCGCCCAGTCGGTGCGTACCGCGGGCCCCAGCCGCAGCCTGCCCGCCTCGTCGACGTGCAGGTGCTCGCGGCCCAGCCAGTCGACGACCCTGGCGATCGTGGCGTCCCTGACCATGGGCTGCACGCCACGCGGCCACAGGACGCCGCCCAGCACGACGGGATGCACGCCGCCGGGATGCGTGGCCAGGTAGACCAGCAGCTCGGTGGCCAGCGCCATCCGCCCCTCTTCGAGCGGGTCGCGGCCGACGATCTCGATGGGGCCGAGCATCCTGACCTCCACCGCGGGCGGCGCCAGCTCCTCCAGCGGCTCCGCCTCGGGCACCGCCTCGCCGTCGAGCTGCTCCGCCGTACGGAAGAGGTCGATCAGCGCCTGGTAGTGGCGGCGCGGCAGCAGTTGCGCGGTCACCTCGAAGCCCAGCTCCGCGATCTTCGCCTTGCCGTCCTCGGTGATCTCCAGGGTCCAGGTGGCGTGCGGCACGTCGCCCGTCACCACGTATCCGGCGGTGTCCTTGCGGGCGAGCAGCGCCAGGCGGCGCGCCTCCTCATGGGTGGGGGCCACGGCGGACAACAGGTAGTGGGCGTCGCGCGGGCTGCCGGTGACGCGCCCGGTGAGCACCTCCTGGCGCGGGGCGGCGGTCGCCTCCAGCTCGGGCAGCACCTCGGCCAGGCTGCCCACGGCCCTGATCCGATCGGGCGCGATCGCCGTCAGCTCGTCGCCGAAGCCGACGAGCGTGATGCGCATCCGGTCGGACCAGCGGTTGGTCGCCAGCTCCACGGCCAGCGCCGCGAGCGCCGCGGTGGTCTGCGGGCCGCGGATGTTGATCAGGCCCTGCGCCGCCTCCAGGTCGATCAGCACCCGGCCGCTCTCGTCGGCGCCGAGCGAGACCAACCCGGGGTACGGGGCGCCGCCGGGCTGCTCCTCCAGCAGGCGGCCCTCGTGCGCGGCCAGCCGCCACACCTGGCCGCCGTCCTGGGCGATCCACGGCGCGGGCGCGTCGCCGTCAGGCGGGTGGATCCACAGGTCGAGGTTGCGTGGCGACAGGTGGGCGGCGTAGACGGTCGGCGGCGTACGGCCCTGCGTGGCCAGCTCGGCGCCGAGCAGCCTGAGCCCGATGTCGAGGATGCGAGTGCCCGGCGCGTCGGCGCCCAACCTCAGCGCTACCTCGGCCTGGGCCGCGTCGTCGCGCGGCCGGACGATGCGGCGGCCGAACGCGCGCCGCCACAACTGCTCGCGCCGCCGCCTGGCCAGCACGACCAGCAGACCGGCCGCGGCCAGCGACGCGGCGGCCAGGTAGTCGGTCAGGTCGACTCCTGGGCTCTGCACCACGGGCTGCTCGGCTCCGGTCTCGTGTCGCGCGTGCGCCGGGCCCTGCTTGACGCTGGAGGTCTGGCGCGCCTCGTCGGCGACTCGCCGGTGTTCGCTGTGCGACCCCGCCGGGTGCTGCTTCAGCGTCTGGGCCCGCGCCTGGTTCACGGGTACGACATGCGCGTGGCGCGCGTCGTCGGGCATGTCGAGCACCCAGCCCGGCCTGATCAGGTCGGCCATCCGCAGGCGGGTGCCGTCGGGCTGCTCCTTGTGCTGGTTGAGCCGGTAGATCTCCGGATATCGGCGCCCGTCGCCCAGGCACTTCTCGGCGATCTCCCACAGGCTCTCGTGGTGGCGGCCGTGGGGCGGCTGGACCACGTACACCTTCTTGGTGGCCTGCGCCTGCACCGGCTGCTCCACGATCGGCGCGGAGTAGGCGACCGTCGTCATGGGCGGCGCGGTGGGCGGCGGCGCCGCCAGCTTGATGATGGGCACGACCATGGCCCCGGCGGTGAACAGCACGAGTACGGCCGAGACGAGCTTGTTGGCCAGCGCCTGGGACCCGCCGGAGAGCGGCACCCTGGCGGGCATGCCCACCCTGCGTACGCCCGCGTAGACCTCGACGATCACGCACGAGAAGAACTGCAGCCAGGCCAGCCACACGAACAGCACCAGGACGGCCATGATCGTGCTCGGCCCCACGCGGCTGTTGAGCACGTCGAGATCGAGCAGTTCGGGAGAGATCGGCGGCCCGACGAACGTGAGCAGCGCGTACGGCACACCGCCGACGATCGCCACGAGCACCGCGAGCGCGCCGAGGCCGGCCAGCACGTCGCCCACGCTCCGCCTGGCCGGGATGCGCACGGGCGCCTGCCCGGGCCCGCGCGGCCGGCCCGCTGGACGCGCTGGGTCTCGCGTCGGCATCGCCTCTCCCTTCTCCGTGTTCAGGGTCCTGCGTGGTGGTGTTCTGATCCATCGAGTGAGCGGAATCGGTCTGGCTCACCTGGCCTGCGGCCCGGCCGTGGCCTCGCCCTCCATCTCGGTGCCGGGGAAGCCGATGGCCTGCAGGAAGAAGGCCGTCCACCGCACCTTCACGGAGACGGTCACGCCGTCCTGTCCCTGCGCGACGGTGCAGGTTCCCCTGGTCACGTCGGCGCTGCCCGCCGCCGCGATCACCTCGTCGGCCCGGTCGCACACTTGGCCGTCGCCGAGCAGCCGGATCTCGCCCGTCTCGTGGAGGTGGTCGGCGTCGATCTGGTCGGCGCCCGCCCGCGCGGCCTGCTCGGCGACGTCGGCGGCCCGCAGCCGCGCGTTGATCGCCCCGCCGCCGTCGACGAGCAGCCCCGCCAGCAGGAACACCGCCACGGAGAACAGCACGGTGAAGACCGACATCGTCCCGCGGTCGCTCACGCGGTCGCGGCGGCTCATTCGCCGCTCCTGAACCGTTCCAGGGACACGGCGGCTCATTCGGTCCTCCTGAACTGCTCCAGGGGCACCACCGAGGTGCCGGTCATCCGCTTGGTGCCGGAGAACCCCAGGAAGCTCAGGTCCAGCTCGCAGGTGACCGCGGCCTGCACCTGGCCGCCCTCCTCCCACTTGGAGCCGCCGAGGGACACCGCCGGGCTCTGGCACCGCCCGTCGAGCGCGGCCTTGACGCTCCTGTCGGCCGCGTCGCCCGCGTCGCCGAACGACCGCCGCACCGAGGCGGCCCGCGCCGCGTCCCGTGCCGCGCCGTTGACCTCGCCCTGCGCCTCGACCAGCCGGCCCGCCCCCGCCAGGAACATCAGGAACAGCAAGAAGATGGGCGCCAGCATGACCGTCTCCACGGCCATCGAGCCGCGCTCACGCCACCGGTTCTGGCTCATCCGCCGCCGGTGCTGGCTCGTCCACAGCCGGTTCTGGTTCGTCCGCACCCGGTTCTGGTTCATCCGCAGTCGTCACCCCCGTCGTCCGGGCGGAAGCACTCGACGGGACCGCCCGAGGTGGCCGTGATCGTGAACGTGAGCTCCGGCAGGAGCGGGATGACCTGTACGGCGCTGCCGGTCACGGTGACGAAGCGCTCGTCGGGCTCCTTCTCCGCGGTCGTGACCGCGGCGTTGGAGAGCAGGCGGGGCCCGATGGCCCGGACGATGTCGGTGGCCTTGGTGGAGGCCGCGCCCTCCCAGTCGCCCGAGTCGAAGGGGGCCGACCTGGCCACCCTGGCGCCTTCCTTGGCGGCCGCCTCGGCCACCTGACGGCCGTGGAACCAGAGCGCCACCTGCACGATGAGCAGCACGACCGCCAGGATGACCGGCATCAGCAGGGCGAGCTCGATCACGGAGGCGCCGCGGTCGCGTCGTGCCCGGCGGCGCCGCCCCGGAGGTCGGCTCGGTCGCCGAGGCTGCCCGCGCGGGCGCCGGGCACCTGTCACGTGCGCCCGCCGGTCTGGCCGAAGCTGGTTTGGAGGTCGTTCTGCTTCCCCTCGACCAGCTGCTTGATCAGCGTGGCCAGGCCGAGGGCGACGCCGGCGATGATCGCGGAGATGATCACCCACTCGACCGCCGAGGCGCCCCGGCTGGGGGCGTTGCGGGCGCGCTGGATACGCACGCTGAGGCATGCCTGCAGGTAGATGACCCAGGGATGATTCATTAGGACCCCAACATCTTCATAGCGGCGGGATAACTGAGAAAGATCACGAAGCCCGCGCAGAGCAGCAGCTGGGCGACGAGCATCGACTGGGAGCGCTCACCGGCGCGGCCCTCGATCTCGGCCAGCTCGCGGCGACGCAGCGTGGCGGCCCTCGCGGTCAGGGAAGCGCGTACCTTGGCGCCGTCGTCGGCGACCAGGCCGAGCGCGGCGGACAGGTCGCGCAGCTCGTCGACGTTGATCTCCTCGCCGAGCTGGCCGAGCGCCTGCCAGGGGGTGATGCCGACGATCCTGGCGCCGGCCAGCGCCTCGCGGATGCGCGACATCGCCCAGTTGGGCTGGTCACCGCTGACCGAGACCGCCATCATCAGCGCCTCGGGCACGCCGCGGCCGCCCGCGAGGTTCATCGAGACCAGGTCGAGGAAGGCGCCGACGACGTGCCGGAAGTCACGCCGCTTGGCCGCCGCGTCGCGCCGTACCTGAACGTCGGGCAGGAAGAAGAAGACCAGCGACACGAGTACGGCCGACCAGAACGGGATGGTCAGGGATGTGCCCCACTCCATCAGCACCAGCCAGCCGAGCAGCACCGGGAACGCCAGCAGCCCGGCCGACGCGAGCAACGCCTTCGTGGCCAGGTAGCCCTCGAACGACCGCCCGACCAGCGCCAGGTCGGCCTTGACCGACCGGACCTCCCACCCCCGCGCGTGGTAGAGGCGGGCCAGCCGGACGCCCAGGCCGCGGCGGAAGGCGGAGACCTCCTCGTCGGGCAGGGCCAGCTGGATGCGCGGCGCGTCGGCGTCCTCGCGGACGGCCTCGATCGCCAACAGCCGCGACACGAGGCCGGGGCGGGCCGGGAACAGCGCCCGGAGCAGCAGGAACAGGCCGAGCCCCAGCACGCAGCCGGCCAGCACACCCTCAACCATGACCGCCCCCTCTCTCCATTGCCGCCCTATCCATGACCGTCTCCGACGAGCAGGCGAGTGGGCTTGCTATCCATTGCCGCCTCCTACGAGCAGGCGGGTGGGCTTGTCGAACCGGGCCAGTCGCCGCATCCAGGCGAATCCGGCGCCGAACAGCCCCGCCACGACCGCCAGCACGGCCTGACCGAGGAGGCCGCGGTATTCGCTGACGTAGGAGGGGTTGAAGACGACGAGCAGCCCGGCGAAGACCAGCGCGGTGATCACCACGATCTGGACGCTGCGCCTGGTGGCCCGGCGTTCGGCCTCGACGCGGCGGCGCATGTCGAGCTCCTCGCGGGCGGACACGGCCAGCGCCCCGAGCACGTCGCGCAGGCCGGGTCCGCGCAACTTGGAGTTGAGTATCAGCGCGGCCACCACCAGGTCGGCCGAGGGGTCGTCGAGCTCGTCGGCGAAGAGCGCGAGCGCCTCCGGCAGCGCCATGCGGGTGTGCAGGCGGTCGACCAGGGCGCGCAGGTGCGGTTTGAGCGTGGGCGCGGCGGCCCTGATCGACGACGGGATGGCCTGTTCGAGCCCGGCCGCGCCGGCGATCGTGTCGCGTAGCGACTCCGTCCAGGCGGCCAGCCCTTCGAGGCGGCGCATCGCGGCTCGTTCCTCGGCGGCGCCGCCCGACAGGCCGCGCCAGGCGAACACCAGCAGCACCGTGCCCACCGCCGCGACCGCCCAGCCGGTCACGACCAGCACCAGGGTGGCGGCCACGGCGGCGATCGCGGTGCGGGTGGTGAGCGTCTTGAGCAGCTCGCGCTTGGGGCGGGCGGGCCGGACGCGCATGCCGTACAGGGAGAGGAAGAACAGGAACAGTCCGCCGCCGACGAGCGCGCCGGCGAGCAGGGCGAGGGGGTCGAGGTCGATCACAGCCAGCCTCCGGGGTTGTATCCGTGGGCGGCGAGCTCCTCCAGGCAGGAGACGGGGGCGTGGGGCAGGGCGGTGCCGTCGGGGCCCGGGATGAACACCTCGCTCGACAGGACGCGGCCGTCGCAGCCGTTGACCTCGCGGATGCTGGAGACGTAGCGCCGCAACGTGCCGCCGCGGCTGTAGTCGTTGCGTTTCTCGACGAAGACCACGAAGTCGATCGCGCCCGCGATGAGCATGTGGGTGGCGTCGATCGGCAGCCGCTCGCGGGCCTGCAGGGCGTAGGTGGAGATGCGGTTGAACACCTCCATGCTGGAGTTGGCGTGGATGGTGGACAGGGAGCCGTCGTTGCCCTGGGTCATCGCGTTGAGCATCGTGACGATCTCGTCGCCGAGCACCTCACCGACGATCACCCGGCTGGGGTTCATCCGGAGCGATCTCCTGACCAGCTCGGCCATGCTGATCTCGCCCTGGCCCTCGGAGTTGGGCAGGCGCTGTTCGAAGGCGACGACGTTGGGGTGGAGCTCGGGGAACTGGTCGAGGCCGAGCTCCAGGGCGCGTTCGACGGTGATCAGGCGCTCGTGCGGCTGGATCTCGTTGGCCAGGGCCCTGAGCAGGGTCGTCTTACCGGCGTTCGTGGAGCCGGCGATCATGATGTTCTTGCGGGCGCCGACCACCGCGCTGAGGAACCTGCCCACCTCCGGGCTCAACGTGCCGTTGCCCACGAGGTCCGACATGAACACCTTGCCCAGACGGGCGCGGCGGATCGAGACGGCCGGCCTGAGCGTGACGTCCATGACGGCGCTCAGCCGCGAGCCGTCGGGCAGGCGCAGGTCGAGCTGCGGGTTGGCGGTGTCGAAGGGCCTGCTCGACAGTCCCGAGTAGGCCGCCAGGATCTGGATCAGCTCGATGAGCTCGTCGTCGGACTCGGCGACCGGCTCCCGCATGAGCTCCTGGCCGTCGGCGTAGCTGACGAAGACGCGGTCGCAGCCGTTGATGTCGATGTTCTCGACCTCGGTGTCGTCGAGCAGCGGCTGCAGGCGGCCCACGCCGAACAGCGCGGCGTGGATGCCGGCCGCCAGCGCCTCCTCCTCCTCGACCGTGGGAGGGGTGCGGCCCAGGCCGATCTCGCTGCGCGCGTGCTCCTCCAGGACCTGGGAGATCAGCGCCCTGGCGAACTGGCGCTCGTCTTCGCCGGTCATCGACACCAGGCCGTTGACCTGGTCGAGGCGGCGCTGGTGGGCCAGGCGGTCGCCGACTTCTTGGCGGAAGCGCTTGACCAGGGAGTGATCGATCACGGGCTGCTCACTTTCGCGAGGACGCGTGTCGTACTCCCGGTTGTACGTAGCGGACCTCTCGCGAGGTTGAATGCCATGCCGAAATTCATAGGTTGCTCACCAACCGTCCCGCGAGATCGCGCGCCGTGCGGATGAGCAGACAGCGGTCGAGGCGCCCGCCCCACTGGCCGCGCAGCAGCTCAGCGCCCTTGGGGTCGTGCGCGAGACCGTGGACGAACTTGACGCTCGGACCGACGATCCTGCGTACGTCGTCGATCGAGGAACGGTAGTTGCGCGGGTCGGCGATCACGGCCACGCCGTGGGCCTTGGTGATGGACAGGCGTTCGCGCAGGTGGGCGACGTGGTCGAGGGTGGCCCTGGTGAGCAGCACGACCTGCTCGGCCTGCGCCATCAGGTCGCCGAGCTGCGGATGGCCGCCGAGCCGCCCGCAGTCGGCGATCACGTCGGCGTTGGGGATGGCGGCCAGCGCCCTGCCCAGCGGACCCCAGAGCCAGGTGAGCCCGGCCGCCTGCTCGCCGTGGGTGAGCCCGGCCAGCACGTCGAGGCCGCCGACGATCTTCTGGGTGTGCTGGTGGATCTGCGCGGGCTCCAGGCCGCGCCGGGCGGTCGCGGCCAGCGTGAGCAGGCCCTTGCCCGGGTTGAGCACGCCGCCGTCGGCCGCGGGCAGCCGGTAGGCGAGGTCGCCCCCTGCGGGGTCACATTCGGCGAGGAGTACGGGACGCGGCCACACCGCCGCGAGGGCCGTCGCGGCAGTGGTCACACCAGGCGCGCCTTTGTCGGCGGCCAGTACGATCAGCGCCACGTCAACTTACTCCGGGCAGGTCGGCCACGGCGATCTCGCCACTGGAGGCGTATTGGACGATGGTCTTCGCCGCCGGGGCGTCGACGATCACGGTGATCAGGATGGATCCGCCGGCTCTGCCGCCGTCGCTGACGCTCTCGACGAGGGCGCTCTGTGCGAGTACGCGGCTTTCCGCCTGGTCGGTGCGGCCCGGGACGTACACGATCTGGACTCGATGGCTTCTGTCCAGGCCCGCTGGGAACTGTCCCGGTTTCAGGGAGAGGCCCACCTTGGCCTTGCCGGGCACCAGCTCGCTGCTGGCTCTGACGCCCATGTTGTGGGTCAGCAGGGTGCCGGGCACGATCGTGACGGCCGCGAAGCTCTTGACCACCTCGAACCTCTGTGACCAGGAGACGTAGTCGAGGCCGGTGTTGGCGATCTGCACCTCTTCGAGCGCGGCCGGGGTGAACTGCTGGCCGGCGCCGATCTGCTGGGTGACCCTGATCGCCGAGACGCGGTCGCCGCTGCGCAGCACGAGCAGCGTCGTGGCGAGCGCGCCGCCGAGGATCAGGAGCACGGCGAGAGCGGCCAGGGCGGGTTTGCGTTCGCGGGGTGGCACGGGGAGCTTGCGCGAGGCAGGGCCGGACAACCCCGCCGTGTTGACGGCAGGCTTTTCACTGGTCCTCATGGGTGGGGGGCTCCCATTGTGAATTGTCGAATTCACGCCATTATGTGCACCCGCCGGTGGGGGCGGGGCTGGAATGCGAGGAACCATGCTCGTTTCGCAGGTGGCGTGGTGTCAACAAGAAATAATCAATGCCTATTGTTTACAGTGAGTTGACCTGGGTGGTTTTTCAGGATAAGCGCCGCAATGACGGGACAGAGCAGGGTTTTTTGGCGAACTAAAGGTTGCTGACGTGGGGCGATCCCTTGCGTCCCTTTTCTCACATCATTCCCTCCCTTAACGCGCGATGGCTCCTGGACCCTAAAAGGGCAGCCGAATCAGCCGCTTTCCACAGGCCGTAATTACCGTCCGCGGTTATCCACAGGTCGGCCCATCCATGCCATTGCCGACAACCTCGGGACCTACCCTTTGTTCTGGCGTTACCTTTGCGCCCAGGCCCGATCGAGGAGACGGCACATGCGGATCATGCTCACCGTGCTCGGCGAGCAAGGCGATCGTGACGTTGTGATCGAGGGTGACAACGGCGCCACGGTGGCGAGGGTGAGTGAAGCCCTCAGTGGTCAGGCGCCGCTGGCCGAGGTCGTCCGCCTGCCCAGGGCGCGAGCCCCCTACGGCATGTCGGCGACCGAGCCCGGCGCCCGCCCCTCGGCGCGGCACACCCGGTCCGGCGGATCGTCCGAGACCAGCCGGTTCGACGCTCCCCACTCACCTGACATCCCGGGCGCCCGCAGCCCTGATGGACGTGGCCTCGGCCGCGCGTCCGAGTCTGGTCCGCGTGGCGTCGGCGGCGCGTCCAATCTTGGTCCGGGTGACGTCGGCCCCGCGTCCATCCGGGATCGGGGCGACGGAATCGGCAGGTCTCGCGACGGAATTGGCCGGGCGGGCGATGGGTTCGGCCGGGCGGGCGCCGTGCTCTGGCGCAACGGGCGGCCGCTCGACCCGCGTGCCCTGGCCGGGGCGGTGCTGCGCGACGGCGACAAGGTCACCCTCGACGCCCATCTCGCCCGCGCCACGATCATCGAGGAGCCCGGCGGTGTGGCCGAGGTGCGGGTGGTGGGCGGTCCGGCCGCGGGCGCCGTACACCGCCTGGGCCTGGGTGTGCACGTCATCGGATCCGACCCGATGTGCGCGATGACCGTCGCCGACCCGTCCCTCGCCCCCGAGGCCGCCATCCTGCGCGTGACCCCCGACGCGATCACGGTCGAGCCGGCCCGGCACCGCGCGCCCCAGCAGGCGCAGCGACTCAAGCTCAAGGGCCGGTGGGCCGACGAGGTCGCCGAGCTCACCGCCCGGGTCGCCGAGCGCGAGGCGGCGGAGGCGGAGCCCGTCCACTACGAGCCGCCCGAGCTGGCCGCCCAGACTCTCACCGAAGCTGCCGACTGGGCCGAGCACGCGCTGCTGACCTGTGGTTCCTCGGTGTTCACGCTGACCGCGATCGAGCCGCAGGACGCGCACCTGGCGCCTCTCCCAGAGGGCGGCGTCGCCTACAACCGGCCGCCGCGGCTGCGCAGGCCGGAGCCCGAGCGCACCTTCGAACGCCCCCTGGAGCCCAGCCGTGCCGAGGGGATGCGCCTGCAGTTGCTGGCCGCGCTCCTGCCCGCGGTGATGGGCGTCACGCTGGCCTACGTCATGCGCCAGCCCTACTACCTGCTCATCGCCCTGATGACCCCCCTCATCATGATCGGGCAGTGGTGGAGCGATCGCCGCCACGGCAAGAAGCAGCACCGGAAGGCCACCAAGAAATACAAGGAGCGGCTGGAGGCGTACGAGCTGGCGGTCGAGCAGGCCAGGGCCGAGGACGAGCTGATCCGCCGATCCGACGCGCCCGACCCGGCGCAGGTGCTGCTCACCGCCACCGGCCCGCGCCGGCGGCTGTGGGAGCGCCGCATCCACGATCCCGACGCGCTGCGGCTCAGGGTCGGGCTGGCCGACCTGCCGGCCAACCTGGAGCTGTCCGAGGAGAAGGGCGGCGCGATCTCCCCGCCGATCTGCCGGTCCGTGCCGGTGGCCCTGGCCATGCGCAGGCTCGGCGTGGCGGGCGTCACCGGCCCGCGCGACACCGCGACCGGCCTGGCCGGCTGGCTGATCGGCCAGGCGGCGACCCTGCACAGCCCCCGTGACCTGGCCATCGTGGTCCTGTCCGCGCACGCCGACGGCGAGCGCCGCTGGGGCTGGGTCCGCTGGCTGCCGCACTGCGCCCCGCGCGGCGGCGAGGACTGCGTGGCCCTGGTCGGCACCGACCCGGAGTCCGCCGCCCACCGCGTCGCCGAACTGGCCGCCCTCATCGACGAACGCCAGAACACCGCCATCCCAGAGCTCGGCAAGATCCCCACCGGCTGGGACGACCTGGGCGGCCCGGAGACCCCGGCTCTGACCTCCTATGACGTACGCCCCTACGACGTCCTGGTCGTGCTCGACGGCGCCCAGGTCCTGCGTGGCCTACCCGGCATGCCGCAGATCCTGCGCCAAGGCCCCCGCTCGGGCGTCTTCACCCTCGCCATCGACGACGACCAGCGCCTGCTCCCCGAGGAGTGCGCCACCGTCGCCGCGTGCGCCGCCGACGGTCAGGTGCGCCTCCTCGGCGGCGGCCTGGAGGTCATCGGCCCGGTTCTGGCCGACCTGGTCTCACCGTCGTGGTGCGACCGCGTGGCCAGGGCGCTCGGCCCGATCCGCGACGTGAGCAGGGACGACCCGGCCGGCCACCTCCCCGAGGCGGTCCGCCTCCTCGACCTCCTGCGCCTGCCCGCCCCCTCCGGCCACGACCTCGCCACCCGCTGGCACGGCCACGGCTCCACGAAGGCGGTCATCGGCATCGGCCCCGACGGCCCGTTCTCGGTCGACCTGCGCGTGGACGGTCCGCACGGCCTGATCGCCGGCACCACGGGCGCGGGCAAGTCAGAGCTGCTGCAGACGCTCATCTGCTCGCTGGCGGTGGCCAACCGGCCGGACCAGCTGACGTTCGTGCTGGTCGACTACAAGGGCGGGGCCGCGTTCAAGGAGTGTGTACGGCTGCCGCACACGGTCGGCATGGTCAGCGACCTCGACGGGCACCTGACGCAGCGGGCCCTCGACTCCCTGGCCGCCGAGATCCGGCGCCGCGAACGCCTGCTGCTGGCCGCGGGCGCCAAGGACATCGACGACTACACCGGCGAGCCGCTGCCCAGGCTCGTGCTGATCATCGACGAGTTCGCCGCCCTGGTGGCGGAGCTGCCCGACTTCGTCAACGGGCTGGTCGACATCGCCCGCAGGGGCCGTTCGCTCGGCATCCACCTGATCCTGGCCACCCAGCGGCCGGCGGGCGTGGTCACGGCCGACATCCAGGCCAACACCTCGCTGCGGATCGCGCTGCGGGTCACCGAGCCCGCCGAATCCTCCGACGTCATCGACCTGCCGGACGCGGCGCACATCTCCAAGTCGACGCCTGGCCGGTGCTACGTGAAGTCAGGGGTGGGCGCGGCGGCGGCCGTACAGACGGCCCGGGTGGGCGGGCGCAGCCCGGTGGCAAGCGCCTCGCTCAGAGCCGACCCGACAGGCGCGGGCGCGACACTCGGCCCAGGTGCGATGCTCGGCCCGGGTTCGACCCTCGGCCCAGGCCCCTTGGCGGGCGCGGGCGGCGGTCTGACGAGCGGCGGTAGCTTGGCGGGCGCGGGCGGCCTGGCAGGCGCCTTGGCGGGCGGCTTGGCGGGCGCGGGCGGTCAACTGCGGGTGGTCGACGTGGACTGGCGGTCCTTGGGCAGGGCGCTGCCGCCGCTTCCGGAGCCGCCGGAGGGGTCGACGATCACCGACCTCACCGTCCTCGCCGACGCGCTCATCGAGGCCGCGCGCCTGACCGGCGTACCGGAGCAACCAAGCCCTTGGCTGGAGCCGCTGCCCTCGGCCGTGACCCTCGACGAGGTCACCACCGCCTTGACGACTGGGCCGCTGAAAACGTCCACCGGATCGGGGACATTCGCCGAAGTCGGTCCGCTGGCCTTCGGGATGATCGATCGGCCCTGGGCGCAGGATCGGCGCCCGCTCGCGCTGGACCTGGCCCAGGGCGGCCACCTGCTCATCGCGGGAGCGGCCCGCAGCGGCAGATCCACCGCGCTACGGACGATCGCGGGCGCCATCGCCGCACAAGCCTCCCCCGCCGATGTCCACCTGCACGCCATCGACTGCGGATCGGGCGCGCTGCTCCCGCTGATGGCCATGCCGCACTGTGGCGCGGTCGTCACCCGCGACCAACTCGACCGCGTCGAACGCCTGCTGTCCCGCCTCCGCGCCGAGGTGGGCCGCCGCCAGCAACTGCTCGCCGAGGCCGGACACGCCTCACTGGCCGAATACCGCCAGGCGGGCCACCGCCTCCCCTGGCTGGTGCTCATGGTCGACCGCTGGGAGGGCTACGTGGCGGCCTTCGAGGGCTACGACTACGGCCGCCTCACGGAGGCGCTCCTGCAACTCCTCAGAGAGGGTCCGGCGGTGGGCCTGCGGGCGGTGGTGACGGGTGACCGTTCGTGCCTACTCGGCCAGGTCTCCACGGTCTTCGACGACCGCCTCCTCCTCCGTCTGGCGGACCCGGCCGACTACGGGCTGGCCGGTCTGCCGATGAAGGGCCTGCCCGCGTCGATGCCCGCCGGCCGCGCCCTCTCGATCGGCGAACACGGCATCATCGAGAGCCAAATCGCCCTCTTGACCCACGACCCGTCGGGCCCAGCCCAGGTAGCCGCCCTCCAGTCTCTCGCCCGCGCCGCGGCCCCGCTCCGCAGCGTCCCGACGTACGCGTCCACGGCTTCACCCGGGAGAGCCACCCCCCAGCCCGCCTCTGCGACATCTGCGACAAGCCTCCGCGGGGCCCTGGTGGGCGCCCCAGACGGCCCATCAGGGGGCACATCGAGGGGGATGCCAGCCAGCGCGGGCTCCCCACACGGCGACCTCCCGGACGGCGTCCCGAACAGCTTGTCAGGCGGTGCAACGGGCAACGCGGGCGCGTCAGCTGGCAACGTCGCGGGCGGCGCCACAGGTGACGCGCCAAGTGGCACCTCGGGTGGCACGCCAGGCGGCACCTCAGATAGCACGCCAGGCAGCACCTCGTACGACAACATTCCGGGTGGCACCTCGGACGACAACATTCCAGGTGGCATGGCAAGTGGCGCCTCAGACGGAACGTCGGGTGTCGGCTTCCGGGGCGATCTGCCAGCGGGGTCGGGCGGAAGAGGTCGATCGACTCGGCTGGGACGCGGCGCGTGGCTCTGGGAGGGAGAGCCGCCGCTTCGGGTCGACGCGCTTCCCATGCGTATCACCGCCGGCCAGGCCATGGACCTGGAACCGAACTTCACCCATCCATCGCCGCTGTGGGCCCTGATCGGCGCAGGCGGCGACGCCCTGGCTCCGATGGGCCTGGACCTCCTCGCCCACGGCCCCGGCGCCGTCGTCGCTGGACCGGCCCGCTCCGGTCGCTCCTCGGTGCTGGTCACGGCCGCCAGATCGCTCATCTCGTATGGCACGCCGGTAATCGCCATCGCTCCCCGGCGTAGCCCGCTACGTACGCTGGAGGGCGCCCTCGCCATCCTCGGCGGCGACGGAGCGGGACTACAGGAACTGCTCGCCGACCGTGAACGCTACGTGGTGATCGTGGACGACGCCGAGCTGATCAACCCGGACTCCCCCCTTGGGACGGTCCTGGAAGAAGTCCTCCGTTCAGGCCGAGACGGAGATCACGGCCTCATCATCGCGGGCGCGACAGGCGACCTGGCGACGGCCTATCGAGGCTTCGTCGCCGAAACCCGCAAGTCGCGCACCGGCGTACTCCTGTCAGTGCAGAGCCCGGCCGACGGCGACCTGTTCACGGTCCGCCTGCCGCGCGGCGCCGTCGGAGGCCCACCAGGACGCGGCCTGCTGATCACCATGGGCAACACAACCCCCATCCAAGCGGCCATCTCGGACACCGGCCCACCGTAGAACCAGGCTGACCGGATCTCCGGCTGAGCGCCAAACACCTCGGTGTCTGGGTGCCCCCACCACTTGGAGCCTTGGGGCACGAGTGCCCTCCACCACCTGAGACCGCGAGGAACGGGTGCTCCGCACCACCGGAGACCTCGGGAAACGGGCGCTCCCCACCACCTGAGACCTCGGGAAACGGGCGCCTTCCACCCTGCACCTGCCCTCCCCCTCCGCAGAAGCGCCGTGCCCAGCACCGCCCCAGGAGCACTGGTCGTGGTGACAATGCGGACTTCGGGGCCCGCTCGGTGGAGCGGCTGTAGGGCTACGACGATGCGGTGGGGTCCCCGGGGCGCTGGGGCGACGCTTGCGAAGGGCGCCGTTCGAGGGAGTCCTGGCAGAGACGGTGTTCGCGAGGGCGCTGTTCGCGAGGGCGCTGTTCGCTAGAGCGCTGTTCGCTAGAGCGCTGTTCGCTAGAGCGCTGTTCGCGGGAGCGCTGTTCGCGGGAGCGCTGTTCGCGGGAGCGCTGTTCGCGGGAGCGCTGTTCGCGGGAGCGCTGTTCGCGGGAGCGGCCGGAAGCACTGTTCGTGGGAGCGGTGCTTGCGGAGCTGGCCATTCTCGGTGGGCACTCGGGTCCGTGGTGCGTCTGGCTTCGGGATCCGTGAGGGGGACGGGCGCAAAGACCGGGCCGGAGGCCATATTGCACTGATCTGTCCAAAACGTGCTACCGTCGCGGTATGGCGCGACCGAGGGAGTTTGAGGAGGAGCGGGCGATCGAGGCGGCCATGCGGGCATTCTGGAGCGCGGGCTATGAAGGAACCTCGACCCAGGACCTGTGCGAGGCCACCGGGCTGGGGCGGAGCAGCATCTACAACACGTTCAAGAGCAAGCATGATCTGTTCGACAAGGCCCTGCGGCACTACATGGACAGCAAGACCGCCTGGCTGATCGAGTTGCTCGAAGGCGATCTTCCGGTTCGGGAGAAGGTGCGGACTCTGTTGTGGCAGGCCGTCGATGTTGAGACCAGCGATCCGGTCGGGTGCCTGGTGGTCAACTCGCTGGTGGAGTTGGCGCCGCGAGATCCGGCGGTGGCCGAGCAGCTTCGGCGGGACGGTGAGCGGCGGCTGGCGGCGCTTCGGGCGGCGTTTGAGCTCGGGCAGAGCCGGGGCGAGTTGCCAGCCGGTAAGGATCCGGTCGCGCTGGCGCATTTCGTGGTCGCGGCGATCAGTGGCATGCGGGTGATGGCGCGCGGGGATTCGGATCGGGCGGCGTTGGAGTCGGTCGCGAAGATCACGCTCGACGCGCTTTTCTGACGCCCGGACCGCTCCACCCGAGCAGCCGGCACCCTGGACACGCCCCACGCGAGCAGCTTGACGCAGCTGCGCGCGAGCAGCCTGACGCGGCCGCGCGCGAGCAGGCCGGACAGGGGCCCACCGCTCCAGACGAGCACGCGTCGTTTCGCGTCTCTTGATTTTGCACTGTTCCATCCAAAACCAGGAAGAGTTCCTATGCCGTTGGCCGTGTACATCCTGGGGTTGTCGATATTCGCCCAGGGCACTTCCGAGCTCTTGCTCGCCGGGCTGTTGCCCGAAATGGCGGCCGACCTGGGGGTATCCGTCCCCCAGGCGGGGTTGCTGATCTCCGGGTTCGCGCTCGGGATGCTGGTGGGGTCGCCGGTGCTGGCCGTGGTGACCTTGCGGTGGCCGCGTCGTACGGCGCTGCTGACGTTTCTGGCGATCTTTGCCCTTACTCATGTCGTAGGGGCGGTGACGCCGAGCTATGGGGTGCTGTTCGGGACGCGGGTGGTGGGAGCGTTCGTGTACGCGGGCTTCTGGGCGGTGGCCGCGGTGACAGCCGTGGGGCTCGTTCCGGAAGGGGCGCGGGGCAAGGCCATGAGCATCGTGGCGGGCGGACTTACCGTGGCCACCATCGTGGGGCTGCCCGCGGGGACGGTCATCGGGCAGCAGTTCGGATGGCGGGCGGCGTTCTGGGCGGTCACAGTGCTGTCGGGCTTGGCGGCGATCGGAGTGGTGGCCACCATTCCCGGCGGGCGGCCCGAGCCGGGGAGCGTGCCGCAACTGGGGCAGGAGCTGCGGAACATGCTCAACTCGCGGCTCTGGCTCTCATACGGGACGACGGCGCTGGCGACCGGCGCGGTGCTGGTCACGTTCAGCTATCTCGGTGCGATGCTCGTCGACACCACCGGGCTGGCGGCGGGGTGGGTTCCCGCGGTGCTGGCGTTGTACGGGGTGGGGTCGCTGATCGGCATCGGCCTGGGCGGACGTCATGCTGACGCGCAGCCTTTTACGACGTTGTACGTGGGTGTAGCGGGAGTTGTTGTTATCTCGGCAGGTTTGGGAATGTTCGCCGGGATGCCGGGGATGGCCATCGGGCTGATCTTCCTGCTGGGGGCGTTCGGGTTTTCCACGAATCCGGCCTTGAACACGCGGGTGTTCACCGTGGGCAAGGATGCTCCGACGCTGGCCGCCGCCACCAACTTCTCGGCGTTCAACGTCGGGATCACCGTGGGGCCGTGGGTGGGCGGGCTGGCGATCGGGGCGGGGTTCGGATATCCGGTGGTGGCCTGGATCGGGGCCGGGCTCGGGGTCGCCGCGCTCGGGACCGTGGGGTTGTCCGCTGTACTGGACAAGAGGCTGGTGCTGCGTACGCGTGACCTGGCCGCCCGCGAGGTCGTCAGCTGATCCAGTCGTTGATGACGCCGCCCCCACTATCTCGCCACTAACTCATCAGCCGATCCAGGCACTGACGGCACCCTCCGCTGCCTCGCCACGGAAACTGTCGGCACCCTCCGCTGCCTCGCCACGGAAACTGTCGGCACCCTCCGCTGCCTCGCCACGGAAACTGTCGGCCATTCCAGTCGCTTACGATGCCGCCCTGCGTCGTCTCGCCACGGAAGCTGTCAGCCGTTGCGGTCGCTGACGACGGCGTCGGTCTCGCCGGCCCCACGTTGTCGTCCTCGGTCAACCAGGTGCCGCCCTCATTGGCCCGCTCGTCGGTCCCGGCGACGGTGTTTGGCAGCGAACTCCGCATCGCGCGGGCGACCGGCGGAACAGTCTGGGGTTCGCTGTCACTACCCAGTAAGCCGTTCTCCGTCACCGGCGGCGGTCACGCAGCCAGTCTGGCGCCGTCACTGGCACGAGCGTTGCAGTAGCGGCCACCATCCGGTCGGCAGGGCCGCCATGGCCTCCCACCCTGGCTTCCATGGTTTGGCCGTGGCGAAGCGAGGGAGCGCGAGGGCTTGCCCTCGCAGGGAAGGAGCCGAAGCCTCCGGGGAGGGCGCCGAGCTTCCAGGAGCGCGAAGCGCCGATGGCGAGCCCTTTGTGAGGGTCAGCCGATGCGGTCGGTGACTACGCCGTCGGTTTCGCCGCCCCACACGTCGTCGTCCTCGGTCAACCAGGTGCTGCCCTCATTGGTGCTCTCCTGGGCACCGGCGCCGGCGCCGCCCATGGGCATGAACGGCATGCCGCCCATCCCGTTCCCGCCGGTGCCTGCCTTGGGCATGCCCGCGGTGTTCGACAGGCCCGAGACCATGCCGCTGTCGCCTCGGGCGCTTGTGACGGGGCCGGATGAAGGGGAGAAGGAGTTCGGGGAACTCGGGGAGTTGACGTTCGGGCCGGTGCTCGTGGGGTTGGCGTGGGAGTTGGGGATGGGGGTGTTGGTCTGGTTCCAGTCCGAGGGGCGCTGGAAGTCCTCCAGCTTGGTGGAGGTGGGGGTGGACAGGCCCTTGGTGGGGTCGGTCAGGCCGGACGTGGGGTCCGTCATGCCCTTCGTCGGGTCCGTCATCCCCTTGGTGGGGTCCGTGACGCTGCCCGTGGGGACACTCGCACCCTTTGTCGGATCCGTCGCCCCTGGATCCGTGGTGCCCTTGGTCGGGTCTGTGGTGCCGTTGCCGGTCGGGTCGGGGGTCTGTGTGTCGGTCGAGGGCTTGGGCGTGGTGGGGGTGTCGACGCCGTTCCGGTTCGAGCTGTCAGAGTCGATGCCGCCCTGGCTGCCGTTGTCACCCGTGCCGTTGTAGCCGCCCGGGCCGTTGTAGCCGTCTCCCAATCCGCGGGTGCCTCCGGGGTTGGAGAAGTCCGTGTTCAGGGGCGTGACGGGAGGGGGTACGGCTGTGGGGTCCTTGATGTCCGGGATCTCTTTGTGGAAGGAGTCCGGCAGTTGCTGGTAGGTCTGGGTGAGGTCGTCGTTCAGCAGGCGCAGGTGCTGGCCGGCGAGTTCGTCCTGGGAGCCCCATTCCTTGCCCTTGTCCATGGTGCGATACACGCCGGGGCTGGAGTCGTCGAAGGTGAACGTGTTGTCGCTCCAGGCCAAGCCCGTCTGGTCCATGAACTCCTGATGCTCGACCAGCCTGTCACCGAGGGACTGCAGCGGGCGGCCCATCCAGTTGAGCTTGTCCGACACCTCGCGGACCGTCGCGTGCAGCACCCGGAGGGCCTCCTGCGCCTCGACCGACGCCTTGCCTCCCCAGCACTTGGCCATCTCGACGTTGATCTGCTCAATGACCTTCTGGGCGCCGGCCAGGGTCGAGCAGGCGTCGAGGTAGGCGTTGCCCGCCTGCTTGACGGCCGACGGGTCCAGCGACTTGATGAAGTTCTTGATCTCGGCGACGCTCCTGCCGTCGTCGTCCACCTCAAGAGGCGGGCACGACGTCTTGATCATGTGCGTCTTTTTCTGGATCTTGAGCTTCTTGTCCTCGGCCATGAGGGCTCCTACACGTCCTTCGTGCCGACGTTGGCGATGTCCACGCGCTCGTAGTTGCCCGCGCCCGCGTTGATCAGTTCGATGGCGATCCGCGTCTTCTCGGCGATCTCGCGATAAGCCTCGGTGAACTCTTTGTGGCCGTTCTGGACCGTGGCGACGAAGGTCTGCCCGCCTTCCCATCGCTTGATCTGCTCGACGGCCATCTTCAGGCTGAGGAGGTTGGCCTTCATGTCCAGGTCGTTGACCGACCCGGGCTTGTCCCCGACGAACTTGGCGAACTCATCCGTGAGCTGCTCGGCGAGCTTCTTGAGCTTGCTGGCGCTGTACGTGACGCCCTCGCGGTCGGGATCGAGCCCGGCCCAATCCGACTCCAGACGCCAGCCCTGGGCCGGCGGCGGACTCAACTTATCGGGATCTGACACAGCACCCTCCCCGAACACTACGGGTAACGAAGTTTACTCGCATATCACGATCTCATGGCCTCATTTGCGACATAACCCCCACTACCCCCATAGGCAACACTTCTATGCTGTCCTCAGGCCGGACCGGAACGGAGTGGGATGCAGACCCGCAAGGATCTCTACCAGGCACATCGGCTCATGACCCAGCGCCTGGGTATGGCCCTGTTGCAGGGCGAGCCAGACCTGCCCGAGTCGCCGATGCGGCGGCACAACGTGGCGACGTTCGCCGGGATCATGGTCGGCGTTCTCATCATCGCGGGGTTCGGCATCTGGGGCATGCTCAAGCCGGGCGGCGCGACCAACCTGAGAGACGCCGGTCAGCTCATCGTCGAGGAGGAGACCGGCGCCGCCTACGTCTACAGCCAGCAGACCGGCCGGCTGCTCCCCGTGGCCAACTACGTCTCCGCCCGGCTCCTGCTGGACAGCGACGCCATCAAGGTCAAGACGGTGTCCGCGGAGTCGCTGGCCGGGTTCGCGCGCGGCGGGCAGGTGGGCATCGTGGGCGCTCCCGACTCGCTGCCCAAGCCCGAGCGGCTCATCAAGTCACCCTGGTCCGCCTGCGTGGTGGAGGCGACCGACCCCTCCGGGGGGCGCAAGTCGTACGTGACGCTGGTGGGCGGGACCGACGTCGGCGGCAGACCCGCCGGGAACGACGCGCTGGTCGTCAACGACGGACGGCAGAACTGGGCGCTCTGGGGCAACCAGCGCATGGCCGTGCGGAACGTGGACCGGCTCACCGACCAGACGCCCCGGCGGGTGCCGATCTCGTGGATCAACGCCATCGCCGAGGGGTCGGACTTCGCCGCGCCGCCGATCCCCCAGCGCGGCCGCAACATCCAGGGCCCCGGCGGTACGACGTTCAAGGTCGGGCAGGTCTTCAAGGTCGCGGCGGTCGCGGGCGCCCCCGCGCGCTGGTACGTCATGCTCGCCGACGGCCTCGCGCCGATCACCCAGACGCAGGCCACGCTGCTGATCCAGGATCCGGCCAGCCAGACGGCGTACGGCAAGCAGCACGTACGGGAGATCGCGATCGACGCGGCGAACGCCAACGCGGCGAAGGTCTCGGCCCAGCGGATCACCGGCGGCGGCATGCCGGCGACGATGCCGCGCTTCCAGGTGCCCGCCGGCTCGGTACCGCTGTGCATGGTCTACGCCAACACCGTGAAGGGGTCCGTGAAGGGCACGCTCACGGTCGGCAGCCGGATCGGCATTCCGACACCGGCGTCAAGTGGCAATCCGGAGAAGTTCGACCAGGTGTTGCTGCCCCCGGGCGCGGCCGCCCTGGCGGGGCTGCTGCCCGGCGAGAACCAGCTCTCCAACGTGCAGCAGTTCTACCTGGTCACCGACCAGGGGAAGAAATACCGGCTGGCCACGCCCGACGTGCTGACCAAGCTGGGTTACGACGCCTCGAACGTGGCCCCGCTGCCCGCCCACCTCCTGCGCCTCATCCCCGAGGGGCCGACGCTCGACCCTGCGGCCGCCAGGACGCCGGTCTCGGACACCCCGATCATCCGCCCAACAGGCTCCTGAACAGGAGCCCCACCGGCTCCTAAACAGGGGGTTTCCTGGACGCAAATACTTGTAAACATTAGTATCAAAGGTGCAGTTAGTACTTTGTGATACGTGGGGGGCTCATGGGGGACAAGGCCGAGGGATATGAGGTCATACCGCCCGACCTGAAGAAGGCTATGGAGACCTGCGCCCAGCAGGCCCCGATCGTCCGCAACGCCATGATCGCCTTCGCGCCCGCGAAGCTGAGCAAGAGCGACTTCGGCCTCGCGCCCGGCGCCGACGAGCTGGGCGCCGCGTACGTCGACGGCACCGCGGAGAACGAGCACAAGGACAAGCGGTACGAGTCGGTCTACGGCTACCTCGGCGACCTGGCCCAGGCCCTGGAGTTCATCACCACGGCCCTTGAGGTCTCGGCGTACAACTACAAGGCCGCGCACCAGGCCAGCGACGTCGGAGGCCCCAGATGAGCCAACACGGCAGCATCAACCCGCTCGAATGGGACTGGACGGCCTGGCACTTCGAGATCAAGTGGGGCTCGCTGCTCAACCCCGCCCCGCTGCTCGACACGATCAGGTCCATGTGGCGCGCGCTCCCCACGCTCATCGGCGGCGACGAGACCGAAGGACGCCTCAAGGCCGCCGCCGCGGCGCACGACAACCTCGCCACCAACCTGAACAAGGTCTTCGAGGTCCTCGACGCGCGCGCCCACGGCCAGCACGAAGGCTACCTCGACAAGATCGTGAAGGAGTGGAAGGGCAAGGCCGCCGACGACTTCAGGAAGGTCTGGGGCCTCGTACTGAGGCACGACAACCGCGTCGCGCTCATGAAGAGCTGCACGGAGATCGCCAACATCCTCAGGATGGTCGCCGACTCGGCCGCCCACACCAGGAAGGCCATCATCGAGCTGCTCGAGACGGCGATCATCTGGTATGTCGCCTTCTACGCCCTTCGGTGGGCGGCCGGCATGTGGGGCGGATGGCTGGCCGCGGGGGCCGCCTACATGCGCACGACGAAGATCGTGCTTCTGGCGGCCCAGGTCCTCACCAGGTTCGCATCCGTCCTCAGGATCTGCGCTGGCGCCCTCAAAGTCCTGCCCGTGGTCGGCCGGCTGAAGTGGGTGGCCAAGCTCGGCAGCGCGACGCGCACCGCCACGGCCATGACGAAGACGGAACTGCAGGTCGCGAAGTTCGAGAAGTACTCGGCCTACGCCGAGAAGTTCGGTGCGGCGAACTTCAAGGCGTACGCCAAGACCTCCGGCAGCGTGTACGCGGGCGTCATCGGCACGCAGATGGTGGCCCAGGGCATCAGCGGCCACAGCCTCTTCAACCTCGCCCCCCTGACCTTCACCCAGGCGGCCCGCATCACCACGGGCGCCACGCTGGTGGGCACCTTCGCCCCCATAGGCGGATTCTTCGGCAAGGGGATCCTCCAGGGCGGTACCGCGGCGAGCTGGGCGGCGACCCTGACCAAGACAGGCGCCGCCGTCGGCGAGTCCGGCATGGCCTTCGGCGGCTTCGTCGGGATGCGTAACTGGGCCTACGAGCAGATCAAGCACAAGCTGCCCGGAGCCAGGGTCGCCGGGAAACCGGGCAACATGCACAAGCAGTTCTGGAGTGGCATCCCGACGTCCTTCTTCCGGGTGTGGCGGCCCCTGCAGACCAACCACGACTTCGGCGAGCTGCCCCAGTCGAATGTGCCCGTCGCCAACGGCCACGCGACCCCGCCCGCACGGGTCGGCACGGCGAGGGTCGGCTATTGGCCGGTCGACAACGGCTCGCTGTACGACATCGCCCAGAAGGTGTACGGGGACCCGAACCGGTGGCAGGAGATCTACAACGCCAACCGGGACATCATCGGCGACGACCCGCGCAAGCTGAAGCCCGGCCAGGTGCTGCGGATCCCGCTGGACGAGTGAGAGTCAGGCCTCGGCCGTCCTGCCGGGGCTGCCGGAGCCGCCGGGCAGCTTCCCGGTCAGGGAGTCGTCCATCTTCACGGAGAGGCCGCCCATCTTCTCGTCGTACGTCATGCCGGCGTCGGAGAAGGGCGGCATGCCACCTGACTTCATCGCGGTCATCTCTGTCGGGATGGAAGCCTCCAGCATGGGGAAGAGCTTCCCGGTCATCTCGGTCTGCTGGGCGGACATGTAGAGGACTCCGCCCAGGCCCGCGACGATCAAGCCCTGCTTGACGAGCAGCTTCTTGACCGCCTGCAGCGTGATGGAGCCCCGCACGGCCGCCAGCCCCTCGGCCATGATCTTGGTCCACGGGGTGGCGCCCATGGCCAGCTTCCACATGCCCATGATGAACATGCTGGTGCCCACCGCCAGGGCCACGAGGGCGCCGTAGTGGTAAGCCTTGGCCGCCGAGTTGACGGCGTCCCCGGTGTCGTTACGGGTGTCCTTGAGGGACTTGACGCCATTCTTGAAGGCTGTGTGGATGCCCTCGAAGGTGTCGAAGGCCGCGCCATCCCACTTGCCCGAGGTCTTCAGCTGATTCTTGAGGTGGTCCAGCCCGTCGGCCAGCTCGTCCAGCTCGGACATCAGGCCGGCGTGGTCGATGCTCTGCCAGGCTTTGGCGGCGTCCGACATCGCGCCGGGGTTCGACACCAGCACGCCGATGCCGGCGGCGACGTAGAAGGCCCAAGGCTGCAGGATCGCGACGGCCGCGGCGGAGGCCGTGCTCGCCGCCAGCTTGTAGAGCGACGCGTCCGACTCGTAACTCACCTGGAATCCCGCCCAATCACTTCGGGCGCGATCTCATCGTCGCCGCCCCAGACGCCCTCGTCCTCGCCGAGCAGCGCGTTCTGGCGCTCGTTCTCCTTGTCGCCACCGGTCCCGGCGCCGCTCATCGGCATCATCGGCATCATGGGCATGCCGTTCGTACCGTTCACGCCTCGCAGGCCCGCCGGTACGGCACCCGCGCCCGCACCCGCTCCTCCCCCGATGCCCGTGCCGAACCCGGTACCGGTGCCGCCGCCACTGCCGATGCCCGAGCCGGTGCCGGTCCTGGTGGCGGAACCGTTCAGGTCCGGCGACAGGGTGCTGAGGTCGGGGTTCTTGACCTGCGGGGTGTTCAGCGAATTGGGGTCGAACTGGGACAGCTGCGTGCCGTCGGGGAGCTTGCTGTCGACGTCGGGCATCTTCTGGTCGGGCATCTGCGGCTGGCCGTTGAGCGCCGAGTCGATACTCGGCACTTTCATGTCGGGCTGGTTCCCCACAGGAGACGACGGCAGGTTCGTGTTGGGCAGGTTCGTCGAAGGAAGGTCGCTCGACGGCAGATCGGTCTTCGGCAGATCGGTCTTCGGGAGATCCGTCGACGGAAGATCCGTCTTGGGTAGACCGGTGTCGATCCCTGGCGGCTTGCCTCCGCCGGACATGTCAGGCAGTCCGGCGCCGGTGTCCGGCAGGCCGGAGTTGCCGAGGTTCCCAAGATTGCCGAGGCCATTGGGCCCGCCGCCGAGGCTGTTCGGGTCGAAGCCGATGTTCTTGACCCCGTCGCCGTTGGCATCCTCGGCCGCCTGGTAGTTCTTGGCGGCCTCCTTGAGCGCGGTTTTCCAGCTCTCCAGCGCCTTGCGCCCCTTGGCCAGCGCGTCCGCCTGCCGTTCGATCGCCTTGTCGTGGACGCTGCTGACGCCCATGCCGATCACGCCGAAGTGCGGCCACTGAACGCGCAGGTTTTCCGTCTTGCCCTCTAGCTGGGAGATGACCCCAGCGTGTGCGTCTATCGACTGGCTGTTGGTGTCGAGCGCGCTGGTCTTGAACGAGACGCCGGACGACATCGACGGCAGCTGGCCGCCGTTCTGCAACTGCGCCAGCTGAGCCGCCTGGCTGGAATTCGAGTCGCCCATCCCACTCCCTGTAGCGCGATCAGCAGATGACCGGGTCGGTCACGTCGTGCGCTGAGTTCCAGTCGTCCTTGTCCGCGGGGAGCCAGGTCATCCGCTCGAAGTCCCCCTGGTCCTGGCCCGCGCCGGCACCGGACATCGGCATGAACGGCATGCCGGACATGCCGTTGGCCGAAGTCCGCATGCCCGCCGCGAGGCCTTGGCCCGGGGCGCCCATGGCGCCGTTCGGCGAGCCGAGCACCGAGGGGACGCTGGGCGGCGTGCCAGTGGGTGAGAGGACACCCACCGGGTTGGGGGCGATGGTGCTCACCGGATTGCCGGTCGGGCCGATGCCGGTCGGGGTGATGACCGGCGTGGTCGGCGAGTAGGACGACACTTCCGTCCCGTTCGGGTCCAGGCCGCCCTTGGGGTTGTCGCTGCTGGTCTTGTCGTCCTGGCCGAGCACCGGCGGGACCGTCTGGTCCTGCTTGCCGGAGTCGCCGGTCTGCGAGGGGTCCTGGCTGCCGGTGCCGTCGCCCGGCGTGGTGCCGCTCTGGTCGCCGGTGCCGTTACCGCTCTGGTCTCCGGTGCCGTTACCGTTCTGGTCGCTGCCGTTCTGGCCGTTACCGTTCTGACCGTTGCCGGTGTCCGAGCCAGGCTTGCCGCCCGAGTCGGAGCCGCTGTGGTCGCCGGTGCCCGTGCCGCCCGTGCTGCCGCCGCGCGAGCCGTCGGAGCCCGTACCGCCGCCCGTAGAGCCCGTACCTCCGGAAGAACCGCCGTAGCCGTCCGACGACCCGTTCCCGCTCCCGCCGGCGTTGATGCCCTTGCCGGTCGGGTATCCGGGGTCGCGGTACGTACCCGTACCACCCGGAATCGAGACGGCGGGCAGTTCGTAGGACACGTCGTGCGGGACCTGCACGTTGTAGAGATCAACGATCTTCTTGTTGAGCTCCTGCATCGCTTTCTGGGCTTCGCGGTCCGCGGCGGCCTTCGCGGCCTTCGCGTTGGCGGCCTCGTCCACCATGATCTCGGAGCTCGGGACGTCGTTCCCGGAGCTCTTGTTCGTCGAGATGCCCTCGACCTTGGCGATCGTCTCGGGGAGGTAGCCCGCGTACTGGCGCAGGGCGGAGCCCATCATCTCCAGCTTGGTGGACAGCTCGCCGCCGGAGGCGTGCAGCATCTGCAGCGCGTGGCGCGCCTTGCTGGCGTCAGGGCCCTTCCACACAGTGAGGATCTTGCCCGCGTGCTCTTCCAGCGCGTTGACAGCCGACTCGATCGCGCTCGACGCCTTGTCGTACGCGAACCCGGCATCCTCGATCTGGCTGGGCTGGGTGTTGTTCAGCATCGTCAGGATCTCGTCCTTGGATGCGTTCACCGTCCCGCCCTCTGGCATCTTGTCGAACGACAGGATGACGACGACCTGCCGGCCGCCCTTGCCCTCGGCCATCAGCCCTTGCCCTCATTGGCCTTGTCACCGGCGCCATGGTTGGCGGCGCTCGCCTCGACGGCGGCGATCACGTCCTTGTAGGCGTCGACGAATTCCTTATAAACCTGAGCGAACTTCTTGCCGCCGCTGTTGGCGCCGACAGTCTGGCTGAAGGCACTGGCGTCGTGCCACGTGCCGATCTGCGCCTCGGACAGCTGACAGTGGTCCAGGAGGCCGTTCACGGAGCCGTTGGTGTAGCCCTCGGCCGAGCCAGGTCCCGTCATACCGCCGAGGTACGACTTGAGCTCTTCGGCGATCGCCCGCATCTGGGTGGGGGAATGCTCCCGCCCCGGTCCCGAGTCGAACAGATCAGGATCGATGTACAGAGGGTCTTGCCCCTCCATTGCGTCCTTCTGGGTCATCCCCATCCCCCTTGGAAAAAGGAACCCGGCCGGCGCTTCGAGGCACCGGCCGAGGGAGGCACGATCGCCGCAACGGACTTCTAGTCGGTCCAGATGCTGATGTTGCGCCGCTCAGCGTTCTCGTAGTTGCCCTTGGCGATGCTGACGGCCTTGGCCGCTTCGAACAGCTGCTTGCCCATCTCCACCTCAAGGGCGTCCCACTGGGCCTTCTTGCCGTCGAAGAACGTCTTCGCCTCGCCCTCCCAGTCGGTGCCGAGGGTGGTCCTGACGTCGTTGTAGAGATCGTCCGTCACCCGGTCCAGCTCGGTGACGATCGACTTCAGCTGCTCGTACGCCGCTTCCATGTTGGGGAAGTGGGCGTAGGTGTAGTCCTCTGGAGTGAACGTGTCGGCCATGATGTCTCCGTCCTACCTACGTGCTTTGGGGGCTTCTTAACTCGACGCGTTGATCAGCGAGTCGATTCGACCGCCGGCGCCCGCGGAGTTGAGCCCGCTGGAGATGTCCATGTTCTGCTGCGCGGCGTTGGAGTACACGCCGGCACCCATGTTCAGCTTGTCGTAGATGCTCTCGAGGATCTTGATGACTTGCTGGAAGTCGACATCCCACGCGTCGAGCGCCTTGCCGAACTGCTGGGAGGCGCCGCCCTTCCAGCCCGCGGCCATCAGGTCACCCTTGATGGTCTGCACCCGCTGGCGCATGCCCTCGATGTACTGGGCAGTGGTCTCGCACTGGCCCGCGGCCTTGATGAGCTTCGTGGGCGCGGTACCCATAAGTGTTGCCATTGGACCTCCAGGTCAACAAGGTCTGGTTCTGTACGGCGGCGCCGTAGGTCCGGTCAACCCGGGTACCCCCGCAAACAACATCAAATGGCATGCTAGCCCCCATCTGCCCCAGAAATAACAGATACTTAACATAACGGCTAGATCACCGTTAGGCGACTTTCAGGTAAACGCGCTGGTAGGCGGCTCGGCGATTTCTGACTCCGGCCGCTGGCCTGCGGTCGCGGCTGGACGTAAAGCTCACAACCTGTACGGCCCAGCAGCCTCACGGCTACGCTTTTGCCGCTTCTGTGTTGATTGCTGGGAGGGCGACAGGGTGGCCGAATTCGGGAGTATGGGGCGGCCGAGCATCGACAGCCTGCTCAACTGGAGCTCTCCCCCGCCGCAGGACGGGCCGGGCGAGGTTCAGGTGGGCGGCGCGCCTCCGGGCTCCGTCGACGGCAATACGACCGTCCTTGTCGCGGGTGGCGGCGACTCTCCGCGGCCGGATCAGGCGGGTCCCGTTGACGATCCGTCGATCCCACCCGACCAGGTAGGGCCCGCCAACGACCAGATCCCGCCGGATCAGGTGGGGCCGGCCGACGGTCAGGGGGATCCGACGGTGGCCGAGATCCAGTCCGACCAGCTGAGCTTCGGGCCCGAGTCGGTGGACGACGTGACCGACGGCGAGCCCGGCTCGGTCGATCCGCAGGCCGCCGAAGGTGACCCGGCGTGGGAGCCCTCCGACGCCGATGAGAATGGCGACCCGGACAACCCTGACGGCTCGGACGACGCGACCGAGGACCCGGACGCCCCGCAGAACCAGGACGACACCGGGAACTCGGACGACCCGAGCGACCAAGACGGCACGGACACCGGCGACCAGGGCGACACCTCGGACCCCCAGCAGAGCGACCCCGGCAGCTCCGACGGCCAGCAGGACCCCTCCGGCTCCGAGACCGACCCCCAAGGCCAGACAGACCCGAACGGCCAGCAAGACCCCGCGGACCCGCAAACCGACCCGAACGGCCAGACCGACCCGAGCCAGACCGATCCCGGCCAGACCGATCCTGGCCAGAGCGACCCGGGCCAGACCGACCCCAGCCAGCCCGGCGGCCAGGACGACACGACCGTCCCCGAGACTCCCTCGACGGACCCACCGGCCGACGGCGGCGCCGAAGACCCCAGCTCCAGCCTCCCGGAAACGCCGGAAACACCCACTCCCGAGACGCCGAGCACCGAAACGCCCACCCCCGAAACGCCGAGCACCGACATGCCGGCTACCCCGACCCCGGAAACGCCCAGCGCTGAGACCCCAGGCGCTGGAGGCGGCGACACGCCATCCGTCCCCTCCCCCGACTCCTCCGGAGGCGGCGGTGGCGGAGGCGGCCAGGGCGACGGCAAGTCCGACGGCAAGGACGGCAAGACCGGCGACAAGGACACCGGCGGCACCACACCGGACGAGAAGCTCATCGGAAGCGGGCTCGGCGGCGGCTGGCGCAAGGCCCGCCCCGAGGTCATGGAGAAGCTCGGCAAGAAGATCGGCCCCAGCGAAGGCGGCGACGGCGACACCCCGGGCGACCACATGGGCGCCGCGGAGAACACCGCCCGGAACATCGACATCGGCTTCCCGGGGTTCGGCCTGGTGGGCGCGATGTCGTTCGGCTCCGCGTACAGCTCGGCCCGCTCGTCGGCCGCCGACTACCTCAAGAGCGCCAAGAACCAGCTGGGCGTCTGGGACACGCAGCTCCGAGAGGGAGCCAACGTCGTCCGTGACGCCAACGACAAGAGCACCGTGAAGAGATGACCTCGGGGACGACATGGACTTTTACGACCAAGGCACGACCCTCTACACCACAGCGATAGCCGAATGCGTCATCGCCGCGGGCCTGCCATCGAACCCCGCGATCCAAACGATCAGCAGGTTCGCCGGGGCGCTCATCGGCACGATCCTCTCCAGCCCCAGTGACATCCGTGGCGCGGCCAGACACACCCGCGACATGACCACGACGGTCAACGACGCGGCCGCGTCCATCGACACCGCCCTCGACACCATCGACTCCGACGACTGGGAGAAAATGGCGCGTCCGGACGTCGACTCCGCGGTGAAGAAGTTCACCAAGGAGGCGAAGAACAGCTCACAGGCCTACGAAGGGCTCGCGCAGGCACTCGACCAACTCGCCGGACATTCCTTCCAAGGGGCCGTGGCCAGTGCCTCGGTGGCTTCGATCCTGGTCGCCCTCTCCGGCCTCAGCGCCGCGGGCAAGCTCTTCCCACCCACGGCGGTGGCGACGGACCTCACCGCCACCGCTTCGAGCGTCGCGGCGCTCGCCGTGCTGAAGTCGATCGTGGGCAAGAGCAAAGGCGTCTACATGGCGGCCGCGGGCATCGCCTCGGCGGCGGGCATGTACATGGGCCAGAGCGCCTCGGAGAACATGAGCAAGGCCGTCACGCCCACGGATCCCAAGTCGACGCCGGCGTTCGAGCAGGTCTACATCCCCAACCTGCCGACGTTCGACAAGGACGGCCAGCCCCTGGGCATGAAGAAGGACGCCTAGAGGTCCAAGCGGCGGCGGATGCGGTCGAGCTCGCCCATGACGTCCTCGAACGTCCGGTTGTAGGCGGACTCGGCCTCCTTGATCTTGTTCAGGGCGGCGTCGGGGTCCTCGACGTACTTCATCGGGTTGTCCTCGTCGCCGAACGCCTGGCCCATAGCCTCGGTGACCTGGTGCTGCAGGTCCGCGGTCGCGGCCTGGAGCTGCTCCTTGATGAGCTCGGAAAGCTCGCCCGAGCTCAGCCGCATCGCCTTGGGGTGCAGCTGGAGCTCGCGTAGCCCCTCGCTGCCGTACTCGATCGTGACCAGGCCGTCGTCGTCCTGGGCCCGCCCGACGAGGTCGGTCATGTTCTTCTGGAGCTCTTCGATGCGCGCGAACTGCTCGTCCGCGCCCTTGAGAAGCTTCTCGATGTCAATGTTCGCGAAGTCCCCAAACTCCTGCATCTTCACTCCACTCTCACAACACTGTTAAATCGCGCAGCAACCTATCACCCGGACAAACCGCGCACCCAGGAATAGACCTCGAGAACGCCCAGCGCGAGCGGGAAGAGCTCGACGATCAGGATGACGTCCACGATGTCCGCCGCGCGGCCCCAGAACGGCGACGGCTTGCCCGTGGGCAGCCAGAGGCCGATGCCGACGGCGGTCAGTGCCAGCCACAGCATGCCGATCGCCACGGCCACGGCGCCGATGACGCCGGACTTCGGGCCGAGGGTCAGCGCGAGCAGGCCGAACGCGGTCAGACCGACGGTGATCAGCCACAGCCGCTGGCGTACCCCACGGAAGACCCGGGCCCGCATCATCAGCGTCAGCCCGAGCGTCCCGGTCATGAGGGAGGCGATCCAGCCGCCGTAGGTGGCCAGCAGGACCTCGGAGACCAGCGCCACCAGACCGACCGCGATGATCATGCCGGTGGCGTAGCGCTGGGCGATGACCGTCCGCTCCTGGATGGCCGCGCTGTTCAGGCGCTGGTTGTCGGCCCGCAGCTCCTCCGCGGTGGTGGGCATGGCCGGGAGCGGCACCTTGGCCAGGCGGAACGACAGCGTGGGGACCAGCGGGCTCAACGCCAGCAGGATCGACACCGTCACCGCGGCCACTCCGGCGGGTGGCGGTCCCCACACCATGACCACGGCCGCGCCTATCGCCCCGAACGTCGTGGCGACGGCCGTACCGAGGAATCCCGGCACGCCGTCGGAGATCAGCGCGCCCGCGATGGTGGCCACCAGCGCGGTGCAGGCGAACGCGGCCAGCAGGTGGGGAGCGCCGACACCGGCCAGGACGCCGCCGCTGGCCGGCGCGAATAGGCCCGCGATGAAGCCGTACGGCAGCGCCCCGTGCCCGATCAGGGCACCCGCCAGGGAGTCGCCCACCGCTCTCGACAGGGCCGCGCCGGTGGCCACGACCACGAGCGCCATCAGCCCGGCCACCACCGTGACGACCAGCGCGGGCGCTCCGGACAGCGCCAGGGCGATCGCGCCCAGGACCAGCACCCCGAGCGCGCCGCTCGCGCCCATCAGCCGGGTGTGCCTGGTCTCCCAGGTGCCGGACGAATTCTTGACTCCGGTCGCGACCACGTCGGCCACGTCGTCGTACAGCGCGGGCGGCAGGATCGCCTCGCGCGGCCTCAGGTAGAGCACCTCGCCGTCGAGAATGCCCAGCGCGCCGAGGCTCTGGCCCAGGTCGAGCGGGGAGCCGCCGAGCCGCTGCAGCGTCCAGCCGGGCGCGGCGGCGGACTCACCGCCCAACTCGTCCAGGGCGCGCAGCAGGCCGGGCAGTACGTGCGGCAGCGGGATGTCGGCGGGCAGCGCCAGGTCGGCCTTGCGCCGCGGTCCCACGATCGTCACGTGGCACAGCGCGGGCAGCGGCACGTGCACCTGGGCGAGCGAGCTCACCTGCATGGGTCCCTGCGGATGCGGGGGACCCTGCAGGTGCGGCGGGCCTGGCAGGCGCGGGGGACCCTGCGGATACGGCCCCTGAACGGCCGGTCCGTGGACCATCGATCCCATGGCTGGACTCCGTCCCACGAGCATCATGGACAAGAGAGAACATATCGGGTCGCTTCTGGTAAGAAGGTCAGCAACCGATACGGAGGACCATCCCACGGTGAGCATTGTCGTTGTCCGGCGACCCGAACGCCGTCCCAGCCCCAAGCCGCCACGCGGGGAGATCCTGCTCGAATCGCCCCCTGAGATCCCCGAGGTCCAGGGGCAGGGCTTCATGCTGGTGCTCACGTACCTGCCCATGGTGGCGGGTGCCGCGGCGATGGCCCTGATGTTCACCGCGGGCGGCAACTCCAACCCGATCATGTACGTGGCGAGCGGCATGTTCGCGGTCTCCATGCTCGGCATGACGCTCGGACAGATGGGCCGCCAGTCGGGCGAGCGCAAGCACAAGCTCAACGGGGCCCGCCGTGACTACTTCCGCTACCTGTCGCAGGTGCGCAAGAAGGTCAGGCGGGCGGCCAAGCAGCAGCGCGAGGCGCTGGAGTGGAGCGGCCCCGAGCCCGACGCGCTCTGGTGGATCGCGATGGGCCCCCGCCTGTGGGAACGCCGGCCGCGCGACGACGACTTCAGCACGGTACGGCTCGGCACCGGCGTACAGAAGCTGGCCATCCAGCTCATCCCCCCGGACTCCAAGCCGGTGGAGGACCTGGACGCGCTGTCGGCCGGCGCGCTGCGCAGGTTCGTCAGGGCGCACGCGACGGTGTCGGAGCTGCCCGTGGCCGTGGCGCTGGGCTCGTTCGCGCGCATCAAGCTCAGCGGCGACCCGGCGGCCATGCGGGAGCTGGTGCGGGCCATGATCGCCCAGATGGCGGTGTTCCACTCGCCGGACGACCTGCGGATCATGGTGTGCGCCGGCCAGGAGTGGATGGGCCACTGGGACTGGGTCAAGTGGCTGCCCCACGCGCTGCACCCCGACGAGGTCGACGCCGCCGGACCGGTGCGGCTGATGGCCGAGAACATGAGCGAGCTGGACCGCCTGGTGGGCGCCGAGCTCAAGGAGCGGGCCAGGTTCCGGCCCGGCTCGCCCGCGGACTCCCTGCCGTACCACGTGCTCATCGTCGACGGCGGGCACGTGCCGCACGACTCACAGCTCGGTACGGACGCCATCCAGGGCGTCACGGTGATCGACCTGTCCGGGGCCACGGGGCCGGTGGAGGAGAAGGCCACGCTGCGGCTGGAGATCCAGCCGGACGGCTTCCACATGATCAAGCTGGACCACGCCGGCAAGGAGAACAAGACCCGCCTCGGCAACCCCGACAAGCTCGACTACCTGCGGGTGGAGGGGCTGGCCAGACAGCTCGCGCCGCTGCGCGCCTCGGCCACCAGCGGCGGCGAGGTCGAGGACGTGCTGGCGGTCAACACCACGCTGACCGACCTGCTCGGCATCGGCGACCCCATGCGGCTGGACCCGGCGCTGACCTGGCGGCCACGGGCGGGCCGCAACCGGCTGCGGGTGCCGATCGGCCTGGGCGCCGACGGCCGGATGGTCGAGCTGGACATCAAGGAGTCGGCGCAGGGCGGCATGGGGCCGCACGGCCTGGTCATCGGCGCGACCGGCTCCGGCAAGAGCGAGCTGCTGCGTACGCTGGTGCTCGGCCTGGCCGTCACCCATTCGTCGGAGATTCTGAACTTCGTCCTGGTCGACTTCAAGGGCGGCGCCACCTTCCTCGGGCTCGACACGCTCACCCACGTCTCGGCGGTCATCACCAACCTGGAGGACGAGCTCCCGCTGGTCGACCGCATGTACGACGCGCTGCACGGCGAGATGGTGCGCCGCCAGGAGCTGCTGCGCTCGGCCGGCAACTACGCCTCGCTGCGCGACTACGAGCGGGCCCGCGAGCAGGGCGCCGCGCTGGCGCCGATGCCGACGCTCTTCGTCGTGCTGGACGAGTTCAGCGAACTGCTGTCGGCCAAGCCGGAGTTCATCGAGCTGTTCGTGATGATCGGCCGGCTCGGCCGCTCCCTCGGTGTGCACCTGCTGCTGGCCTCCCAGCGGCTGGAGGAGGGGCGGCTGCGCGGCCTGGACACGCACCTGTCCTACCGGATCGGCCTGCGGACGTTCTCGGCCATGGAGAGCCGCGTCGTGCTCGGTGTGGCCGACGCCTACGAGCTGCCGTCCGCGCCGGGCAACGGCTTCCTCAAGTTCGACACCACCGGCATGACCCGGTTCAAGGCCGCGTACGTCTCCGGTCCCTACCAGAGCGACCCCCGCAGCGCGGCAGCCGAAGGCGATGACAAGACGATCCGCCAGGTCGTCGAGTACGGCCCGGCCTACGCGCCGCTCCCGATCGTGGAGGAGCCGGCCAAAGAGGTCGCCAAGCCGGACGACGAGCGAGGGCCGCGGAGCAGCCTGCTGGACATCGTCGTACAGCGTCTGGCCGGTCAGGGCCCCGCCGCGCACCGGATCTGGCTGCCGCCGCTCGGCGAGTCGCCGACCCTCGCGCACCTGCTGCCTCCGCTGTCGGTGACTCCGGAGCTGGGCCTGTCCACGCCCGGCTGGGACGGCCGGGGCCGCCTCGCCGGGGTCGTGGGCATCATCGACAAGCCGTTCGAGCAGCGTCGCGACCCGTACTGGCTGGACCTGTCGGGCGCGGCCGGCCACGTCGGCGTCGCGGGCGGCACCCAGAGCGGCAAGAGCAACGTGCTGCGCACGCTGGTGACCAGCATGGCGCTCACGCACACGCCGCGCGAGGTGCAGTTCTACTGCCTGGACTTCGGCGGTGGCGCGCTGGCCGCCCTGGACGGCCTGCCGCACGTCGGCGGCGTGGCCACCCGCATGGACGCCGACCGGGTACGCCGGACCGTCGCCGAGATCGCCGCCGTCCTCCAGCAGCGCGAGCGCGACTTCGCCGCGAGCGGCATCGACTCGATCGCCACCTACCGCCGTCTCGTCGCCGCCGGAGAGTACGAGGGCGACGGCTGGGGGGACATCTTCCTGCTGATCGACGGCTGGCTGACCATCCGCCAGGAGTTCGAGGCGCTGGAAGGGGTCATCACCGACATCGCGGCCCGAGGGCTCGGCTACGGCATCCACATCGTCGCCTCCACCAACAAGTGGTCGGAGTTCCGCGCGGGGATCAGGGACCTGTTCGGGACCCGGCTGGAGTTCAAGCTCGGTGACGCCTACGAGTCGGAGGTCAGCCGCAAGGCGGCGCTGGCCGTACCGGAAGGAGTGCCCGGACGCGGACTGACCAAGGAGGGCATGCACTTCCTGTCCGCGCTGCCGCGCATCGACGGGGTGCGCGGCGCCGACGACCTGTCCGCCGGCGTGCGGTCGCTGGTGGAGGTCGTACGGGCCTCCTGGCAGGGTCCCGCCGCCCGCCCCGTGCGGCTGCTGCCGTCGCTGCTGCCCGCCACGGCGCTGCCCGACCCCGCCCTCACCGGGCCGAACCGGATCGCCATCGGCATCGACGAGGCCGCCCTGGCGCCGGTCGCGATCGACTTCGACGTGGACCCGCACTTCATCGTGTTCGGCGACACCGAGTGCGGCAAGTCGAACGTGCTCAAGCTCATCATGGAGGGCCTGGTCGCCAGGAAGACGCCCAAGGAATGCATGATGATCGTGCTCGACTACCGGCGCGCCCTGCTCGACACCGCGGTCACCGACCACCGCATCGGGTACGCGGCCTCCAGCACCGCGGCGGCCGAGCTGATCCAGGACGCCCGTACCGCGCTGCTCAAGCGGCTGCCCCCGGCCGACCTCACGCCCGAGCAGCTCAGGGAGCGCAGCTGGTGGCAGGGCTCCGACCTGTACATCATCGTGGACGACTACGACCTCGTCGCCACCTCGAACAACCCGCTGGCGCCCCTGGCCGAGCTGCTGCCGCAGGCCCGCGACATCGGTCTGCACCTGATCATCTCCCGCCAGATGGGTGGCGCGAGCCGGTCCATGTTCGACCCGGCCGTCCAGCGGCTCAAGGAGATGGCCAGCCCGGCGCTGATCATGTCGGGCAACAAGGACGAGGGCGCGCTGTTCGGCAATGTGCGCCCGCAGCCGCTTCCGCAGGGGCGCGGCTTCTACGTGGACCGGAGGTCGGGCGCGCGCCTGATCCAGACGGCCTTCCTGGACACGCCGTAGGTTGTCCCCCGTGTCACATGTGCGCTACCGGCTGACCGGCACGTCCTTCCCCGGCACTGTGGAGCTGACGGTCTGGGCTGACGGTCGGGCCCGGCTTGAGCACGCGCGCGCGGGCGGGGTCCGGGCCTGGACCGCCGAACTGGACCGGGCCGTGTGGCCGTGGCTCGTGGACGGCCTGCGCTCGGCGCGCTTCCCGCACGTGGCGGCGCCTACGCCGCTACCGGGCTCCACGCTGCGCGAACTGACGGTGGTCGCCATTGGGGTCACCGCCGAGGTCGCGGGGTCCGCCGGAGGCGTGGATGACGGCGCAGGAGGTCCGGACGGTGTGCCGGGCGGGTCGTTGCTGTTCGGGTGGCGTGATGGTGGCGAGCTGGGGCTGGAGCCGGTCCTGCGGATACTCGACGCGCTGGTGTACCAGGTCGGCGACGGTGCCGTCCGGGAGACGGCGAACGAATTGCCGAGGCTGGCCCACCGCTCCACCCTGGACCGCGCGCTGCCGCCGCCGGACCCCGGCGAACCGGCCGCCGCCGCCTTCGGGACCGTGGGCGGGCGGCCGGCGTACGCGCTGTCCCGTCCCGGGCGCACTTTCAGCCTGTACGGCCTGCCGTACGGCGAGGACCTGGGCAGCGCCACCGTCACCGACGCGCCCACCCGGGCGGTCGCGCTCGGCACGGCCGGTGGCCGGGAGATCGTCGCGACCGGTGGCGACGACCTGGTCATCAGGGTTTGGGACACCGGCACCGGGCAGCAGCTCCACGCCACGACCGGCCACGACGGCCCGGTCCTGGCGCTGGCCGCGTCCGGCGGGCTGATCTACACCGGCGGCGCCGACTGCGTGCTGCGCGTCTGGGACGCGGCGGGGTCGCTGGGCGAGCTGCCGGAGCGGCACGAGGGCGCGATCAACGCGGTGTGCGTCGATGGCACGCTGCTGGTCACCGGCTCCGACGACGGGGCCGTGCGGCTCACCGACCTGTCGGACGGCCGCACCCTGCACTCGCTGCCCGGCCACCCGGGCTGGGTGAGCGCGGTCGCCGCCGCTGACAGCCTTGTCGCGTCGGCGGGCTCTGACCGGTTGATCCGGATCTGGGACGCGGGCACCGGTCAGGAGCTCCGCGCACTGGAGGGGCACGAGGCGAGCGTGACCGGGCTGACCTTCCTCAGCGTGGCGGGGCGCCCGGCGCTGGCGTCCTGCGCGCTGGACGGCCAGGTTGCCGTCCACGATCCGCGTACCGGAACACTCTTGGCCACCTGGCACTCAGGCCAATGGGCCAGCGCCATCGCCGTCGCATCGAACCCACCAGCACCCACCGCACCCGAAGAACCGGCCACCACCGCCACGCCTGAAGAGCGGGCCACCGTCGGAGCCGGTGCCGTGTCTGAAGGACCGGCCATCACGCCGGAAGGGCAGGTGGCCACCACACCATCCACCCTCACACCCGAAGGGCGGGCCGCCGCCGCGACCGGTGCCGTGTCGGAGTGGCTGGTTACCGCGGGTGATGGGGTGCGTGTCTGGACGGCCGATGGCACCCTGTCGCGGGAGCTCACCGGCGCCGTCGCAACCTCGGTCGCCAGCGACGGGGCGCTCGTGGCCGCCGGGTCCCCTGGCGGCACGCCGTGGTTCTGGCGGCTGGCCGACGGCGGCTTCCTGCCCGAGACGGCCGCCGCCTCCGGGGACGGCGGGGTCACGGGTCTGGCGTTCGACGGCGGCAACCTGGTCTGCGGCACCGACAGTGGCACCGTCCGCGTACATCAGCCGGGGGACGGCGTGGTCGCGGTGCCGACCCCGCACACCGGTCAGGTGCTCGCCCTCGCCCTCGACGGCGACCTGCTGGTCTCGGGCGGCATGGACGGCACGGTCAGGACCTGGGACGCGGTCTCGGGCCGGCCGCTGCGCCGCCTGATCGGCCATACGGCGGGCATTACGTGCCTGGCCACGGGCCGGGTCGGCGGCCGGGTCGTGATCGCGTCCAGCGGGTACGACCGGGCGGTCAGGACCTGGGACGCGGCGACGGGCCGGCCGCTGTCGGTGGTGCACGGGCATCCGCTGCCGGTGTACGCGCTGGCGTTCGGCACGGTCGGCGGCCGGGCCGTACTCGCCGCCGGCAGCTATGACGGGCTGGTGCCGGTGCGCGACGCCGAGACGGGCGAGGACGTCGTCGTGCTCGGCGGCAACCCGGGCACGGTCCGGTGCCTGCGCTTCCTCAGTCCCGACGGACCCGACGGACCCGATGTGCTGGCCGTGGGCTGCGACGACGGCACCGTACGGCTGTGGCGCCTGCCGGACGGCGAGCAGGTCGGCGGGACCCGGCTGGGGGACGTCCCGCTCGCCCTGTCCAGCGATCTGTACGCGGTCACCCATAACGGGCTGAGCCGCCTAACGCCCCCAGAATCGCAGTGACCCAGAACGGGCCGAACCGTCCCACGCCCGGTTCGGTCGAGGCAGCCTCGGCCGTCTACGGTGGGCCGAGCACGTCGTCCACGCCCAGCTGATCGAGGACCTTGAGCGCCAGCTCGACGTGTGACGCCTCGTAGGGGAAGTCGAACGACCTACTGCCAGGTGCCTCGTCGCGGTGTCCGATCGTCACACCCCGGTGTTCTGAAGGCACGAACTCCGCCCGGACGAGCAGCACCGAGCCGTCCGGCAGCACGTGTCTGCCGTTGACGAACCGGTCGAGACCTGCCCGCACGCGCGTGCCAAGGTGGCCCAGCGGCGACATATCGGAACGGTAGGCGAACCTGACGGTGTACTCCGTGACGGGCCGCATCACTCCGTCACGTGCCTTGACAGTCATGTCGCGACGCTCGATGGCCGCGACCCCCGGGTCACGTGCCCCCATGTTCACCGGCTGGACCTGCCTGCGCGCGGCCACCAGATCGGCCGGACGGAAGGTGTACGGCTTCCCCCCGTGCGGCGTGGCCCCCCAGTCGGTGACCGCCTCGCCCGCCCTTCGCGCGTCCCATGCCGCCCGCTCGCGCGCGGCTACGACGTCCGGCTGGGGAACCGGTTCGGTCGAGGCGGCCTCGGCCGTCCGCGGTGGGCCGAGCACGTCGTCCACGCCCAGCTGATCGAGGACCTTGAGCGCCAGCTCGACGTGTGACGCCTCGTAGGGGAAGTCGAACGGCCTACTGCCAGGTGCCTCGTCGCGGTGTCCGATCGTCACACCCCGGTGTTCTGAAGGCACGAACTCCGCCCGGACGAGCAGCACCGAGCCGTCCGGCAGCACGTACCCGCCGTCGACGAACCGGCTGAGAGCCGCCCGCACGCGCCTGCCGAAGTAGCCCAAGTCCGCCCGCGACATATCGGAACGGTAGGCGAACCTGACGGTGTACTCCGTGACGGGCCACATCACTCCGTCACGTGCCTTGACAGTCATGTCGCGACGCTCGATGGCCGCGACCCCCGGGTCACGTGCCCCCATGTTCACCGGCAGGGCCCGCTTGCGCGCGGCCACCAGATCGGCCGGACGGAAGGTGTACGGCTTCCCCCCGTGCGGTGTGGCCCCCCAGTCGGTGACCGCCTCGCCCACCCTTCGCGCGTCCCGTGTCTCCCCCTTCTTGTGCGAGCCCGTATGCGGGAACTCCCCAAGAGCCTTGGGCGGCCCGGCGGGCTGCCCGGGTCCTGGGTCGTCGTGCAGCCGTTCCACGAGCCGGGCGAAGTCCGCACCGTCGAACGCGAGGCCGTGCCATTCCCCCGCCTGCAGGGTCCGCAGTTCGGTGGTGACGCGGACGAAGTCCACGGATCCGCTGGCCAGTACGGGCGAGTGCTCCGCCGCGTAGCTGAACACGGCCGAGGCGCGGCGGACGGCGGCCTCGCTCGGGGGCTCGCCGAGGAACTCTCCGGCCGCCCTGCGCAGGGCCGGTGCTCCTGCCTCGCCGGGATGCGGCTGTCCGCCGGTGTAGGCGAACCATTCCGCGAGCCTCGACAGGCCCTCGACGGTCCTCGGAGCGACCTGGTTGTGGCCCAGGACCGCCTCGGTCTCCGCCTTGAGCCACGCCGCGTCGGGCAACCCCGAGTCCGGCCCCCTGCCGAGGAACTTGACCAGGCCGTGCAGGCGGCGCAGGTCTCGTACGGTCGGGGCGTCCATGACGGCGCCGTAGAGCGAGTGGGCGGCGTCGAAGAGCGCGCCGGTGTAGGCGATGTGGCGCTGGGTGACCCGATCGCCGAACAGGGAGTAGGCGCGATCCAGCACCTGCACGTGGTCGAGCAGGTCACCGCCTCGATGGGGGAACTGGACGAGCAGGTCGCGCAGGTACCGGGGAAGGCGCAGCGTCTCGGGGGTGTGGACCGGCCGGGTCCATTCGTCGGCCGGCTGCCGGAACCCCGCGTCGCCCTCGGCGAAGCGGTCGGAGCGGGGCAGCAGGTCAGAGAAGTGAGCCAGGTGGTGGTCGAGCAGCGTTGCCCGTGGCGGGACCTCGTGGCCCGCGTGATCTATCAGGACGCTTTCGGCGGCCGAGCGCACGCGGGACGCGTCACCCATCAGGTTGGCGCCTGGTTCGAGGCCCTGGTCGGTGAGCGTCCTGCGACCTTGAGTCCGGTGGTCGCGGTACTCGTCCGGCAGCCCGAGATGGTGTCCGAGCTCGTGGGCGTGGAGGTGCGCGTCGGTGTTGGCGCACCAGTTCACTATGTCGGGATGGCCGCCGGCGCGGAAGGTCACCACGCCGGGGTCGCCGGGCCGTGCGGTGCGCACCTCCTCGAATTTGAGCCGGACATGCAACTGACTGCCGTCGGAAAGCCGGTGCTGGTGGTTGTAGTACAGGTCCATGCCGTCGAGGGCGTTGGACTTGAGCCGCGTCACCTGCTCGGCCGTCATGCCTTCCTTGGCGACGTACCGGATCGTGACCGTGAACTCGGTGACCCGCCGAACCTGGCCACCGTCACCCCGGATCGCGAAGCGGCGTGCTTCTACGCGGGCACTGGCGTCGAGATCCGGGTACCCCACGCGGTTCTCGATCAGGTGGGCAGTCGCTCTGCTCCTGAGGTGGGCCCACTCGCTCGCCCTGACCGCCTGCCTCGGGTCGATGACATTGGCCATCACTCCGCTGGTGACGCTGTCGCCGTGGATCGGCAGGAGCGGCGTCCGATAATCCGGGTCGAGCTCCTGGCTGCGTGCCGGGTGCGCCCTCATCTCGCCGGAAGCGTTCTGCGGCAAAGGCTCCACTGCACGCGGCGGGGCGGCTCCCTCGAACGTCCGAGGCCGCTCCCCGAACGTCGGGCAGGCCGCCCGCGGCTCCACGATCACGGACCCGGGGGGCGCGTCCAGCACCGAGACCGTGCCGCTGGCGTTCTTCGCGATCTTCTCGAAGGCGAACTCGACGCTGCTGTACCAGTCCGTGTGCCCGAGCGCCCGGAACTCCTGCCGCAGCGCCTCCACGCGTGGCCGGAGCGCCTCGATGTCGGCCTTGCTGAGCGGGTTGGGCGCCCAGTCGGCCGATTCGCCCTTGTCCCGGAAGAAGTGGCGGCTGAAGGGGCTGTTCGTGTCGGGTAACAGCCCGGAGAAGGCCTTGTCCCCGTCGTAGCCCTTGACCCTGCCGTCGACGCCCTCCAGGAAGTCCTGGTGGGCGCGTTTCGGGGAGAAGCGGTCGTGGTTGCCGGTCAGCGCGTCGAGCAGGCCGAGGAGGATCCCCTCGCGGGTGTTGTGCAGCCGCGACAGATGCCACTTGCCGTCGGGCCCGTGCTGGACCGGCACCTGCTTGCCGTCGACCCAGTCGATCAGCAGTCGTCGCTCGCCGACGATGTGGGTCGCGGCGACGTCGGCGCCGATCGCGCGGCCGAGCCGTGAGCTGAGATGGTCGCGGTCCCGCCGATCCGTCCCGGAGAACTCCTTGTCGACGGCGTGGCTGCCGTCGGCCAGCCGGACCTTCTCCACCTTCACCGTCTCGCCGCCCGCGCCGGCCAGCGGTTCGCGCGCGACCACCCCGCGACGGGCGCTCTCGGCGAACGTCGCGTGGTCCCTGAGCCGGACGGGTCCGGTCTCGGCCGGGCGCGCCCAGTTGATCAGCTGGTCGACGCTGCGCCGGAAGATGTTCCGCTCCTCGTACGGGCGCGGCCGGGCTTGCTCACCGTCGGCCAGGGCACGGGTATCGCCGGCGTCGGCCAGCCTCGTCCGCCCGTTCCCGTCCGCGTCGTCCGGCCCCGTGCCGTTCCGTGGGCCGTGGTCGCCCGGATCGTCGAAGCGCGCGTGCTCGTCCAGCCCCCTGGGCCCGGGGTGGCCGCCGCCCGGGCTCCAGCTCGCCCAATGCGCGTCGGCGCCGCCCGCCACGCCCGACGACAGGCCCTTCAGCACCAGCGTCCAATCGACCGACCCGTCACCGCTCCACAGCTCCGTGCCCAGCACGGCGCCCGCGTTCGCCACCCCTGACTGGCCCATCAGCATCCACAGTGAGCGCGTCGGGAACGCCCACGCCAGCCCGGTCAGCAACCCGCCGGTCAGCGCTCCGGTGGCCGCCGACGTCCCCACCTGCCGCCAGTCCACCCCCTCGCGGCGCGACTGCGTCAGCTGGACCAGGAGGTCCATCCCGCCGAGCAACCCGCCGAACAGCGCGATGTTGATCATCAGCCGGCGGGCGAACTGGCGTACCGTCCACCGCGCCGCCTGCGCGCGTACGCCGATCAGCCGCAGCGCCAGGCCGCCCGCGGGCGACACCAGCGCCCACGTCAGCCACGCCAGCTGCACCACCAGCAGCAGTACGGCCAGCCGCATCATCCGCTTGGTGAACTGGAGCTGCACGCCCAGCTCGTTGCACGCGAACGCCAGGTCCACCAGGGACCGCACCAGAGCCGCCTGGCGACCGCCCACCTCCTGGGACACCTTGCGGGTGAACGCCCGCAGCGCGGGCCCGTCCCACCCGTCGGCGTACAGCCGGATCCCGTCCCCGTCGGCTCCGCGGGCCACACCCCGGGCCGCCTTCACCAGCGCGTCGGCGAGCCTGAACAGACCGCCCTCATCGCCTTTGGGCCAGTCCGTCCCCAGCACCCAGCCCGCCCACGGACGGGCCCAAGCGGGCACGGGTATCCCATCGAGCAGCACGAACGTCAGCCTCGAGTGTCGTTTTCGGCTACCTCGTACGTGTTGGCGGTGACGTGCATCCCGTCCCGGGTACCTTCCAGCTCGTCGATGTAGTTGTCGAAGCCCTTGAAGATGGCCTTCGTCCGGTTGGGAAAGCTCTTCTCGAACTCCGCGCCGTACTGGTCGTCACCCATGGGCCGGCCTTCGGCGGCGAACACCTGGCGCAGCTCCTCACGCACCTCGCGCACGTGCTCGGCCTCCTCCCGCGCCTTTTCGGCCCCGCGACGGATTTTTGTCCACTGCGCGGAGTAGCCGTCTTGCTGCCCCAATAGTTTCTCCTTCCTCAGGGACATCCCCGATAACTGTCCACTATGCTCATGTTTCGTGCACTTCGCAGCAATACGTCTGGGGGTCCCATGAGCGGCTGGGTCGATGTGCACTACCAGGCGCTCGAAGAATGTGGGAGACGGGCCCGCAAGGTGGCGAACATGTTCGACCTGGACGACGCGTTCGAGGGCACCAAGTCCGCCGCGCCGACCGGGGGGACCTCGTCGAAGACCTTCGGTGATCTCAAGGACTCCGGTGGCCTGGCCACGGACGTCGACAAGGTCTGGCGGGCGCTCAAGGACGAACTGCAGGCGGGCAAGAGCCGGCTGAACAACGTCGAGAAGGCGATCGACCAGGTGGAGACCAATCTGCGCAAGGCCTCGAAGGCCTCCGGCGGATGAGCGGCGTCGGCGATCTGCCCGGGGGTGGCCGGCTGGCCGCGCTCCTCGCCAAGGTGACCGGCAATCCGCAGGCGATCAGGAGCACCGCGAACGCGTGGCGGACGGCCGCCGGTCACGTCGCCAGGTCGACCAACTCCCTGACCAAGTCCGTCGGCGAGGTGGACAAGGCCTGGCAGGGCGGCTCGGCCGACGCCTTCACCAAGCACATGGCCGCCTACCCGCGGGCGAGCACCGGTCTCAATGACGCGCTGTCGGCCTGCGCCGACGCTCTCGACAAGGCGGCCACCTCGCTGGAGGACGCCCACGGCAAGGTGAACGCCCTCTGCCAGGACGCGGTCGAACGCGCGGCGGAGTACAAGACCCAGTACGCGAAGCTGAACCCGAAGGCCACCGCCCAGGACGCCGAGGACGCTCTGGCCAAGACGACGATCGTCAGCGGCAACGTCACGAAGGCCGAGAAGCTGGTCGAGAAGGCCGAAGGCGACCTGGAGGACGCCAAGAAGGCGCTGGCCAAGGAGCTCGGCGAGGACGGCGAGTTCGGCTTCTTCACCAAGGTCCCCCAGCCGGACGGGGCCGACTTCGAGCCGGGCGACCACAAGGTCGAGTGGGTCAGGACGCCGTTCGAGGACAAGCGCACCTCGCTGGAGTCGGCGGCCGCCGCCGGCGGCAGCGACGGCGGCGGTGCGAGCGGCGGCGCCGGCTACGCCTACAGCGGCGGCGTCTCCTCGGCCGGCAACGCGCCGGCGCCCAAGGCCGAAGTGGTGGGGTGGATCAAAGAGGCCCTCCGGATCATCAAGTCACCGGAGATGGCCGACACGCTGCGGGCCAGAGGGCTGCTGGAGAAGATCCAGGAACTCGACCCAGACGACCCCAACGACATCCAGCAGATCTGGACCATCATCTACCACGAGTCCAGCGGCAACCCGAGCGCCATCAACAACTGGGACATCAACGCCAAGAACGGCATACCGTCGCAGGGACTGATGCAGACCATCCCGCCCGTATTCAACGCCAACAGCCTGCCGGGACACAAGCAGATCCTGGAGCCGGTGGACAACATCATCGCCGGGGTCCTGTACACGTACAAGGAGTACGGATCGCTCGCCCAGCACCGGGGCCTCGCCTCAATGGCGAGGGGCGGCGGGTACCTCGCCTACTAAGTGGTCTCCTGGTTGGGCTCCACCCAGTCGAACTTGTCGGCGCCCGGAGGCAGCTGACCGGGCTTGGCCGGGGCCTGGAACGGCGGGAACTTCGCGGCGTTGATGGTCGCCTGCTCGAAGTCGATCGCGGCGGCGCCGCCCGGCTTGATGTAGCCGAACTGGTGCTCCTTCTTGATCACGGTGGACATGATGTCGCCCGCCCCGCGCAGGCCCGACACCAGTGTCAAGGTCAGCACGGCCACCGCGCCGTTGGTGCCTGAGGCGATGAACTTCTCCAGCAGGCCGCCATACAGCTTGGTGTGGGGAAATGCCTGCAGCTGCTTGGCGAACAGAAGCAGAGTGGCCGTCGTCACGCCCAGCGTGGCCAGCTTGACCCAGTAGCTCCGGTACCCCGCCGCCACCTCGTCGACCATGCCGCCGACGTCGCCGAGCACACCGCGCAGCGCGCCGATCTCCCGGTGGAAGATCCACACGACCCGTTCGAACTCCTGCTGGTCGAGGGCGATCCAGCCGCTCCGCGACGTGGCGACGAGCTGGGGCAGCAGTTGCTTGACCCCGTCGTCGAGCCGGTTGGAGATGCCGTTCTTCCAGTTCGCGGCCGCCTGCGCCATGCCCGGCTCGTTGGCGATGGCCGTACCCGCGACGATCACGGCGGGGACCAGCCAAGCCGACATCCGGCCCAGCTTCTTGATCGACTCCAGCACCTTGGGCCCGATCGGCTCCGGCATCTGCGGAGGCGGGCCGAAGGTGGGCGGCTTGTAGGCGTTGTAGCCCGGTGTGTTGGGCGCGTTGTAGCCGGGATACCTGTAGGGCGAGTAACCGGAGTTCGCGGTGGAGGGCGGGTTGTAGGCGGGGTGCCGCAGGTTCCCGTATTCGCTCATTTGCGGTACCTCACGGCGCTGGCCTTCTCGGCGGCGCGCCAGTTGCGCTCGCCCTGCGCGAGCGCCCCCGACCAGCTGTCGATCGTCTTCTCCGCCTCGCCCAGCGTGCTGTCGGCCCACCGGCACATGCCGTCGTAGGTGCCGCCCAGCACCATCTCCCCGAGTACGCCGAAGCCCGGGGACTCGACCCCGACCGTGCCGACCAGGCTCCTGACGAAGGACATAGCCACCTTCAGCTCGTCGTCCACCCGATCACGCAGGTGACCGATGGCCGTGGAGGTGACATAGATCTCCTGCCCCGGCGCAGCCGCTTTCATCGTCATATGTACGAATTCTTCCTGATGTCGGGTCTGGTCTCCCCACTCTCATGGCACTCTTAATGATCAGTTAGACGACTGGACGGCTCCCGATTGGCATTCGTTAACCTGCTGCCGGTGGCGTGGGGCGCATGGATTCCAGTGACCCCCGCCTCGTGGAGCTCGACCGGCTCGTACAGGCCAGCGAACGGACGATGCGCGAGCTCGAACAGGCCACGCGGGAGCTACGTCAGCTGAGCGGCTCGGGCGAGAGCCGTGGCGGAACGGTCTCCGCGCGTGTGGACGCCGACAGCAGGCTGGTCGACGTGCGGATCACCCACCGGGCCATGCGGCTGGACCCGGAGGAGCTGGGGCGTGACGTGGTCGAGGCCGTACGCGCGGCTCAGGAGGACCACGAGCGGCAGGCCCGCGACCTGCTCGGGCTCGGGACGGTGCCCGGCGAGCAGGATCTGCTGGGCACGTTCAAGCGCGACCTGGACGAGCTGCAGGACGCCTACGCCCGCGAGACCGGCGAACGGCTCGAAGGGATGCGCCGCACCCAGCGCGCCTGGGAGGGCTGACCCCCGGACAGCAGCGGGGCCGGTGTGGAGTGATCCTCACCGGCCCCGCTTTTCGCGCTGTCTCAGCCGCAGTTGCCGTACGGGGCGCTGGTGCTGCCCGAGGCGGTGCTGCCCGAGAACTTCACGCACTTGCCCTTGGCGGGAAGCTTGACCGGGCCCGCGTAGTAGTCGTAGCTGCCGGAGTCGGTCCTGCTCCCCCCGCCCTGCACGTCGAGGGTGGCGCTGACCTGGCTCTTCACACCCACGTTCGTGGTCTTCATGGTGACCACGCAGTTCTCACCGCTGCCGCTGTTGTAGAGCTGGTAGGTCACCCCGCCCGCGAACGAACCGCTGCGCTGCACGCTGAACCCGGATCCGCACACCTGCGTCGGCGTGTAGGGGTTCGTCTTGGGCGGCGTCGGCGTCGGCTTGGCGGTGGTCTTGGTGGGCGTCGGCTTGGCCGTGGTCTTCGTCGGCGTCGGCTTGGGCGACTGAGTGGTCGGCTTCGGCGTCGGCTTCTGAGTGGTCTTCGTCGGCGTCGGCTTCGGCGCCTCAGTCGTCCTCGTCGGCTCCGGCTCCGGCTCCTTGGTCTTGCTCGGCTCCGGCGTCGGCTCCGGCTCCTTGGTCTTCGTCGGCGTCGGCGTCGGCGTCGGCTCCTGCTTCGACTCGGTCGGGGTCGGCGTCGGCGTGTGGCGCTTCCTGCTCTTGCGCTCGGTCGCGGCGGGCTGCGTCGCGGTCGGCTGGGTGGCGGGCTGCGTCACCGTCGGCTGGGTCACCGGCTGCGTGAGGATCGGCTGCGGCGTCGGGACCGTGCTGAACTCCGGAGCCGTGGGCGCCTGCGAGGGATAGTCGGTCGGCAGCACCAGCGGGACCACGTCGGTCGGGTCGGGGCTGGCCGACGCCCAAGGCACCGTCACATCGGCCTGTGACGGCTGAGGATCGGGCTGGCCGGGCTGCTGCTGCTGTTGCTGCGTGGAGGAGTCACCGCCGCCACCGCCGATCGCGAGGGTGCCACCGCTCTTCGTGGCCTCCGACGCGGAGTTGGAGACGGGCTCCAGCTTGGCGTAGTGGCCGGCGCCCCACAGCCCCACACCGGACAGCAGCATGACGGCCATGACGGCCGCGGCGAGCCCGATGGGGAACGACTTGCGCCGGGGGGCGGCGGCGCCGCCCTGGGCCGGTACCTGCCACACCTGGGCAGGCGGCTGCCCGCCGGGCGCCCCTTCCCACGTGGCTCCCTGCTGCGGCACGGGCGGCGGGCCCCACGTCTGCTGCGGGACCGGCACCCCTTCCAGCGGCTGCTGGTGCTCGACCGGCACCTGCAGCGGCGGAAGCTGGATGGTCTGCGGCGGGAAGAGCTCGTCCTGCGGTGCCGGGATCGGCTCCGGCGGCGACACGGTGGCGACAACGCCTACCCGCGGCGCGGCGGCCCCGCCACTCTTGTCCCCCAGGAGCTGCAGCAGCGCCGTGTACGTGGTCGGCCGCTGGGTGACGTCCTTGGACAGCGCGGAGAGGACCACCCGGCGCAGCGGCTCGGCGAGCGCGCCGACCTCGGGCTCCTCGTTGAGCACCGCCTGGGCGTCGTGCCCGAAGGGCGGCTGCCCGGTCGCGGCGAAGACGATCGTCGCGGCCCAGGCGAACACGTCGGCGTAAGGACCGTAACCCAGGCCGCTGAGCTGCTCGGGCGAGCGGTAACCCAGCTCGCCGGCGGCCTCGCCGAGGTCGATGTCCGTCACACGCGGGCCGTCGGCGGCGAGAAGTACGTTGTGCGGGGTGAGCCCGCGATGCGTGACCCCGGCGAGGTGGACGGCGGTCAGGGCGGTCAGCACGCCCACGGCCACCCGCTCCAGGGTGTCGCCGTCGAGCGGGCCTTCGGCCGCCACCGTCTCGGCCAGGCTGCGGCCCTCGATGTGCTCGCGCACGATGTACGGCTGCTCGCCGTGCATGCCGGCGTCCAGGGTCCTGGCGACGTACACACTCGAAATGCGCTGGACGCCCTTGTACCGCTCGGCGTCCTGCGGCCCCGCGTCCGGAACGGCCGGGAGCAGCTTGATCACTCGGGTGGGTCCGTCCTCGGACTCCTTGCCGAGGTACGCGACTCCGCGCGGGCCCTCGTCCAGCCGTCCAAAGAGGGTGTGAGCTCCTAAACGCTCTGGATCACCCGGCTGCAGAGGGTGCATTTCTTTCCCTTCACCTCAAAACGCGATCTGCAGTACATTCAACCAAACCTGTCACTTTTGCATCAGTAGTTTCGGACGCAACCTGACATTTAACCGTCAGGACATCAGGCCGCCGGACGACCGGGACGCCATCCGCGCCGTCGACCCAGCGGGACGAGCAGCACGCAGGCCGCCCCTACCGCGGCGATGGCCAGAGCGCCGACCGTCACCAGGAGAGAGACGTTCGTCGCGTGCTCGTCGGGCGCCGGGACCTTGGCCACCACGTCGGCGGGCAGCGGCGAGGGCGGGGGCGCGGCGACCACCGGGGCGCCGGCCGGGTCGAAGGACAGCGTCGCGGTGACGGCGAGCAGCGGGTTGACCATCCCGGCTCCGGTGCCCGTGCCCACCGAGCCGTCGGCCGTGGCGGTGATGCGGTGGCGTACCTGCTCCTGGTCGAGCTTGGGGAAGCGGGCGCGGACGAGCGCGGCGACCCCGGCCACGTACGGCGCGGCGAAGCTGGTGCCCTCCAGGCCGCGCATGTAGCTCTTGCCCGTCCACGGGGCGGTGATGTCCACGCCCGGCCCGAGCACGCCGACCGGCGTGGCCGTGTTGGAGGAGTCGGCGCGCTGGCCGTTGCTGTTGGCGGAGCCGACGGCGAGCACGCCGTCGTAGGCCGCGGGGTAGGCGGGCTCGGGCGGCCCGTCCTCCTTGGTGATGTTGCCGGCAGCGGCCACGACCACGATGTCCCTGTCCAGCGCGTACTGGATGACCGCCCTCAGGTCGGGATGGTCGGCGGCCCGCACCGAGACGTTGATCACATCCGCCTTGCGGTCCACCGCCTCCTTGATCCCCTTGACCAGATCGGCGACCTCACCCTCCTCGCTGTTGCTCTGCTTCACCGAGATGAGCTGGGCTTCGGGGGCGACGCCGTGGAAGGGGACCCCCGCGAGGTAGCGGCCGGCGATGATGCCCGCGACGGCGGTGCCGTGCCCCACGCAGTCGCGGTAGCCGGTGTGGGTGATGTCGATGAACTTGGAGATCTGGATCTGCGGGTGCTGGTAGTCGACGCCGCTGTCGACGACGGCGACCTTCACGCCCGCGCCCCGGGTGAGGCGCCACACGTTCTTGATGTCGAGCCTTCGCTGTGCCCACGGCTCGGTGCCGGGCAACTGCGTCGTCCCCTTGCGCGGCTTGCACTCGACAGGCGCTGACCTCTCCGCCGGCACCGCGGCGAGGGCGGGGGCCGAGGTGAGCTGCAGGGCGAGCACGACCGCCGCGAGAGTCCGTCCGATCATGGCGGAAGAGCGTAGCCTGCCGACCTGAACGAAAGAAGCCCTGGTCGCCCCTGAACACCCTGGTCGTCCCTGAATGTCCTGGTCGCCCCTGAACGAAAGAAGCCCCGGCGTTCAGGCCGGGGCCCCTCCGCGAGACTCAGCGGGTCGCGGACTCGATGTTGCCCCGGTAGGTGTTGATCACCCGGGAGGCCTCCTGGAGCTCTTCCGTCATGCGCTGGAAGGCCGTCCGGTAGTTCTGCCAGGCCCCTTGGAAGCGCTCGGCTCCCGGACCCGTCCAAGCGGTGCCGACCTTGGCGGCCTCGCGGTCCAGCGCGGTCATCGTGGTGCGCACCGCCTCGGACTGCTGGGTGAATTGGGTGGCCATCTGCTGCATTTCCGCGGGGTCGCCACCGAGCAGGCTCTGGCTCATGCATACCTCCTGGATCGACTGAAAGCGCCCTCAACATAGACGCGTCACTCACACCTCGCTCCTGTTATGCCGAGCGGCTATGGTCTTCCAGAGGAATATTCGGATCTAAGGAGCAGCCGGCCATGCGCGAGGTTGTGGTCACCGGCGGTGGCACCGGGATCGGCTACGCGGTCGCGGCGGCGTTCGTCTCCGCGGGCGACCGGGTCACGATCACCGGGCGTCGCGAGCATGTGCTGAAGGAGGCCGCGTCCCGGCTCGGCGCCGACTTCCTGCCCTTCGACGCCGCGAACCCCGCCGCCGTGAGGGAGGCGGCCGGCCGCCTGCCCGAGCGCGTCGACGTCCTGGTCAACAACGCGGGCGGCAACACCAACCTCGACCGGCGGCAGTCCGACGACCTGCTGGACGTGGCCGAGGGATGGCTGGCCAACCTCAACGCCAACCTGCTGTCCGCCGTGCTCGTCACGACCGCGCTGCTGCCGCGCTTCGCCAAGGGCGGGCGGATCATCACGATCGGCTCGATCGCCGCCCGCGGTACGGGCTCCGGCTCGTACGGCGCGGCCAAGGCGGCCGTCGAGGCGTGGACCGCCGACCTGGCCGCCCAGCTCGGCCCCCGAGGTGTCACCGCCAACGTGGTCTCCCCCGGCCTGGTGGTCGACACCGAGTTCTTCCGCGGCCGCCTGACCGAGGAGGGCATCAGGGCCCGCGTCGAGAACACCCGCAACGGCCGCCCCGGCACCCCATCTGACGTGGCCGACACTGTTCTGTTCCTCGCCACTCCGGGTGCGCGGCACCTGACGGGGCAGGTGCTCCATGTGAACGGCGGGGCGTACTTGGGTCGCTGAGGATCGGCCGACAACGAGCACCTACACTCCGTTCAGTGCTTGTGGAAGACGGGCCTTGTCGAGGAAGGGCGTCGGAAGGACTTAGGTCAGTGCAGAAGGTTCTGATCGCCAATCGGGGTGAGATCGCCGTCCGGATCGCACGGGCATGCAAGGACGCCGGGATCGGCAGTGTGGCCGTCTACGCCGACCAGGACCTCGACTCCCTGCACGCGAAGATCGCCGACGAGGCGTACGCGCTGGGCGGCCGGTCCCCCGCCGAGACCTACCTCGACATCGGCAAGCTGCTGGAGATCGCCCGGCGCTCCGGCGCCGACGCCGTGCACCCCGGCTACGGCTTCCTGGCCGAGAACGCCGGCTTCGCCCAGGCCGTCATCGACGCGGGCCTGATCTGGATCGGGCCGCCGCCCGCCGCCATCGCCGCGCTCGGCGACAAGGTCCAGGCCAGGCACATCGCGCAGAAGGTCGGCGCGCCGCTGGTCGCCGGCACCAAGGACCCGGTGTCTGGGGCGGCCGAGGTGGTCGCCTTCGCCGAGGAGCACGGGCTGCCCATCGCGATCAAGGCCGCCTATGGCGGCGGCGGCCGGGGCATCAAGGTCGCCCGCCGGCTGGAGGAGGTCGCCGAGCTCTACGACTCGGCCGTACGCGAGGCGACCGCCGCGTTCGGCCGCGGCGAGTGCTTCGTGGAGCGCTACCTCGACCGCCCGCGGCACGTCGAGACCCAGTGCCTGGCCGACCACGACGGCAACGTGGTCGTGGTCGGCACCCGCGACTGCTCGCTCCAGCGCCGCCACCAGAAGCTGGTGGAGGAGGCACCCGCGCCGTTCCTGTCCGAGTCGCAGGTCGAGATCCTCTACACCAGCTCCAAGGCGATCCTGCGCGAGGCCGGCTACGTCGGCGCGGGCACCTGCGAGTTCCTCGTCGGCCAGGACGGCACGATCTCCTTCCTGGAGGTCAACACCCGTCTGCAGGTCGAGCATCCGGTCAGCGAGGAGGTCTCGGGCCTCGACCTGGTCCGTGAGATGTTCCGCATCGCCGACGGCGGGACACTCGGCTACGCCGACCCGCGGCCGCGCGGCCACTCGATCGAGTTCCGGGTCAACGCCGAGGACGCCGGCCGCAACTTCCTGCCCGCTCCGGGCACCCTCACCGTCATGCGGCCGCCGTCGGGTCCCGGGGTGCGGCTCGACTCGGGGTTCGAGGCCGGGATGACCGTGCCGCAGACGTTCGACTCGCTCGTGGCCAAGCTGATCGTGACCGGCCGTACGCGTACGGAGGCGCTGGAGCGCTCGCGCCGGGCACTGGCCGAGTTCGAGATCGACGGCATGCCGACCGTGCTGCCCTTCCACCGCGCGGTCGTGTCGGACCCGGCCTTCACCGCCGAGCCGTTCGCCGTCCACACCCGGTGGATCGAGACCGAGTTCGACAACACGATCCCGCCCTACTCGGGCGACGGCTCCGCCGACGAGCCCGCCGCCCGGGAGTCGGTGACGGTCGAGGTCGGCGGCAAGCGCCTCGAAGTGGTCCTCCCCTCCGGCCTCGGTACGACCGCCAGAGGCTCCGCGCCGCCCGCGGCCAGGAAGCCCAGACGCGGCGGCGCGAACAAGCCCGCGGCGGGCGGCGACGCGCTGGTCAGCCCGATGCAGGGCACCATCGTCAAGATCGTCGCGGCCGACGGCGACACGGTGGCCGAGGGCGACGCGATCGTGGTGCTGGAGGCCATGAAGATGGAGCAGCCACTGACCGCGCACAAGGCGGGCACCGTCACGGGCCTGACCGCCGCGGTCGGGCAGACCGTCACGTCGGGCGCCACGATCTGCGAGATCAAGGACGCCTGACGATGTTTCACGTCGCTTGACGTCGCTTGACGTCGCTTGACGTCGCTTGACGTCGCTCGACCTCTCGCTTGATCGTGCCGGAGTCTCGAAGATCCTTGACCACGCCCCGCGCTCGACCGACTCCATACGGGTAACGTGCGCTGTAGAGGAACTTTGTCGAGTGCCCGTTCGTCATCCTGGGCGAAGGAGGCTTGCTGCCAATGACCCATTCGCTGCGCCGAGCAGGGGCCGCGATCGCGGCTCTGATCGCCGGTCTTTTCGTCGTCCTTGCGCTGTCCCCTGCCGCCAACGCGGCGGCCGCACCCCCTGACGCATCGAGCGTTGTGTCCTATTGGAAGGACAAGAAGGATCCGCTATTCGTGCAGTCGGGATCGCCGCTGACCTCGGACCAGCAGTCCGAGATCCGCGACACGTTGAAGGGTTCCAAGAGTGACATCTACGTCGCGGCTCTGCCCGACGGCACGTTGACGGCGGCCAACGCCAAGCAGTACGTCACCTCCCTTGGCGAGGCCACCGCGGCCGCGAAGGGTGGGGGCCAGGTCACCGTGGCGGTGCTCGACGGCAACTCCCTGTTCGCGGAGTCCAACTTCGGCAAGCCCGGTCTCACCAACCGGCTGTCCCAGCTCGCGGTGCGTAACCACGACGACGTCGTGTCCGGCATGAATGACTTTGTCGAGCGCATCAACCTCGCCTCCCAGGGCAAGAAGGCCGCGCTCGACTCCGGCCCGGTGGGCGGCAGTGGCGGCGGCAGCGGCGCGCTGATCGCCCTGGGCGCGCTCGTCGTGGTCGGCGGCGGCGGCTACTTCGTCTACTCCAAGAACAAGAAGAAGAAGCAGGCCATCCAGGACGCCAAGGACCTGGCCGCGGTCAAGCAGACCGTGGAGGAGGACGTCACCAAGCTCGGCGAGGAGATCACCGCGCTGGACACCGACGTCGCGCTCTCCGGCCAGAGCGGGCAGCACATCACCGAGTGGCAGCAGGCGCTCGACTCCTACGAGAAGGCCAAGACGCAGCTCGCGGCGGTGCAGCGGGCCGACCAGGTCCGCGAGGTGACCCAGACGCTGGAGGACGGCCGCTACGCGCTGGCCGTGGTGAAGGCCAAGGTCAACAACCAGCCGATCCCCGAGCGGCGGGCGCCCTGCTTCTTCAACCCGCAGCACGGCCCGTCCGTACGTGACGTGCGCTGGGCGCCGCCCGGTGGCGCGGTGCGCGACGTACCCGCCTGCGCGAGCGACGCCGAGGCCGTGGAGCGCGGCTTCGACCCGCAGATGCGCGAGGTCATGGTCGACGGCCAGCGGCGTCCCTACTACGACGCGGGCCCGGCCTACCAGCCTTACGCCTACGGCTACTACGGCGGCTTCGGCGACATCATGACCGGCATGTTCATCGGCACCATGATGGGCAGCATGCTCGGCGGCGGTTTCGGCGGCTACGGCGCCGGTTACACCGAGGGCTTCTCCGACGGCGGTGGCGGTGGCGACTTCAGTGGTGGCGGCGACTTCGGCGGCGGAGGTGGCGGCGGCTGGGGCGACTTCGGCGGCGGCGGCGACTTCGGTGGTGGCGACTTCGGCGGCGGCGACTGGTAAAGCGACCAGCGAATGACCGGGCGCGTTCCCTTCGGGGGGCGCGCCCGTTTTCGTGGAAGCCGTCGAAGCTCGGTCAGATCCCGATCTGCGCCTCAGGCTGCATCAACCGCCGGGCTGCCTCGGTGATGGATCCCGACAAAGACGGATAAACCGCGAAGGTGTGGGCCAGCTGATCCACCGTGAGCCGCTGCTGCACCGCCACCGAGAGCGCCAGGATCAGCTCGGAGGCCCGCGGCGCCACCACGACCCCGCCCAGCACGATGCCGGTGTGCGGACGGCAGAACAGCTTGACGAAGCCGTCGTTGAACCCCTGCATCTTGGCGCGGGCGTTGGTGGCCAGCGGCAGCTTGACCACGTTGGCCTCGATCTCGCCGGCCTCGATCGAGCGCTGTGCCACGCCGACCGCGGCGATCTCCGGATCGGTGAAGATGTTGGAGGCCACCGTGGCCAGCCGGAGCGGCTGGACCGCCTCGCCCAGCGCGTGCCAGACCCCGATGCGGCCCTGCATGGCGGCGACCGAGGCGAGCATGAGCACGCCGGTGCAGTCACCCGCAGCGTAGACGCCCGGCGCGGAGGTGCGGGAGACCTTGTCGACCTTGATGAAGCCGTTCCTGTCGAGCTGGACCCCGGCCTCCTCCAGGCCGATGCCGCCCGTGTTGGGCACCATGCCGACCGTCATCAGCGCGTGGGAGCCCTCGGCCGTGCGGCCGTCTTCGAGCGTGACCACGACGCCGTCGGCGGTCCGCTTGACGGAGGCGGCACGCGAGCGGCCCATGACGTTCATGCCGCGGCGCCGGTAGACCTCTTCGAGCACCTCGGCGCCGTCGGCGTCCTCGTTGGGCATCATCCGGTCGCGGCTGGAGACCAGCGTGACCTCGGCGCCCAGCGAGCGGTAGGCGCCCGCGAACTCGGCGCCCGTCACCCCGGAGCCGACCACGATCAGGTGCTCGGGCAGCGCGTCGAGGTCATAAAGCTGGCGCCAGGTCAGGACGCGCTCGCCGTCGGGCTCGGCCCCCGGCAGGATGCGCGGCGTCGCGCCGGTCGCCACGATGACCACGTCGGCCTTGATCGCGCGGTCGCCCGCCTTGACCAGCTGCGGGTCGACCAGCCGCCCGCGGGCCTTGATGATCTCGACGCCCTCGGCGGCGACCCGGGTCTCGATGTCGGCCGACTGGGCCTGCGCCAGCTCCTTGACCCGCTTGTTGACCAGCGGCAGATCGACGCTCGCCACGCCGACGTCGCCATCGAGCCCGCCGGTGAATCCGACGCCCAGCGAGGGCGCGTCGAGCAGGGCCTGTTTACGCACGGAGGTGGCGATGAGCGTCTTGGACGGCACGCAGTCGGTCAGCACGCAGGCGCCGCCAGGCCCGTCCTGTTCGACCATGGTGACCTGCGCGCCTAGCTGCGCCGCCACCAGAGCCGCCTCGTAGCCGCCTGGCCCGCCACCGATGATCACGATCCTCGTCACGTGCCTATTGTCCCGCATGGCGCGCGCTGACGACGAACGGGGCGGCCGGTCGCGCGCTACTCTTATCTGCTGTGCCTGTATACGCGGCCTACGGCAGCAACATGGACCCCGAGCAGATGGCCATGCGCGCCCCTCATTCCCCGATCCGGGGCGTGGGCTGGCTGCAGGGTTGGCGCCTGACGTTCGGCGGCGACTACTTCGGCTGGGAGGGCGCGCTCTCCACCATCGTCGAAGACCCCGACGAGCACGTCTTCGTCGTCCTCTATGACGTGCCCGAGTGGGACGCCAACTCGCTCGACCAGTGGGAGGGCGCGGTCCGCGGCCTCTACCACAAGGTGCGGCTGCGGGTGCAGACCCTCGACGGCGAGCAGGTGGCCTGGTTCTACGTGCTCGACGGCTACGAGGGCGGCCTGCCCTCCGCCCGCTACCTGGGCATCCTGGCCGACGCCGCCGAGCGGGCGGGCGCCCCCGACGACTACGTCAAGGAGCTGCGGGGACGCCCCTGCAAATCGATCGGCGACTAGCTGAGCGGCTGGTCCTTGGTCTCCTTCAGCGCGAAGACGTACACCAGTGTGGAGACCAGGGCGAGCGCCGACATGTACCACGGGAAGAGCCCCGAGTTACCCGCGTCCTTCAGCGCCGTGCCGATGAGCGGCGCGGTGCCGCCGAAGATGGCGACGGTCAGCGAGTACGGGAAGCCCGCCCCCGCCGCCCGCACCCGAGTCGGGAACAACTCGGAGTTGACCGCGGCCGAGACCGAGGTGAAGCAGCCGAGGAAGATCATGCCGAGGCACTGGATGAGCAGCAGGCTGGAGAAGGAGTTCGTCAGCATGCCGAGCAGCGGCACCGGCAGGATCGTGAACGCCAGGCCGAAGGTGATCAGCATGGGCCGGCGCCCGACCCGGTCCGACAGCATGCCGAGCAGCGGCTGCAGGATCATGAAGAAGACCAGCGCGATCGTGCTGACCGTGAGCGACTGACCCTTGTCGAAGCCCACGTTCTGCTGGGCGTAGGTCGGCAGGAAGGTCGTCCAGGTGTAGTAGGCGACCGTGCCCGCCACGGTGATGCCGACGATCATGGCGGCCTTGGTCGGGTAGCGGACCAGGAACTCGAACATGCCCGGACGCTCGGTCTTGCCCTCCTGGATCTCGCTGACCACGGCGCTGGTCTCCTCGGCGCCCTTGCGGATCCACAGGCCCACGAGGCTGATCACCGCGCCCACCACGAACGGGATGCGCCAGCCGTAGGAGCTCATGTCGGCTTCGGCGAGGTTGGCGGCCAGCAGGGCGGCCAGGCCGGAGGCGAAGAGCTGGCCGATGGTGGTGCTGACGTACTGGAAGCTCGAGAACAACCCGCGACGCCCGGGAGGGGCCGACTCGACCAGGAACGTGGTCGCCGCGGCGAACTCACCGCCGACCGAGAGGCCCTGGATCAACCGCGCCAGCGTCAGGATGATCGGCGCGAGCACACCCGCCGCCTCGTAGGTCGGCGTGATCGCCAGCAGCAGCGAGCCGCCACCCATCAGGATGATCGTGAAGGTCATCGCAGACTTGCGGCCGAACCGGTCGGCGAACGCGCCCACCACCAGGCCGCCCAGCGGGCGCATGAAGAAGCCGACCGCGAACACCGCGAAGGCGCTCAGCACCGGGACCAGACTGTTCGTGCCGGACTTGGGGAAGATCTGGTCGGCGAAGTAGACGGTCAGGAAGCTGTAGGTGTACCAGTCGAACCACTCGACGACGTTGCCGATGCTGGCCGCCATGAGCTGTCGGACACGGCTTTTGGGGATGCCGAGTGGCGATGGCGCCACGGGGGAGGTCGCCACGGGGGGCTCCTTTGCTGACAACTGCGATGATGGCCTACTGTGCATTCGGACGACCGAAACAGTCAAATTTCTGGCAACATATTTACAAACCCGACATAGAGACGGCTCCCCGTGGATGTTCTCGACCGGCGCCTGGTCGCCGCCCTCCAGATCAGCCCCCGCGCGTCGTGGGGCGAGATCGGCAGGGCCGTCGGCGAGCACGAGCGCACGGTCGCGCGCCGGTTACAGCGCCTGATCGCCGACGGGATGGTGCGCGTCACCGCGATCTATGACGACCTGCGCTCGGGCCACGGCCGGCCCGTGCACCTGCATGTCCAGGTTCGTCCGGGTACGGCGGCGCAGGTCGCCAAGGCGCTGGCCGACCGGCCCGACACGCGCTCGGTCTACTCGCTGACCGGGGCGGCCGACCTCGCCTGCGAGCTGGTCGCCCGGTCGCGGGAGGAGCTGCACGACATCCTCACCGCGGAGATCAGCGAGATCGACGGGGTGCTGCAGACACAGACCCAGGTCGTCCTGCACACCTTCAGGACGGTCGCCGAGTGGCACGCGCCCTACCTCAGCGAGCAGGAGACGGCCCAGCTGCGTCCGCCCCCGGTCTTCGAACTCCTTCCCGACGAGGACGGTCTTTCGCCTCTGGAGCAGGAGATCGCCGAGCTGCTGGCCGGTGACGGCAGGATCGCGTTCACGGCGATCGCCGAGCGGCTCGACATCTCGGTGCCGACCGCCCGCAGGCGAGTGTCCTCGCTGCTCGAACGGCGGCTCCTGCTGCTGCGGGCCGAGGTCGAGCCCGCGCTGCTCGGCCTGGAGGTGGAGGGCAAGCTCTGGCTCAAGGTACGGCCGCACGGGCTCGACCTGGTCGGCCAGCGGCTCGCCGCGCACCCCAGCGTGCGTTACTGCGCGGCCACCTCGGGCACCCATTCCCTGATCGTCCAGGTCGCGGTGGCCCATGAGGCCGACCTCTACCGTTTCCTGACGGGTGTCGTCGGCCCGCTCGACGAGGTCACCGACATGGACGTCACCCTCATCACCCGCGCCTACAAACGCGGTCACCTCCACAAATCCGGCCTGCTCACCCTGGAGAGGACACCATGACGCCCGCCGAGAACGAAGTCGCCGAACTCTGCGCCGAACTCATCCGCGTCGACAGCAGCAACTACGGGGACGGCACCGGCCCCGGCGAGCGGGCCGCCGCCGAGGCCGTCATGGCCAGGCTGGACGAGGTCGGCATCGAGGCCACCTACATCGAGAGCGAGCCGGGCCGGGGCAACGTCATCACCCGCGTCGCGGGCACCGACCCGTCGCTGCCCGCGCTCCTGGTCCACGGCCACCTCGACGTGGTGCCCGCCAACGCGGCCGACTGGTCCGTCGACCCGTTCGGCGGCGAGGTACGCGACGGCTACATCTGGGGCCGGGGCGCGGTGGACATGAAGGACATGGACGCGATGATGCTGGCCGTACTCCGCCAGCTCACCCGCGAGGGCCGCAAGCCGCGCCGCGACCTCGTCTTCGCCTGGGTCGCCGACGAGGAGGCGGGCGGCAACTACGGCGCCAAGCACCTCACCGCGCACCACCCGGAGCTGTTCGAGGGCGTCACCGAGGCGATCAGCGAGGTCGGCGGCTACTCCCTGGAGGTGGACCCGTCCCTGCGGCTCTACCTGATCGAGACCGCGCAGAAGGGCCTCGGCTGGATGAAGCTCATCGCCGACGGCACCGCCGGGCACGGCTCGATGCTCAACACCGACAACGCGGTCACCGAGGTGGCCAAGGCCGTGGCCAGGGTCGGCGCCCACGAGTGGCCGATCACCCTCACCCCGACGGTCCGCCAGTTCCTCACCGAGGTCGCGGATGCCTTCGGCCTGCCCTTCGACGAGGACGACCCGGCGCCCATCCTGGACAAGATCGGGCCGCTGGTCCGCTTCGTCGGCGCGACGCTGAGCCACACCGCCAACCCGACCCAGCTCAACGCCGGCTACAAGTCCAACGTCATCCCCGGCCAGGCCACCGCCGTGATCGACGGCCGCTTCCTGCCGGGCCACGAGGACGAGTTCTTCAAGACGATCGACTCGCTGATCGGGTCGAACGTCCGCCGCGAGTTCGTGCACCACGACATCGCGCTGGAGACCACGTTCGACGGCGCCCTGGTCGAGTCGATGATCGCGGCGCTGAAGGCCGAGGACCCCACGGCGCGGGCCGTGCCGTACTGCATGTCCGGCGGCACCGACAACAAGACCTTCTTCGCCGACCTGGGCGTACGCGGGTTCGGGTTCGTGCCGCTGCGACTGCCCGGGGACATGGACTTCGCGTCGATGTTCCACGGCGTGGACGAGCGGGTGCCGGTGGACGCGCTCCAGTTCGGGGTACGAGTGCTCGACAGGCTCCTCCTAAACTACTGACTTGGCATCCTCCCCCGCTTGAAAGTGGGGGATTCCAACGGTGTCTACTCCACGAGGAGGAGGTCACGCTGAGGTTCACGGTTCGCAGGTTCGCCCAGCGGCAAACCTCCCCGCGCAGCCACCGCATGCCCTGCGGCGGTATCTCGGACGTTCTTGGCCGCGTTCACGTCGGCGTTGTCCCGCCAACCGCAGGCGACACAGCGGAAGCGAGATTGGCTCTCTCTCGATTCCGCCGCGCGATGCCCACAGCCGTTGCAGGTCTGCGACGTGTAGCGCGGGTTAACCTTTCGGACGCGGCTCGGAGCCTTCTGCTCCAGCCGCTTCACCAGAGCACCCCACCCGTTGGCGAGAATGCCCCGATTCAGCCCGGCTTTCTGCCGGACGTTGCGGCCGAGCTCCTGCATGCTGCCCTTTGCCGACCTCGTCATGGCGGCAATCTTCAGGTCTTCCACTGCGATCACATCGAAGCGGCGGGCCAGGTCGGTGCTGGTCTTTTCCACCCAATCCTTGCGTCGGTCGCTCTCGCGGGCTCTCAATCGGGCGATCGCCTGCTTGACCCTGCCGCGCCGGTTGGATCCGCGCTTCGCCTTGGCCAGCTTGCGCCGCAGTCGCCGCAGGCGCGTCTGCTCTGCCTCGCGCAGGGCTGGCACAGTCAGCAGTTCGCCGGTGGACAAGGCCGCCGCCACCGTCACGCCCCGGTCCACGCCTACCACGGCGCCCGTCCCTGGTGCTGGGATCGGGTCAGGGATCACGGCGAACGCGACATGCCAGCGGCCCAGCGCATCACGGGTGACCCGGTAGGACTTCACCCCCTCCGGCACAGCCCGCGACCAGCGAAAGCGGACCCAGCCGATCTTCGGCACCCGCAACTCGCCCACCCGCCGCGACAGGCGACGCACCTCACTCGTCTTCACCGCGACGATCCGAAAACCCTCATCGCGGCCGCGCCTGCGCCAGGTCGGGCGGCGGTGCGTCTTGCCGAAGAAATTCGCCATCGCTTGGGCGAAGTCTTTCAACGCCTGCTGCTGCACGATGATCGACCCGGCACGCAGCCACTCGAAGGCCGCCCTCGCTTCGGTCAACTGGCGGCAGTGCTCGGCGAACCCCGGAGCGGACACGCGGCCTGCCTTCCAATGGGCGTGCTGCTCCACCGCCAGATTCCAGACGAATCGGGCATGCGCGCAGTGCTCCAGCAACGCTCTCTCTTGGCCAGGCGACGGCTGGAGGCGGTAACGGGACACGCCGATCAAACTACCGACTGTCACCGACAAAACCAGGAGACCATCGTGCCCGACCGTTCTACATTTCCTCGCTACCCGGACGGACGAGGCATCCACGCTGGAGGTGCATGGTGACCAACAACCCGTACACCCTGGCCAGAGCCGCCGCCGAGGCGCTGAAGAGCGCCTGCGGCCTCGGCACCTTCGACGTCGCCCTCGTCATGGGGTCCGGCTGGGTGCCGGCCGCGGACGCGATCGGCGAGACGGTCACGGAGATCCCCTTCACCGACCTGCCCGGCTTCTCCGCTCCGGCCGTGGCCGGGCACGGCGGCAAGATCCGCGTCCTCCGCACCCCCGGTGGGCGGCACGCGCTCGTCTTCCTCGGTCGGAGCCACCTCTACGAGGGGCGGGGCGTCGACTCCGTCGTTCACGGCGTACGCACCGCGGCCGCCGCGGGGGTCGGCACGATCGTGCTGACCAACGCGGCCGGCGGGCTGCGCCCCGAGACGCAGCAGGTCGGCGACCCGGTGCTGATCAGCGACCACATCAACATGACCGGGGCCAACCCGATCACCGGCACCACGTTCATCGACCTCACTGAGGTCTACTCGCGGCGGCTGCGCGCGCTCGTACAGGAGGTGGACCCGACCATCGCCGAGGGCGTCTACGTGGCCTTCCGCGGCCCCACCTACGAGACGCCCGCCGAGATCCGCATGCTGCGCACGCTGGGCGGCGACATGATCGGCATGTCCACCGTCCTGGAGGCCATCGCGGCCCGCGAGGCCGGTCTCGAGGTGCTGGGCGTCTCCCTGGTCACCAACCCGGGGGCGGGGCTGGCGGACGAGCCGCTCAACCACGAGGAGGTCCTCCAGGTCGGCCGCGCGACGGCCGCCCGCATGGGCACCCTGCTGGCCAAGATCGTGGAGCGTCTGTGACCGGCGACCCGGCACCCTCGTCCCCAGCGGCCGGCGACCCGACCGGCGACGGCTCCGCGACCGCCGAGCCGACCGCGGACGCCTCCGTGTCCGCCGACGCTCGCACAGCCGCCGACCTGGTCCAGGAGGCCCGTCTCTGGCTGGCGCAGGATCCTGATCCTGAGACCCGGGCCGAGCTGTCCGCCCTGCTCGACTCCGGCGACCTCGAGGCGCTGCGCGACCGCTTCGGTGCCGGCCTCGCGTTCGGTACGGCCGGTCTGCGCGGTGAGCTGGGCGCGGGCCCCAATCGGATGAACCGGGTGACCGTCATGCGGGCCGCGGCCGGTCTGGCCCAGGTGCTCGGCCCCGGCAGGCACGTCGTCATCGGCTACGACGCCCGCCACAAGTCCGACGTGTTCGCCCGGGACACCGCGGCCGTGCTGACCGGCGCCGGGCTGCACGCCTCGCTGCTGCCCTGCCCGCTGCCGACGCCCATTCTCGCCTTCGCCGTCCGCCATCTCGGCGCCGACGCCGGTGTGATGGTCACCGCCAGCCACAACCCGCCCCGTGACAACGGCTACAAGGTCTACTGGGGCGACGGCTCCCAGATCGTGCCGCCGATCGACGCCGAGATCTCCGCCGCCATCGAGGCGGTGGGCCGCGTCGACCGGTTGCCGCTCAACACGCCCGGCACGCTGACCGAGCTGGGCGAGAGCATCATCGACGACTACATCGACGCGGTGACCGCGCTGCCGCTCGGCGACGCCCGCGAGCTGCGGATCGCCTACACGCCGCTGCACGGCGTCGGGTCGGGCACGCTGACCGGGGCATTCCTGGCCGCCGGGTTCGAGACCCCGATGGCCGTCGAGGAGCAGCGCAACCCCGACCCGGCCTTCCCGACGGTGGCGTTCCCCAACCCGGAGGAACCCGGCGCGATCGACCTGGCCGTGGCGCTGGCCAGGAAGATCAACGCCGATCTCGTCCTGGCGAATGACCCCGACGCCGACCGATGCGCCGTGGCCGTGCCGCTGGGCGACGGCTCCTGGCGCATGCTGACCGGCGACGAGGTGGGCGGCCTGCTGGCCGAGCACGTCATCACGCACACGTCCGGCGATCGCCTGGTGGCCACCACGATCGTCTCCTCGACGCTGCTGAGCAAGATCGCCGCCGCCCACGGCGTCCGCTACGGCGAGACGCTGACCGGCTTCAAGTGGATCATCAAAGCGGGCCCCGGGCTGGTCTTCGGCTACGAGGAGGCAATCGGCTACAGCGTCGGCTCCGACGCCGGGCTGCCCGTCCACGACAAGGACGGCATCGGCGCCGCGCTGACCGTGGCCGGCATCGCCGCGGCGGCCAAGCGCGCCGGGCGGACCCTGCTCGACCTGCTCGACGAGCAGGCCCGGCGCTACGGGCTGCACGCCACCGCGCAGCTGTCCGTCCGGGTCGAGGACCTGTCGCTCATCTCCGATGCCATGGCCCGGCTGCGCGCCGACCCCCCGGCCGCGCTGGGCGGCCGGGCGGTCGAACGGGCTGACGACCTGAGCCTGGGTGACGGCGGGCTGCCGCCCACCGACGGGCTGCGGTACGTGCTGTCCGGTGACGCCCGGGTGGTGGTCCGGCCTTCGGGGACCGAGCCCAAGCTCAAGTGCTACCTGGAGGTGGTCGTTCCGGTGGCCGGCCCGGTGGGGGATGCCCGAGCGCTGGCCGTACGAGAGCTCGACGCCCTGAAAGCGGACGTCGGCGCCGCACTCGGCCTCTAGGCGCCCCCACGCCCTGAAGCGCTCAGGTCAGGCGGAGCTCCAGGTCGGTGTCCCAGTTGTTGAGGTCGGACTCGACTCGGGGATCCGTCTGGTAGAGCTCCAGGCGGCAGCCCCACAGCTCGGTGTCGCCGTCCCGCGTCATGTCCCACTTGAGGCCCTGCTCGGAGCCCCAGGTCAGGAGGTTCTCGATGACGCCTCTGAGCTGGTCGGGGTGGCCGTGGTGGCGTACCGTCGCGTAGCGCCCGGCCGGGAGGTGAGCCGCGAAGATGTCCCCCTCACCCGCCACCGGGGCCGCGACCGGCACGCCCGCCTCGACCTCCAGCCGGTCGGCCGGCATGTCGATGGCGAGGTACCTGAGGAACGGCGCCCCGGCGGGTGCCACGCCACGCTCGGCCAGCCAGCCGATCAGCTCGCCGATGCGGTCGGCCACCAGACCGAAGGTGGTCATGCTGATGGTCCCGCGGACCCCCACGTAGGGGCGGTCGGGGTGGTCAATGATGTTCGGCATTGTTATGTCCTTCTCCACTAGGCCGGGGACACCTCGATCTGGAGCTCCGTCACCCATTCGGCCAGGTCGTCCGGGCAGTGCAGGGAGATCTCCCTGGCCAGGCCGCTCGACCGGTAGTCGTTCGCCTCGATCCAGTGCGCCAGCGCCTGGAACGTCGGGCCCACCTCCTCCATCGGGCCATGATGGATGATCGTCGCCGCCGTCTCGATGCGCGGCAAAGTGACGAACTGGACGTCGTACTCGTCCTTCTCTTCCGCCGTGAAGGGGAACGCGACGTGCACCATCACCGCGCCGTCGTCCTCGGGGATGTAGTACGCGATGCCGGGACCCGCGATGGTCACCCGCGCCGCCTCCAGCCGCCCGCAGAGCTCGACGAACAGCGGCTTGATGACCGGCCCGATGTCCTCGCCCTCGTAGCTGGCGGCCCGCGCGCTGAGTTCGGCGACCCTGGTCGCGGCGATCTCCTTGAGCACGACCTCATCCGTCTGCATGTGCCCCTCCGTCTCGATGGTCCGGAGCCTCGCCTCGACACCGCGCAGCCTGGCCAGGTCGGCGCTGATCCGCGCCTCCAACTGGGCGCGGCGCAGGCGTACCATGCCGTGCAGTTCTTCCGTGCTGACCTTGTCGTCGAGGATCGCCCTGACCTGCTCCAGCGTGAAGCCGAGGTCCTTGATCGCGACGATGCGGTTGAGCCTGGACAGCTGCGCCGCCTGGTATGAGCGGTAGCCGGTGGCCGGGTCCACGTGCGCGGGGCGCAGCAGTCCGATCGCGTCGTAGTGGCGCAGCATGCGCACGGACACGAGCCCGAGCCTGGCGAAGTCTCCAATACTGAACATGACCCCTCCAGGTGTAGGGCCTGACACGGTGTCAGGGTCAACAACCTCGGCCGGTCACCCCAGCACGACCGTGGCTCGACGGCTCACCCCATCACGACCGTGGCTCGACCGGGTCAGCCGATCACCACCGTTAGCCGATCACGACCGCCATCACCACGAGCGCGATCGCCGCGGCCAGCACCGCGAACGAGTCGATCGCCCAGCTGGCGCGGGCGGGCGGGACCTGCACGTCGCGGCGCTTGGCCGACTCCGCCCGCTCGGTGATCTGCTGCCCCACCCAGTCGGCGTGCGTCTTCCCGGCGAACGCCTCCGCGGCCGCCTGCTCCGCCTTGCTCAGCGTGGGCTCGGTCTTGAAGCGACCGCGTTCCTGCCTGGGCGTGGCCCGGCGCTGCGCCCTGGCCCGCTCGCGCGCCGTGCTCATCGGCGTCCACAGGCGCAACACCTGCTCGGCGCCGTAGCGGACGTTGATGGTGTGGGAGACCACCACGTCGTTCACCGAGGCCCACGGCACGAACGTCGAGCGGAGCGGGTTGCGCCCCACCAGCCCCTCCTCGGTCACCACGGTCGCGGGGCGGAGCGCGACCAGGTAGACCACGGCGGTCAGCGCGCCCAGCACGGCACCCGCCACCAGCGAGGGCTTGCCGTTGTAGCGGGCGGTCAGATCCCAGATGTTGAAGGCGACGAACGCCAGCCACACCCAGCCGAGCACGAAGGCGGTCTTAGAACGGTAGGTCTCTTTCACGGCTGCCACTTCATCCGCGCGAATCCGGGCTTGATCACACCGTTGATCAGCGCCAGCCGCTCATCGAAGGGGATGAACGCCGACTTCATCGCATTGACCGTGAACCACTGCAGATCATCCCAGCCATAGCCGAACGCCTCCACCAGCTTGTCGAACTCCAGCGACACGTTGGTGCGGCTCATCAGCCGGTTGTCGGTGTTGACCGTCACCCTGAAGTGCAGGCGGCGCAGCAGCCCGATCGGGTGGTCGGCGATGGAGTCGGCGGCTCCGGTCTGCAGGTTGGAGGTGGGGCACATCTCCAGGGGGATGCGCTTGTCGCGGACGTACGCGGCCAGGCGGCCCAGCTTGGCGGAGCCGTCGTCCGACACCGAGATGTCGTCGATGATCCGCACCCCGTGGCCGAGCCGATCGGCGCCGCACCACTGGATGGCCTGCCAGATCGACGGCAGCCCGAAGCCCTCGCCCGCGTGGATGGTGAAGTGCGCGTTCTCCCGCTGCAGGTATTCGAACGCGTCGAGGTGCCTGGTGGGCGGGTAGCCCGCCTCGGCCCCGGCGATGTCGAACCCCACCACCCCGCCATCCCGATAACGCACGGCCAGCTCGGCGATCTCCATCGACCGCGCCTGATGCCGCATCGCGGTCAGCAGCGTGCCAACCTTGATCCCGCGCCCCTCGGAGCCCTGCCTGAACCCGTCCAGCACCGCTTCGACCACCTGATCGAGGCTGAGCCCCGTGGTGGTGTGCTGCTCGGGCGCGAAGCGCACCTCGGCGTAGACGACCCCGTCGGCCGCCAGATCCTCCGCGCACTCGGCGGCGACGCGGGTCAGTGCCTCGCGCGTCTGCATGACGCCGACGGTGTGCTGGAAGGTCTCCAGGTAGCGTTCGAGCGAGCCTGAATTGGCCGCCTCCTCGAACCACTCGCGAAGGTTGTCGGCGTCGGTCGTGGGCAGTTCGCCGTAGCCGGAGTCGCGCGCCAGCCCGACGATGGTCTCGGCCCGCAGGCCGCCGTCGAGGTGGTCATGCAGCAGCACCTTGGGCGCCCGTTGGATCTCGTCAAGCGTGGGCCTCATCCGCCCATGATATGCGCCTTCCGCCGACGAACTCCCGGCTCCAACTGGGCCGACATCGGCCCGTGTCGCCGGTCACCCCACGGCTCTGAGGATGGCGTCGAACTTCTTGGTGAGCTTGATGGCGGTGGTCTTGTCGGCGTTCACGAAATAGACGCTCACCAGCCGGTCAACGCTCTCCACCAGCCCCTCCGCCACGGCGCCGTCACGGTCGCACACGATCGCGCCTTTGGCGGCCGACGATTCGCGCACCTGGCCGTCGTACCCGGTGCACGACTCGGTGAATTCCTGACGAACGGCGGCGACGTCCTTCCCGCCGACGGTGTCGGTCCTCAGCACCAGCGGATCCGACCCCGCCTGCGGAGCGTCCGCCGCCGTATAGAGACACACGCTCGCCTTGACCGATTCGAGGGTCTCCAGCGGGTGGTCGTCCCTTTTCTCCTTCAGCTCCCAGCTCAGCGAGGTGGCCTTGGAGAGCTCTTCCACTGTGAGCGAGCAGCTGCCCGTCGTCTGGGTTCCGCCGCTTCTGGCCGTTTCCGCCTGGGGTCTACATCCGGCGAGCAGCACAGCGGCGATGGCTAAGCCGAGCACGTACGCGCGAGCGGCGGTCGGACGTGTCATCGCGGAGCCTCCAGATCCCTTTGGGCGCCCCGGCGTGCGGTGAGCTCCCACATCGCATGCTTTTCAGCCCATTACTTTTCAGCCCATTAATAGAGACATCGGCTTACAACGCTCTTGATCAACACTTGCCGCTCGTAGGACGCCGGGCGTTCATCGCCTGCTGCCCCTGCCGAGGTAGCGTGCGCCTGGCTCGTGCTCTACCTGGTGCCGCAGCGGGCGTGGCCGGGTGTCCGTCGGCGCGGCCGGCGGCCCGCGGGTCGTCTCGCTGCCGCTCTACGACCCGGTGCCCATCCTCGCCCTGTACGCGGTGTGGCGGGCCGACCATGGCCCGCTGGTCGAGGCGTTCCTGTCCTGCCTGCCGCCGAGCACCGAGGTCACCGCCTGATCACTTCAGACCCGACCTGACGAACGCGTTCACGATGTGCCGCTGCAGCACCAGGTAGAGCACCAGCACTGGCAGGCAGGCCAGCCCCGCGGTGGCCTTCAGCGCCCCCAGTCGTTGCCTTCGGTGCCCATGAAGCTGCGCAGGCCGAGCTGGACCACCGCGTTGGAGCGCTGCAGCACCATAGCCGACCAGAAGTACTCGTTCCAGGCGGTGATGGCGAGCAGGATGCCCAGCGTGGAGCAGAGCGTCGGGCGGACAGCGCTCAGTGCATCAGCGCTCCGTATACGCAAGGTGAAAGCCCAGGGGCGCCCTCGCTCGACCCGAAAGCACGTCACACCATGTGAGCTGCGAAAACGCCGTGAACATCGAGCCAAGCCAGGCTGTGGCGATTAGAGATGGCAATCAACCGAGAGTGATCCGCGCTGATCGGTCAATCCTCGGCGCGGTTGGCCCCGTCCGGGGAGAAGGCGGGCAGGCAGACGGCGATGTACTCGGCACCGTCCGGGCCGGTGCTGTAGCGGATCTTCTCGCCCGGGTCCGTGACGATGGACTGGCCCGCCGTGACCTCGGTCGTGCCGTTGGCGTGTTCCACCAGGAGCCTGCCGCGCAGGACGACGGTGTATTCGGTGAACGAGGGCGTTTGTGCGGGCTCGTCCCAGCCGGGCGGGGCGACCATGTGGGCGATGGAGATCGCCTCGTCGCCGCTGTTGACGCGGCCTACGTGCTCGTCGATGAGCTTGCCGCCGGGCACCGGGACGCGGGTTGCCGCTTCGATCTTTCTAACCACCAGGTCAGTGTGCCACGTCGATGACGAGCCGGTCGGGATCGGACTGCTCCTTCAGCTCGAACGCCGCCTGATGGTTGAGCACGAGGCCGACTCCGACGCGCCCCTCGAAGTCGCCGGTCTTGACCACATGCGTCACGTTGCCGAGGTTGGCCGGGAAGATGGGGCCGCCCTTCCAGGTGGGCCTGCCCTTGGCGTCGTGGGCGTCGGCGGGCGCGAGGATCAGCTGGAGGTACGCGCCGCCGGGGAGGTCGAAGTCCTCGCCAGAGCCGTCCTGCAGTAGCTTGTCCACCCATTTGACGTTGTAGCCGGGTATGGAGCCCTTGAGGTCGATCACCACGCGGTCGTAGGTGTCGTGGGCGGCGTAGCGGACGCCCTGCACGACCGCCGGGTCGCCGATGTTGTGCTGTACGTCCACCTCGACCGTGCTCGTCGGCGCCGCCTTCCGCGTGCCCGTGTCGACAGAGATGGAGGAGGAGGACGAGGAGGTGGACGTGGACGTGGAGGTCCGACCGCGTGACGTCGATGGGGTGGCGACCCTGGGTGGGACGGTGGGCTCGGCTGACGCGCTCGTGGTCGCGCCGCTCCCGGCGCCGCCTGGCGAGGCCGTACCGCACGCCGTCAGTACGAGCAGACAAGCGAGAGCGGCGGCGTGGGCCGGGCGGCGTCGTGACGGATGCCCGAGCGCGGGTGGCGGGCGCATAGCAGATTGATTCCCCAGTTCAGAGGATCACAAGCGGCGCGGCGCGCCAGTGGCACGAACATGGGCTACCCATAGCCGACGCGTGGGAAGCACAAAGAGCGAGAAGGCCCCGCGCGGTCCGCGCGGGGCCCTGCCAACGAATCGGATGTCAGACCGTCTCGTACACCTTCGCCTCTTCCTGCGGGGCCGCCACCGGCTTGCGTACCCGCAGCCCGGTGGCCGAGATGGCCACCCCGACCAGCGCCAGCACCAGCGACACCACGATCGCTGAGCGGAGCGACTCGATCGACAGGGTGGTGCCGTTCGAGGTCAGCACCGCCGAGACCACCGCGAGCACGATCGCGCCACCCACCTGGCCGGAGGTGTTGAGCAGCCCGGAGGCCAGCCCCTGCTCGTCGTCGTGCACGCCGTTGGTGGCCTGGATGTTCAGCGGCGCGAAGGACAGCGCGAACGCGATGCCCAGCAGCAGCATGCCGGGAATGACCAGGCCGCCCAGGCTGGGGTGCTCGTCGATGCCCAGGAACATCGCGTAGCCACCGGCCAGCGCCGCCGCGCCGATGATGGTCAGCTTGGTGGTGCCGAACCTGTCGGCGAAGTCGCCCATCTTGGTCGAGGTGATCGCGACGAGCACCCCGGCGGGCAGGAACGCCAGCGCGGTGCCCAGGGCCGACCAGCCGAGCAGGTTCTGGAAGTACTGCATGGCCACGAACTGGAAGGCCACGTACGAGCCCATCAGGATGAGCAGCCCCAGGTTCGCCCGGACGAGCGAGCCGGAGCGCAGGATGCCCAGCCGGACCAGCGGGTGCTTCATCCGCAGTTCGGCGAAGACGAACAGGCCGAGCAGCGCGGCGACGGCGACCAGCGAGCCGATCGTGCGCAGCGAGGTCCAGCCGGCCTCGGGCGCCTGGACGACGGTGAAGACGAGCAGCAGCATCGAGGCGGTGATCAGCACGGCGCCGATCAGGTCGTGGCCGCCTTCGGCCCGCTCCTCCTCGCCACGCGGCAGCACCCTGAGCGCCGCGACCAGCGCGATGATCGCGACCGGCACCGGCATCAGCAGCGTCCACCGCCAGCCGATCTCGGTCAGCAGGCCGGACAGCACCAGTCCGAGCGAGTAGCCACTGGCGCCACACGCGGTGAAGATGCTGAGCGCCTTGTTGCGCTCAGGCCCCTCGGGAAACGTGGTGGTGATGATCGAAAGGGCGGCCGGCGCAGTGAAGGCGGCGCCCACCCCCTTGATGAACCTGGCCGCGATCAGCAGAGCGCCGTCGTCCACCAGACCACCGAGCAACGACGCCACGGCGAAGACACCCAGCGCGACCAGGAACACCCTGCGTCGCCCGAGCAAGTCGGCGGTCCTGCCGCCCAGCAACAGAAGACCGCCATAACCGAGCACGTAGCCGCTGACAACCCACTGCAGAGAAGAGGTAGAAAGGCCCAGGTCGTGCTGGATGGCGGGCAGCGCCACGCCGACCATCGACACGTCAAGGGCGTCAAGGAAGATCACTGCACAGAGCACGGCGAGCGCGCCCCAACGGGATGAGTGAGAGGACATGAGTCAGTACACTACATGCATCCGCATCTAATGCAAACGCATTTAATTCCGTTGCATCAGTTTTAGCGAAGTGGTAACCTCCGCGACATGGACGAGGAGTTCGTGGTCGGGACCTGGCACTACGTCCTGGCGAAGCACGCCAAGGCGATGTGCTCGCTGGAACGCGAGCTGGGTGACAAGCACGGCCTGGGGCCGAGCGAGTTCGAGGTGCTGGACCGGATCGTCCATCACGACAAGAAGCTCCGGATCCAGGAGCTCTGTGACGAGGTTCACCTGAGCCAGAGCGCGCTGTCCAGGGTCGTGGCGCGGCTGGAGAAGGCTCAGCTGGTCTCGCGCGGGGTGTGCGACCAGGACCGCCGTGGCGTCTTCGTCTGCATCACCGAGGCGGGGAGAGCGCGCCACAAGGAGGCCCTGCCCACGCAGCGCGCCGTCCTCGCCGACATCTTCGCCGACGCGCCCGTCCTCGTACGCTGAAGTCCCCCGACGCCCCTACTGGGCCGTAATCCGGTCGAGCACCAGAGGCAGCACCTCGGCGCTGCCCGTCCCGACCTCGTAGCCACCCTGCAGCGCCGCCAGGGCCCGCTCGAAGCGACCCGTCTCGTCCGCGTGCAGCGTCATCAGCGGCTGCCCCTCACGTACGAGGTCACCCGGCTTGGCATGCAGCACGATGCCCGCCCCGAACGACACCGGATCCTCCTTACGAGCCCGCCCCGCCCCCAACCGCCAGGCCGCCAGCCCGACGGCATAGGCGTCCAGGCGTGACAGGACCCCCGAGTCAGGCGCCTCGACCACCATGGTCTCGGCCGCCCTGGGCAGGATCGCGTCCGGGTCGCCGCCCTGGGCGGTGATCATCCGGCGCCAGGCGTCCATGGCCGAGCCGTCCGCCAGCGCCCGCGCCGGGTCAGGACCGGAGATCCCGGCCGCCTCCAGCATCTCCCGCGCCAGCCGTACGGTCAGCTCCACGACGTCCGGCGGCCCGCCGCCCGCCAGGACCTCGACCGACTCCTCGACCTCCAGGGCGTTGCCCACGGCGCGGCCCAGGGGGCGGTCCATGGCGGTGAGCAGGGCGACCGTGCGCACGCCCGCGTCGGTGCCCAGCGCGACCATCGTCTCGGCCAGCTCGCGGGCCCGCTCCGGCGTCTTCATGAACGCGCCCGAGCCCACCTTGACGTCGAGCACCAGTGACCCGGTGCCCTCGGCGATCTTCTTCGACATGATCGACGAAGCGATGAGCGGGATCGACTCGACCGTTCCGGTGACGTCGCGCAGGGCGTACAGCTTCTTGTCGGCGGGAGCGAGACCCGAGCCGGCGGCGCAGACGACCGCGCCCGCCGAGCGCAGCACCGAGAGCATCTCGTCGTTGGACAGCGAGGCCCGCCAGCCGGGGATCGACTCCAGTTTGTCCAGCGTGCCGCCCGTGTGGCCGAGGCCGCGGCCCGACAGCTGCGGGACATAGGCACCGCACGCGGCCACCAGCGGGGCGAGCGGCAGCGTGATCTTGTCGCCGACGCCGCCGGTGGAGTGCTTGTCGGCGGTGGGCCGGTCCAGCGCGGACCAGTCCATCCGCTCACCCGAGCGGATCATCGCCTGCGTCCAGCCGGCGATCTCCCGCCGGTTCATGCCGTTCAGCAGGATGGCCATGGCCAGCGCGGACATCTGCTCGTCGGCCACCTCGCCGCGGGTGTAGGCGTCGATCACCCAGTCGATCTGGGCGGCCGTCAGCTCGCCACCATCCCGCTTGGCGACGATGACCTCGATGACGTCCATGGCCATCAGGCCGACCTCGACAGGTCGTCGGGGCCGAAGGCGTAGGGCAGGATCTCGGCCATCCGCTTCGGCCCGTCCACGGTCTCGACCAGCAACTCCTCGCCGCCGAACTCGAAGAGCAGCTGCCGGCAGCGCCCGCACGGCATCAGCAGCTCCCCGTGGCCGTCCACGCAGGTGAAGGCCACCAGCCGACCGCCGCCCGAGGAGTGCAGCGCCGAGACCAGGCCGCACTCGGCGCACAGGCCCAGACCGTAGGAGGCGTTCTCAACGTTGCAGCCGGTGATGACGCGGCCGTCGTCAACGAGCGCCGCCGCGCCGACGGGAAACTTGGAGTAGGGCGCGTACGCGTTGTGCATGGCCTCGACGGCCTCCGTGCGCAGGCCGTCCCAGTCGACGTTCAATGCTGTTCCCCCCGGCGATAGCGCACGCCGTCGGCCTTGGGCATCCGCAGTCGCTGCGAAGCCACCAGGAGCACGAGCAGCGTGAGCACGTGTGGTGTGATGAAGACGAATTCGTTCGGCAACTTGTCGACGGTCAGCCACAGCCAGATCAGTACGATCGTGCCGGCGGCGGCCGCCGCGATCAGGTTGTACTCCCTGGCGCCCCTGGTGACCATCTCCGCCGGCTGGCCGGACGACAACAGCGCGCGCACCTTGGTGCCGATGTAGATGAGCAGCAGGATGGCGCCGAACAGGAAGAACGCCGTCACGGCCCCGGAGCTGCGCAGTTGCAGGCCGCTGGCGTAGCCGAACAGCGAGGCGCCCGCGGCCAGCCCCCCGGGCCGCCAGTTGCCGAAGATCATGGCGGCCAGACCGATGAACCCACGGCCCGCCGTCTGGCCCTCGACGTACTTGGTGGAGATGAAGACCAGGAACACGCCGCCGAGCCCGGCGAACGCGCCGGAGATGACGACGGCCACGTACTTGATCAGGTAGACGTTCACGCCCAGCGACTCGGCCGCCCACGGGTTCTCGCCCGCCGAGCGCAGCCGCACGCCGAACGCCGTACGCCAGAGCACGAAGAACGTCAGCGGGAGCAGCAGCACGGCCAGGATGACCAGCACGTTCACCTCGTGGGTGAGCCCGCGCAGGATGCCCGCGACGTCGGAGACCAGGAACCAGTGGGTGCGCTCCAGGCTGCCGAGCCAGTCGGGACCCGCCGCGAACAGCGGCAGATTGACCTCGGGCGCCTCCGACGACATGGCCGGCGAGGTGGTGATGCCCGCGCCCGCCGCGGCCGCGCGGGTGCCCTCCCCGTAGAGGACCTCGGACAGGAAGCGGGTGATGCCGGGGCCGAGCAGGTTGATGGCGACGCCGCTGATGATGTGGTCGACGCCGAACGTCACGGTCGCGACCGCGTGAATCAGTCCGCCGAGCGCGCCGGCGATCAGCCCGGCGACCAGCGCGGCCATGAAGCCCCACTGGTATCCGGCCCAGCCGGCGAACCAGGTGCCGAGCACCATCATGCCTTCGAGGCCGATGTTGACCACGCCCGCCCGCTCGGCCCACAGGCCGCCGAGCCCGGCCAGGCCGATCGGCACCGACAGCATCAGGGCGGCGTTGAACGTGCCGGACGAGGTGATGTCGTCCTGCCCGGAGATGACGCGGACCAGCGACATGACCAGGATGAGCACGGCCACGCCGATGAGCGCCAAGTGGTATCGGCTGACCTTCGTCATGCTGTCACCTCAACGGGAGTGTTCCTGCCGAGCTGCTGAGCGGCCCGCCGTTCCTCGCGCCGCAGCGCGATCCTGCTGGTGATCTCGTTGGCGATGACCACCAGCAGCACGATCGTGCCCTGCATGATCATGATGACCGACGGCGGTACATTGGCGAACTGCAGCGGGCCCTGCGCATGGTCCAGGAAGCCGAACAGCAGCGCCGCGATGGCGATGCCACCGGGTTTGTTCCGGCCGAGCAGCGCCACGGCGATGCCCAGGAAGCCCAGGCCCGGAGTGAAGTTGGAGCCGAAGGAGTGCTTGTCGCCGAGGATCTCCGGCATGCCGATCAGCCCGGCGATCGCGCCGGAGAGCACCATCGCGGAGATGACCATCTTCTTCGGGCTGACGCCGGAGGCCAGCGCGGCCGAGGCGTTGAGGCCGCTGGCCTTGACCTCGAAGCCGAACCGGGTCCGCTCCAGCAGCACCCAGAGCCCGATGCCCAGCAGGACGGCCACCAGGAGGAAGCCCCACAGACCGCCACCTCGGGGCGCGGGCAGCCCGAACATCTCGAACAGGACGTTGAGGTTGGGGAACCAGGCCGACTCGGGCAGCGCGGGCGTCGTGGTGGTGAGCACGCCCTTGGCGCGCTCCCCCGTGAAGGGACCGCGGACGAGGAAAGCGGCCAGGTTGATCGCGATGTAGTTCAGCATGATCGTGGAGATGACCTCGTTCACCCCCCTCGTCACCTTCATCACGGCGGGGATCAGCGCGTAGAAGCCGCCGACGACCATCGCCACCACGATGATCACCGGGATCTGGATCCAGGCGGGCGCCACGAACGTGGAGCCGACGTACGCGGCGCAGATGGCCGCGATGCGATATTGGCCCTCGACGCCGATGTTGAAGAGGTTCATGCGGAAGCCGACGGCCACGGCCAGGCCGGCGATGTACAGCGGCACGGCCCGGTTGAGCATGGTCGTGATGCCGTTGACCACCGCCCGCTCGGTCTCGCCGAAGTCGAAGAAGGCGGCGAACGCGGCCTCGGGGCTGGCCCCCGCCGCGATGATCGCGACGCTGGAGATCAGGATCGCCAGGATGATGGCGGCGACGGCGCCGGCGACGGTCAGTAGCGCCCGGTAGAGCCCGGCGGGCATCACGTCTCCTCAGTGCTGGTGATGGCGCCGGTCATGTAGCCGCCCAACCGCTCGGGGGTGACGTCGGACGGGTCGAGGTGGGCGACGAGCCGCCCGCCGTAGATCACCCGCAGCGTGTCGGACAGGCCGATGAGCTCGTCGAGGTCGGCCGAGATCAGGAGTACGGCCAAGCCCGCCGCCCTGGCGTTACGCAGGTGGTCCCAGATCGCGGCCTGGGCGCCCACGTCGACGCCGCGGGTGGGGTGGGCGGCGATGAGGAACTTCGGCTGGCTGCTCATCTCACGCCCGACGATCAACTTCTGCTGGTTGCCGCCCGACAGGGCCAGCGCCAGCGTGTCGACGCTCGGTGTACGGACGTCGTATTCCTTGACGATGCGTTCGGTGTCGGCCCTGGACGAGCGTCGGTTGACCCAGATGCCCTTGCGCGCGGGCGGTCTGGTCTGGTGGCCGAGCACCCGGTTCTCCCAGAGCGAGGCCTCCAGCAGCAGACCCTGGCGGTGGCGGTCCTCAGGAATGTAGCCGATGCCCGACTCGCGGCGTTTGAGGGTGGTCCAGGTGCTGATGTCGGCGCCGTCGAGCGAGATGTCGCCGTGCACGGGCCGCATGCCCATGATGGCCTCGATCAGCTCGGACTGGCCGTTGCCCTCGACCCCGGCGATGCCCAGGATCTCGCCCTTGTGAATCTCGAACGACACGTCGTCGAGGAGCAGCCGGCGGCCCTCCTCGCGGAGTTTCGCCACGTACAGGGGGATCGAGGTGCCCTTGGGCACCGGGCGGAAGCCGTCGGCCTCCATGGTCAGGCCGGACACCTTGAGCGCTATCTCATCGGTCACCGTGGACTCGCGCGTCTCGGGCGTGGGCAGCTCGCTGCCGACCATGAGCTCGGCCAGCTGCCGCGCGGTGACCTCGCCGGGGTCGACGCTGGCGACCGTGGTGCCGCGCCGGATCACGGTGATCGCGTCGGCGATGCTGAGCACCTCGTCGAGCTTGTGGGAGATGAAGATGACCGTCAGGCCCTCGGCCTTGAGCTCGCGCAGGTTGTCGAAGAGCTCGTCGACCTCCTGGGGTACGAGCACCGCGGTCGGCTCGTCGAGGATCAGGATGCGCGCGCCACGGTAGAGGACCTTGAGGATCTCCACTCGCTGCCGGTCACCGACGCCGAGGTCTTCCACCAGCCGGTCGGGGTCCACCCGCAGGCCATGACCGGCGGCCAGCTCGCTGATGCGCGCGCGGGCCCCGGCGGAGTCGAGCCGGCCGCCCTTCTTCGGCTCGGCGCCGAGGACGATATTCTCCAGCACGGTGAAGTTGTCGGCCAGCATGAAGTGCTGGTGGACCATGCCGATGCCCGCGTTGATGGCGTCGCTCGGCGTGCGGAAGGCCACTTCCACACCGTTCACCTTGATCGTGCCCTCGTCCGGCTTCTGCATGCCGTAAAGGATCTTCATCAGGGTGGACTTGCCCGCGCCGTTCTCCCCCACGATCGCGTGCACCGTGCCAGGTTGGACGGTGATGCGGATGTCATGGTTGGCGACGACGCCGGGGAAGCGTTTGGTGATGCCCTCCAGCTCGACGGCGGGTTGCACCGCGGCGAGGGTGTCGGCGTTCACAGATCGCTCACCGCTCCTCAATCGCTCCGCTCACTGGTGTCTCCAAGAGCGGATAGGCCGAAGGCCCGGGGTCGGTCTGGACTCCGGGCCCTCGGTCAACGTTCCTACCTCAATTACGGCTTGGACGGAACCGTGATTTTGCCGTCGATGATGTCCTGCTTGGCAGCGTCCAGCTTGTCCTTGATGTCGTCGATCTCGCCACCGGTGGTGGCCAGGCCCACGCCGTCGACCTTGAGGTCGTAGATGGTGTTGCTGCCACCCTTGGCGCCACCCTGGAACGCCTTGACGAACTCGAACACGCCGACGTCCACGCGCTTGAGCATCGAGGTCATGATGACCGACTGCAGGTCGGTCTCCTTGACCGTCTGGCGCTGGTCGGAGTCGACGCCGATGGCCTTCTTCTTGGCCGCGGCCGCCGCCTGGAACACGCCCAGGCCCGAGTCGCCGGCGGCGTGGTAGACGATCTCCGCGCCGTCCTGGTACATCTTCTCGGCCGCGACCTTGCCCTTGTCGGGGGCCTTGAAGCCGCTGAAGTCACCGTCGGGGCTGAGGTACTTGATGTCGATCTTGGCGTCCTTCTTGACCGACTTCACACCGGCCTCGAAGCCCGCCTGGAACTTCTTGATCAGGTCGTTCTCGACACCGCCGACGAAGCCGACGTGGCCGCTCTTGGCCTTGGTCGCCGCGGCGACGCCCGCCAGGTAGGAGCCCTGCTCCTCGGCGAACAGCAGGCCGGTGACGTTGGCCGCGTTCGAGGCGGAGTCGACGACCGCGAACTGGATCTCCGGGTATTCCTCGGCCGTCTTCTTGATGTCGTCACCGTAGGCGAAGCCGACGCCGATGATCGGGTTGTAGCCCGCGTCGGCCAGCTGGCGGAGGAGCTCGCCGCGGTTGGAGCCGTCGGCCGCGGGGCTCAGCTCCTTGATGTCGGCCTTGAGCTCCGTCTTGGCCTTCTCCAGGCCCGCGTAGGCGGCGTCATTGAAGGACTTGTCGCCACGGCCGCCGACGTCGAAAGCGAGGCCGACCTTGAGGGCGCCGGACTTCGGCGCCTCGCTGCTGGCCCCGGAGGTCGGCGCCGCGCTGGACGTGGCGTCGCTTCCCGTGCCGCCGCTGCCGCCACAGGCCGCGGCCGCCATCAGCATGGCCCCCGCTATCGAACCGGCCGCCATCCTGCCGAATCGCTTGCTGAGCAAGGCGACTCCTTTCCATTTCCCCGCCGTCAAACTTCGTCGCAGGCGCGAAGAAATGTACGGCAACCCTGCACGGAAGATAGTTGGTTGACCAGGGCGGACAAAACCGGCACACAGGGTCGCAACCGCTCCGTTATCGACATCACTCGTGTCCGTGACCTGAATCTGCGGATGCGGGTTGGGGACCGGCTCGGGAAGCTTTACCCAACTTTGGACACCGGGGGGCCCTTGCCGTCAGGTCGATCATGGCAGAGATTCCTGATCAACGGTGGATTTTCATCCTGGAGCCCTACATGCATCTTTGGAAGGCCATGATCATGCCCATGGCCGCGGTCCTCATCGCGGCCATGGGCGCGGCACCCGCCTCAGCAGATACACCGGCCGCCCCAGCCATCAAGATCGAGAACAACGCCACCCAGCCCGTCTTCTCCCGCGCCGACGCCGTCAAGCAGACGGTGTACGTCGAGGTCGCCGGAACCGACAGCGACAGCGACGGCCTGCCGGACCGCGTCGCCGTGGACATCCTGCGCCCGAAGGAGACCGACGAGGGCCTGAAGGTCCCGGTCATCATGGAGGCCAGCCCCTACTACGCGGGCGGCAACGACGTGCCGAACCACGTGGTGGACGTGGACGAGAACGGCAACCCGCTGCCGACCCTGCGCTCGTACGCGAACAAGCTGGCGGCCGAGCCGTTCGACGGCTACTACGACAACTACTTCCTGCCCCGCGGCTACGCGATCGCGCTGGTGGAGAACCTGGGCAGCGGCCGCGCCACCGGCTGCCCCACCACCGGCGACCGCAACGAGACGGCCGGCCCGAAGGCCGCGATCGACTGGCTGAACGGCCGTGCGAAGGGGTTCACCCCGGAGGGCGCGCCCGTCTCGGCCACCTGGTCGACCGGGAACGTGGGCATGATCGGCGTCTCCTACAACGGCACGCTGCCCAACGCGGTCGCCTCGACCGGCGTCAAGGGGCTGAAGACGATCGTGCCCATCGCCGCGATCTCCTCCTGGTACGACTACTACCGGGCCAACGGCGGCGTGCTGGCGGCGGGCGGCTTCCAGGGCGAGGACGCGGACGTGCTGGCCAAGTACGTGCTCACCCGCGCCGACGGGCAGCAGGTCTGCGGGCCCGTCATGGACTACCTGACGGCGACGCAGGACCGGGTGAGCGGCGACTACAGCCGCTTCTGGAACGCCCGCAACTACCTCAACGACGTCGACAAGGTGAAGGCCAGCGTCTTCGTCGTGCACGGCCTCAACGACTGGAACGTCAAGACCAAGCAGTTCGCCCAGTGGTGGTACGCCCTGTCCAAGCGCCACGTGCCCCGCAAGATCTGGCTGCACCAGGGCACCCACATGAACCCCTTCAACCTGCGCACCGTCGAGTGGCTGCGGCAACTGCACGGCTGGTTCGACTACTGGCTGTACGGCATCGACAGCGGCATCATGCGTGAGCCGCAGGCGGACGTCGAAATCGCCCCCGGCGAGTGGGGCACTCACGCATCGTGGCCACTTCCGGCCACCAAGCCAGTGGCCCTGCACCTCGGCTCCGGCTCGAAGCTGAATGTCTTCCCGCAGTACGCGGCCCGCGAGTCCTTCGTCGACCAGAAGACCCGCACCGCCGAACAGTTGGTGGAGGCGGCCCCGGCCGCGGATCCCAACCGCCTGGCCTACCTGACGCCGGAGCTGCCGGCCGCCGTCCGGATCTCCGGCACACCGACGACCTCGCTGCGAGCGGCCCGCGAGAGCGGCTCCAGCCCTTACCTCACGGCCCTGCTGGTCGACTACGGCACAGGCACCAGAGCGGACGGAACCCTGGTCCCAACAGGCGAAACCCTCTGCTACGGGGAAGGCGTCCCAGGCGACACGGGCTGCACGACATTGCGCAAGCTGGGCACGGCCACAACGCCCTACAAGATCGTCTCAAGGGGCTGGCTGGACATCAGGAACCGCCACGACCCGTCACGGACAGAGAGCGTCAAACCGTCCCAGGAATACACCTTCAACTGGGACTTCCAACCAAAGGACTACCGATTCGACCAGGGCCACAAGATCGGCCTGATCATCACGTCAACCGACCGCGACTACACGCTCCGGTACCCGGAGGGCTCGAAGTTCACCGTCAACCCGGCCAGGTCATCCCTGATCCTGCCGGTGGTCCGGCCATAGGGCGGCCGGGGTCAAGAATGCGCACGTCACGGCGCTCAACCCCGTAAGCCGGAGGAGCGTTTCCCTGGACAGAGGCCAGCCCCGCCCTGAAGGGTGGGGCTGGCCCATGTTTGCCGTAAAGGAAAATCAAGCACGTACGGTGGGGCGGGCCCGTGCCGACGCTCAGGTGGGGCGGGCCCTTGCCGACCGTGAAACTCAGGCGAGCACGGAATCGACGACGGGTTCCCATAGCGCGGTCAGGGCGGTCGCGGCCATGAGGCGGACGCCCATGCCGATCGCCGCCTCGTCGATGTCGAAGGTTCCCTGGTGGATGTCGTACGTCACGCCGCCCGGCGAGCGCGTGCCCAGCCGGGCCAGCGCCCCCGGGATCGACTCGAGGTACCAGGCGAAGTCCTCGCCGCCGAGCGACTGCTGCGTGGGCACCACCGCGCCCGGCCCCAGCGCCCGCTCGACCGCCTCGGCTAGCATGTCGACGCTCATCTCGTCGTTGACCACGGGCGGCACCCCGCGCGTGTATTCCATCGTCGCGTCGATCCCGTAAGCGCCGGCGACCGACTCCAGCAGCGACTTGATCAGGTCGGGGGCCGCGTGCCAGGCGTTCTCGTCGAGGCAGCGCACGGTCCCCTCGGCCACGCCGTCGTCGGGGATCGCGTTGGCCGCGGAACCGGCCTGGACCTTGCCCCAGACCAGGCTGAGCGAGGAGCGCGGGTCCACCCGGCGCGAGAGCGCGGCGGGCAGTTCGGTGAGGATCTTGGCGAGGGCGAAGACCAGGTCGGCGGTGAGGTGCGGGCGGGCCGTGTGGCCGCCGGGGCCCGACACCCTGATGGCCAGCTTGTCGCAGGCGGAGGTGATCGGGCCGGGCTTGAGCCCGACGTGGCCGAGGTCGACGCGCGGGTCGCAGTGGAGGCCGAAGATGCGCTCCACGCCGCTGATGCCGCCGTGCGCCATGACCTCGAGCGCGCCGCCGGGCAGTTCCTCGGCGGGCTGGAAGATCAGGCGGACCCGGCCGGGCAGCAGGCCCGCGGCGGCCTGCTGGGCGAGGAAGATCGAGGTGCCGAGCAGGATCGTGGTGTGCACGTCGTGGCCGCACGCGTGGCAGGCGCCCGGGACGGTCGAGCGGTAGGGCACGTCTTTCTCGTCGTGCAGCGGCAGCGCGTCGATGTCGGCGCGCAGCGCGACCGTGGGGCCGTCTCCGCTGCCCACGTCGCAGATCAGGCCGGTGCCGCGTGGCAGCACCGACGGCACCAGACCGGCGGCGGTGAGCCGCTCGGCGATGCGCTGAGTCGTGCGATATTCAGCGAAGGCCAGCTCAGGGTGCATGTGCAAGTCGCGGCGGAATGCCACCAACTCCTGATCGGTCTCCGTCAGGAACGCGTCGAGTTCCCCCCGAAGCTCACGTCCCCGCATGAGTCACCGTCCCGTCCAATTGCCATGTGATCGTCGACTGCCTGAAGTCACACGGCTTATAGCGCCGTAAATCGTCCTTTGGCCTCGCAGCGGCCGGCTGTCCGGTCAGAGCAGCCGTCCGGCGAAAATGCCGCACCCACAGGTTTCGGTGCCAGAGATCGTCAGCACGGGGTTGTGATCCCCTCCTGAGGACAACCCACTGCGGAAACACGGCGGTGGCCATGAACCCGAAGGCGATGTTCCAACTTTATCTCTTGCGTGTGGCTTCGCGCCGACAGAAACCCCGAAAGCCAGGCGGCTGCATGCCCGTAACCGCAGGTCGTTACCCTGAGTGAGCGCGCAGATGACCCGGAAAATAGTCACAAGGGATCATTAGATGGTGACCCGTGGACACGACTTCCAAACGTGGTCTGCGCTTTCCAATCCTGTCACCTCCCGTCATGGTCATGACACTCCGACGATGGATGCTTTCGCGTAGAATGCGTGTTTCACTCGCAATATGATCACTAAAATCCCGTTCGGGGAGAAGTATGCCGGGTTGAGCATCTTCGAGCCGAGCGAGGGGACCCTGGTGGTCGTACCCTCGCTCTCTCTTCCGCAGGACGAGCTGCGCCGCATCACCGGTGCGAGATGTTACGAGGAGCGCCTGCTCTTCCTCCTCCTCACGCTCCGCGAGCCCGGCGTCAAAGTGATCTACCTCTCCTCCGCGCCCATCGATCCGGACATCATCGCCTACTATTTCGGCTTCCTGCCTGATCCGGATGACGCCGCCAAACGGCTGCGGCTGATCACTCTCGACGACCCGCACTCGCAGCCGCTGACCAGGACCCTGCTCTCGCGGCCCGAGATGGTCGAGCAGGTACGTGCGGCGATCGACGGCGACGCGTGGATGGTGCCGTTCGTGCTGAGCGAGCTGGAGGAGGAGTTCGCCGCGCTGCTGGGCATTCCCGTGTACGGCCCGGCCACGTCGCTCGCCTATTACGGCTCCAAGAGCGGCTCCCGCGAGATCGGCCAGGAGGCCGGCGTGCCGATGGCCCGCGGGTTCGGAGATCTGCACTCCCTGGCCGAGATCGAGGACGCGATCGAGGCGCTGCCGGGCCAGCGGGTGATGGTCAAGCTGAACGACGGCTACTCGGGTCTCGGCAACGCCATCGTGCCCAAGGGCGATCTGCCGGGGACGAGCTTCTCCGCGTACGGCGAGACCTGGAAGAGCTTCACCGCGAAGATCCGCGAACGCGGCGCGGTCGTGGAGGAGTTCATCGAACACCGCCCGCTGCACTATCCCAGCGCGCTGGCCCGCATCACGCCCGGCGGCCGGTACAGCGTCGTGGCCACCCACGACCAGGTGCTCGGCGGCGCCAACCAGGACGTCTACCAGGGCTGTACGTTCCCCGCTGCGCCGGAGTACCGGGCCGAGGTGGGCGCGTCGGCCGAGCGGATCGCCCGCGTGATGGCGGAGCGGGGCGTGGTGGGACTGTTCGGCATGGACTTCTTCGCGCTGGAGACCGACGCCGGGTACGCGGCGCTGCTGTGCGAGGTCAACCTGCGGATCGGCGGCACCACACATCCCTTCGGCGCCGCGGTGCTGACCACCGGCGCCTCCTACGATCCGGGGACCGGGCTGCTCATGGCCGGTGACCAGCCCAAGTACTACACCGCGACCGACAACTGCGCGGCCGGCTGCCTGCGCGGCAGCTCCCCCGGCCAGGTGGTGCGGATGGTCGAGGCGCTCGGTCTCGGCTTCGATCACACCCGTCGTACGGGAAACGTCTTCCACCTGCTCGGGGCGCTCCCCGAACACGGCAAGCTCGGCTTCACCACGATCGGCGACTCCCGCGAGGAGGCCGACGAGTTGCACCGGCTCACTCGCCGCGCGCTTTGCGGAGCCCCTTCCAGCCGATGACGGCCAAGACGATCGCGAGTATGAGATTGACCGCGATCAGGATGCCGTGCACCACATAGAAGCTCGTGGGATGGCCGTCTGCCAGGTTAAACCCGAGGTTGATCCACTCGAACACCATGAACACGCCGAGCACGATGAGGAATCCGGCGATCTTTCGCGACATGACCACTTCTCTAGTATCAGGTGCCGATCATCAGGGGATGTGTCGGCACATGTGCAATGACACGAAGCTACGCTGAGACCGCCATGCTGATGAAACCGGTGCCCGTCTCGGCACTCCTCACGGCACTCCTCGCGACGGTCGCGCTCACGGGGACCGCCCATGCCACACCGACTCCTTCCCCGACCACCCCGACGCCGAAGCCCGTCGGTGGGGATCTGCTGGGCAGTCACGGTTTGGTGAGGCCCGCCGGCATCAAGGCACCGCCGAAGTCCAAGGCCACCTCGTACGTCATTGCCGATCTGGAGACCGGCGACGTGCTCGCGGCCAAGGACCCGCACGGGCACTACCTGCCGGCCAGCACGCTCAAGACGCTCACCGCGCTCACGCTCATCCCCAAGCTGGACAAGAACCTCAAGGTCAAGCCCAGCCGGAACGCGGTCGACCAGGAGGGCACCGCCGTCGGCCTGACGACCAAGCCGCTCTACAAGGTCGACGACCTGTTCAAGGCGTTGCTGATGTCGTCGGGCAACGACGCGGCGATGGCCCTGGCCGAGACGAACGGCAGCCTGTCCAAGACCATGCGCGACATGAACGCCGAGGCCAAGCGCCTGCAGGCGAACGACACGGTGGCCAAGACGCCCAGCGGGCTGGACAAACCGGGGCAGAGCAGCTCGGCGTACGACCTGGCACTCATCGCACGAGCCGGCCTCGGCAACCCCGACTTCCGGCGATATATCGGTACAAAGGTTGCCAAGTTTCCGGCGCCCAAGAACTACTACGAGATCAGCAACCACAACAAACTACTGTGGCGCTACCAGGGCATGATCGGCGTCAAGAACGGCTGGACGTCCAAGGCCCAGGCCAGCTTCGTCGGCGCCGCGACACGTGGCGGCCACACGATCATCGTGACCATCATGCGGCATGAGGGGTACTTCTGGGAGGAGGTGGCGAGCCTGCTCGACTGGGGCTTCGCCGCCCGGGGCAAGGTCACGGCGGTCGGCAAGCTCGTCGATCCACTGCCGGTCGAGCTGCCCGCGCAGCAGGTGACCACCTCACCGGTCGTCACCGGTCCGCCGGCCACGGCGCCGCTGCTCGACTCGGCCGCGTCGAAGCAGACGGACACCAGCCGTACGGTGGGCTCGATCGTGATCGGGGGCGGGCTGCTGTTCGGCCTGACCTGGCTGGGCTACGGCATCCGCCGCCGGCGCAGCTCACGACGCTGAGGCCCCGGCGTAGCCCGCGACGCTGAGGCCCCCGGCGCGACTCACGACGCTGAGATCAGGTGACCTCGTTCGAGGGGATGGGCGAGGTCGACGGCATGGGCGTGTTCGACGGGATGGGCGAGGGTGCGGGCGGCGGGCAGAGCCCGGCTGTGGCGGTCCAGGCGGCGACGTACAGGACGAACCTGGCGGAGAAGTTGATCCAGACCAGCAGCCCCACCATGACGGCGAACGCGCCGTAGATCGGGTTGCTGAGCGTCTGCCCCAGCAGCAGCGACGCGACCTGCTTGAGCAGCCCGAACCCGATGGCGCCGAGCAGCGCCCCCCTGGCCAGCACCCGGAAGGGCTGGGTGGCGCGGCCCACCCAGCCCAGCAGGATCAGGAACAGCACCCAGTCGGCGGCCACGCTGGCCATCAGGCCCACCAGCCAGAGCGTGCCGGTCGTCACCGGCGCGCTGCCCAGCCCGAGAGTCACCGCGACCCCGGTCGTGGCCTGCGTGGCGGCCCCGCCGACCAACACCGACACGATCATGGTCACGCCGAGCAGGAGCAGGGAGATCAGGTCGCGCAGCTTGGCAACGAAGAAGTTCGGCGGCGGGGCCGTGGTCATCGACATCTCCCACAGCGCCCCGCGCAGCGCGTCCACGGCGCCCAGCCCCGCGTAGAGCAGACCGGCCAGGCCGATGATCCCGGCGGTCGCCCTGGCCTGGGCGATGGCCTGGAGGTCGATCTGGTCGGCGAGTCCGGGCAACTGGTCCTTGATCGCCGACTCGAGCGTGCTGATGGCGTTCTGGTCGTACGACAGGACGTAGCCGAACAGCGCGTACGCGAGCGCGACCAGCGGGAAGAACGACAGGAACGCGAAGTAGGTCACCGCGCCGGCCAGCCGGTCGCCGAACCGCAGCTGGTAGCGCTGCACGGTCCTCATCAGGTGGTCGATCCAGAGGCGGCGCACCCGCCAGGACTCGAGGACGCGGCCACTCCGGGCCTTGGCCGACTCGACGCGTGCCATCACCTTCGCAAACACCGCCGCGCGCCGCCTTCCGAGGTGCCCCGCCGTCGCCATGCACCTGCCCTGGCTACCGCTCTTCTACCACGGAGCCCCGCACCTGGGGGCTATGCGCTGGTGACGGCGCGGGCGGACTCCGCGAGCCTGGCGAGCACCTCCGTGACGTCGTGGTGCAGCAGCCTGCCGCCCCGCTTGACCACCCGTCCACCGACCAGGACGGTGTCGACGGCGCTGGTGTCGGCGTTGAGCACCACCGCCCCGATCGGGTCGTGCGCGGCCGCCATGCCCAGCGTGCCGGTACGCAGCAGCACGAGGTCGGCCTGCTTGCCGACCCGCAACGAGCCGACGGTGTCACCGAGCCCCACCACCTCGGCGCCCTCGATGGTGGCCATCCGCAGCGCGTCACGGACGCGGAACCCCATCCCTTGCCCGTCCGGGCGGCCCCGCTCCAGCGTGAACGCGGTCCGCATCAGGCTGAACATGTCACCGGGCGCGCACGTCACGCTGTCGACACTGAGCGAGGTAGGGATCCCGGCGGCCCGCGCCCGCCCGCTGATCGGGTAGCCGATGCCGAGGGTCATCTCGTCGATCGGCGAGACGGACACGCCGCCGCCGCTGTCGGCGATGAGCTTGAGCTGGTCGTCGCTGTAGTGGTTGGCGTGCACGTACGTCGTGCGCGGCGCCAGCAGCCCGTTGGCCTTCAGGAACGCGAGCCCCTTGGTGGAGCTCTCCCTGCTGTGCCCGCCGAGATGCGCGGTGACGGGCAGATCGAGCTCGCGGGCCAGCCGCCACTCCGCCAGCGCGTCCTCCTCACTGACGATCTCCGGCCCGAGAGCGGCGATCGCCATGGTCACCAAGCCGGTCGTGCCGAAGTGCTCGTCATGGACCCGGTGCCCCTCCTTGTGCAGGTTCTCCCGTGGCCCGCCGTGGCAGTAGCCGAAGATCGCCCTGATGCCCGACTCGCGCAGCGCCCGTACGGCCGAGTCGGTGTGCTCGGGCGTGAACTGCACGTGCGACCAGTCGAGCAGCGTGGTGATCCCGGCGTCCAGGCACTCCAGCGCGCCGGCCAGGTTGCCCGCGTAGACGTCCTCGGGCCGGTGGACAGGGGCCAGCTCGCCCAGGACGCGCTGCAGATATCCGCCGAACGTGATGTCCGGCGCGATCGCCCTGATCCCGGCCTGCCAGGTGTGCCGGTGGCTGTCGACGAACCCCGGCAGCACGATCATCCCGGTCGCGTCGACGACCTCCGCCCCCGGCACCTCGGGCAGGTCCGGCCCCACCTCGGCGATCCGGCCGCCCTCGACCCGCACGTCCACCCGCCCGAGCACGACAGGCTCCGGCTCGGTGTCAACGACGATCCCGTTCTTGATCAAAGTGATTGCCATGCCAAAAAGCTTAGTAAGAAGCTTTTCAGAAAGCAATATACCGCCAAGTATCCTCGATCCATGAAGCACGATGACGTCGACGCGATGGTCCCCCGCTGGCAGAACTCCGGCCTGTCGTCATCGCTCATCGCCGACCTCGAACTGAGCAAGCGCATGTCCCGCCTCAACATGCTCTTCGAGACGGCGATCAAGGCCGAACTGGCGGACCTGGGCCTGACGTACGCCGAGTTCGACGTCCTCGCCGCCCTGGCCCGCACCGGCCCCCCGCACCGGCTCAAGCCCAGCGAGTTGTCCAAGGGCCTCTACCTCACCTCGGGCGGCACAAGCAACGTCCTGCAGCGCCTCACGGCATCGGGCTACGTGGAGCGGGCGGCGAACGAGGGCGACGCGCGCAGCCGCTGGGTCCAGCTCACCCCCGAGGGCCTGCGCCTGGCCAACACCGCCCTGGAGGTCTCGGGGAAGGCCCACGAAGAGGTGATGGCGGGCGTCCCGGAGGAAACGGTACGCAAGGCGGCGGACGCCCTCCGGGAGGTCCTCCTGGCCGTGGGCCGCCGCCGCTTCCGCTAGTCACTGACCTGGCGCACGCCTGGGCGCCCCGACCCACGCCTGGAAGCGTCGGCCCACGCCTGGGACCGCCGATCCCAGCCTCAGCGGTGCTCTGCCGAACCTGGCGGCCCTGAACGCGATCACCCTGATGTACGCGAACGAGCTGCGCGACACTCCGATCAAGGTCAACGCGGTCTCACCGGGCTTCTGCGCCACCGACCTCAACGACCACCGAGGCGTCCTGACCGCGGACGAGGGCGGCACCCACATCGCCCGCCAGGCCACCACCATGCCCACGACCGGCGCCTTCCTCAGCGAGAGCGAGGAAGGCGGCGTCTACCCCTGGTGACCCCCTTGACTACTGATCGCCGGAAAGCGGCGCCGCCGCCGGAGAACGCGTCGTCCAAAGCGCGGAGACCGGGAGGCAGGAGAGCCCGTCGCCGAAACTCAACGACTCAGGCCCGCAGTAGAGAACGAATCCCGCCAGCATGCGATCGCCCAAGCGACGCTTGAGGAGCCGCAGTCCGCGAAAGTCGTCGGCGCGAACGGTCTCCGCCGCCTTGACCTCGATGGCGACGATCTCACCCGCGTTGTTCTCGAGGATCCCGTCCACCTCGTACTGGTCCCGGTCGCGATAGTGATAGAGGCGAGCCGATGTCCCGGCCCAGGTCAGCTGCTTGGTTATCTCACTCAGCACGAAGTTCTCGAGGAGTCCGCCATGGATGGCATCGGCGACGCTTCCGCTGGTGAGGTAGCCAGCCATGCCAGGGTCGACGAAGATCACCTTGGGCGTGGCCACGGCTCTCGTGGTCGCGTTCGACGACCAGCCCGGCACGAGGCGGACCACGAAGATGGTCTCCAGAATCTCCACATAGCTGCGAACGGTCGGGCTCGACAGGCCCAGCTCGCTCGCGAGCCGGCTCATATTGAGCAGCCCTCCGGTCTGAGCCGCCAGCAAGGCGACCAACCTCCGCATGTCGGACGCACGCTCGATTTCGGCGACCTGTTTCACGTCCCGGGCGATCAGGTCCGCAAGATAGCCGTCGAAAAACCGCTCACGCCGCCGAGGGGTCGTCCGCTTGATCGCTTCTGGGTATCCGCCGCGAGCGGCCAGAGCGAGATAGTCCTTCCGGCGTAGACCGATCGATTCGGCGCGCAGATCTTCCCCCATCGCGAACGCCGCGTCGACGAAGCCGTCCTCGTGGCCGTCGATCTCCCCCTGCGAGAGCGGCCAGAGCTCGATGGTCTCCGACCTGCCGGGCAGCGAGTCAGGAAGGCTGCGCAGTGCGAGGAGGCGCGCGGATCCGGTGAGCAGGAATCGTCCAGGGCGCGGGTCACGATCCACCACGTGCTTGATGGCGAGCCAGAGATCGGGAACCCGCTGCACCTCATCAATGAGCATCAAGCCGTCATGACTCACGAAACGGACTGGATCCTCATTCGCCGCCAGGCGAGTGACGGGATCGTCCAAGAAGCGGGCGACGCTACCTGGGACATGGCGCAGCACCCGCTCGGCAAGGGTGCTCTTACCAACCTGGCGAGCACCATTGACGACGACTACACGGGTGTCCTCAAGTGCGTCGTACACCAGAGAAGCCGCTCGCCGGGGCAGGTAGTCGACCGCTTCCCTCATGGGTCCACCCTAGCCCGGCCTTTAGATCTGCCGAAGCAATGACTTTAAGTCTGCCGAGCCTTTGCCTTTAGATCTGCCGAAGCACCGCCGTTAAATCTGCCGAAGGTCCAGTCCGGCGTTCGCGCATGTCAGAGGTGGTCAGAGGCGCGGCAGGAAACCGACCCGGTCGCGGACCTCGGCCATGGTCTGGCGGGCCACCGCGCCGGCTCGTTCGGCGCCGATGGCCAGCAGCCGGTCCAGCTCCGCCTCGTCGGCCAGCAGCTTCTCCGTGCGCTCCCGGATGGGCGTGAACGCCTCCACGACGGCCTCCGCCACGTCCTTCTTGAACGTCCCGTAGCCCTGACCCTCGTAACGCGCGACCAGGTCGGGGATCGGCGTGGCCGTGAGCGCGGACAGGATGCGGAGCAGGTTGGAGATGCCGGGCTTGCCGTCCTCGTCGAACAGGACCTCCGAGCCGGTGTCCGTGACGGCGCGCATGACCTTCTTGCGCAGCGGCCCCGGCTGCTCCAGGACGTCGAGGATGCCGGCCGGGCTGGAGGAGGACTTGGACATCTTGGCCGTCGGGTCCTGGAGGTCGGTGATCTTCTCGACCTCCTTGAGGATGTACGGCTCGGGGAGGGTGAAGGTGTCGCCGAAGCGGTGGTTGAAGCGCTGGCCGAGGTCGCGGGTGAGCTCCAGGTGCTGCTTCTGGTCGGCGCCGACCGGCACGCTGTTGGCCTGATAAAGCAGGATGTCGGCGGCTTGGAGCACCGGGTAGGTGAAGAGTCCGACGCTGGCCGCGTTCTCCCCGAGCTTGGCGGACTTGTCCTTGAACTGCGTCATCCTGGCCGCCTCACCCATGCCCGTCAGGCAGATGAGGATCCAGGCCAGCTCGCTGTGCTCGCGCACGTGCGACTGGACGAACACGGTCGAGCGCTCGGGATCGAGCCCGGCGGCGAACAGCTGCGCGGCCGCCACGCGGGTGCGGCGGCGCAGGGCGGCGGGCTCGGTCGGCACCGTGATCGCGTGGAGATCGACGACGCAGTAGAAGGCGTCATGAGTCTCCTGCAGCGTCACCCATTGGCGGACCGCACCCAGGTAGTTGCCCAGGTGGAAGGAGTCTGCGGTGGGCTGGATGCCGGAGAGGACACGAGGTCTGGCCATAGCAGCCAATTGTGTCAGGAATCCAGCTCGGGCGGCGACTCGACGGCCGGACGGCGCTGCACCCTCACTCTGGCGATACGGCGTCCGTCGAGCTCGATGACGGTCAGCTCGAACCCGGGCACTTCCACCATCTCCCCGCAGGCGGCCACGTGGCCGAGCATGGACATCACGAACCCGCCCAGCGTCTCGTACGGCCCGTCGGCCAGCCGGATGCCGGTCTGGGCGGCGAAGTCGTTGAGGTTCGTCAGGCCGTCGATCTCCATCTCGCCCGCCGGGAGGACCACGGTGTCGCCTTCGACGTCGTACTCGTCCCTGATGTCGCCGATGAGCTCTTCGACCAGGTCCTCCAGGGTGACGATGCCGGCCGTCCCGCCGTACTCGTCGACCACGATGGCCAGGTGGTGACCCTCGTCGCGCATCTCCGACAGCGTGGTGAGCAGGCGCTTGGAGGCCGGTACGAATTTGACCGGCCGGATCGGCACCAGCTCGCTGATCGGCTCGATCCGCCCGGTGAGCACCGGGTCGAGCAGGTCCCTGACGTGCACGAATCCGATGACCTCGTCGTACGACTCGCGGTAGACGGGGAAGCGCGAGTGCGGCAGCCCCGAGGCCAGCACCGCCGCCTCCGCCAGTGTGGTGTCGGCCTCCATGAACTCCACCTCGGTGCGGGGCAACATGACCTCGCGGAGCTGGCGCTTACCGGCGGCGAACACCTCCGCGATCAGCTTGCGCTCGTCGGCGGTCAGGTCGGTGTGCCCGACGACCATGTCGCGCAGTTCCTCGGTGGTGACCTCCTCCCGGTCGGCCTGCGGGTTGCCGCCGAGCAGCTTGACCACGCCGTCGGTCGACTTCGACAGCGCCCAGATGATCGGGCGCGACAGCATGGCGACGCGGTCGAGGAAGGGCGCCACGACCAGCGAGAGCCCCTCGGCCCGCTGCAGGGCCAGGCGTTTGGGCGCCAGCTCGCCGAGCACGAGAGAGACGTACGAGATGGCCAGCGTCACCAGCACCAGCGCGAGTACGGGAGCGACGGCGTGGGGCACATTCCAGCGTTCGAGCACGGGCACGAACTGCATGCCGAGCCGGTCGGCGCCGAACGCGGCCGACAGCATCGTGGCGACGGTCACCCCGATCTGCACGGCGGACAGGAAGCGGTTGGGGTCCTGGGCGAGCTTGGCGACCCGCTCGCCGCGGCGCCCCTTCTGAGCGAGCTTGCGCACCTGGCTCTCCCGCAGGGAGACCATCGCCATCTCGGCGGCGGCGAAGAAGCCGCCGACGAGGATGAACAGAAGGACCAGCGCGATATTGGCCGCGAGGGTGTCAAACATGGTGGTTGGCAGCGTACTCGGCACGTTTCCCGCGTATGCTGAACACCCAGCCCGACAAAATTAAACATATAGCCACAGGAGCAAACATGAGATTGCTGGTCACCGGAGGTGCCGGATACGTGGGCAGCGTCGTCGCGGCGCAGCTCGTCGAGGCGGGGCACGAGGTGACAGTGCTCGACGACCTGTCGACCGGCCATGAGGACGCCGTGCCCGAGGGGGCGCGGTTCGTCCACGGGTCCATCACCGAGGCCCACGACGCCCTGGCGGGCGTGGAGGCGGTGCTGCACTTCGCGGCCAAGTCACTGGTCGGCGAGTCGGTGGAGAAGCCCGGCCTCTACTGGTCGCACAACCTCGGTGGCACGCTGGCGCTGCTCGACGCGATGCGGGTGCGGGGCGTGCGCGGGATCGTGTTCTCCTCGACCGCGGCCACGTACGGCGAGCCCGAGCGCTCCCCCATCCTGGAGAGCGATCCGACACGGCCCACGAATCCGTACGGCGCCTCGAAGCTGGCCGTCGACACCGCCCTGACCGCCTACGCGGGCCTGCACGGACTCGGGGCGGTGAGCCTGCGTTACTTCAACGTGGCCGGCGCGTACGGCCGCTTCCGCGAGCGGCACACCATTGAGACCCATCTCATCCCGAACGTCCTCAAGGTGGCCACCGGCGAGCGTGAGTCGGTCAGCGTGTTCGGCACCGACTACCCGACCGCCGACGGTACGTGCGTGCGCGACTACGTCCATGTGGCCGATCTGGCGGTCGCCCACCTCCTGGCACTGGAGGCGCTCACCCCCGGGGAGCACAAGATCTTCAACCTGGGCAGCGGCGCCGGCTTCTCCGTCCAGGAGGTGATCTCGGTCTGCCGCGAGGTCACCGGCCACGACATCCCCGCCGTTATCGGGCCGCGCCGGGCGGGCGACCCGGCCGTGCTGGTCGCCTCGTCCGAGAAGATCCGGCGCGAGCTGGGCTGGAAGGCCGAGCGCCCCTCCCTGCGGGACATCGTCTCTGACGCTTGGGGAGCGCTTTCCGGGAAATAGGTATAGGAAGTCCCGATATGTGCTGTGATATCGAAATGTGAGGAGCTTTTCACCAAGGGTCACGAAGATAGTCTTCGGCGTCCTCGTCGTGCTGGGTAGCCTCGCGGCGGCGGCGGGGGTGCTGTTCGCCACCTCCCCGCCGAATCCCCCCGCGCAAATCACTATGTGCCCCTAGTCACACAAAAGGGAAATAGGCCGCAAATCGTACATATAACCAAAAGACGCGCGCCCGGAAACGGACGCGCGCCTTGTCGGAGACGGATCAGATCAGGCCGAGCGAGGCCACCGCGTCGCGCTCCTCGGTGAGCTCGCGGACGCTGGCGTCGATGCGCTCGCGGGAGAAGGCGTCGATCTCCAGACCCTGGATGATCTCGAACCGGCCCCCCGCCGCCCGCACCGGGAACGACGAGATGAGGCCCTCGGGCACGCCATAAGACCCGTCAGAGACGACGGCGGCCGAGGTCCAGTCGGTGCCGTTGACCCAGTCGTAGACGTGGTCGATCGCGGCGTTGGCCGCGGAGGCGGCGGACGAGGCGCCACGGGCCTCGATGATGGCGGCGCCGCGCTTGGCCACCGTCGGGATGAAGGTGTCGCGCAGCCACTCCGACTCCACCTGCTCGGCCGCGATCTTGCCGCCGACCTCGGCGTGGTAGAGGTCCGGGTACTGGGTGGCGGAGTGGTTACCCCAGATGGTCATGTTCTTGATCTCGGTGACCGGGACCTGCAGCTTCGCGGCGAGCTGGGACAGCGCGCGGTTGTGGTCGAGGCGGGTCATCGCGGTGAAGCGGTCGGCCGGCACGTCGGGCGCGTTCTGCTGGGCGATCAGCGCGTTGGTGTTGGCCGGGTTGCCGACGACCAGGACCTTGATGTCGTCGGCCGCGTGCTCGTTGATCGCCTTGCCCTGCGGGCCGAAGATGCCGCCGTTGGCGCCGAGCAGGTCACCGCGCTCCATCCCGGCCTTGCGCGGCATGGCGCCGACGAGCAGGGCGACGTTGGCGCCCGCGAACGCGACGTTCGGGTCGTCGGTGATCTCGATGCCCGACAGCAGCGGGAAGGCGCAGTCATCGAGCTCCATGGCGGTGCCCTCGGCTGCCTTCACCGCCTGCGGGATCTCCAGCAGACTGAGCTTGACCGGGACGTTCGGGCCGAGCAGCTGCCCCGACGCGATGCGGAACAGCAGTGCGTAGCCGATCTGACCGGCGGCTCCGGTGACGGTCACCTTGACGGGCGTGGCCATGGCCTTCCCCTAACTCGCAGGATGAATCATTGACTTTCGGATGCTACCCGTTCGTCATCCGCAGGAGACCATCGAGGGTGTTTCCTGCTCGGGAGTGAAGTCCACGTTGGCGAAATGCCGAGCCAGCAGGCTCTTGACGACGCCCTTGCGGTAGAGCGAGGCGATGATCCCGTTGGCCGCCTTGCAGGTCTTGGCGTCTCCGTGCTTGATCCCGATGGCGTAGCGCTCGTCGTTGAGCTTGGCGCCGAGGATCTTGAAGCGCTGGTTCTCGCGGCTGGCGAAGCCGGCCAGGATGAGGTCCTCGCCCGGCACCGCGGCGACCTCGCCGCTCCTGAGCAGGTCCATGCACTGCGCGTAGTTGCTCACCGTGACGAGCTCCACCTTCACGCGGGCCTGAACATTGCGAACGGACGGACTGTCGGGGGCGCAGATCTTCTTGCCCTTGAGGTCGTCGATCGACTCGATCGGGTCGCCGTCGCGGACCAGGAGGTCGTGGTGGGCCACGTAGTACGGGCCGGCGAACTCGACGCCGCTCTTGTCGATGGAGTAGGTGGCGATCACCAGGTCCACGGTGCCGTCGTCCAGCGCCTTCGGCCTCTCGGACTTGGGAATCCTGACGAACTGGGTCTGCTTGGCGCCGAGCTGCTCCGCGACGAGCTTGGCCAGCTCGATGTCGAAGCCCTCGAAGCCGCCGCCACCTTCCAGGGAGACGCCGGGCAGGTCGCCCTTCACGCCGATCACGATCTTCTTCGTCTGCGCCACCTTGTCGACGACCGAGGCGAAGGAGTCCGGCGGGGCGGGATGCGGCGAGGGCTGCTCCTCGCCGAGCGCGAGCTGGAGCCAGTTGTTCTGCACGGCCACGATCGAGGCGGCGGCGATCAGCAGGATCGCCACAGTCAGCGCGACCCACCCCGCGCGGCGCCGGCCGCGTGGCGCGGGCGGGCCGGATTCGGGGGTGGCCACGGTCGGCCGCTCGTCCAGGATTCGGGGCGGTGGCGGCGTGGAGCCGGTCGCCCAAGGGATCGGCTCGCCGCCGGTCACGGAGGACTGCTCCGGCGGATGCATGAGCTGCGCCTTGGACGGTGAGCCCGTGCCGATCGTCCCGGACGACACCCTGATGAACGGGGTGGTGTCGTCGCTGGCCACCTGTACGCCCCGGGTCAGCACGGCCGTGGAGGCGCCGACCGTCTCGGGCTGGCCGAGCAGCCGCAGCAGGATCTGGTCGGCCGAGGGGCGCTCATCGGGCGACTTCGACAGCGCCGACCGCACCACGCCGCGTAGCGGCTCGGGCAGCATGGACACGTCGACCTCATGGTTGAGGATCCGGTTGAGCACCACCGCGATCGAGTTGCCCTCGAACACGGTCTCCCCGGTCGCCGCGAACGCGATCACCGCTCCCCAGGCGAACACGTCAGTATAAGGACCGACATCGTCCCCGGCGATCTGCTCGGGGGCCATGTAGGCGGGCGTACCGATGGCCCGGCTGGTGATGGTGCCGCTCGAGTCGATGATCCTGGCGATGCCGAAGTCGACCACGCGCGGCCCGTCGGCGGCGATCAGCACGTTGTCGGGCTTGAAGTCGCGGTGCACGATCGAGGCGTGGTGGATCGCGGTCAGCGCGGTCGCCGTCCCGATCGCCAGCCGGTCGAGCGCCGTCCCCCGCAGCGGGCCGTCGGCTTCGACGATGTCCCTGAGGGCGCGCCCGTCGATGTACTCGCTGGCGATGTAGGGCGTGTCACCGTCGAGATCGGCCTCGATCACCCGGGCCGTGCAGAACGACGCCACCCGCTGCGCGGCCTTCAGCTCCCTGGCGAACCGCGACCTAGCGATCGTGTCCCCGCTGAACTTGACATGCAGCAGCTTGATCGCAGCCTGCTCACCCTCATCGGTGACGCCCAGGTAGACGATGCCCTGGCCGCCTTCCCCAACCCGGCCGACCAGCCGGAACGACCCCAGCTGGCCGGGGTCGCCGGCGACCAGCGGCGAGATCTGCGGCATTCATCTTCCCCACGTTCAAACAAAGCCCAACGACGCAAACTTTACGACGCTCAGTAAGCTCTCAGGGAACCGTTAACCGTTCGTGACGTCACGGTTTGTCGCCAGGAGCAGTATGGCCACCGGTCATCACCAGGGTGAGGAGAAACGCCGAATTACCCCAGAATAGGGCGAAACTACGAGCAGCACCGAGGGGGCTCGGGATTATGACCCGTTTGTACGACATCGTGCTGTTCGGCGCGAGCGGCTTCACCGGCGCGCTCACCGCGGCCTACCTCGCCAAGACGGCCGGCCCCGAGGTGCGCTGGGCACTGGCCGGGCGCGACCGGGCCAAGCTGGAACGACTCGGCCTCGACGTCCCGATCCTGATCGCCGACGCCACCGACCGCGGCTCGCTGGCCGCGATCGCCCGCTCGACCCGCGTTCTCGTCACGACCGTCGGTCCCTACCTCCGGTACGGCGAGCCACTCGTGGCCGCCTGCGCCGAGGCGGGCACTCACTATCTGGACCTGACCGGCGAGGCCGAATTCGTGGACCGGATGTACGTCCGCCACCACCGGCGGGCCACCACGACGGGCGCCAAGCTGGTGCACGCCTGCGGTTTCGACTCCATCCCTTACGACCTGGGCGTGCTCTTCACGGTCGACCGGCTTCCGGAGCACGTGCCGCTCAAGGTCAGCGGGTTCCTCAGGAGCGAGATGCGGGCGTCGGGCGGCACGTTGGCCTCCGGGATGACGATCGTCTCGCGCCCGCTGCAACTCCTGGAGGCGGCAGCCCGGCGGCGCGCGGCCGAGCCGCTGCCGCCCGGTCGCCGGGTCAGCTCACTGCCCGGCGGCCTGCGCTATGTCGGCGGTTGGGCACTGCCGATGCCGAGCCTGGACCCGCTGATCGTCGGCCGCTCGGCCCGCCTGCTCGACCGCTACGGACCCGACTTCACCTACCGCCAGTACTACGCCGTCAAGACCCTGCCCGCCGCCCTCGCGGTGGCGGCGGGAGCGGGGACGATGGCGGCGCTCGCGCAGATCCCCCCGGTACGCAACTGGATGGCGAGCCGCGTCAAGCCCGGCGACGGGCCCACCCCCGAGCAGCGGGCCCGCAACTGGTTCAAGGTCACCATCCTCGGCGAAGGCGGCGGCCGGCGGGTCGTCACCGAGGTCGCGGGCGGCGACCCCGGTTACGACGAGACGGCCAAGATGCTCGGCGAGGCGGCGCTCTGCCTGGCCTTCGACGACGTGCCCGAGATCGCGGGCCAGGTCACCACCGCCTCCGCGATGGGCCGCCCGCTGATCGAGCGCCTGCGCCGGGCCGACATCACCTTCAGTACGCGAGAGCCCGTGAGCTGAAGGACGTCCGCAGGAACGGGTTCTTGAACTTGGGGAAGGCCACGGTCAACGGGTCGCCGTCCGAGGTGTAGCGCATGTCCGGGTTGTTCTTCAGCCAGTCGAGCCAGGCCACCGAGCAGAACTGCTTGCAGTCGCCCTTCTTGTCCATCGCCCTGATACGCGGGATGCCCAGCGGGTCGAAGGACTTGCTGAACGGCGCGGGCGCGGGCGTGTAACCGGCCAGGAAGACACCCTTGTGGTCATAGGTGACGTCGCCGAGCTTGCCGTGCATGGCCCACTTCTTGTTGTGGGGCTGGTTGCCGTACGGCAGGGCGATGGTCACCGGCTTGACGAAGGCCAGGGAGCTGACCATCGTCTGGATGGTCGCGATCTGCTCCTCGACCTCCTTCTCCGACCGGCCCCGCAGGTTGATGTGGTCGCGGGTGTGGTTGCCGATGTCGAACCCGTTGTCCTTGAGCCAGAGCAGCATCTGAGCCTGCTCGTCGCGCACGGTCTTGCCGAACATGTCGCGCGTGACGTACATCGTGGCCACCGGCCGGAAGCCGGGGTTCTTCGCCGCCACGTCACGCAGGATGCCGATGGCGGTGTCCGGCGCCAGGTTGCCCATCTCGTCCAGTGTGAGCTGTGAGGGCGAGGAGTCGTCGAAGGTCAGCACGACGGCGTGCTTGCCCGCCGGGATGTCGATCTTGCCGGTGACGTACTCGGCGGCGGTGATCGGCACGTACCCGTCCTTGACCAGCCGTTCGAGATCTCCCCTGAACTGCTCGGGAGTCCGGTCGTCGGTGGTCGCCGGGTTCTTGATCACCCGGTGGAACATCAGCACCGGGATCTGCCCCAGCTCGTTGGCCTTCACCTTGGCCGCCAGCGCCAGCTGCGCGGCCTTGGCCTGCTTCAGCTTGGCCGCGGTGTTGGCCGCGTTGTTCACCGGCTTGGCGACCGGCTCCGAGCCACAGCCGCACACGACCGCCGTGACCGCGATCAGCCCCACCCCACTCAAAAGACGCAATCGCATCCGAACCCCCTGGGCCACCTATGACTCTTACCAGGGACTCTTACCCATCTGATCAACTCCGTCACGCTCTGTGAGGGCCAAGAGATGTTCTAGAGAACGATGTTCTAAGAAACGGAAAGGGCCGCCCGAAGGCGGCCCTGCGTCGACCGGGTTGGCGCAGGTGGGGTCACCGGGCCAACAGGGACATGATCATTCCCTTGAGCTCGTCGTTCGCCAAGATCAGCGAGGTAAGGACGAGCACGAATCCGAACGCCCCGAGCGTGATGACGTCCGTCCTCTTGCTGCGTACGGCGAGCCCGCCGTACCCGGCGAAACGGAGCGCGGCGGCCACCATGACGGCGGCGCCCAACGCGAACCCGCCCCACCGCGGGTCCACGAGGAAAATCAGCGCAACGCCGACGACCGCACCCGCCAGAACCAGCGGGTACGGCCCCCAACTTTCTCCAGAACGACTCAACGTGCCTGCTTATGGTCGCATTCGCTGCGGACCTCCGTTGGCATCGTGCCCCGCTCTCTCCGGTCCAGGCTCATCTCTCCTCGATCGGCTTCCACTTCTGGTCACGCTCACCGATGTACTCACTGTCGGGGCGGATCAGTCTGTTGTCGGCATGCTGCTCGATCACGTGCGCCGTCCAGCCGGCCATGCGGCTGATCGAGAAGACCGGTGTGAACAGGTCCGTCGGAATGCCGAGATAGTGATAGACCGATGCCGCGTAGAAGTCGACATTGGGATAGAGGCCCTTCATCTCGAAGACGACCTCCTCCATCTCCTTGGACATCCGATAATAGGTGTCGTCGCCGGTGGATTCGGCGAGTTCCTGCGACATCCTGCGCAGGTGCGTGGCCCGCGGGTCCTCGGTCTTGTAGACGCGGTGGCCGAAGCCCATGATCTTCTCGCCGGCGGCCAGCTTCTCCCGTACGGCCTGCGCCACCCCGGTGGGCGAGATCGATTCGAGGGTCTTCATGACCTGCTCGTTCGCGCCGCCGTGCAGGGGGCCCTTGAGCGTCCCGATGGCGGCGACGATGGCCGAGTGCATGTCCGACAGGGTCGCGGCGCAGACGCGGGCGGCGAACGTCGAGGCGTTCATGGTGTGGTCGGCGTGCAGCACCAGACAGGTGTCGAAGAGCTCGACCTCGCGCTGGGCCGGAACGCGTCCGGTGACCTGCAGGAGGAAGTTCGCCGCGATGCTCATCGCCGGGTCGGGCTCCGGGATCTCGGCGCCGTTGCGGGCGGCGTGGTAGCGGGCGACCAGCAAGGGCTGCTGCGCGGTCAGGCGAGCGGCCTTGCGCAAGTTCGCTTCGGGGGCGATGGAGTCCTTGTCCGGATCGTCCGCCGCGGAGAGGGAGACCAGGGAGCGCAGGGCCTCCATCGGTTTCTGCTTCTCGGCGATCTCCGGGATGTTCGCGGAGACGAGCGCGCCGAGCTCGCGGCCCCGCACCAGCTCATCGCCGTACCTGTCCAACTCGTCCCGGTTGGGAAGCTTGCCGCACTGCAGCAGGTGAGCGGTCTCTTCGAACGTCGCGCGGCCGGCCAGATCGTGGATGTCGTATCCGCGATAGAAGAGACGACCGGCCTTCCCGTCAATGTCGCTGAGCGCTGTGGACGCGGCTACGACATCGGCCAGGCCTTTCGTGGGCTTGTCCGCCATGAGTGTTTCCTCCGCATATCTCCGCCCGAAGTCTACCCGTGAGCAGGCAAAACCGTCCGCGAAGGTCCAGACCAATTTCACGCTGGATTCTCCTTATGGCAAAGGCGATTCCGCATCCCCTCGTTTGGGTAAGCCGGAGCTGTAGTAATAGTTACGGCGGGCTACCTGGGGAGGAACTGCCGTGGAGGGGCCGTTCATACGCATCGAGGACACCGGCGAGGTGGTCCCGTTGCGCCCCGAGATCACGACGGTGGGGAGGGGCCGGGGCGCGGACATCCGGCTGACCGACCCGAGTGTGTCTCGACTCCATGCCGAGTTCGTCAGGCGAGGACCCTACCTGTACGTCGTTGATCTGGGCCTGTCCCGCAACGGCACACGGGTGAACGGCAGGCCGATCGCCCGGAGGGTGCTTGACGACGGCGACGTCGTCTCCTTCGGCGCGGCGCGCGGTCGCATCGGCGGAGTCCCCCGTGAGGACTTCACCCCCGAAGTCGAACTGCGCAGGGCCGCTGCGCCCGAGCTGACCAGGCGCGAGGTCGATGTGCTGACCTCGCTCTGCAGGCCGGCGCTGTCGGATGAGGCGTTCGTCGCCCCGGCGACCGCACGTGAGATCGCCGACGACCTTGTCGTGACCGAAGCCGCGGTCAAGCAACACCTGCTGCGGCTGTACCAGAAGTTCCGGATTCCCGAGGGCACCAACCGGCGCACGCGGCTGGCCAACGAGGTCGTCGCGCTGGGCCTGGTGCGCCCGACTCCTGTGGTGCCACCACAGCGGTCGGGGACGTCGGCCGAGCAACAGCAACCGACGGCGGCCGGACGCAGGGCTTCATAGGTGCAGACCCCGCTACCTGTGGTGGGCCGCTGAGCGCGGCCCACTAGAGGAAACGGATCGCGACCGGCGCCACGGCGAGGGGTTCCGGCAGCGCGAGCGGACCGGAGCCCGGCGTCACCGTGCCCAGAACGCGCGCCCCTGAGGCGCCCGTGCAACTGGGCACGGTCGACGGCAGACCGTGCGCGGTGAGCCAGCCGAACAACGAGAAGGCGATCGCCTCCTTCGCGTCGGCGGGCACGCCGAGCTCGTCGCTGGTCACGAGCCGCGTGTCCGGCACGCGTGCGCGCAGCATGCCCATGAGTGTGGGATTGCGCACACCGCCGCCGGAGACGATCACGGTGTCAAGCCCATGCCGCCGGATCTCGGCCGCCACGGTCTCCGCGGTGAGTGCGGTCAGTGTGGCGACGAGGTCGGCCTGCGGGAGGTCCGCCTTGACGTACCCGGGCGTGAAGAGCTCTTTTCCGGTGGATTTCGGCGGCTCCTTCGCGTAGTACGGCTCGGCGAGCAGCTCCGCCAGCAGCGCCGCGTCGACCGTCCCGGCCGCGCCGAGCACCCCGTCCTTGTCGTACGGGGGCGCGGCGGCGTCGATGAGCGCGCACGCGGGCCCGGTGTCGTAGGCGATGGCCGGCTCCCGCACGGTCAGGTTGGCGATCCCGCCCAGGTTCAACGCCCCGGTACGCCCCGGCAGCCCGGCCATGAGCAGCAGGTCGAGGTAGGAGACGAGCGGCGCCCCCTGCCCGCCGGCGGCCACGTCGCGCACCCGCACGTCCGACACCACGGGCAGCCCGGTGCGCTCGGCGATCCAGGCGGGCTGGCCCAGCTGCAGGGTGCCGAGCACCCGGCCGCCCTCCACCCAGTGGAAGAGCGTCTGCCCGTGGGAGCAGATCAAGTCGGCCGCCGGCCCCTCGGCCGCCGCCTCGGCGAACGCCTGGCCGATGAGCGTGTCCAGGGCGCACACCTCGCCTAGGTCGATCTTGCTGGGCGGCAGCGCGGCCACGATACGGGCTCTCAGGCCAGGCTCGTACGGCCGCTCACCGGTGTGGACCAGCATGCCGGTCAGCACACCGCCGTCCAGCGACCAGTCCACGACCGCACTGTCTATCCCGTCATGGGACGTGCCTGAGATGAGACCGAGAACCCGCATCGCACTCCTTCCAAAGGACCGTCATCTTCCGCTCCCCCGAAGGGGGGTGCCCCACCTAGAGACCCCGACCACGACGGACCGTCATCACCCGCCCCCCGAAGGGGGTATCCCACCAGAAGGACACCAGCCGCCACGGACCGCCTGCTTCTCCTCCCCCGAAGGGGGCATCCCTCCCAAGGGACACCAGCCACCATGGACCGTCACAGAGATCGAGTCGGTCGTCTTGACAACCCCCCGGGGAATCACCGCACTCAGAGCACCCGGAACCCGTTGCTCGGCTTGCTGGTCCGGTTGGCCCGGTCGACGGCGACCACGTAGTAGTGATCCCCACGCTTGCCCTCCGGGTCCACCCAGTGCACCTGCCGGTCGCCCGGCAGCACCGCGACCAGGTTGCGGGCGTCGGCGAACGCACCGGACGCGGCCTTGCCGGGGAACCGGAAGATGGCGAACTGGAAGGGCTCGTGCCGATCCGTCGCGACCGCGCGTACCTCCACCCCGCCGTGTTTCCGCAGCGCGTACGCCAGCACCGGCCGGTGCGGCGCCTCGCCACCCGCCAGCCTGGTCAGCACCGGGGCCAGGGCGGGCCGGGTGTAGTGGTCGTTCACGGCCGTGCTGATCGAGCCGATCCGGTCGGCCCGCAGGTCGTTGGCGTTGTACCAGATGTCACCGCTGACCGGTGGATTGTCCCGGTTGAGCGTGAGGTGCTTGGACAGCTCGGCCGGGTTCTGCCATTCGGGCGCGGTCTGGGCGGGGTCGCCCGCCTTGTAGGCGGCCTGGCCGATCCAGAGCAGCGTGCCGGTGCCGTTCGCCACGTCGGACCACCACGGGACGAGCTTGGCGTAGTCGGCCGGGGGCTGCCCGATGTACCAGTAGAGCTGGGGGGCGATGTAGTCGAGCCAGCCCTTCTTCACCCAGCCCCTGGTGTCGGCGTGCAGGCTGTCGTACGACTGACCGCCGCTGGTCTCGGAGCCGAGCGGGTCGCTGGCCTTGTTGCGCCAGATGCCCGACGGGCTGATGCCCCAGGCGATCTCCGGCTTGACCGCGCGCACGCGCTGCTGCATCTCCGAGACCATGAGGTCGACGTTGTTGCGCCGCCAGGTGGCCAGGTCCGGGAAGCCGGCTCCGTACTGGGCGAAGGTGGCGCTGTCGTCGAAGGCCGTGGTGTTCGTCGGGTAGAAGTAGTCGTCGAAGTGCAGGCCGTCGATGTCGTACCGGGTGACCGCGTCCATGATCGCGTCCTGGCAGAACTTCCGCACCTCGGGCATGCCGGGGTTGTAGTAGAGCTTGCCGCCGAACGGCAGGATCCAGTCGGGGTGCTTGCGTCCCGGGTGGTCGGGGTGCAGCTTGGCCGGGTCGGCCTGCATCGAGACCCGGTACGGGTTGAACCAGGCGTGGAAGGCCAGCCCGCGCTTGTGCGTCTCTTCGACGATGAAGCCCAGCGGGTCGTAGCCGGGGTCCTGCCCCTGGGTGCCGGTCAGCCATTGCGACCACGGTTCGAACGGCGACGGCCAGAACGCGTCGGCGGTCGGCCTGATCTGCACGAAGACGGAGTTCAGCTTGCGCTGCACGGCCAGGTCCAGCCAGGCGAGGTATTCGGCCTTCTGCTGTTCGACGGTCAGCCCGGTCTTGGAGGGCCAGTTGATGTTGACCACGGAGGCGATCCACATGCCGCGCATCTGACGCAGCGGTGGGACGTAGTCTGCGGCGAAGGCGGGAAGCGGTACGACGGAGGCGGCAGCGGCGAGGGCGAGGCCCTTCAGTAACGTCCTTCGGCTGGGCATGGGGGGTTTGGCCTCTCGGAAGTGGTTGTGTCGAGGGCGACGATGACAGAAAATTACCTTCAATTCAACAATCGTGAAGGAAAATGCCGCATGTCCCCTGACCTGTACCGACTAGCGATGACAGTGCTCCAGCCAGGCTACGAAGGCACGTCGGCTCCCGACTGGTTGCTCAGGGCGCTCGGCGAAGGACTCGGCGGCCTCGTGCTGTTCGCCCGCAACAACCCCGGGCAGCAGCTCGTCCAGCGGTTTCGCGCCGAGAACCCGGGCGCCGTCGTCGCGATCGACGAGGAGGGCGGGGCGGTCACCCGTCTGGAGGTCGCCTCCGGCAGTTCCTTCCCGGGCAACCGGGCGCTCGGCGTGGTGGACGACGTGGCCCTGACGGAGCGCGTGGGCCGCCAGATCGGCCGGATGCTCGCCGAAGCCGACATCACGCTCAACTACGCGCCGTCCGCCGACGTCAACGCCAACCCCGCCAACCCGGTGATCGGCGTACGCTCGTTCGGCCCGACCGCCGACCTGGTCTCCCGCCACACCGTGGCCTACGTCAACGGGGTACAGGGTGCCGGGGTCGCCGCCTGCGCCAAGCACTTCCCCGGCCACGGTGACACGGTCACGGACTCACACCTGGCGCTGCCGACCGTACACGCCTCGCGCGAACTGATCGACGAGCGGGACCTGCCGCCGTTCAGAGCCGCGATCGCGGCCGGGGTGCGCTCGGTCATGTCGGGCCATCTACTCGTCCCCGCTCTCGACCCGTCGATGCCCGCGACGCTCAGCCGTACCGTCATGACCGAGCTCCTCAGGGGCGAGCTCGGCTTCGACGGGATGCTGGTCACCGACGCGATCGAGATGCGGGCGGTGGCCGCGATGTTCGAGCCCGGGGAGATCGCGGTCCGCGCGCTCGGCGCGGGTGTCGACGCCATCTGCGTGGGCCTGTCGACCGAGCGGAGCCTGCACGACATCCGCGACGCGATCGTGGCCGCCGTTCATGCGGGCGCGCTCCCGGAGGAGCGCCTGGCTGAGGCCGCCGCCCGGGTCCTCGCGCTGTCCGACTGGTACGCCCGGCAGTCGGCGCTGCGCGACAAGGCCCGTGCCGACGTCGACGAGGGCGTGGGCCTGGAGGCCGCCAAGGCCGCGCTGACCGTGACGGGGACGGCCACCTTGACCCGGCCGCCGCTGGTCGTGGAGGTCAACACGCGCTTCAACAAGGCGGTGGACCCCTCGACGCCGACCGGCATCACGGCGGCGCTCAGCACGCTGCTGCCGGGGACCACGCGGATCCAGATGGAGCCGGAGGGTGAACTGCCGCCGTTCGACGACCGGCCGGTCGTCCTCGTGGTGCACGACGCCGCCCGTTATCCGTGGGTACGGGAGACGGTGGCGCGGGCCGTACAGGTGCGGCCGGAGGTGATCGTCGTGGACACCGGCATTCCTGGCACGCCCGACGGGGCGGCGCACCTGGTCACGCACGGCATCTCGCGCGTCTCGGCGCAGGCGGCGGCCGAATGGCTGACCCGGTGACCGGGCCACCTGCGTCTGTCGACGGGCTGGGCGGGCGGATGAACGAGCCGGCCAACCCCGTGGCCGCCGTCCGTGCGGTGCTGCCGTCTCTGACGCCGGCCGCGCAGGCCATCGCGCGCATCATCCTCGCCGACCCCGGCGTGGTCGTTCGAAGCACGATCACCGAGTTCAGCGGGGTGTCCGGGACGAGCGAGGCGACGATCGTACGCACTGCCAGGGCGCTCGGTTTCGCCGGCTACTCGCAGATGCGCTTCGCCCTGGCCGCCGCCGTGGCCAAGGAGCCCGAACGGCTGGTGCCCGGTGACCTCGGCCCCGACGACCCGCTCACCGACGTCATCGCCAAGGTGGCGCGGGCCGAGTCGGAAGCGCTGGCCGACACGGCGGCCCAACTCGACCCCGAGCCGCTCGGGGAAGTCGTCACGGCCATCGCGAGGGCCCGGCGGGTGGACGTGTACGGCGTGGCGGCCTCCGGGCTCGTGGCGGCCGACATGTCCCAGAAGCTGCTGCGGATCGGCCTGTCCAGCCACCCCTTCAGCGACGCCCACCTGGCGCTGACCAGTGCGGCCCTGCTGCGGGCGGGCGACGTGGTGGTGGCGATCAGCTGCGGCGGCGAGACGCCGGACGTACTGGACCCGGCCCGCACAGCCGCGGAGGCGGGGGCGCTGGTGGTCGCGATCACCAACAATCCGCGGTCGTCGCTGGCCGGGCTGGCCGACTACACGCTGGTGTCGGCGGGTCGGGAGACCGCGTTCCGGCCTGGGGCGCTGGCCAGCCGGATCAGCCAGCTCCTGATCGTCGACTGCATCTTCGTCGGGTTGGCGCAGCGGACGTACGACACGGCCGACGCCGCGATCCGCGCCACGAAGGAGGCTACGGACCGCTACCGGCGCCGGTAATGGCCCCCTGGGGGTCCGTCACACGACCGTCTCGATCCTTGTGACGATCCGTGGTGGTTGGGGTCCTTGGAGAGGGATACCCCCTTCGGGGGAGAGGAAGACGGTCTGTCGTGGCTGGGGTCCCCAGGGAGGGCGCCCCCTCCGGAGGAGAAAGGCAGAGACAGCCCTCCGGGAGGACGAGAACGACGGTCTACCTGGGATAACGGGTGATCGTGCTATCGTCGTCACTCACGGTGATCATGGGCGGGGAGCAGGCTCGGCCGGGCGCTGTGAGACACACGGTGGGCGGACTCAGGCGGGCACGGTGAGCGCGGTGAGCACGGTTCGAGAGGCCACGTTCGAGGTGCTGCGGCGGTTCGGGCTGACCACGATCTTCTGCAATCCGGGCTCGACCGAGGTCGCGCTGCTGACCGGGTTGCCCGACGACCTGCGGTTCGTGCTGGCCCTGCATGAGGGGTCGGTGGTCGGCATGGCCACCGGGTGGGCGATCGGGCACGGGGCGCCGGCGCTGGCCGTGCTGCACACCGCGGCGGGCCTGGGCAACGCGGTCGGTGCGATCGCCACCGCGCGGGCCAATCAGGTGCCGCTGGTGATCCTGGTCGGGCAGCAGGATCGTCGCCATTTGGCGTTGGAGCCGTTCCTGACCGGGCGGCTGGCGGGGCTGGCCGGGGACTATCCGGTGTGGGTCGACCAACCGGTGCGGGCGCAGGATGTGCCGGGTGCCGTGGCGCGGGCCTACCACGAGGCGGTCACGTTCCGGGGGCCCGCGCTGGTGGTGGTGCCGTTGGACGACTGGGCGGCGCCGTTCGAGGACGAGACGATCGCGGCGCCGACGCGGCTGCTGCGGCCGGCGGCCGTGTCGGACGAATCGCTCGCACCCCTGGCCGCGCTGCTGTCCGAGGCCCGCTCTCCGGCGATCGTCGCGGGCGCAGGTGTTCGGGAGGCGGGGTGGGCGGCGGTAGTGGCGCTTGCTGAGCGGCTGGGGTGTCCGGTCTGGCAGGAGTCGTTCGGCGCCATGGCGGGCTTCCCGCAGGACCATCCGCAGTACGCCGGGGTGCTGCCCGCCGATCGCGGCCGGCTGCGCGCGGCGCTGGTGGCGCACGACGTGGTGCTCGCCGTGGGTGCCCCGGTCTTCCGTCAGTACCCGTTCGACTCCGGTCCGTTGGTCGAGCCCGGTACCACTGTCGCGCTGGTCACCGATGACCCGGCCGAAGCGCACCGCAGTCCGGCCGACCTGGCCTATCTCGCCGCCCCGGCCGCCGTCTGTGAGCGGCTGGCCGTACTCGTGCCCGCCAGGCCCGCTCCGCCGCGGCCCGCGCCCGATGGGCCCGAGTTGCCCCCGGAAGGGGAGGTTCTGCGAGCCGCGCACGTCCTGCACCAGCTCGCCAGGCGGCTGCCCGCCGATGCGGTACTCGTCGAGGAGACGCCGTCGTCGCGCCCGGACCTGCACCGGCTGGTTCCGGCCCGTAACCCGCTGGGCTTCGTGTCGGCCGCCATGGGCGGGCTGGGGTTCGGCGTGCCCGCGGCGGTCGGCCTGCGGATGTCGCTGCCCGACCGGCCGGTGGTCGCGGTGGTGGGCGACGGGTCGGCGCTGTACGGGGTGCACGCGCTGTGGAGCGCGGCCCACTACCGGGTGGGCGCGCTGTTCGTGGTCCTCGCCAACGGCCGGTACGCGATCATGGACCGGCTGGCCGACAAGGCGGGCGGCAAGGCACCGTGGCCCGCGTTCACCGAGGTCAGCGTGGGCGGGATGGCCCGGTCGCTGGGCTGCGCGGCCAGGCGGGTGGACACGGCGGAGGAGCTCGCGGCGGTGCTCGACGAGGTGATGCCCACGCTCGTGGACCGCGAGGAGCCCCTGCTGCTTGAGGTGACCGTCGCCGTGGACCCCGACTTCCAGCCGTAAGAAGGCCGCAAGAAGAACGCCGGTCAGGCGCGTTCGGCGGCCTCGACCACGTTGGAGAGCAGGAGGGCGCGGGTCATCGGGCCGACGCCGCCGGGGTTGGGGGTCAGGAAGCCCGCCACCTCCGCCACCTCGGCCGCCACGTCGCCGGCGATCTTGCCGTCCACCCGCGAGACGCCCACGTCGAGCACGGCCGCGCCCGGCTTGACCATGGCCGGGGTGATGAGGCCGGGCACCCCGGCGGCGGCCACCACGATGTCGGCGTGGCGGACGTGCGCGGCCAAGTCGCGGGTGCCGGTGTGGCAGAGGGTGACCGTGGCGTTCTCGCTGCGCCGGGTCAGTAGCAGGCCGAGCGAGCGGCCCACCGTGATGCCGCGTCCGACCACGGCCACCTCGGCGCCCTTGATCGGCACGCCGTACTCCTGGAGGAGCAGCACGATGCCGTGCGGCGTGCAGGGCAGCGGCGCGTCGACCATGTGGACCAGGCGGCCCAGGTTGACCGGGTGCAGGCCGTCGGCGTCCTTGGCCGGGTCCATGCGCTCCAGCAGCGCCATCGTGTCGAGGTGACGGGGCAGCGGGAGCTGGACGATGTAGCCGGTGCACTCCGGCGAGGCGTTGAGCTCGTCGATGGCCGCCTCGACCTCGGCCTGGGTGGCGTCGGCCGGGAGGTCCACGCGAATGGAGGCGATGCCGACCTCGGCACAGTCGCGGTGCTTGCCCGCCACATAGATCTGGCTGCCGGGGTCGTCGCCGACCAGCACGGTGCCGAGACCGGGGGTGATGCCACGCTCTCTGAGCGCGGTCACCCGCGTCGTGAGGTCGGCCTTGATCCTGGCCGCGGTCGCCTTGCCGTCGAGTTTCACTGCGCTCATGTCTGCCAATCCTTCCATGAGATCCATGAGTTCGCTGGGAGCGGTGATGACATCGTTGTCATGGATCTTGGAACGGCATATGGTGACGTCACCGCCTATGTGCCCACTAAGGAGTCGTCTTGCCTGCTCACTTGCTGTCCGCAGAGTCGACCGACCTGTTCGTCGGCACGGCGGAGCGTCCGCACCAGGTGCTCAAGGTCACGCTGGAGCCGGATGGGCAGGAGACGCCACTCGACGTTCGCGGACCCGGGGTGTCCTGCGCGGCGCCCGTGAGCGTGCCGCCGGGAGTGGGCCCGGTCACCGTCGAGGTGCCGCTGGAGGTCAGCGTGCCGTACGGGAGCGTGGTGCCCTGCACCGTCACCTTCGGCGAGGCGGCGCTCGACGTCGAGGTCACGGCCGAGGAGCCGGGCTGGACGATGTACATGGTGTCGCACTTCCACTACGACCCTGTCTGGTGGAACACGCAGGCCGCCTACACCAGCCCCTGGGAGCTGCTCTCGGTCGACGCAACGACCCGGCCGCTGTGGGAGCACAACGCGTTCGCGCTGGTCGAGGCGCATATCGAGCTGGCGTTGCGCGATCCCGACTACCGGTTCGTGCTGGCCGAGATCGACTATCTCAAGCCGTTCTTCGACACCCACCCCGAGCGCCGCGCCGACCTGCGCGCGCTGCTCGACGAGGGCCGGGTGGAGCTTCTCGGCGGGACGTACAACGAGCCGAACACGAACCTGACCGGCGCCGAGAGCACCATCCGCAACATCGTGTACGGCATCGGCTACCAGCGCGACATCCTCGGCGGCGACCCGCGTACGGCCTGGCAGCTCGACGTGTTCGGGCACGACCCGCAGTTCCCCGGATACCTGGCGGCGGCCGGGCTGACCGGCAGCGCGTGGGCCCGGGGGCCCTTCCACCAGTGGGGGCCGATCAGCAAGAACTTCAGGGAGGCCAAGAACGACGCCTCCCTGATGCAGTTCCCGAGCGAGTTCGAGTGGATCTCGCCGTCGGGACAGGGCGTGCTGACGCACTACATGCCCGCCCACTACTCGGCGGGCTGGTGGATGGACTCCTCGCCGTCGCTGGAGGAGGCGACGCGGGCGACGTACGAGCTCTATCGCTCGCTCAAGCCGGTGGCCGCGACCCGGAACATCCTGCTGCCCGTCGGCACCGACTACACCCCGCCGAACAAGTGGGTCACCGACATCCACCGGACCTGGGCGGCCCGTTACATCTGGCCCCGGTTCGTCTGCGGCACGCCACGGGACTTCCTCGACGCGGTGCGCGGGGAAATATCGGCATTTAGCCCGCAGACCCGGGATATGAACCCCATCTACACCGGCAAAGACGTCTCGTACATCGACACCAAGCAGGCCCAGCGCGCGGCCGAGGTGGCGGCGCTCGACGCCGAGCGGCTGTCGGCGTTCGCGTCGCTGCTGGGGCTGGGCGGTTATCCGCACACCGCGCTGGACAAGGTGTGGCGGCAGCTGGCGTACGGGGCGCATCACGACGGGATCACCGGCTCCGAGTCGGACCAGGTCTACATCGACCTGCTGACGGGCTGGCGCGAGGCGCACGACCTGGCCGCCGGCGCCCGCGACCGCGCGCTGGACGCGCTGCTCGGCCAGATCTCGCTCGACGGCCGCAGCGTCGTGGTCACCAACACGCTGCCGTTCGCGCGTGACGGGCTGGTGCGGGTACGGCTGGCGCCCGGTGAGCGGGTGGAAGGCGAGATCCCGGCGATCGAGGAGGACGGCACGCTGGTCTTCCTGGCCAAGGACGTGCCGTCGATGGGCTGGCGGACATACCGGATCGTCGAGGGGGTGGCCGACACCTGGCAGCCGCTGCCCGGGACCGCCATCTCGAATGACCGGTGGCGGGTCGTCGCCGATCCGGCGCGCGGCGGCGGTCTGGAGTCGGTGTTCGATCGCGCCTCGGGCCGCGAGCTGCTGTCGGGGCTCGGGAACGAGCTGCGGCTGTACGACGAATACCCCACGCACCCGGACATGGGCGAAGGGCCGTGGCACCTGCTGCCGACCGGTCACGCCACCGGCTCCGGCGAGACCGCCGCAGCGGCCGTACACGCCTCGCAGAGTCCCCTCGGACAGCGCCTGACCATCACCGGCCAGGTGGGCGAGGTGTCCTATGAGCAGATCGTCACGCTCTGGACCGGCTCGGACCGGGTCGAGTTCACCACCCGCGTGCTCGACTACACCGGCGCCGACCGGCTGCTCCGGGTCCGCTTCCCGGCGCAGGTGGCGGGCGCGCTACCGGTCTCCGACGTGGCGGGCGCCGTGGTGGGGCGCGGGTTCGCGCAGCCCGAGGTCAACACCGCCGAGCACCCGTGGACGCTCGACAACCCGGCCAACACCTGGTTCGGACTGTCGGCCACGGCCAGGGTGGACCTGGGTGAGGCGGGCGCGCGGGCGCTGGGGGTCGCCGAGGTGGTGGTGCCCACTCTGGAGGACGCGCCCGGGGCCCGTTCGCTGGTGGTGGCGCTGGCCCGCGCGGGTGTGACCGCCACGACCTCGTCCGCCTCCGGCTCCCGGTACGGCTGGCTGGACGTCGACTCGAACCTGCCGGACGTACGCATCATCCTGGGCGGCCCGGACACCAACCCGCTGGCCGCCGAGCTCCTCGACCGCAGCGACCCGGCCTTCCTCGACGCGCTCAAGTCGGGGGCGCCGCTGGTCTGGGTACCCGCCGAACGACCGCTGGCCGAGGTGTGGCAGCCCAGCGCCGACCTGCGTGACGTACGCGCGCTGCCCGCGCTCATCGTCGCCGGGCCGGTGGAGGAGCTGGTCGCGGATCTGGCGGATGCCGTGATCTCCGCCGTTTGCCCGGTGGGCGAGGAGGTGCTGGAGTCTCGTACGGTCGCGCTGCTCACGTATGGTTTGCCGGGGTTCGCGGTGGATTCCGGTGGGGCGTTGCATCTGTCGCTCATGCGGTCCTGTACCGGGTGGCCGTCGGGGGTCTGGCTGGATCCGCCTCGGCGTACCGGGCCTGATGGGGCGGGGTTCCAGGTGCAGCACTGGACGCACGAGTTCTCGTACGCGCTGGCCGGCGGGGACGGCGACTGGCGGGCGCTGCGCCTGCCGGCGGCGGGACAGGAGTTCATCACGCCGATGCTGGCGCGAGAGGTCGCACCGGCCGCCGACGGGACGTTGCCCCAGGTGCACTCGCTCCTGCGGGTGGAGCCCGCCCGGGACGTCCTGCTCGGCACCATCAAAGCCACCGGCAACCCGCACGCCCACGGCCTGTCCCCCACCGGCGCTCTGGCGCCCACCGACGGCGTCACCATCCGGCTCGTGGAGTCGACCGGGCTCGGTTCGCGGGCCACGATCAAGTCTCCGGTACTGGACCTCGGCGGCCTCATCCACGCCGACCTGCTGGAACGGCCCGGCGACCCGGTGACCACGCTCGACCTGGCCGGGGCCGAGGTCGCCACCTACCTCGCCCCCGCCCCGCCGCGGCCCGCACGCCCCGACCTGGGCGCCACGGCCGAGCAGGCCCAGCCCGTCTACAGCCGCTACTGGCTGCACAACAAGGGGCCCGCGCCGCTCGGCTACCTCCCGGTGTCGATCGCCGTCACGCCCGGTCTCGTCACGCCCGGTCTCGTCACACCCGTCGCGGCCGCACAGGGGGCGGCCGCACAGGGGACCGTCGAGGTGACGGTCGTGGTGTCGTCCCACCTCGTCGACGCGCCGCACGAGGGCGTGGTGGACATCCGTGTCCCGGACGGCTGGAGCGCCACGCCCGCCCAGCGCGCCTTCCGCCTCGAACCCGGGGGCCACCTCCGCTTCCCCGTCACCGTCACACCCGCCCCCGGCCAGGGCCTGTACTTCGTCTCGGCCCGCACCTCGGTGGGCGACCAGCTGGTGGAGGACGTCGCCACGGTCGCGCTGGGCGAGGTGCCGGAGCTGCCCGTCGAGGGCGCCGTCCCGAACATGCGCGACGCGTTCAACGGGACCCAGGCCACCGAGGGCCGCGCGACCGGCCTGTCCGTCACCGCCGTCACGGAGTCGCTCTCCCTCCGCCCCGGCGACCGCACGTCTCTGGTTGTACGGCTGGCGAACACCACCTCGGACGAAATCCGCGGCGAGTCCCAGCTCGCGGCCCCCTGGGGCTCGTGGGAGCTCCTGCCCACGGTCATCCAGGGCTTCACCGTGGCGCCGGGCGAGACTGTCGACGTTTCGTTCCCCGTGGAGGTGCCGTACGACATGGCGGCCGGGCACTTCTGGGCACTGGCCAAGGTCATGTGGTACGGCCGCTGCCAGTACGCCCCCGCCGTCCGCTTGGAGGTCTCCCGATGAACCATGCTCTCACTGATACAGCGGGCGGTCCCGTACTGGAGCGACCCCCCGTGACCGGGGCGGGCGGTCCCATGCTGGAACGGCCCTCGGCGACCGGGGCAGGCGTTCCTGTACGGGAGCGGCCCGCCGCGACCGGAGCGGGCACCGCGCCTGGCGTGGGCGCGGTGATCGGCTGGGTCGGCGGACGGCCGATCTCCCGTGAGCCGCTGGACCGGCGGGTCCGCGAGCTGCGCGACAGCCCGCTCAGCGCGGCGCTGCCGCTGCCGGGCAGCTCCGAGGACCGGCAGCTGGCCAGGTGGCTGACGCAGGTGATCCTCACCGAGGCGCTGTGCAAGGACGAGGCCACGGCCCGCGGGCTGTCGCCGGTGGAGGTCGGGCGGCTCGACCCGCTGGCCGCGGTGGAGCTGGGGTCGATCAACGCCTCCGCGTACAACGGGAGCCCGTGGGTCCGCGCGCTGTTCGAGCACCTGACCGCCACAGTCGAGGTGCCGCCAGAGTGGCGGTCGCCGACGACGGCACAGGAGGCGGCGCCAGGTACGGCACAGGGGGTGGCGCCCGCGACGGCACAGGGGACGGCACAGGGCGTGGCCTGGCATGTCGTACGCCATCGGGTGTTCGCCGACCATGCCGAGGCGGCCGCCGCCACGGCCGACGATCTGGAACCGCTGGGACCGGTGACGCTGGGCTCCCTGCCTGCGGCGATCGCCGACGCCATCCCGCGCCGGCCGTACGGGATGCTCGTCGGTCCGGTCGAGGACGCCCTGGGCTGGCACGTGGCGGTGGCCCAACCGGCGCCCACCCCAGCTCCCTTCCCCGGTGCGGTCTCGCAGCGGGAGGCCGCGCGGCGGCGGATGTTCGCGCGGTGGCTCGACGAGTCGCGGGCGGCCAAGGTCGAACTCGTGCCCGGACTGGAACATCCTGGCGATCCCCGCCAGCCCGACAACCACCACAAACACTGATGGCCCGCGTACTCGCCATCGACATCGGGGGAACCAAGCTCGCCGCCGCGCTGGTGGACGAGACGGGTTCCATGCTGCGTTCCGCGACCCGGCCCACGCCGCGTACGGACGTCATGGTCGCTCTGGCGGCGCTGATCGAGGAGGTGACCGGAGACGGTCCGGCGCCGGAGGCGGTCGGGATCGGCTGCGCCGGGCCGCTGGACCTGGCCGCCGGGACCGTCAGCCCCGTCAACATGCCCAGCTGGCGCGGCTTCCCGCTGCGTGACGAGGTCGGCGCGCTGACCGGCCTGCCGACCATGCTGGCCGGTGACGCGCAGTGCATGGCGCTCGGGGAGCACTGGCTGGGGGCGGGGCGCGGGAGTTCTTCGCTGCTCGGGATCGTGGTGTCTACCGGGATCGGCGGCGGACTGGTGATCGACGGCGTCCCGCTCCTGGGCCCCAACGGAAACGCCGGACATGTCGGTCACATGACCATCGACCCGTACGGCGAGCGCTGCGAGTGCGGCGGGCGCGGCTGCGTCGAGCACTACTCCAGCGGCCCGAACCTGGCCCGCTGGGCACTGGCCAACGGCTGGACCCCGGGCCGCCCTGACGGGCTGGACGGCCCGGCCCACGCGCTGGACGGCCCGGCCGGCGCGCAGAACAGCACGGCCGGTGGGCAGAACGGCGCGGCCGACGCGCGGGCGCTGGCGCGGGACGCGGCGGGTGGGGATCCCGTGGCGGTGGCGGCGTTCGAACGGGGTGCCAGGGCACTCGCCGGCATGATCGCCTCGACCGCGGCGGCGGTCGAGCTCACCAAGGTGGTCATCGGCGGCGGCGTCTCAGCGGCGGGACCGGTCCTGTTCGACCCGTTGGCGCGGGCGCTGGACGACGTGGCCGGGCTGGCGTTCGTCAGGGCGGTGAAGGTGGAGCCGACCACCCTGGGAGTACGGGCCGGACTCGCCGGAGCCGCGAAACTCGCCTGGAGCCAGTCCCGTACAGCCGCCTGAGATGTTCAGGTACGGCCGCCTGAGACGCTCAGGCGGCCGGGCGGGCTACTCGCGCTCGGCGATCTGGGCCGCGCGCCGCTCGATGATGCGGCGGGTGAACGGGATGACCTCCACGACGCGCGCCCCGAGGTAGGCGCCGAGGAAGGCGAGCACCACCAACATGACCGGGCTGGTGGCGATCCCGTTCATGGTCACGAAGGCATACAGAACCGAGTCGAGCGGCGCCATAAGGAGTACTCCCGGAGAACGGACGAGCGGCAAGGCCCACAGCGTAACCGGACATTACTTATGCTTGTGCGCAAAAGGGCGGGTTCATACCGCCCTTTTGCCTGGGACCGCGCTGGAATAGTGCGTCGGACCGTCAGTGGAAGAAGTGGCGCGTCCCCGTGAAGTAGAGCGCCACGCCCGCCTTCTCCGCCGCCTCGATGACCAGCTGGTCGCGGACGGATCCGCCGGGCTCCACGACGGCCTTGACGCCCGCCTCGATCAGCACCTCCAGCCCGTCGGGGAACGGGAAGAACGCGTCCGAGGCCGCCACCGACCCCTTGGCCCGCGTGTCGGCGCGGGTCACCGCCAGGCGGCACGAGTCGACCCGGTTGACCTGCCCCATCCCGACACCCACGGTCGCCCCGCCGGACGCCAGCAGGATGGCGTTGGACTTGACCGAGCGGCAGGCCCGCCACGCGAACGCCAGGTCGGCCAGCATCTCCTCGGAGACCGGCTCGCCCGCCTTGAGCTGCCAGTGCTCCGGCGCGTCGCCGGACGCGTCGACCCGGTCGGTCTGCTGGACGAGGAGGCCGCCGTCGATCCGGCGGAACTCGGCGGGGTTGGCCGGGCCCGAGGGACAGATCAGCAGGCGGACGTTCTTCTTCTGCGTCAGTACGGCCAGCGCCTCGGGCTCGTAGGACGGCGCCACGACGACCTCGGTGAACACCTCGGCGATCTGCCGGGCCAGCTCGGCCGTGACGGCCCCGTTGACCGCGATGACGCCCCCGTACGCCGAGACCGGGTCACAGGCGTGCGCCTTGCGGTGCGCGTCGGCTACGTCGGAGCCGATGGCGATGCCGCACGGGTTCTGGTGCTTGATGATCGCGACGCAGGGCTCGACGAAGTCCCAGGCCGCCCGCCAGGCCGCGTCGGCGTCGAGGTAGTTGTTGTAGGACATCTCCTTGCCGTGCACCTGCTCGGCGTTGGCCAGGCCGTCGAGGCCGCCGCTGTAGAGGGCGGCGGACTGGTGCGGGTTCTCGCCGTAGCGCAGGGTCGACTTGCGCTTCCAGGTGGCGCCCATGAACGAGGGCCAGTCGTCGTCGACCCGGTAGGCGCCGGCGAACCAGGACGCCACGGCCACGTCATAGGAGGCCGTGTGGGCGTAGGCGATGCCCGCCAGGCGCCGGCGTTCGGTCAGCGTGAAGCCGCCCTCGCCGAGCGCGCCCACCACGTCGCCGTAGAAGCGCGGGTCGACCACGACGGCGCAGGTGCTGTGGTTCTTGGCGGCGCCACGGATCATCGCGGGCCCGCCGATGTCGATCTGCTCGACGCACTCCTCGTCGGACGCGCCGGAGGCGACCGTCTGCTCGAACGGGTAGAGGTTGACCACCACCAGCTGGAACGGGTCGATCTCCAGCTCGTCGAGCTGGGCCACGTGGTGCGGCTTGGTGAGGTCGGCCAGCAGCCCGGCGTGTACGCGCGGGTGGAGCGTCTTGACCCGGCCGTCGAGGCACTCGGGGAACCCGGTCAGCTGCTCGACCTTGGTGACGGGGATGCCGTAGGAGGCGATGGCGGCGGCGGTGCCGCCCGTTGACACGATCTCCACCCCCGCGCCGTCCAGAGCCCTGGCCAGCTCCTCCAGCCCGGACTTGTCGTACACCGCGATCAGCGCGCGCCGGATGGCGATGCGAGTCACTTCGATTCCCCTTCTGATTGGTTACCGATGCGGACGGTCTGTCCTGGTTGGTTACCGATGCGAACAGTCCGTCCACTGACCGTCCAGCCCTCACGGACCATCCGGCCGACGATCTCGACGAGCAGGCGGCGCTCGACGGTCTTGATGCGCTCGTGCAGGACCGCCTCGTCGTCACCCGGTAGTACGGCCACGGCCTCCTGGGCGACGATCGGCCCGCTGTCGACGCCGGAATCGGCCAGCATGACCGTGCAGCCCGTCACCTTGACCCCGTGAGCGAGCGCGTCACGCACCCCGTGCGCACCCGGGAAGGAGGGCAGCAGGGCGGGATGGGTGTTGAGCACCGGGAACGCGTCGAGCGTCGGTGCGCCGATGATCTTCATGAAGCCCGCCGACACCACCAGATCGGGCTCGTAGGAAGCGATCCGGTCGGCGAGCGCGATATTCCACTCCGACCGCTTCTCGTAATCACCCAGCTTTTCGACGAAAGTAGGGACGTCAGCCCGCGACGCCCGAGCCAGTCCCTCGATGCCGTCTCTGTCCGCACCGACAGCCACCACGCGGGCGCCGTAGGACGGGTCGGCCGAAGCGTCCAGCAAGGCCTGTAGGTTTGTTCCAGAGCCGGAGACGAGGACGACGAGCCGCCCAGCCTTTGACACGCGCACTCCAATGAGAAAACCGGGGTGGGGTTGCAAGCGTATCCGCTCTTCGTCCGGCGACGCAGAGGAGGTCAGGTGTCGACACCGGTGCAGGCACCGACGGGTCAGCATCCCGCGGATTCCGCGGGCCGCCGAGCCATCTGGTTGGCCATCGCGGCGCTGGCCATGACGTTCATGCTGCCGCTGGCGGGGCTGGTCATGGCGGTGTTCGCGCTGATGGCGGGCATTCGCGCGCTGCCCCAGCTGAAGCGCGCGGAAAAGCCGCGGGGCATCGCCGTGGGCGGCATCGCCATCTCCTCGGTCGCCCTCACGCTGTCGGCCATGGCCACGGCGATGCAGCTCTATCTGATGGACGAATACTCCGCCTACCAGAACTGCATGAAGGGCGCGGGCACCGTCTCGTCGCAGGGCGAGTGCTTCACCCAGTTCAGGGACGCGGCCCAGAAGAAGCTCCCGCCGGACGTACTCGAACTCCTGGGCGCGGTGCAGCCCTGACCTGAGGGAAACCCCGACCTCATCACAGCGAGTCCAGGCCGCGCATCGCGATGTTCACGGCCCGTCCGGTTGACGCCAAATACTCCTGCTCCGCCTCGCCGTACATCTCCAGGCTGGCCATCCCGGCCGCCTGCACCGCACCCATGAACGCGCCGGTCGCCGCCGCGGCACTGATGGGGTCCAGCCTGTCGGGGAATGCGGCCAACAACGCGGCTGCGATCCGGCGCTGCGCGTCGAACATCATGTGAAGGGCCATCGCCTGTACGGCGGGCACCGTCGCGAGCAGCCTCTGGTAGAGCTCCTTCAGCTCCGGGTCCCCGGTCCACGGCCCCTGGGTGAGGTAGTGGGCGATGGCTTGGTCGTAGGTCCTGCGCAGCACTTGCTGCAGCGTGTCGTCCGGGGCGCGGTCGGCGATCACCTCCAGCGCCAGCCCGTAGAACCGCTCGACGTCGGCGAACAGCACGTGCTCCTTGCTCGGGAAGTAGTTGAAGAACGTCTTGGTGGCCACGTCCGCCGCGGCGGCGATCTGTGCGCCGGTGGTCTGTTCGTAGCCCTGCTCGGTGAACAGCCGGATCGCCGTACGGATGAGCAGGTGCCTGGTCTGTCGCTTCTTGCGTTCGCGCAGCGTCTCCTCCATGGCAGAATCTTACACTAGAAGAAATTTACACGATTGTATTTTTGCGCTGAGTGGTGATATCCAGGAGACATGAGCCAAAGAGCGTTACTCCCTCGCCTGGCGCCCGCCATCGGGCTGTTCTTCCTCGCGCCACTGACCGCCGAGTACCTGATGGGCAACGCACCGATCACCCACATCCAAAACCTGCTCGGCCTGGCCCCCCTGTACGGCGGCGGCGCCCTCCTCATCCGTGAGTTCGCCCGCCGTACCGGACGCGGCTGGCCCGCCATGATGACCCTCGCGCTGGCCTACGGCATGATCGAGGAGGCCTTCGTCACCCAGACGCTGTGGGACTCGAACTGGATGGTCGGCGCGCACACCCTCGAGTACGGCTTCATCCCCGAGCTCGGCCTGGCCGGACCATGGACGCTGTTCATGGTCGGCGTGCACACGGTCTTCAGCATCAGCGCCCCGATCGCGGTCGCGGAGACCCTCGCCGGCTCGCGGCGCACCACGCCATGGCTGGGCAAGATCGGTCTCACCGTCGCAGGCGTGCTGTACGCGGTCGTCGCCCTGGGCAGCGGCGTCGCACAGGCCGTCTTCGGCCGCCATGCCTCCGCGCTCCAGCTCATCGGCGCCGGAGTCGTCATCGCCGCGATCATCGTCGCCGGCATCCGCCTCCCTAGGCGCACCACCGACGTCACCCTGCTGCGCGGCCGCGCCCCCAGCCCGTGGGTCGTCGGCGCTTTCGCCATGGTCGCCGGAGCGGTCTTCGTGCTGCTGTACGCGGTCGACCCCACCGGCTTCACGCCCTGGCTGGCGGAGGCGATCCCCCTCCCGCCGTGGCTCAGCGTGATCATCTATCTGACCCTGTTCGTCACCGTCGCCACCGTGGTGGTCCGCTGGTCACACCGCGCCGGCTGGTCGCAGGCCCACCGGCTGGCGCTCGCCGGCGGCGCCATGCTGACCTACGCCTGGCACTCCTTCCCCCAGCGGAACATCACCCCGACGGTCCCGCTCACCCAACCGACCAGCCTGGCGGAAGACCTGGCCAGCAACGCCATCCTCACCGCAGGCGCAGTGGCCCTGCTGATAGTCGCGGCCCTGCGGCTCCGTCGGCCGGCGGACACCAGAACAGGCCCTCAGTCGCGATCCCAGGCGTAGGGATCGACGTAGATGACATGGCCGCCACGATCGTCCGACTCATCGACGATGTCCGTACGCGGTGGGCGGTCCCGCTCCGGCAGGATCGGCAGGGCCTGGGCCAGCGTCTCCGCCGCGGCCGAGGCGTGCTCGTCCTGCCAGTCGTCCCGGATCACCGGAATGGCCTGGGTGTCGGCCTCGGTGGCGTCCATCCAGTGGCCGGGCAGGGGCCGGGCGTCGGCCTCGGCCAGGCCGACCTTGCTCGCCGCCCTGGCGATCGCGGCGCCCGCCTTGCGTACCGGAACCGCGGCCTTGTCGAGTGGAGCTCGGGCCCGCCTGTTGAGCAGGAGTACGTTGGCCACGCCCGCGGAGATGCCGGCGGCGACGCCCACCTCCAGGCCCACCGACAGCGCCACCTCCCACGGCGACGGCCCGACCGTGGCCAGCCGCCCGCCGCCGATGGGGCCGCCGGACAGCGCGGCGAGCAGCGCGGCGACCAGCCCAGTGGTGATCCCGGTGAAGAAGCCCCACAGCGGTGCGGCCTCGTACGAAGGCGACGGCGCCATCCTGGCCACCACGATCCCGGCCACGGTCCCGGCGGCGAACGGCAGCGCGATCACCGCCATCGTCCAGCCGGGCACGGGACCGCTCTCGGGCAGCGCGCCGAGCAGCGGCAGGCTCGGCACCGTGCCCAGTTGCACGCCAGTGGGCGCGACCAGCGTGTCGGCGCCGACGGCGAAGCCCGGCCCGGCGATGTAGGAGGCGGCCCAGATGACGGTGTTGAGCAGATAGAGGATCTGGACCAGCAGGAGCAGCACGCCGCCCACGAACCCGGGCGCGAGCACGTTGGACAGCTCGCGCACCTGGCCGAAGTTCACGATCAGGGCCGTCAGCACGAGGGCGAGCCCGGCGACGAGCAGCACCGCCGTGGCGACGGCCGTGCCGACGGTCAGGGCGCGCACCCGCTCGGGCAGCAGGCGCAGCATCGCCCGCCACGGGCCGATCGTCCGCGCCGTGGCCAGCGCCCCCGCGAAGAACGCCAGCACGAAGTGGCTGACCAGCGCCTCGCCGATGAACGGCTGGGTGATGTCGTTGCGGGCGACGAGCGCGATGAGCCCGGCGAGCAGGGCGTAGGGGGCGGCCAGGGAGACTCCGGCCTGCGCGACCAGGACGAGCTGGGCCCGGCGGCGCGCGCTGGCCTGCTCGCGCGGGCTGTTCTTGGGCAGCCGCGCGGGCAGCCGCAGCCGCAGGTCGGCGTCGCGCGCCATCCACCGCCCGGCGCGGTAGAGCAGCACGGCGGGCAGGATCGTCAGGCCGAGCGGGAGCAGCCCCACCTTGCCGCCGGGGATCGCGAACCCGGCGTGGTGGGCGGCCAGCCACACCTGCGCCGCCGTACGGAACACGCCCGGCAGCCCCGCGCCCAGCGCACCGCGCGGCGCGGCGATCCACCCGACCAGGGTCAGCGTGGTGAGAACGGCCAGGCCGACGCCCAGCGTGATGGCGGCGGCGAGCATCCCGGACACGGGCAGCGGCCGGCGCGTCTCGTCGTCATCACTCGAGACGCCGGGCAGCCGACCTAGTACCGATTCGAGAAGCGCCGTCACAAGTAGTTATTTTCTCAAGCTTTACCAACCAACGCTTGGTTGACGCGCCGCGCGCAGGGCTTTCCCTCTCCCATTTTTCGCCCTCTTTGGGGGGTCTCCGCGGTTTCACAGGGGACGCCACCCACCGGCTCGGCACAAAAAAGACGCCCCGCCACGAAACGGGCGGGGCGGTCTTCAGCCGGAAATCAGCGCGACTGCATGATCTCACGCATGAGGCGCGCGGTCTCGGACGGAGTCTTGCCGACGCGGACGCCCACCTTTTCGAGGGCCTCCTTCTTCGCCTGCGCGGTGCCGGCGGAGCCGGAGACGATGGCGCCGGCATGGCCCATCGTCTTGCCCTCCGGGGCGGTGAAGCCCGCGACGTAGGCCACCACGGGCTTGGTGACGTGCTGCTCGATGTAGGCCGCGGCCCGCTCCTCGGCGTCGCCGCCGATCTCACCGATCATCACGATCGCGTCGGTGCCCGGGTCGTCCTGGAACGCCTGGAGCGCATCGATGTGCGTCGTGCCGATGACCGGGTCACCGCCGATGCCCACCGCGGTCGAGAAGCCGAAGTCGCGCAGCTCGTACATGAGCTGGTACGTCAACGTGCCCGACTTGGACACCAGGCCGATACGGCCGGCCGTGGTGATGTCGGCGGGGATGATGCCGGCGTTGGAGGCGCCGGGCGAGGCGATGCCGGGGCAGTTGGGGCCGATGATGCGGGTCTTGTTGCCCTTGGCGATCGCGTACGCCCAGAACTCGGTCGAGTCGTGGACCGGCACGCCCTCGGTGATCACCACGCAGAGCGGGATCTCCGCGTCAATGGCCTCCTTGACGGCGTCCTTGGTGAAGGCCGGCGGCACGAAGGCGACCGACACGTCGGCGCCCGTCTGCTCCATGGCCTCCTTCACCGTGCCGAACACCGGCAGGCCCTCGTGCGTCGTGCCCGCCTTGCGGGCGTTGACGCCACCGACCACGCGGGCGCCGGAGGCGAGCATGCGGCGGGTGTGCTTGGTGCCCTCACCGCCGGTCATGCCCTGAACGATGATCTTGCTGTTCTCGGTCAGCCAGATAGCCATGTGTCACGCACCTACCGCAGCGAGCTCGGCGACCCGCTTGGCCGCGTCGTCCATCGTGTCGACCAGCTCGACGCGCGGGAGCGCGGCGTCGGCCAGGATCTGCCGCCCGAGCAGGGCGTTGTTGCCGTCAAGCCGGACCACCAGCGGGTGGGTCACCGCTTCGCCGCGGCTCTCCAGCAGCTTGAAGGCCGAGATGATGCCGTTGGCCACCGCGTCGCAGGAGGTGATGCCGCCGAAGACGTTCACGAAGATCGACTTCACGCTCGGGTCGGAGAGGATGATCTCCAGGCCCGCGGCCATGACCTCGGCCGAGGCGCCGCCGCCGATGTCGAGGAAGTTGGCGGGCGACGGCTTGCCGGGGAACGCCTCGCCGGCGTAGGCGACCACGTCGAGCGTCGACATGACCAGGCCCGCGCCGTTGCCGATGATGCCCACGTCACCGTCGAGCTTGACGTAGTTGAGGTCCTTCTCCTTGGCCTTGGCCTCAAGGGGGTCCTCGGCGTTCTTGTCGGCGTACGCCTCGTGCTCCGGCTGGCGGAACGCGGCGTTGTCGTCGAGCGTGACCTTGCCGTCGAGCGCCTTCACCTGGCCGTCAGCCGACAGGATCATCGGGTTGACCTCGACCAGCGTGGCGTCCTCGTCGACGAACGCGCACCAGAGCTTCTCGATGAGCTCGGCGGCGCCGTCGAGCGCCTTCTCGGGCAGACCGCCCGCGGCCGCGATCTCCCGCGCCCTGGCGCGGTCGATGCCGTCCAGCGCGGAGACCGGGATCTTGGCCACCTTGTCGGGCGCGGTGTGCGCGACCTCTTCGATCTCCATGCCGCCCGCGGCGGAGCAGATCGCGAGGAAGGTACGGTTCGCGCGGTCGAGCAGGAAGGAGAAGTAGTACTCCTCCGCGATCGCGCTGGCCTCCTCCACGAGCACCTTGTGGACCGTGTGGCCCTTGATGTCCATGCCCAGGATGGCGTTGGCCTTGTCAACGGCGTCGGCGGCGTCATCGGCCACCTTCACGCCACCGGCCTTGCCGCGGCCTCCGGTCTTCACCTGGGCCTTGACGACGACGCGGCCGGTCAGCTGCTCAGCCGCCGCCCGTACCTCCTCCACGGTGTGAGCGACAATGCCGCGTGGCACCGGGATGCCGTAGTCAGCGAAGAGCTCCTTCGCCTGATGTTCGAACAGGTCCACGAGGGTCCGTCCTTGCTTATCCGACTGATGTTCGACGCTTGTCCGACTGAAATGTTCGACGGCCCGGGCCACCCCGTGCGTGCGTGCCGGGCGTTTCCGCCAGTGAAGCCTAGCCCCAAGCTTGACCTGACCAGGTCATCGGGTCTCAGTTATCCCGTTATGTGACAGTGATCTCACTTCAGCACGATATTTCGGGACATCTGAAGAAGGGCACCCACATCTATGAGGCGATGGATCGCCGGCGCGGTGGCAGTTTCCGCGCTGGCCGTGGCCGCTCCCGCGTACGCGCAGGCCAAACCGGCGGACCCGGTGGCGGCGTTGAAGAAGCAGTTCGTCGCGGGGCAGGGAGTCAAGTTCGCCGAGCGGACCAGCATCAAGATCGGCGGTGAGTCCTACACCCAGGCCGACAGGCAGGGCGTGATCGGGTTCGACGCCAAGGGCATCGCGGGCGCCGAGAACACCCGTACGCCCATCCTCACGCCGCAGGAACGGGCGCGGCTGAAGAAGATGGCGGCTAAGGACGCTTCCATCGCCGACGCCGTCGACCTGCTCACCGAGCGGATCTACCTCGTCAGCGTGGGCCGGCGCATGTACGTCAACGGCGGCCTGTACAGCACCCTCCTACCCGAGAACAAGAGCTGGGTCGGGATGAACGGCAGCCCGTCCTCGGCCGCTTATGGCGACCAGCTCATCAACGTCTTCGAACCGGCGACGCTCAAATACCTGCTGGCCAAGACGAAGACGGTAAGGGGCGCCCAGTATCGCGGCTCGATCACTTTCGCCGAGCTGTACAAGCTGTCGCCGACGTTCCGCGAGCAGATCGCGATGAAGCCGACCGGCGAACCCGCCAAAACCATGATCTCCTGGCGCCTGACGCTCGACGCGCGGAAACTGGTGAAGCGACTGGCCATCTCGTGGTCCATGAAGGCCACCAAGAAGGCCACCCTCCACGCCACGACCGAAAGCCGATACACCGAGTGGGGCACCGCGGTGAACGTGACCGCGCCTCCATCCGACCAGGTCGCGGACGTCAAGGACCTGACGAAGAAGGCCCCCGAGCCACCGGCCGCCATCGACAGGAACTACGTCAGCGTTCCGCCTGACGACGATGGAAACACCCCATAGTCAGAAATTTCCACAAAGGGGCCCCGACGATGTCGGGGCCCTTCTGCACGAAAAATCCACATATTTTCCTCGCTGCGGACAATCGGTTGAGATATCGTCGTGATCTTCGTTTGGCAGGATCCTCCCGCTTCCGTAAATCAAGAGACGAGGGAATTGATATGAAGCGCATCATCACGGGGCTGGCTTTAGCGTCGGCCGCCACACTCCTGGCTGCCGGGCCGGCACAGGCGGCACCGGCCGCCAAGGACCCGGTCGCCGCGGTGAAGAAGCAGTTCGTCGCCGGCAAGGGTGTGAAGTTCAGCGAGCGCACCACCGCCGTCCAGGGCCGGATGCGGGGCATCATCACCCGTCGGTCGGGGGCGTACCAGTTCAGCAAGACGGGCGTCGCCGCGTCGGACATCACCGGCAAGTTCAATCTCAAGGGGATGGGATCGGGCGACGACGAGGACAAGACCCTCAAGGCCCTGTCCAGGCCCGAGCGGACGATCACGATCGGCAAGACGTCGTACCTGTCCGGCGGGCTCTGGGTAGACCTGCTGCCCGCGGACAAGACCTGGGTCAGGATGCGCAACGTGCCGTTCTCCGGCCTGAGCGGCGTCTACGGCCAGCCGCTCAACCTCACCGAGTCGGCCACGCTCAAGACCCTGTTCAAGAGCGCCAAGCCGGCCAAGGGCGGCTACGCGGGCAAGATCACCGTGGGTGAGCTGCGCAGGATCTCCCCGTCCTTCCGCGGCAACCTCATGCTCGGCGCCGCCAGCAAGAAGACGGCGAAGATCGCTCTGTCCTGGAAGCTCACCGTCGACGCCAAGGGCCTGCCTTCCCGGCTGGTCACGACGATGCCGCTGGCCGCGCTCTCCTCGAACGTGGACGACGAGTCGGCCCTCAGCGTCGAGACCCTGTACAGCGGCTGGGGCAACGCGGTGAAGATCACCGCGCCGCCGGCCGACCAGGTGACGGACGAGCTCAAGGACGGCACGGACAGCACGGACGAGATTCCTTCGCTGACGGTTCCGCTCAGCAGCATCGCGAAGTAACCACCGAACCGCCGTACAGCTTCACCACGAGAGAACCGAGCTCACGCTCGGCTCTCTCGTAGGAGCCGGGCTCACGCTCGGCTCCACCGTGAGACAGCCGGGCTCACGCATCTCCTGTCTCTCCCATCGCCAGGCGGGAGAGGCGGGGTTGCTTGACGTAGTCAGCGCGCGGGGCCGGTGATGAGCAGGGCGCTCATTCGGCAAGGCGCGAGTCACGTACGGCGGCCCAGTCGAGCGAGTGCCTGATCCCTTCCTCGATCGAGTAGCGCGGCCGCCACGCCAGCAGCCGGTGCGCGAGGTCGCTGCGCGTGTAGGCGCCCGCCACGTCGCCGGGCCGCCGCTCGGTCTCGACCACCTCGACCGGTCGCGTCACCACCCGGTTGAACGCGTCGACCAGCTCACGCACGGTCGTCCCTGAGCCGGTGCCCAGATTGATGACCGATTCCGCCTCGGACAGGTCATCGAAGCGCTGCAACGCGGCCACGTGCGCCGCCGCCAGATCCCAGACGTGGACGTAGTCGCGGATCCCGGAGCCGTCACGTGTGGAGTAGTCGGTGCCGGTGATCTCGAACGGCACGCCTTCCTCGTACGCGCCGATCATCTTGCCCAGCGCGTGGCTCGGCCGCCGCAGCTGCAACCCGGTGCGCATCGCGGGATCCGCCCCGATCGGATTGAAATAGCGCAGGGACAGCACGTTGATCGGCCGGGTCGCCGCGATATCGGCGAACATCGCCTCGCAGACCGCCTTCGTCCGCGCGTAGGGGCTCTGCGGATCGAGCGGCGACCGCTCGTCGACCGTATGATCGTCCCCGGTGCGGTAAATCGACGCCGAGGAGCTGAAAATCATCCGCTCGCACCCGTTGCGCAGCAGGTGATCCACGAACTCCAGGCTCTTGGTGACATTCGCCCGGTAGTAGCCGACCGGATCGGCCACCGAATCCGGCACCACGATCAGCGCGGCGCAATGAACGACCGCCTCGATGTCGGGCTGCTCGGCGAATATCTTGTCGACCAGCATCCCGTCGGCGATATCGCCCTCGTAGAAAGTCCGGCCCTCGGCGAACTCCCGCCGCCCCGTGACCAGGTTGTCGAGAATCACCGGCGTGATCCCCGCGTCCAGGCACGCCGACGCGATCGTGCTCCCGATGAACCCCGCCCCACCCGAAATCAGTACCCGCATCCCGGCACCCTATTGGGTCCTCCGCCGAGCCCGGCGTCATTCGCGCCGACTCGGGTGTCCACGCGGCGATCATGGCTTTCCCGCGCGGGTAATGAGGTGCTGTCGTGATCATTTGTCGGCAAGATGGCGCCTCATGAAACTCATGATCACCGCACTCACGGCCGGCGTCGCCGTACTCGTCTCGTCCGCCCCCGCTCAAGCGGCGCCGAAGAACCCCGTCGCGGCGTTAAAAGCGCAGCTCGTGGCCGGGCACGGGGTCCGCTTCACCGACACCAGCGCGTTCGTCGGCGCCGTCAACAAGGATCCGCTGGTCCGGCGCACCGGCAGCATTCAGTTCGGCAAGAAGGGGATCACCGGCTGGGACATCACCGGGAAGTTCTCCAGTCCGTTGTACGACGGGCACAACACCACGCCCGAGCGGACCATCGCGATCGGTGACGTCGCGTGGGTGTCGGGCGGCACCCTGAGCGAGGACATGCCGAAGGGCAAGACCTGGTTCAAGACGTACAGCAAAATGAACCTCAGCACCATGAGCAGCTGGTTCGGCCAGGTGGTGAGTCCGGCCGAGCCCGCGACGCTCGCCGCCCTGGTCAAGAACGGCAAGCTCAGCGGGTCCACCTACCGCGGCCAGATCACCTTCAGCAAGCTCTTCAAGATCTCCCCCTGGTTCAGCAGCTCGATCCCGATGCGCTCCGACACCGAGGCCACCGTCACGTACGCCCTCAAGGTCGACGCCAAGGGGCTCCCCAGCCAGTTGACCACCACGTGGCAGGCCACGGACTTCTTGGACATCTCCTGGTGGGAGGACAAGGCGGTCACGACCGAGACCCGCTACACCGGCTGGGGCGCCAAGGTCTCGATCAAGTCGCCGCCCGCGAGCAAGATCACCACCAAGCTCAACGACTGAGTCGGGCGCGCCGGGGCCGTAAACCAGGACCCCGAGAGGCGTTACATGATCGTTATCGCCAGGCGTCCACGTATGGCGTCTTTTGGTTGTCTCACTTATGAGACGCCTGATGCGTAGACATAGTCCTGGAGTAACCCTTGAATCCCCTCCCCCGGATGCTGGCTCTGGCCGCCCTGATCACCACGGTGGCGGCCTGTAGCACGGAAGGAACACCTGCCCCGGTGGCTCAGGTCGCCGCCGCCACCCCGGTGCACGCGGCCGGCGCCGCCGTGCCGAGGAAGGCCGTACCGAAGAGCCCGGTACAGAAGGTCGCGGCGAAGAAGGCCAAGCTGGAGATCGCCGACATCACCCCCGAAGGTGAAGCCAAGGAGAAGGTCGGCGTCGGCTTCCCCATCATCGTGACGTTCGACCGCAAGGTGACCGACAGGGCGGCGGCCGAGACCGTCCTGCAGGTGCAGGCGGACCGGCCGGTCGACGGCGCCTGGCGCTGGGTGACCGACCGCAAGGTCGTCTACCGCACCAAGACGTACTGGCGTCCGCACCAGAAGGTTCAGCTCAACGCCCGCCTGAGCCAGATTCCCGGCAACGAGGCCGCCAAGGATGTCAGCCGCCGCTTCGCCGTCGGCTACTCCAACATCTCGGTGGTGAACACCCGCAGCCACGTGATGAAGGTCCGGCGCGACGGCAAGCTCGTCAAGTCGATCCCCATCAGCGCGGGCCGCGGCGGCATGGTCAAGAACGGCGTGGACGTCTACCTGACCACCAGCGGCACCCATCTCACGATGAACAAGAAGCCGCTGGAGACCATGACCTCGGCGTGGATGGGCGTCACCGACCCCAAGGACCCTCAGTACTACAAGGAGGAGATCCCGTGGGCGGTACGCATTTCCGACAGCGGCGAGTATGTGCATCAGAGCGCGGGCTACTACCAGTTCCTAGGCCGTTCTAACCAGAGCCACGGCTGCGTCCGTGCCACTCCGGCCGGCGCCAAGTGGTTCTACGGCATCGCCCAGCGCGGCGACGTCGTCAAGATCACCGGCACCAAGCGCAAGCTCGACTGGCGCAACGGGTGGAGCTACTGGCAGCTCAACTGGACCGAGTGGAAGAAGGGCAGCGCCCTCCCGAAGGGCGCCCAGCAGCAGCAGAAGAGCTGAGCACCCGACGGGTCAGAAGCCTTCCAGCGGTCAGAAGCTTTTCCAGCGGTCAGAGTTTTTCCAGCGGAGCGTAGGCGAGGAGCAGCGTCTTCTCGCCTCCGCTCCCGAAGTCGATCTTGACCTTGGTCTTCTCCGCCACCCCGTCCACGGACACGACGGTGCCCAGCCCGAACGCGTCGTGCGTCACCCGATCGCCCGGTGCCAGCGTGGGCACCGTGCGGGCGCCCTTCTTCGGCGCCGCCGCCTGCGCGGGCTCGCGCCGGGTCGCCGCGCTCCAGGCCGACTTCTCCGGCGGGGTACGCCAGTCGAGCAGTTGCACCGGCACCTCGTTGACGAACCGCGAGGCCGGGTTGAACGACGGCGAGCCCCACGAGCTGCGTACAGCGGCCCGCGTGAGGTAGAGGCGCTTCTGGGCCCTGGTGATCCCCACGTAGGCCAGCCGGCGCTCCTCCTCCAGCTCCTTCGGCTCGCCCAGCGAGCGGATGTGCGGGAAGACGCCGTCTTCCATCGCGGTCAGGAAGACGACCGGGAACTCCAGCCCCTTGGCGGTGTGCAGGGTCATCAGCGTGACCACGCCCTGCCCGCCGTCGGCTTCGGGGATCTGGTCGGCGTCAGCCACCAGCGACACCTGCTCCAGGAACTCCACCAGCGTGCCCTCGGGATTGGCCTCCTCGAACTCCGAGGCCACCGAGATGAGCTCGTTGAGGTTTTCCAGCCGGGACTCGTCCTGCGGATCCTCCGAAGCCTCCAGCTCGGCGCGGTAACCGGTGGCGACCAGGATCTCCTCCGCGAGCGCCGACGGCGGCATGCCCTCGGCCTTGCCGATCATCCCCTCGATCATCGCGACGAACTCGCGCACCGCGTTGAGCGAGCGCGTCGCCATGCCGTACGCCTCATCGGCCCTGCGCAGCGCGTCCCAGAAGGAGATGCGCTCGCGCGAGGAGAGCGCTTCGAGCATCGCCTCGGCCCGGTCGCCGATGCCGCGCTTGGGCACGTTGAGGATGCGCCGCATGGACACCACGTCAGCGGGGTTGGCCAGCACGCGCAGGTAGGCCAGCAGGTCCTTAACCTCCTTGCGCTCGTAGAAGCGCACGCCCCCGACCACCTTGTAGGGCAGGCCGGTGCGGATGAAGATCTCCTCGAACACCCGGGAGGCCGCGTTGGTGCGGTAGAACACCGCGACGTCGCCGGCCTTGACGCCCTCCTCGTCGCTGAGCCGATCTACCTCCTGGGCCACGAACATGGCCTCGTCGTGCTCGTTGTCGGCCACGTAACCGACGATCTTGGGGCCGTCGCCCTGGTCGGACCAGAGGTTCTTCGGCTTGCGCGACTCGTTGCGGGCGATGACGGCGTTGGCGGCGGCCAGGATGTTCTGGGTGGAGCGGTAGTTCTGCTCCAGCAGGATCGTGCGCGCGTCGGGGTAGTCGCGCTCGAACTCCAGGATGTTGCGGATCGTCGCGCCACGGAAGGCGTAGATCGACTGGTCGGCGTCGCCGACCACGCACAGCTCCGACTGGTCGGCGCCAGAACGGACCAGCTCGCCGTCGGCCGTGCGCAGGTCGGGGCGGCCCACCAGCTCCCTGATCAGGATGTATTGGGCGTGGTTGGTGTCCTGGTATTCGTCGACGAGCACGTGCCTGAAGCGCATCCGGTAGTGCTCGGCCACCTCCGGGAAGAGCTGGAACAGCGTCACCGTGTTCATGATGATGTCGTCGAAGTCCATCGCGCCGGCCTCGGTGAGCTTGCGCTGGTAGCTCTTGTAGGCCTCGGCGAGCACCTTCTCCAGGTGGGAGCCCGCTTTGTCGAGCGCGGTCTCGTAGTCGACCAGCTCGTTCTTGAAGTTGCTCACCTGGGCCGAGAACGACCGCGGCGGGTAGCGCTTGGGGTCGAGATCCATCTCCCTGCACACCATCGCCATCAGCCGCTGCGAGTCGGCCTGGTCGTAGATGGAGAAACTGGAGGGGAACCCGAGCCGCTTGGCCTCGCGGCGCAGGATGCGCATGCAGGCGCTGTGGAACGTCATCACCCACATCGCCTTCGACCTGGGCCCGACGAGCCGGTCGATGCGCTCCTTCATCTCGCGCGCGGCCTTGTTGGTGAAGGTGATGGCCAGGATCTCGCCCGGATGCACCTGCCGCTCACCGAGCAGGTAGGCGATGCGATGGGTGAGCACCCGCGTCTTTCCTGATCCCGCCCCCGCCACGATCAGCAGCGGACCGCCGTGATGGATCACGGCCTCCCGCTGTTGCGGGTTGAGGCCATCGAGCAAGGGGTGGTCAACAGAGACTTGGGTCGGCACGCACCCAGGTTAAGACTCTCCACCGACAAACGGCGCCTCGACGCCTGGAATCCCACCCCCCAAAACCGACAATCCCCTCCGAACCCCTGGAACCACGAACCCACCCATCAGCCCCCGACCCCCGAAACCCCCTTCCCACCGGCCGCCTGGAACCCCAGCCCCAAAACCGTGGCGGCGGATCCAGCAGCCTGGAATGTCGGCCGTGAACCGCTGGTTGTGGTCAAAGAACGATCCGAAAGGGAGAAGATGCTCGCCGACAACGAGATCAACCGGGTACTCGTCGTGACCGCGCACCCCGACGACGCCGACTTCGGTGCCGCGGGCACGGTCGCCCTCTTCGGTGATCGGGGGGTCGAGGTCACCTACCTGCTGGTCACGGACGGCGACGCGGGAGGCAACGAACGTACGCTCGACAACACCGGCATGGCCGAACTGCGCAGAACCGAACAGACGGCCGCCGCCAAGGCGGTGGGCGTCACGGACGTCCGCTTCCTCGGCCACGCGGACGGCACGGTGGTGCCGTCGCTGGCGCTGCGCAAGGACATCGCCAGGGTCATCCGCCAGGTACGTCCCGACCTGGTGATCACCCACCACCCCGACCGCAACTACCAGTTCATCGCCCCGAGCCACCCCGACCACCGCGCGGTGGGCGGCTCCACCCTCGACGCCGTCTACCCCGACGCCCGCAACCCGTACGCCTTCCCCGAGTTGGTCAAGGACGAGGGCCTGGACGCCTGGACGGTCCGCGAGGTCTGGCTCATGGGCGGCTCCACCCCCAACCATTGGACGGACATCACGGAGGCGATCGACCGCAAGCTGGCGGCCCTGCAGTCGCACGTCAGCCAGGTGGGACACATCGAGGGCTTCGCCGACTTCGTGAAGAGCCGCTTCGCCGCGTGGGCCGAACAGGCCGGCTTCGGCGAAGGCCACTACGCGGAGGGCTTCCAAACCGTCACAACGGCCTGACCCACACCTGGACCGTCCCCTGAGACGGGTCCCGCCGGTCTTGGCGGCCCTAGCGAGCCCCGCCGGTCTTGGCGGTCCTGCCGGCGGGGGTGGCCGCCGGATGACGGGGCTTTCCGGCGATTCTGGCGAAAAGGTAGCCGAGGGAGTTGGTCGCCAGGTGCAGCATGGTCGGGGCCGTCAAGCCGCCTTGGCGGCGTAGTTCGCAGAACAGGACGCCCGCGGCGGCCGTCGACACCACACTGCCCGCCACCACGCGGGCGGTGTCCAGGCGGCCAGGGGTCTCACCGGCCGCCAGGGCGCCGAGTGCCGGGTTGGCGCGGGACATGTCGATGGCCGGAAGGATGTGCCACAGCCCGAACAGGGCCGATGACGCCGCCGTCGCCGCGACGGTCCCGTGGGTACGGCGAAGCGTGCCGTACAGGGCGCCGCGGAAACCCATCTCCTCCAGCAGGACCGTGCCCAGAGGGACCTGCACCAGCGCCTCCTCCAGGACGCGGGCGCGCGACAGCGACAGGGCGCGGTCGTCCTGGAACAGCGGCCGGGTGCGTGGCATCGCGACCCCGGCCGTGTAGACGGCGGCGACACCCGCCGCCAGGGCGCCGCCGATCGCCGCGCCCCTTGGCCCGTGCTCGAACCCGAGCTCCTGCCATGACACCCCGGACCGTCGCGCCATCGCCACCAGGGCGGCCGTCGCGGCGACGGAGGTCAGGGGGGCGAGGCGGGGCGCCACCCGGTTGTTGAGGACGTTGGCCACGGCCAGCACGGCGATCGAGCGAAGCAGCACTCCTGCAGGCTACGTCGCCTCTGTCCCTCACGGGCCGGGCCAACCACAGGCCACGGCGTGACCTCTCGGCGCTAACTGGCGGCTGGGCTGCGCCAGCCGAAGGGGAAGCGGGAGCGTCGGCGCTCCTCCGGGGTCAGGCCGCCCCAGATGCCGTCCGTTTCCCCTGCCGTCAGCGCGTAGGAGCGGCACTCGGTCAGGACCTGGCAGGTGGCGCAGACCGCCTTGGCGCGTGCCTCCTGGGTGGCGGAGGGCGCGAGCGGAAAGAACAGCTCAGGATCACTGGATCTGCAGGCGCCCCCGCGCAGCCAGCCGATCTCTCCCAATGGCATGAGGCAACGGTATGCCGACGTCATGATCGGCCGCATCATCCTTTGGGTTGACACGCGAGTACATCCCCAGCAGGCCCTCGCCCATCTGCCGCGAACCCCGACAAAAGATCAGCAGGCGCCTACCCCGCCGTTGAGGCCGTTGGCGAAGGACTGCTGGCGTTGCTGGGCCGTGCCGTGGGCGCTGGGGTTGAGCCAGTCATCCGTGGGGTCGCCCGCCGCCTCCAGGTTCAGGATCAGCTCGTTCTCGTCCCCCGGCTCCGCCCGCAGCGCGCCCGAGCTGACGAGCGACGACAGCGTGCCGCCCGCGTAGCAGTCGGCCTGCAGCTCCGCCTGTACGTTCAGGTCGAAGCCGGACCGCAGCTGGGCCTGCACCGAATGCCCGAACTCGTGGGGGATGATCAGGTAGACCGAGCCGTCCCCCATCTCGCTCCAGAGCGACTCCATCCAGTCCTGGTCATAGGCAATGAAATGTCCGTCAGGGCAGTAGAAGGCGTTGTTCGGGACAGCGGGCTGGCCGCCGCAGTTGGGCCCCGAGCTCCCGGAATAGGGTACGAAGTCGGCAATAGGGCGGTAAGTCCGGCCGAGGGCGCTGAACTGCTGCTTCCAGAACGCCTCCGTCAACTCCCGCGCCGTCCGTACGTCACCCTCGAACGTGTCGGCCCCTGACGCGTCCATGGAAGCGGGCCGGGACAGCCCGCACGCGGCCAGGAGTAACACCAGGACGAGGGCCAGGGCTCTGCTCAAAGGCGTCACACGTCCCAAGTGTGCACCGGCTCGTTGCCGTGCATCCGCTCTATGTAATCAAGCGTCATCGTCCGCAGCGCCTCGTGCCGGTCGCCGCCGTGCGCCTGTACCCGTTCGACCTGCCAGGTCGCCCCGGTACGGCCCGACAGACACCGGCCCTCGATGACCCCGAGCAGCCGATCGGCCACGCTCCGGTCCACGCCCCACTTGTCGAGCCCCTCGTGGGCCAGCGGGAGCAGGCGGCGCAGGATCAGCTCGCCGGCGGGCACCTCTCCCAGCCCCGGCCAGTAGAGACGCGCGTCGAGGCCGTGCCTGGCCGCGCTGTTCAGGTTGTCCTCGGCGGCGGCGAACGACATCTGGCTCCAGATCGGCCGCTCGGCATGCGGGAGTACGGCCATCAGCCCGTAGTAGAAGGCCGCGTTGGCCACGATGTCGACCACGGACGGCCCGGCGGGCAGCACCCGGTTCTCCACCCGTAGGTGCGGGGCGCCACCGGCCACCGCGTACACCGGCCGGTTCCACCGGTAGATCGTGCCGTTGTGCAGGGTCATCTCGTGCAGTTCCGGGATGCGGCCCTGCTCCAGCACGGCTCGCGGGTCCTCATCCTCGCAGAGGGGCAGCAGGGCCGGGTAGTACGCGACGTTCTCCTCGAACAGGTCGAACACGCTGGTGATCCACCGCTCGCCGAACCAGACGCGCGGCCGTACGCCCTGAGCCTTCAGCTCGGCGGGACGGGTGTCCGTGGCCTGCTCGAACAGCGTGATCCTGGTCTCGCGGTGCAACTCCTTGCCGAACAGGTACGGCGAGTTGGCGGCGACGGCCACCTGCGCCCCGGCTATGGCCTGGGCGGCGTTCCAGTGCGCGGCGAACTGCTCCGGGCTGACCTGCAGGTGGAGCTGCACGCTGGTGCAGGCGGCCTCGGGCGCGAGGCTGTCGGCGTGGGTGTCGAGGCGTTCTATCGCCTCGATCGACAGGTGCAGGTCCTCACCACGGGCGGCGAAGATCTGCTCGTTGAGCAGCCGGTAGCGCGGGTTGGCCGACAGCGTGCCCTCGCCGATGTCCTGCTCGCGCAGCGTGGGCAGGATGCCGATCAGGACCAGGTGGGCGCCCTCGGACTGGGCGCGCTCCTCGGCGTGGTTGAGGCGGGCCCTGACGTCGTTCTCCAGCCTGAGCAACCCGTCGGCGCCCAGCTCCTGGGGTTCGATGTTGATCTCGATGTTGAACTGGCCCAGCTCGGTGGCCCAGTCGGGCTGCGCGATGGCGGCGAGCACCTCGGCGTTGCGCATGGCCGCCTCGCCCGCGGCGTCCACGATGTTGAGCTCGATCTCCAGCCCGGCGAGGGGCCGGTCGACCTCGAAGCGAGCCTCGCGGAGCATCTGGGCGAAGACGTCCAGGCATCGTCGCACTTTTTCCCGATATTTCCGACGATCGTCCCGACTGAACACGACGACCGGCACGTCCCTGCCCATTCTGGAAATGTCGCATGCCAGAGCCAACTAAGCCAGCATGTCGGCCCGCCAAAGCGACACAAGCCGGCGCTCCCCAGTTTCGCCTGCGCGCCTGGCGTGCCTCAGAGCGACCGCGACCAGCGAACAGGTCTACCGATCTCCGCCGTTCCGAACCCCAAAACCGCTAGACCAGACGTCGGGCCGTGGCCCAGCGGGACAGTTCGTGCCGGTTCGACAGCTGGAGCTTGCGCAGCACCGACGACACGTGCGTCTCGACCGTCTTGACCGAGATGAACAGCTCCTTGGCGATCTCCTTGTAGGCATAGCCGCGGGCGATCAGCCGCAGCACCTCGCGCTCACGCTGCGTCAGCGAGTCGAGCTCGGGGTCGATCGACGGCGCCTCCGACGAGGCGAACGCGTCGAGCACGAACCCGGCCAGCCGCGGCGAGAAGACCGCGTCGCCGTCGGCCACCCGGCGGATGGCGTCGGTCAGCTCGGTGCCGCTGATGTTCTTGGTCACGTAGCCGCGGGCGCCGCCGCGGATCACGCCGATCACGTCCTCGGCCGCGTCGGACACCGACAGCGCCAGGAAGCGTACCTGCGACCCGGCGCCGAGCACCCTGCGCAGGACCTCCTGCCCGCCGCCACCGGGCATGTGCACGTCGAGCAGGACCACGTCGGGAGCGAGCTCGGCGATCGCCTTGACCGCCGTCTCGACGTCCTCGGCCTCTCCGACGACCTGGATCGAGTCGCCCAGCTCGGCCCGTACGCCGGAACGGAACAGCCGGTGATCGTCGACGATCAGCACCCTGGTCATTGCCTCTCCACCTTCATCGTCAACATCACTTCCGTGCCCTCACCGGGCTCGGTGCGCACCCTGGCGGTGCCGCCGTGACGCTCCATTCTCCCGATGATGGACTCCCTGATCCCCATTCTGTCGAGAGGCACCGCGTTGAGGTCGAATCCCTTGCCACGATCCTTCACGAAAATCGTGACTTCTTCGCCCTCTACCTCGGCATAGACGGAAATGGACGGACTGCCGGAGTACTTGGCGGCGTTGACCATCGACTGCCTCGACGCCTTCAGCATGGCGCCGAGCTTGCCAGCCGAGTCGAGCTCGATGTCGCCCACGCAGACCACCTCGATCGGTACGCCGTGCGCGTCCTCCTCTTCCGCGGCGATCCTGCGTACGGCCGCGGCGAGCGTCGCGTCGGCGTCCTGGGCGGGCTGGTAGAGCCAGTTGCGCAGGTCGCGCTCCTGCGCGCGGGCCAGCCTGGTGACCTCGCGCGGGTCGTGCGCGACGCGCTGGATCAGCGTGAGCGTGTGCAGGACCGAGTCGTGCACCATCGCCGCGACCTCGGCCCGCTCCTCCGACCTGATGCGCTCGCGCCGCTCCAGCTGGAGCTCCTTCCACAGGCCCGCGAGCCAGGGCGCGGCGATGACCGCCAGCCCGCCGACCACCACCACGGTGAACAGCAGGCCAGGCCTGGCCTTGGACAGCTCCCCCTGAGCGGCCAGGAAGCCCGCCGCGCCGATGACGACGAGCGCGATGCCGAGCAGCGTACGGACCCGGTTCTTCCGGATGCTCTTCGTCGCCCCGCTCACCCAGTTGCGGCGGCGTTCGGGATCGGCCTGCTGCCACAGGATGAGCGCGCCGATGCCGACCACGGCGAACGGCAGGATGGCGATGCCCCCCTGGGAGGCGCCGGTCAGCCAGCCGAACGCGACCAGCGCCATGCTGATCGCGCCGAACGCCGCGAGCTGGCTCCAGTCACGCTGCGGCGGCTGCCCTTCGTACGGCACGCGAGGCGTGATCATCCAGAGCACCGCGTACGCCACCCCGCCGACCCCGCCGACCACGCTGAGCAGCACGAACATCAGCCTGATCACCACAGGATCGAGCTTCAGCTGAGCCGCGAGCCCTTGTGCCACGCCACCGAGCAGCCGGCCCTCCATGGGGCGCATCATCCGGCGGTAGGGCGCGTCGCCACCGGCTTGGGCAAGAGTCTTCTGGTCAGCCATAACATCGCCATCGTCACATGAAGGCCGCGTTATGGACATCAGGGAACAACCCCCGGGTCGGGTCAGGGGTCTCCCGGATGCGTACGGCGGGCCGGTGGGGCCACGATAGTGGCATGACAGAAGCACCACCGAAGGAACCGGCCGCTCCGCCGACCGCGCTGCGACGTAGCAGCGAGGGGCGCTTCGTCATGGGAGTCTGCGCCGGGCTCGGACGCTACACGGGGATCGACCCGGTGGTGTTCCGCGTGGCCTTCGCGGTGCTGCTCTTCGGCTCCGGGATGGGGCTGTTCCTGTACATCGCGGCGTTCCTGCTGATGAAGGAGCCGAACGGACGGCCTGGTTACATCGAGCAGTGGACCGGGCGCGACTTCGCCGCCGACACCGTGATGGCGCTGCTGACGGCGGTGCTCGCCGCCGGGCTCGGCCTCAACCTGGCGACGGTCTGGCTCGACTCGGGCACGCTGGTGGTCGGCATGATGCTGGCCATCGGGCTGCTCGCGGCGCACACCAACGGCGTGGACCTGCTCGGCCTGGTCCGGTCGATGCCCGAGCGGCTCACCCACCGCGCCCAGCCGGGCGAGTCCGAGCCGTACTTGAACGACTTCACGTATGCGCCCATCCCCGGCCAAACCGCGCCCACGACGGGCTATGCGCGGCCCCGCCCGGCCGCCGCCCCGTACACACGCGAACCGGTGACGGAGACGGACAGGGCGGCGGAGACGCCGACGGAGACGGTGACCGCGTCTCCCGTCGTATCGGAGCCGCCGACCGCCCCGACGCGCGTCAACCCCGTCCCCGCCGACGTGCCGATCGACGACCGGGCCGCCGACGAGCCGACGCGAGCGCCGATCGACACCCCGGCCGCCGTTCGCGCCGAGCCGTATGAGAGGGCTGAGCCGTACGGGAGCGCAGAGCCGCACGGGAGCGCGGAGCCGCACCGGAGGTCCGCCCCCGAGACGCCGCCTCAGACGCCCCAGCCGCCCACACCGCCCGCGCCGCCGCGCTTCCGTGCCGACCCGATGACCGCCCTCAGCTACGGCGAGCCGTTCGCGCCGAACGGCCCCTTCCAGCCGCTCGACCCGCGCAAACGAGCCGGCGGCTACTCGCCGTACGACCCCGCCCTGTACGGCAGGCCGACGCCCCCGCCCCGCCAGAAGCAGAAGCGGCCCAGATCGTTCATCGGCGCCATGACCATGTTGCTGGCAATCATCATTGGAGGGATCGTCGTGGCGGTCCAAGCCAGGTCCGCCTCGGGGGTCAGTCCCACCCTGGTCGGCGGCGCCGTACTCGTCACCATCGGCGCCGGGCTGCTGATCGCCGCCTGGTGGGGTCGCGGCGCGGGCCTGGTCGCGGCCGGCACATTGGTCGCCCTGCTGATCGGTCTCGGCCTGATGGTCGGCGACCTGCCGCGGAATGTCGGCGACTTCGTCTGGCGGCCGGCCACCATGGCGGAGGCGAGCCGGATCTACGACGTGGGCGTCGGGGACGGCCGGCTCGACCTGTCCGAGCTCAAGCTCACGCCGGGCGCGAGCCTGACGGTCAACGCCAAGGTCTCGATCGGCGAGCTGATGGTGATCGTGCCACCGACGGCGCGGGTCGAGGTGCACGCCACCAACAAGGTCGGCGACATCAAGGTGGACCAGTCGCTCAGAGGCGGCGTAGACGTCAAGTTCGACAAGGTGCTGGAGCCCGACACGCGCCCGAAGGGCGCCATTCCGACGATCGTGCTGAACCTGCGGGGCGGCATCGGCGACATGGAGGTGCGGCGTGGCGCGTGAGGTCGACAAGCCGCGCCGCGTGCACCGGACGGACTGGATGGCGCTGCTGAGCGGCATGCTTTTCGTGGTGCTGGGCATCCTGATCCTGACCCATGAGATCACGGACCCCCTGGTCCTGGTGTCTTTGGTCATCATCGGGCTGGGCTTCGCGGGGTTCGTCGCCGTAATCGCGCGGGTGATCCGCGGCAAGTAACCCTTGACCGGGAAAAACACCGGCGTACGTTGGCCTTGTCCGCCTTTCCCGCGCTCCTCTGGGAGGACGTATGCCTCGGACAGCCATCACCGTCGACGGAGTCAAGTACGAGGAGGAAGTCGAGCCGCGGCTCCTTCTCGTCCACCTGCTACGAGATCGTCTGGGCAAGACCGGCACCCCGGTCGGCTGCGACACCAGCAACTGCGGCGCCTGCACCGTCATGCTCGACGGCAAGAGTGTGAAGAGCTGCTCGGTACTCGCCGTGCAGGCCGACGGCTGCGACATCGTCACCATCGAGGGCCTGGGCGCCAACGGGTCGATGCACCCGATGCAGCAGGCCTTCCACGAGGAACACGCCCTGCAGTGCGGCTACTGCACCCCCGGCATGGTCATGGCCGCGATCGACCTGCTCAGGGACAATCCGGATCCGTCGGAGGACGCCATCAGGGAGGGCCTGGAAGGCAACCTCTGCCGGTGCACCGGCTACTGCAACATCGTCCGCGCGGTACGCCGGGGCGCCCAGGAGATGGGCCAGGCGGTGAAGACGCGATGACCGAGGTCGGCAAGGCGAGGAAGCGCAAGGAGGACGCGCGGCTGCTGACCGGGCGCACCCAGTGGACCGACAACCTGGTGCAGCCGGGGATGCTGCACGTCACGTTCCTGCGCAGCCCGATGGCGCACGCGCGGATCACCGGGGTCGACGTCTCGGCGGCACGCGAACTGCCGGGTGTCGTTGCGGCGTTCAGCGGCCAGGACTTCGCCGCCGAGCAGGGCAGCCTGCCGTGCGCGTGGCCGGTGAGCGAGGACATCGTGATCCCCGACCACCCGCCGATGGCCGTGTCGGAGGTGCGTTACGTGGGCGAGGCCGTCGCCTGCGTGGTCGCCACCGACCGCTACCGGGCCGCGGACGCGCTGGAGGCGATCGAGGTCGACTACGAGCCGCTGCCGCCCGTACTCGACATGAACGAGGCGCTCACCCCTGACAGCCCCAAGGTGCACGAGGCGGGCAACCAGGCGTTCACCGCGAAGATCACCTCGGGTGACATCGAGGCCGCCTTCAGGGACGCGCCGGTGGTCATCGACCGGACCTACATTCAGCAGCGGCTGATCCCGAGCGCGATGGAGCCGCGGGCGGTGCTCGCGACCACCGACGGCGACTCCTTCACGCTCTGGTCGGCCACGCAGATCCCGCACGTCCTGCGCGTCATGCTGGCCGTGGTGACCGGCATCCCGGAGCACAAGATCCGGGTGATCGCGCCCGACGTGGGCGGCGGGTTCGGCTCCAAGCTGCAGGTCACCGCCGAAGAGGTGCTGTGCCTGCTGCTCACCAGGCGGCTGGGCAAGCCGGTCAAGTGGACGGAGTCCCGCTCCGAGGGCAACCTGACCGTGCACCACGGCCGCGACCAGATCCAGCACCTCAGGCTGGCGGCCGAAGCCGACGGGCGGATCCGCGGGCTGCAGGTGGAGTTGCTGGCCGACATGGGCGCCTACCTGATGCTGGTCACGCCCGGCGTGCCGCTGCTCGGCGCGTCGATGTTCAACGCCATCTACAAGATGGACGCCTACGAGTTCGGCTGTACGGGCGTCTTCACCACGAAGATGCCGACCGATGCCTACCGTGGCGCGGGCCGGCCCGAGGCGACGTACGGCATCGAGCGGATCATGGACGAGCTGGCCGCCGAGCTGCGCCTGGACCCGCTGGAGGTACGGCGGCGCAACTGGATCAAGCACGAGGAGTTCCCGTACACCACCATCTCCGGGCTGACCTACGACTCGGGCAACTACGAGGCGGCGACGGACAAGGCGATGGCGCTGTTCGGCTATGACAAGCTGCGCGCCGAACAGGCCGACCGGCGTGACCGTGGCGACCCGGTCCAGCTCGGGATCGGGGTGAGCACGTTCACCGAGATGTGCGGGCTGGCCCCGTCCCGGATGCTCGGCGCGGCCAACTACGGCGCGGGCGGCTGGGAGCACGGCTCGGTACGCATGCTGCCCACCGGCAAGGTCGAGGTCATCACCGGCACCTCCCCGCACGGCCAGGGACACGTGACCTCGTGGAGCCAGATCGCGGCCGACGCGCTCGGCGTGCCGTTCGAGGACATCACGGTGCTCCACGGCGACACGGCGATCGCGCACAAGGGCATGGACACCTACGGCTCGCGCTCGCTGACCGTCGGCGGCATCGCCGTGCTCAAGGCGTGTGACAAGGTCAAGGACAAGGCCAGGAAGCTCGCCTCGCACCTGCTCGAATGCTCGCCCGACGACCTGGAGTTCGCCGAGGGTGTGTTCAAGGTGAAGGGCACCGACTCCCAGAAGACCATCCAGGAGCTGGCCTACGCCGCGTTCACCGCCCACGACCTGCCCGAGGGCGTCGAGGCCCGGCTCGACTCCGACGCCACCTTCGACCCGGAGAACTACTCCTTCCCGCACGGCACCCACCTGTGCGCGGTGGATGTGGACACCGAGACCGGCATGGCGAAGATCCGCTCGTATGTGGCGGTCGACGACGTGGGCACGGTGGTCAACCCGCTGATCGTCGAGGGCCAGATCCACGGCGGCATCGCGCAGGGCGTCGCGCAGGCGCTGTACGAGGAGGCCGTCTACGACTCGGAGGGCAACCTGCTCACCACCACGATGGCCGACTACCTGCTGCCGACGGCGATGGACCTGCCGGACTTCGTCACCGACCGGACCGAGACCCCGGCCACCAGCAATCCGCTGGGTGCCAAGGGCGTCGGCGAGGCCGGCACGATTGCCTCGACCCCGGCGGTCGTCAACGCCATCGTCGACGCGCTGCGACCACGCGGCATCCACGACATCCAGATGCCATGTACACCCGAGCGGATCTGGAGGGCGTTGCGATGATCCCGGCCCAGTTCGACTACGTCCGCGCCGGCTCGCTCGGCGAGGCCGTCCAGGAGCTCGCCGCCGACGAGGACGCCAAGGTCCTCGCCGGTGGCCAGTCGCTCCTCCCGCTGCTCCGGCTGCGGCTGGCCTACCCGTCGAAGCTGGTCGACGTGGGCCGCCTGCCCGAGCTGACGGGCGTGCACGACCGTGGCGACCACGTCTTCATCGGCGCGATGGCCACGCACGACGAGGTGATGCGCTCCGGCGTGGTCAACGCCGACTGCCCGCTCGTGGCACAGGCCACCGCGACGGTCGCCGATCCCGCCGTACGCCACCGCGGCACGTTCGGCGGCTCTCTGGCGCACTGCGACCCGGCGGGCGACCTGCCCGCGGTGGTCCTGGCGCTGGAGGGCGTCTTCGTGGCCAGGTCGGGTGAGGGCGAGCGGGAGATCCCCGCCGCCGAGTTCTTCGTCGACTACCTGGAGTCGGCGCTGCGGCCGGGAGAGGTCCTGGTCGGGGTGCGGCTGCCGAAGCTCGGCGCCGGCTGGGGCTATCACTACGAGAAGTTCCACCGGACCGCGCAGTCGTGGGCCATCGTCGGGGTGGCCGCGGCGGTCAAGCGTTCCAACGGAGCGATCGAGGAGGCGCGGATCGGCCTGACCAACATGGGCCCGACGCCCGTACGGGCCCACGCGGTCGAGACCGCCCTGCGGGGCAGGCAGCTGAGCGATGACCTACGGCAGGCGTGCGAGGAGGCGGCGGCCGGCACCTCTCCGCCCTCCGACCTGCACGCCCAGCCCGACTATCGCCGGCACCTGGCCAGGGTGCTGACCCATCGCGCGATTCTGCACGCCGCCGGGTCTCCCTGACCGGTTCGAGGGGGCGCCCTTTCGGGGCGCCCCTTCTCAGTCGTAATGTCGCAATCAGCGGAGAGGAGCGGATCCATGGCGATGCGGTTCGAGCATGAGTTCAGCGTTCCAGTGCCGGTCGAGCAGGCGTGGGCCGTACTGCTCGACGTCGAACGGGTCGCGCCGTGCCTGCCGGGGGCCTCGCTCGACCTTTTCGAGGGCGACGAGTTCACCGGCCGGATGAAGGTCAAGGTCGGCCCGATCACCGTCACCTACCGTGGCGTGGCCCGGTTCGAGAACGTCGACAAGGACGCCCATACGCTCACCATCGAGGCGTCGGGCAAGGAGGCGCGCGGCGCGGGGACGGCCTCGGCGACCGTCAAGGCCACGCTGACGCCGGACGACGGGTCCACCACGGTCCGGGTGGAGACGTCGTTCAACGTGACCGGCCGGCCCGCCCAGTTCGGGCGCGGGGTCATGGCCGAGGTCGGCGCGAAGCTCATCGACAAGTTCGCCGCCAACCTCGCGCAGTTGCTGACCGAGCCGGCTCACGAGGCGCCCGCCGTGCCTGCAGCCGTACCCGCGGAGCCCCTGGAGGGCGAGCCGCGGCTGAGCGTGGTGCCCGGTCCCGAGGAGGACGTCCGGCCCGCCGGGACGCTGCGTACGTCGCGCACGCCCGACGAGGAGGCGCTCGACCTCCTGGAGATCGCCGGGACGCCGCTGCTGAAGCGCCTGGCGCCCGTCGCCGGGGCGATCGCGGGGCTGCTGCTCATCGGCTGGCTGATCAGACGTCTCATGCGCTGACATCGGCCCGGCTGATCGGACGTCTCATGCGCTGATATCGGCCGGCTGATCAGTCGCGCTGATATCAGCAAAGACACCATCAAGTCCGGACACTTCGCCCGATGCTGGGGCAGTTCATCCCTACATGTCTTATTTCGGGGGACATTCCGGGGGAGATGAGCATGCCGGACTGCACTGTTGTCGTGATCACCTACAACGACGCGGCCCGCCTGCCCAGGGCCGTGCGCTCGGTACTCGGCCAGTCGCTACGCGACCTCGAAGTGATCATCGCCGACGACGCGAGCACCGACGACACCCCCCGGGTGGCGAGCGAGCTGGCGCGGTCCGATCCCCGTGTCCGCTACCTGCGCCGGCAGGTCAACAGCGGCGGCTGCGGCGCGCCGCGCAACGACGGTCTCGACGCGACGACCGCGCCGTACGTGATGTTCCTCGACAGCGACGACGAGCTGCCCAGGCACGCCTGCAAGAGCCTGCTCGGCGAGATCGAGCGGACCGGCGCCGACTTCGTGGCCGGGCAGATCTCCCGGCTGCACGAGCGGAACGGCCGGCTGGCGCCCTACTACCCGTCGCTGTTCGCCAAGAGGCGGGTCGTGGCGGGCATCGGCGCGGAGCCCGAGCTGTTCCTCGACTGCTTCAGCACCAACAAGCTCTACGACGTGCGCTTTCTACGCGAGAACGGGCTGCGCTTCCCGGAGGACATCCACTACGAGGACCACGTCTTCGCGGCCGGCCTGTACGCCGTGTCGCGCCGGTTCGCGGTCGTGCCCTGGGTGGTCTACCACTGGCACCGCGCGCCCGACGACCGCTCCATCTCGCTCAACATCAAGGAGATGGACAACGTACGGCACCGCGTGGTGGCGGCCCGGATGAGCGACGACGTGCTGCGCGCCCACGACGCCGCGGACCTGGTGCCCGACCGGCAGTACCGCTTCCTCAGGCAGGACCTGCGCGTCTACCTCAACCCGCTGCCCAGGCGCGGCCGGGTGTGGGCGAAGGAGTTCGCCTCCGTCGTGCGGCCGTACCTGGAGGAGATCCCGCTTGAGGTGTTCGAGCGGATCGAGCCGATGGCCCGGGTCTGCTGCCATCTCATCCTCGGCGACCGGGTCGACGACCTGCTGGTGGCCGCCCGGTCGCTGCCCGACCCGTGTGCCGCCCCACGGGCCGCCGTACGCCATGAGGGACGGACGTACTGGGGCACGACGGTCACGCCGGGCATGGACATCACCCGGCTGCGGATGGCCGAGCTGCCCTACACCGCGGCCCGGCTGCGGCACGAGGTGACCGAGATCGCCGGGGACGGCGAGCGGATCCGGATGAGCGTGCACACCTACGACCCTTTCGGGGTGCTGCCGGTCGATTGGACGGCCTTCCTCCAGCTCGGCGGCCAACGCGTCCCCATCGAGCCGGTTCCGTCCGGTGACGGCGGCTACGTGAGTGAGATCACCTTCACGCCCACGGCCTCGTGCGAGCCGCGCATCGGGTTCACCAGGAACAGCGACGGCCGCACCACGACGGACCGGCTGATGGCCCCGCCCGACATGGAGCCGATCGCGCTGCAAATGGCGCGCACGGTCACGGCCGAGGGCAACGCCGCCTACCTGCGCGTACGCGTCCCTTCGGTCAGGTCACGGCTCCACCGGATCAAGCGCCGGTTGCTGCGGCGGTTCAGCACACCGGCGATGAAGCTGCGCTTCTACAAGACGGTGATCCGCCTGCTCCCGCCCCGCCCTGACCTGGCCCTGTTCGAGGCCGACGTCGGCAAGGGCTACACCGGCAGCCCGCGCGCCATCTACGAGGAGCTGCGGCGGCGCGGCCTGCCGATCCGCGTCTTCTGGTCGGTGGCCAGGTGCCGGGCGAACTTCCCCGCCGATGCCCGGCTCGTCCGCCGCGGCGGCTGGCGGTACGTATGGCTGCTGGCCCGCGCGGGCATCTGGGTCGACAGCCACGGTTTCCCGCTCAACTACCCGAAACCGCCCGGTACCCGTTATCTCCAGACCTGGCATGGCCAGGGCATCAAGTCGGTCGGCTTCGACGCGCCCGACCTGCGCGCCGACTTCGACCGCCCGCGCACCGAGTGGCGCGCCGCCGTCGCCCGCTGGGACGCGCTCGTCTCGCCGAGCGCCGAGTTCTCGCGGGTCTTCCTGCCCTCCAACGGCTACACGGGTCAGGTCCTCAGGTACGGCACGCCGCGCTGCGACGCGCTGGTGCGCCAGGAGAGCAGGCACGACGTCCTGCGACGGCTGGAGATACCGCCCGGCAGGAAGATCCTGCTCTACGCGCCCACCTATCGCGACCGGGCCAAGAACAGCGGCCGATCGGTCCGGGCGGACCTGGAGCTGATGGCCGAGGAGCTGGCCGACGAGTGGGTGCTGATCCTGCGCACGCACCCGGTGGAACGCTTCAGCACCCCGCAGCACATCAGGCACTTCGTCCGGCCCGCCGGGTCGTACCCGGAGATCAACGACCTGATGCTGGCCTCGCACGCGCTGCTCACGGACTACTCGTCGGTGATGTGCGACTACGCGCTGACCGGCAAGCCCATGGTGTTCCTGATCGACGACTGGGACGAGTACCGGCTGACCGAGCGAGGCGTCTACCACGACCTGCCCGCCATCGCCCCCGGGCCGTGCGTCACGACGACCGAGGAGGTGGTCGAGGCGCTGCGGGAGCTGCCGGCCGTACACGCGGCCCATGCCGAGCGGTACGCGGCCTTCCGCGAGCTGTGGTGCGCGGACGAGCGCGGGGACGCCGCCGCGCGCGTCGTGGACGCCTTCTTCGGGCACCGGGCGGCGTCGTGACCGTGGTGTTCGCCTGCATGGACGCCGACACGCTGGGAGGCATCCAGCAGGTGACGCACACCCTGGCGCAGGGGCTGGCCGAACGCGGCTACGACGTGCACGTGGTCGGCCTGCACCGGGCGACGGCGCCGTTCCGCTATGTCGAGGAGCCCGACTACCATCGCCACGTGATCAGCCCGGAACCCCTGGGACCGCAGAGCCCGCGGGCACGCAAGCGGGCCGACGAGCGGCTGGCCGCCTTGTTCGGCCCGATGCGGACGGGTTTCGCGGTGCTGACCTCGCCGGGGGTGGTGACGCGGCTCACGTCCGTCCTGCCCGGCTCGCTCCATCGGGTCGGGCAGTATCACGGCTCGTACGAGCACGCCCGCGGCTGCTGGCACCTCGGCTCGATCAGACAGCACTACCCCAAGCTCGACCAGGCGGTCTTCCTCAGCGAGGACGACGCCTGGCGCTTCTCCGAGGACGCGCTGCTGCCCAACACCTGGGCCCTGCCCAACCCGCTGGCGCGCTGGCCGGAGGAGGTGTCCGGGCTGGAGACGCCCCGGGTGCTGGGGGTGGGGCGGATGGAGGGGGTCAAGCGATTCGACCGGCTCATCAGCGCGTTCGCCAGGGCCGGCGCGCCGGCGCCGTGGGAGCTGCACCTGATCGGCGACGGTAGTGAGCTGGAGCGGCTGCGCGCGCACGCCGTGCGCGAGGGGGTCGGGGATCGGGTGGTGTTCAGGGGCCGCGTCCCCGCCGCCCGGATGACGGGCGAATATCTGAAGGCGGCGATCGTGGGGCTGACCAGCGAGCACGAGGGGCTGCCCATCGTGCTGCTGGAGGCGGCGGCGCATGGGGTGCCCGCGGTGGCGTTCGACGTGTCGGGCGGGGTGCGATCGGCGGCGCCGGTGCTCGTCCCGGCCGGGGACGTCGGCGCGTTCGGCGCGGCGCTGGCCCGGCTGATGGGCTCGGCGTGGGAGCGGCGGCGCCTGGGCGCCGCCGCTCGAGCACGAGCCGCCGCCTTCCGGCTCGACCACGTGCTGGACCGCTGGGAATCCCTGTTCGTCCACCTGACCAGGTGACGAGCAAATCTGCTATCGCGCGCGCTGGGCCAGCTCGGGCGACTCGTTACGCGGCTGCGGAATCCCGGCGAGCAGCTGCTGCTTCGAGGTGAGCAGCGCGGCGACCGGGCTCGGCTCGCGCAGCCGGTTGATGCGGTCGCGCACCATCTTGCGCATCCGGTTGGCGCGGCGCTTCTGCATCGTCTTGTGGCAGGTGACCAGATGCTCCTTGGACGCCGCCGGCGCGCCGGACAGCTCGTAGCCGTTGGCCTCCAGCCGGTCGCCGAGCACCTGCTCGCACAGCGAGATCTCCCAGTCCTCCAGCCGCTTGGCCCAGCTGCCCACCCTGGAGCGGGTGACCTCGCCGTGCGTGTTGCTGTGCCAGACCTTGTGCGCGGGGACCGCCACGGTGGCCGCCTCGCGCGGAGAGACCGTGCTCGGGTCGAAGTCCTCGTCGAGGAAGTGGCAGAGCTTCTTCATCTCTGTCGCCGGGTCGTCGGTGAGGTCTTCGTACCGCAGCTCGTAGTAGGTGTCCTCGGGCAGCATCCGCCGCAGCCTGTTGCCCGCGTCGATGGCCTCGGCCCAGGTGGAGATCGCGTGGAAGGAGTCCAGCGTGTACCAGGGCATCTCCTTCAGCGACGAGACGCAGTCGCGGCCGTCCCTGATCAGGTGGATGAACTGGGCGTCGGGGAAGAGCCTGAGCAGGATGTCGACCTGCTTGACGTAGCTCGGCCGCTTGTCTCCCCAGCGGGCCTTGTCGAAGCGGTCGGCGTACATGCGGAAGGTGGTGCCGAGCACCGAGCCGAGCGTCCCTGGCCCGTCCACGACCTGCTGGACGAAGTCCTCCCTGTCGATCTTGAGCTCGCGGAACTTGGTGCTGCGGTCGCCCGCGATCCACTCCGCGAGCGCGCGGCGGCGCTCCTCGACACGCAGGTCGCCGAACGAGCGGCGCCGGTGGTAGACGGGCACCAGGAACCTGGTCTCCGGCGGCACCGCGATCCGCGGGTGCGAGTGGAGCATGAGCTGCAGCATCGTGGTGCCGGAGCGCGGACAGCCGACGACGAAGATGGGCCGGTCTGACATGAAAACCCCCGAAAAACTTAGACGAGAACGTGCTCTCGGCTCCTCGTGGAGGGCACGCTGTGCTTGCGCGTGAAGAGCCACATCCGGTGGACGAGGTAGACCTCGTTGACCAGCAACGAGACGCTGGCGACCGCGGAGACCGGGATCAGCGCCACGGTGCCCACGAGCGGCGCGACCACGAACACCGCGGCGTGGAACTCGATGCCGCTGATCAGGTGGGCGCGGATACGGCGGCGGACCATCGCCTTGTTGATCCGCCGCACGAGACGACGTGACCGGCTCATCGGCGGCCTCTGGCGCGGTATCCGCACCTCGGGCTCGTCCTCTTCCTCCGCCCGGGCCTCACCGTCGGCCTCCCGCTCCGCCTTGACCGTCTCGCGGACCCGCTTCATCTGCGGCGCGTTGACGTACCTGAACAGGTCGACCACCGCCACCGCCGCGCCCATGACGATGTAGCGGACGTCGCCGGTGATCGCGTACTGGCCGTAAGCGAGACCGGTGGCGCAGCACACCACCCTGATCCGGTCGCCGACGTAGTCGAGCCACAGGCCGAAGGGCGTCCCCGAGCCCTTGAGCCGCGCTATCTTGCCGTCAAGGCAGTCCACCATGAAGCTCAGATAGAACATGGCCGCCCCCGCGGCCAGCAGGTCCATCGCGAGACATACGGCGGACACCATGCCGAGGACCAGCGAGACCACCGTGAGCTGGTTGGGCGTCAACCGTGTGTGGTTGGCCACCAGCAGAGCTGCCCGGCAGGCGACCGGGTCCACGAAGTACACGGTCCACCAGGAGTCTCTCCGCTTGCGTGTCGCGTAGACGTCATCGAGCGAATAGGTCCTCATGGCTTCCAAGCATGGCGACGCACCGCCGTGATCCAATTACTCTCTGGAACTACTGGGCGATGTCCATGCCGGTTCTTGACCATCCTGGCACCGACAGCCGCCAGACCTTCTGCGCCTCGGCGTCGCGAAAGCACGCCTTGAGCACCAGGCCGCACAGTTCCACCCGGGCGTGCAGCCGCCAGCTCGGGCCGCCCTCTTCGAGCCGTGCCGGATCGATCTCCACCGAGACGCCCTGCCCGCCCGTGCGCTGTACCTCCAGCGGGACCCGGCGTTCGCCGTCGGTCAGCCACATGCTGAGCCGGTTCGGCTCGCGCGCCACCCGGTGGAGGGCCACCTCACCGCGTACCTCGAAGCGGCTGCCCGTCCAGCCGCACTCATGGACCGTGGCCAGCAGCTTGACCTCGTCGCTCGCCTCGAAGACGGCGTCGGGGATCTGGAGGGTCCGGTCGCGGAAGTAGGGATAGTCGCCGTACCAGCCGATCTCGTGCGGCACGATGGGGGTGCCGTCGACCGAGTCGCGCCGGAACCTGCGCACCACCCGCAGCTCCTCGACCAGGCCGCGGCTCAGCAGGTGGAGTTCGAGCCGGCGCAGCGACGCCACCTCGCCGAGAGCGACAGGGCTCAGCCCGGCCAGCCACTCCTGCGAGAGTTCGAGCAGCGGCCCGACCTCGTCGTCCTCGGCGTACTCCAGCGCCTGGAACAGGAACAGCAGGTCCTTCTCCAGCACCACGCCGTCGAAGGCGTCGGCCAGCTCGGGCTCCTGCTCGCTGAGGAAGGCCCGGACCGCGCGGATGGCGGCCAGTCGTTCGGCCAGGTTCGGCAGCTCCATCCGCCGCTGGGTGATCGAGCTCTCCCCCTCCTCGCGCTTGCGCCAGTGGTAGACGATGTCGGGGAGCACGTCGACGCCCTTCGCCAGTACGTGCGCCCGCATGCTGAGCGGCACATCCTCATAGATCCCCGCCGGGAACTCCAGCTCGTGTTCGCGCCAGAAGTCCTGCCGGTAGACCTTGTTCCAGACCGTGCGGTCCCTGACCAGGGACCGGCGCTCCCGGATGTGCGCGCCCCGCGCGGGGCGCCTGAACGCCTTCTCGTGCATGGACGACACGGCCAGCTCGCCCTCCCTCAGGCGCAGCACCCCGCCGCACGCGAAGTCCGAGCCGCTCTCCCGCAACGACTCGACCAGCAGCTCGTACGCCTTGGGCGGCACGACATCGTCGCTGTCGGCGAAGGCCAGATAGGTGCCGCGGGCCCGCCGGATCCCCGCGTTGCGCGCCGGACCGGGGCCCTGGTTCGACTGGTCGATCAGAACGAAGCGGGGGTCACGGGCCACGAACTCGCGGGCCACCCGCGCGCTTCCGTCCAGTGAGCCGTCGTCCACGAGGATGACCTCGATGTCCTCCAGCGTCTGAGCCGCCAGAGATTCCAGACATTCGCCGATATACGGCTCCACGTTGTAGATCGGGACGACGACGCTGAGCATGGGCGTCATACCGAGAAGCTCCCTTGGGGTCGGGGTAGTTGGGGTCGAGGGCAGCATGCCCTGGTCATCACTCCGGCACGACGTTCGATGCCGCACTCTGATCAGCTCTTTGCCGGATGGATCCGCTACGTTGTGCAATGGATCGAGCGCGCTGAGTAGGGGGAAGTCGTGCTGAGACCCGTACACGACCATGAGCTGCCCGCCATCCGCCGATGGCGCAACCACCCGAGGGTGCGGGCGGCGAGCTTCACCACCCACGTCATCGCCGAGGACGAGCACGCCCGGTGGTGGGCCGGGGTAAAAGACGATCCGGCCAGACGGGTGCTGATCTACGTTCACGACGGGACCCCCGCGGGGGTCGTGACGTTCTCCGAGCTCGACCCCGCCGCGCGGAGCGGCGAGTGGGGGTTCTACCTCGATCTGGCCGGGCTGGAGCCGTCGGGCGCGCTGCTGCCGGCCTGGATCGGGCTGGAGCGAGCCGCCATCGACCACGCGTTCGGGCCGCTGGGGCTGACCACGCTGCGTGGCGAGGTGCTCGCCCGCAGCGAGGCGGCCAGGGGGCTGCACCGGCGCTTCGGCTTCGCCGAGGTCGCCGTCCACGGGCGCGACATCGACGGCGTCCGCCGCGACGTCGTCACTGTGCAACTCATCAGAAGGGACGACTCTTTGAGGAAGGACAGCGCATGATCTCCATCGCCGGGCGCGCGATCGGGGCGGGACAGCCCCCCTTCGTCATCGCCGAGATGTCGGGCAACCACAACGGCCGCCTCGAACAGGCTCTCGCCATCGTCGACGCGGTGGCCGACAGCGGCGCGCACGCCCTGAAGCTGCAGACCTACCGCCCCGACACGATCACCGTCGACGCCGACGGCCCCGCCTTCCGCTTGGGTGACGACCATGAGCTGTGGGGCGGCGAGCGGCTCTACCGGCTCTTCGAGCGGGCGCACACGCCATGGGAGTGGCACGAGCCGATCTTCGCCAGGGCTCGCGGGCGGGGGCTCATCCCGTTCTCCTCGCCCTTCGACCCCACGGCCATCGATCTGCTGGAGAATCTCGGCGCCCCGGCCTACAAGATCGCCTCTTCGGAGATCGTGGACCTGCCCCTGATCAGGCTCGCCGCCGCGACGGGGAAGCCGCTGATCATCTCCACCGGCATGGCGTCGATCGGCGAGATCCACGCCGCAGCGGAGGCCGCCCGCGAGGCGGGCTGCATACAGCTCGCCATGCTGGCCTGCACCGCCTCCTACCCCGCCGCGCCCGCCGAGAGCAACCTGCGCTCGCTGCCGCTGCTCGCCGGGCTCACCGGCGCGGTCGTCGGCGTCTCCGACCACACGCCCGGCATCGGCGCCGCGCTCGCGGCGGTCGCGCTCGGCGCGTGCCTGATCGAAAAGCACGTCACGGTGGACCGGGGTGACGGGGGTGTGGATTCGGCGTTCTCGCTGGAGCCCGCCGAGCTCGCGGCGCTCGTGGTGGAGAGCGAGCGGGCCTGGCAGTCGCTGGGCAGCGCGGTCATCGGGCCGCGGGCCTCCGAGCGCGAGGGGCTGCGGTTCCGGCGGTCGCTGTATGTCGTACGGGATGTGCGGGCGGGCGAACCGGTGACGGAGCAGAACGTCCGCTCCATCCGGCCGGCCGGGGGGCTGCCGCCGGCGGCGGCGGCGCAGGTGATGGGCCGCCGCTTCGCCAGGGACGCCACACTCGGCACCCCGCTGACCTGGGACCTGGTCTGACGAGCGCCCGGCTCAGTGTTCGTTTAGCGGAGGGCTCGTTCAGCGGAGGGCTCGTTCAGAGGAGGGCCAGCAGCGCGTCGGCGACGCGTTCCCTGCCGCGGCCGTCGATCAGCCCGGCGCCGCGTCTGCCGTACTCCTCGCGGGCCGCCGGGTCGGCGAGCAGGCGGGTCAGGACGCCGACGGCAGCCGCGTCCGGGGCCGGTCCCAGCCCCGCCGCGAGCCCGCCGCCGACCAGCGCCTCGTAGCCGATCAGCTGGTTGTCGGCCACCCAGCTCAGCGCGGTGGGCACGCCCAGGTGCAGCAGTTCCCAGACGGCCGAGCCGGCCGCGGTGATCACCAGGTTGGCCTCGGCCATCAGGCCGGGCAGCCGGTCCGTCGGCGGGATGACCGTGACGGGCCCGTCCACCTCGAACGGCACCGGGCTGACCACGGTCGCCCGGAACGGCAGCCCGGTGGCACGCAGCGCCCCGGCCCAGGCCGGAGCCACACCGGCACTGTCGGTGCCGCCGAAGAAGCACAGCACCAGCGGCCCCTCCGGCCGGGCCGGGCGGCGGCGGGCGGTCCCCCGCATCAGCAGGACGCTGTCCCGCAACAGCACATAGCGAGCCCCCGCCAGCCGCCCACCCCAGGGCCCATCCCACGGCCCGCTCCCAGGCGCACCCCCCGACCCGTCCCCCGGCCCACCCCGAGACCTATCCCCGGGCCCACCCCACGACCCGTCCGCGGCCTCCCCCGGGCGCGAGGACGGGCGTCGGAAGGGCCGCAACTCGGCGCCGAGGTTCTGGTCGAGGTAGAGGTCCGCCTCCTGGCCCAGCGGGTCGCCGTCGACGATCGCCAGCACCGCCGTGCCCGTCGCCCGCAGCGCCGCGCCCGTATCGGGAGCCAGCACGTACGAGTCCAGCGCCACCGCGTCCAGCCCGAGCACCCGCACCAGCTCGGCCAGCGCCCGCGGCTCCGAAGGCGCCGGGCACAGCGGGAACGCGCGCTGCCGCAACTGCGACTCCGCCCACGCCGACCCCGCCACGTCCCCGAGGAACAGCACCTCGGCCCCCCGCCCGCACAGCTCCTCGGCCAGCGCCACGCAGCGCATCAGGTGGCCGACCCCGCTCGCCACGCCCGCGTCGCAGCGGAACCCCACCCGGTGCGTCACGCCTCCTGCAACGCCTTCTGCGTCACGTGCGCGTTGAGCTCGCACACCTCGGGCCGCTCCCGCAGCCAGCCGACCAGCGACCGTACCGGCACGCACCGATCGCCAAGCTCCGCGACGACCCGTGAGATGAGCCGCCAGTCGTCCTCGGTATCGAGCGTGACCCGCAGGTCGGCCGCCGACGGCGCGTAGGCGAGGCCGAGCAGCCGCGACTCCCCCGGATGCGTGTAGAGGTAGGAGGTGACGTGCGTGCGGTGATGCGCGGTGGCTTCCAGGTCGGCCCGCTTCAGCGCGGCCAGCCCCGCGATCTCCACGTCGAGCCCGCGCGGCAGTGTGCGCGCCAGGCTCGTGCTCAGATAGTCGAGGCCGGGCACGGCGCGGAAGACCAGCGCGGCCTCGCGGATCACCACCGGATCGAGTAGCGGGCAGTCCGCCGTGAACCGCATGACGGCGTCGCCCGGGCGACCCCGCAGCACCTGCGTGAACCGGGTGAGCACGTCGTCGACCGGCCCTCGGTGCCAGAACACGCCGAGCCGGCGGCACTCCGCCACCACCACGTCGTCGGCCGCCTCCGTGGTGGTCGCCACCACCAGGTCGTCGACCGCGCCCGCTTCGCGTACCGCACGGACCACCCAGCCCAGCACGGAGCGGCCCCCGAGATCGCGCAAGACCTTGCCCGGCAGGCGCGTCGAGCCCATGCGCGCCTGGATGATTCCGACAATCCGCACCGAAGCCCCATTCCCCTCTGCGACCCTGTGTCATCGAACGATCGCGCTATGCTACCGGGCAGCTCGGATGACTACGGCGGGGGGCCGCGTGAGCATTCTCAGTGGATCGTCAATTCTGATCACCGGAGGCACTGGGTCCTTCGGCAAGGCGTTCGTCCGGCACGCGCTGGACCACCTCGACGTGCGCCGCATGGTGGTCTTCTCGCGCGATGAGCTCAAGCAGTACGAGGCACGTCACCTGTTCGACGACGACCAGCGGCTGCGCTGGTTCATCGGCGACGTACGCGACCGGGAGCGCCTGGCCAGGGCCATGCACGGCATCGACTACGTCGTGCACGCGGCGGCGCTGAAGCAGGTCGACACGGCCGAGTACAACCCGTTCGAATACGTCAGGACCAACGTCTCCGGCTCCCAGAACGTGGTGGAGGCCGCCATCGACTGCGGCGTGCGCAAGGTCGTCGCGCTCTCCACCGACAAGGCGTCCAGCCCGATCAACCTGTACGGCGCCTCGAAGCTGGTCGCCGACAAGCTGTTCGTCTCGGCCAACCACTACGCCGCCAGCCACGTCACCCGCTTCGCGGTGGTCCGCTACGGCAATGTGGTGGGCAGCAGGGGCTCGGTGGTGCCGTTCTTCCTGCGGCTGGCCCAGGAGGGCGGCAGCGTGCCGATCACCGACAAGCGGATGACCCGGTTCTGGATCACGCTCGACCAGGCCGTCCGGTTCGTGGTCGACTCCTTCGACCTGATGCAGGGCGGCGAGCTGTACGTGCCGCGCATCCCCAGCATGCGCCTGCCCGACCTGGCCCAGGCACTGGCGCCCCGCAGCCCGGTCTACGAGATCGGCATCCGGCCAGGCGAGAAGCTGCACGAGGAGATGATCGGCCCCGACGACGGCCGCAGGACGCTTCGCCTGAGCGACCGCTACGTCGTGCAGCCGACGATCGCCAGCTGGGGCTACGTGCCCCCGCAGGGCGGCGAGCTGCTGCCGGACGGCTTCGCCTACCGCTCCGACACCAACGACCGCTGGCTGTCGGTCGAGGACCTGCGCGCCATGGTGACGGTGGGCGTCTGATGCTCCCCTACGGACGGCAGTCGATCGCCGACACCGATGTCCAGGCCGTGACCGAGGTGCTGCTCGGCGAGTGGCTGACGACCGGGCCCATGGTCGGCTCGTTCGAGGCCGAGCTGGCCCGGTGGACGGGCGGCGTGCCGTGCCTGGCGGTCACGTCGGGCACGGCGGCCCTGCACGTCGCGTACGCGGCGGCCGGGGTCGGGCCGGGAGATGAGGTGATCACCTCGCCGCTGACGTTCGTGGCGACGGCCGCCACCGCCGCCATGCGCGGCGCCCGGGTCGTCTTCGCCGACGTGCAGCCCGACACGGGCAACCTCGATCCCGCCTCGGTCGAGTCACTGACGGGCGACGCCACCAAGGCGATCACCGCGGTCGACTACGCGGGCCACCCCGCCGACTACGACGAACTCCGCGCGATCACCGACCGGACCGGAGCCGTGCTGATCGGCGACGCCGCCCACTCCCTCGGCTCGCGCTACAAGGACCGGCCGGTCGGGGAGCAGGCCGACCTCACCACGTTCTCGTTCTTCCCGACCAAGACCGTGACCACCGCCGAGGGCGGCGCCGTCGCCGTACGCGACCATGACCGCTATGTCCGCGCCGCCCGTTTCCGTAACCACGGCCTGGTCCGCGACCCGGCCGAGCAGCGCGACCCCGGCCACGGCGGCTGGCACCAGGAGGTCCACGACTTCGGCCTCAACTACCGGCTGCCGGACGTGCTCTGCGCGCTCGGCCTCAGCCAGCTGCGGCGGCTCGAAGGCTTCCGCGCGCGGCGGATCGAGCTGGTCGCCCGCTACAACGCGCTGCTCGGCGACCTGCCGGGCCTGACGCTGCCCGCGCGGCGCCCGTACACCACGCCGTGCTGGCACCTCTACCCGGTCAGGATCCGCGACGGCCGCCGGCGGGAGGTCTACGAGCGCCTGCGGGCCGAGGGCATCGGGGTGCAGGTCAACTACATCCCGGCCTACTGGCACCCGGTCTTCGAGGACCTCGGCTACCGGCGCGGGATCTGCCCCGAAGCCGAGTCCTACTACGCCGAGCAGCTCTCGCTGCCGCTCTTCCCCGATCTCACCGACCAGCAGCAGGACGAAGTCGTCGACCGGCTGCGGGCCATCCTAGACTGACGGCTGTCTCATCGTTCGGCGAGCATGAGGCAGCCGTCGTCGCCCCGGTCCACCAGGAAGCGCCGCTCGGCGACCGTCACGAGCGGCCGTGCCCGGGTACGTACCAGCGGCCGGATCTCCCGGCCCTGGTCGATGACGAAGTCCCAGCGCGCCTCACGGCCGACGACCTCGTCGATGTCCACCAGCGACACCCGGGCCCGGAAGTTCTGCCCGGCCAGCGTGACGGGGAAGTACATCTCCTCGCCGTCACTCCTGCGCACCAGCCGCAACACCGGATCGCCGTCGCCCGGGTCACTGAGCTCGCCGGAGAAGACCAGGTCGTCGCCGTCCACCCGGCACTCGCCGATCAGCGCCTCGGCCCGGCGCAGCCGCAGTCCCCAGGCCCCGCCGCCGCCGCGCACCGGCACCAGCCACACGCCCGCCCTGCGCTTCGGCGCGGGCACCAGCGGCAGCAGCCAGCGCGATCCGACGACCTTCGCCTCCAGTTTCAGCCGGGGGCCGCGCAACCGTACCCGCAGATCCCAGTGCCCGAGCCGGGCGAGCTGCGCGCGGGTCAGCGTCGCCGGGTCGAACGCGAACGCGAAGGAGAACCCGTGCTCGGCCACCGCACCGCCCTCTTCCTGCTCGACGCTCTCCCAGGTCGGTGAGACGCGCTGGTCGGACAGCGCGACGAGCTCGCCGGTCCTGCGCTCCTGCAGCCACACCTGCGCACTCGTACGGCGCAGGTCCGACACGTCGAACCGGCCGATGCTCACCCGGCCCATGCCACCGAGCTCGCCGTCGCGCCAATCCAGCTCGACCAGCCGGGCCGACAGCTTGAGCTCGGCCGACACCTCCGACAGGTGCCTGGGTATGGCCGGGTGCCGGCCGTACCAGCGCTTGCGCAGCAGGCCCGGCGGGCTGACCCGCGGAAGCAGGCGGCCCGCGCGGTCCTGCTCGAAGACGCGCGCCAGCTCGTCCAGGCGACGCCCGTGGAGCAGGTGCACCTGGAGCCGCTGCGCGAACGGGATGCTCTGCCACGCCTCCGGCGCGACGCCGTCGAGATAGCGGACGACCAGGTCGACGAGGCCGGGATCGGCCGCGGCGCCCATCATGGCCATCGCCTCCACCGCGACGCTCATGTCGATCTCGAGCGTGTCGCGGTCGAAGTCCGGCTTGAGCGCGGGCGCGCCGGTGGTGAGCAGCGCGGCCGTCTCCAGCACCGACAGCAGGCGGTCCCGCAGGTTGGCCGGCTCCAGGCGGCGCTGGGTGATCGAGGAACACTCCTCGTCGCGCTGCCGCCAGTGATAGACGATGCTCTTGATCACGTCGACCGAAGAGGCGCCCACGTGCGCGGCCATGGCGACCGGCTGATCCTCGTACATGCGCTCGGGGAAGACCAGGCCAAGGGCGTTCCAGAAGTCGAGCCGGTAGACCTTGTTCCACAGCATGCGGTCGCGGATCAGCAGCGGGTGGCGGGTGATGTGCGTGCGCCTGCGCGACTCGGCGAACGCCTGCTTGTGCGCCCACGAGGGTACGAGCAGGTTGCGGTGCAGCCGCATGACGTTGCCGCAGGCCAGATCGGAACCGGTGGCCTCCAGGGAGGCGACCAGCCGCTGGAACGCGCGGGGCGGCACCTTGTCGTCACCGTCGACGAAGGCCAGGTAGCGGCCCGTGGCCCGGCGGACACCGATGTTGCGGGCCCGCCCCACCCCCTGGTTGGCCTGCCGGATGAGGCTGATCCTCGGGTCGGCCGCCATCCGGGCCTCGACCACGGCGGCACTGGCGTCGGTGCTGCCGTCGTCCACGCAGATCATCTCAAGGTCCTGGAGCTTCTGCGCGGCCAGCGAATCCAGGCAGGGACCGATGTACTTCTCAACGTTGTAGAACGGGACGATCACCGAAAGAACCGGCACGGAAACTCCTCTTCGTCAGCCGGACAGCAGGCGCATTCGTCAGCCGGACAGCAGGCGCAGAACCCGGCGGGCGACCCTGCGCGGGCGGGCCAGGCGGCGCGAGAGCCGGTAGCCGAGCGTCCTGCGGTAGGCGGCCGACTTCCGCTGGGTCTTTCTCAGCCGGCCCTTGGCCCGCAGCAGCTCGCGTTCGCGGTAGGTGAGCTTGGTCTCCAGGCGGGACACCCTGGCCAGCGCGGCGGTCAGCTGGTCGGCCAGCCGGTCCCGCGCGCCCAGCAGGTCCCGGTACGTCGGGGCGGCGTCGCTCAGCTCGGCCGGCTGCCCCAGCTCGGCGTCGAGCTTGCGGGCCAGGTCGAGATCCGCCTGGTCGCACGGCCGGTTCGCCATGCCGCAGAGCGTCAACGCCAGCTGCTCGGCCTGCCGCGGCCACGGCCACGGGTGGTGGTGACCGGCGGCCAGCAGGCGTACCGCGAACCGCCACAACACCCGGCACAACACCACGCGGTCGGCCGGTCGGTCGGGCTGCGCGGGCAGGGCATGGATGGCGGCGAACCGCTCGCCGTCCCAGACCAGATTGTCGGCCGCGGCGTCGCCGCCCATCTCGACCCAGTCGCCCAGCACGGTGAGCAGGTCACGGACGGCCCGTACGTCCTCGCGGGCGCACGCCTCGATCAGGACCTCCTCCACGACGCGGCCCGCGGGGATGGCTCGCTCGACGCCGTCGGGCAGCCGGCGGGTGGCGCCCCAGGTGACCTCGTGTACGGCGTGACCCTCCTCGAACAGGCCGAGCGGCAGGTCCGTGGGCGACCCCTCGTACTGGCCGAGCGGCAGGTCCGTGGGCGCGTCCTCGTACTGGCCGAGCGGCACGTCCCCCCGCGCTGTGGGCGCGGCCGAGGGTCTGGTCGCCATGGCCACCCATAGCGGGGCAAGCTGCTCGCCGAGGCCGTGGCTGAACACCAGCCGGGTCAGCCGCAGCGGATCGGCCACCAGCATCCTGTCGCCGCCACGGGCGCTCAACGGCACCGTGAGCGCGTCGGGCAGGTCGCACCCGAGCAGTTCGCGGGCGAGCAGCGCGCGGGGCGCCGCGCGGCCCGGATAGGCGGCGTAACATCTCTCGGGGGTCAGCCCGGCCGCCGCCAGCTCCTCGTCGAGGGCGCCGGGCCCGTCGGGGTAGCCCTGGTCGAACCCGTGCGGCTCCCAGTGCTCGTCGCCGCCGTCCCGGTCGGCGGGCCTGGCCTCGACGAACCGGTCGATGCCCAGGTCGTTGCTCACGCTCAGGACGAACCGCCCGCCCGGCGCGACGAGGGCGGCGAGCGCGCCCAGCGACTCGCGCCAGGGCGGCGCGACCTCCTCGGCCGAGTGCGTACGCCGCAGCCCGTCGAGCGCCAGGACCAGGTCGTACGGCTCGCCCTCGGGCAGCGCTGACAGACGGCCGCAGTGCACGGCCAGATCGGGATGGCGCTCGGCCAGGGCGCAGGCGTCGGGATAGGAGCGCAGCACCACGGCCACCGACGCGGCCCGCGCCACCACCTCGTCCACCAAGCCGCGCGGGTGCGGCCCGACCAGCAGCACCCTGGCCCTCGCGCCCCTGTCGGCTCCGTTGGCCTCTCCGCCCTCTCCGCCCTGGCGGCCCTCACGGCCCTCGCAGGTCTCGATGGGGAGCAGGCGTCTGACCAGTTCCAGGGCCACGCCCCGCCAGTCCGTGACACCGGACGTATGGGATGAGTCCGACCACAGCAGCATCTCGCCGCCGATCAGCCGGACGTTCTCGGGTGCCTCGTTCATGCGCATCGCGCCCGCTTCCAGCCGAACATTCGCCGTAGCTCCTCCGGTGTCGCCTGATACTCGAATCCCAGCTCCTGCCGGGCCGCCTCCCTGGCCGCCTCGGGGTCGACGCGCGCGCCGTGCAGTTCGGGCCAGAGCCGCATGCGGCGGGCGGTGCCGCCGTACTCGGGCCGCTCGTCCTCCAGCTGCATCGGGTCTCCGTAGACGGCGACGTCGCAGCCCACAGAGGCGCCGTAGAACAGCGCGCTGCCGAGCCGGTTGGACGCCACCCGGCGATGCCGCCGCAGCTCGGCCAGCTGGCCGGACAGGAAGTCGCGCCCCCTGCCGTCCCACCGCGAACCGCGCTCACCATGGCAGATGACCCGGAAACCCGCCGACCGATAAGCCCGCCGAATGTCCGGATTAGCGAATTCCAACCAGTAAAGACAGATTGTCACCGGCTCCGTCTCCACTTCGGATATTTCGGCGGCCAGCCGGGCATGGTCGCCGGTGACCGAATGCTTTTCCCAGCCGTGGAAGGGATACCAGATCGTACCCTTCCTTTCGGGGGCCGCCGCCTTTCCAGGCTCCATATCAAGAAGGTAGATCCACGGCGCGCCGATGACATAGTGACCACGGCGACCCATCGACCAGCCACGCCGCCTGAGCACGTCTGACCAGACGAAACGGGGGTAGCCAGGGCTGCACCAGTGGTCGTTGGGCGGGAATCCGTGGAGATAGTTCCAGCCGTGCTGCAGAAAACCCTGTATTCGCCGGGGAGTGTCATCCGCCATTTCACAGTATCGGCCGAGTATGCGGGAGTGCCCGTACCAGTGATTGGATTCGTCCATCATTCCCCCTGTAGCGGTTGACGCGCCCCAGGCGACATTCTCAGCCCGGCACAGCGGGCACTCGCCGTTATACGGTTCTATTACTCACGACGGGTGCTTGGTTTCTGTTGACGGACGATCACGGCTACACTACGTGGTTGTCCGAAGACAGAAAGTGAGCAGAGATGAGCCAGCTCGACCGCCTGCGCGGCGTCTTCCGCGCCTCGCTGAGCCTGCCGGCCGACCGGGACGTCGACGGGCTCGAATACCGGGCGATCCCGCAGTGGGACTCACTGGCCCACATGGCCCTCGTCGCCGCGATGGAGGACGAGTTCGGCATCATGATCGACACGGACGAGATGATCGACATGAGCTCGTTCGCCAAGGCCGCCGAGCTGCTGGAGAAGCACGGTGCCGACGCCGTCACCTGACCTCCGGGTCGCGCTCGTCACCGGCTCCACGCTGGGCATCGGCCGGGCCGTCGCCGCGCGGCTGGCCCTGACCGGTCACGAGGTCGTCCTCCACGGGCGCGACCAGGAGCGCTCCGCCAAGGCGGCGGCCGAGGTGGCCGCCGAGACGGGGGGCCGCACCGACACGGTCCACGGCGACGTGGCCGACCCCGCCGCGGTGTCCGCCATGATGCGGGAGATCCACCGGCGGCACGGGCGGCTCGACGCCCTGGTGATCAACGCGGGCGGGCACGCGGCGAGCCTGCTCGGCATGATGCACAGCGACGTGGTGAGCCGGCTCTTCCACGTCAACGCGCTGGGCGCCACCCACACCCTGCAGGCCGCGGTCAAGCTGCTGCGCAGGGGCACCGACCCGGCCGTGGTCCTGGTCTCCTCGGTCATGGGCCGCAAAGGGGCGCCGGGCCAGGCCGTCTACTCCGCCACCAAGGCCGCCGTGCTCGGCCTCACCCTGGCCGCCGCCAAGGAGCTCGGGCCCCAGGGCATCCGGGTCAACGCGGTGGCACCCGGCTACATCCAGACCGACATGCTCTCCACGCTCAACGACCGGGCCCGCGCCGACACCGTCGCCGCGACCCCGCTCGGCCGCCTGGGCACCGCCGGCGACGTGGCCGCCGCGGCCGCCTTCCTGCTCTCCGCCGACGCCTGCTTCATCACCGGGCAGGTCATCGGGGTGGACGGCGGGCTGGTGCTGTAAGTCTCCGACACGATGGACGGGCGGTCTTTCATGAACGCTTCCCTACACTCCGGACACTCCGGCGCACCCCAACCCGCCGACGGTTCCTCACCGCGGGTCGGCGAGGACCTGACCCCTCGGGAGGGCCTTCCGTACCCGGACGCGCAGACACCGCTGTGCCTTCCGCACCCGGACGCGCGGATAGTCGTCGCCGGAGAGCCGGGAGTGCTCACCGGTGACGACCTGGCGGCTCGGATCGCGAGCGCCACGCAGGCGCTGGCCGCGCTGCCGCCCGGCCCGGTGTTCTGCGGCATGCGTAACGATCTGCCGTCCGTGCTGCGCTACCTCGCGGCGTTCCAGGCGGGCAGGCCCATCGCGCTGCTGGACCCCGACCTGCCGCCCGGCGCGCTGGCCGAGCTGGCCGCCAGGTTCAAGCCCGCCGCCCTGCTCGGCTTCACGCGAGCCGCCGACGGCCTACGGCGTGCCCGGGGCGGCACCCCCGAGCCCCATCCGGACCTGGCCGTCCTGCTCGCCACCTCGGGTTCGACCGGCAACCCCAAGCTCGTGCGACTGTCGCGGTCGGCCGTGTCGGCCAACGCCCACGCCATCGCCACCGCCCTGGCCATCGCGCCCGGCGAGATCGCGCCGACCAGCCTCCCGCTCTACTACAGCTACGGACTGTCGGTGCTCAACAGCCATCTCGCCGCGGGCGCCACCGTGGTGCTGACCGACGCGGGCCTGCTCGAGCGATCCTTCTGGACCATGCTCGACGAACACCGGTGCACCTCACTGGCGGCGGTCCCCTACCAGTACGAGATGCTGCGCAAGCTCCGCTTCGACCCGGTCGAGCATCCCGCGCTCACCACCATGACCCAGGCGGGCGGGCGGCTGCGGGCCGACCTGGTCACCGAGTTCGCCGCCAAGGCCCAGCGCTTCCTCGTCATGTACGGCCAGACGGAGGCGACCGCCCGCATCGCCGTACTCCCCCACGACCGCCTGGCCGCCAAGCCCGGCTCCGTAGGCCTGGCCGTCCCCGGCGGTCACCTGACCATCGACGACGGCCAGGTCGTCTACCACGGCCCCAACGTGATGATGGGCTACGCCGAAACGGCCGACGACCTGGCCAGGGGCGACGACCTGGGCGGCGTGCTGCGCACCGGCGACCTCGGCCACCTCGACGACGAGGGCTTCCTCCACATCACCGGCCGGATGAAACGCATCGCCAAGGTCTTCGGCGTACGCGTCAACCTCGACGACATCGAACGCCTGCTGCGCGACCGCGGCCCCGTCGCGGCCACCAGCGGCGACGACCGTGTCACGGTCTGGGCCGAGGGCCTCGACGCCGAGGGATGCACCACGCTCGCCCGGCGGCTGGGGTCCGAGCTGCGGCTCCACTGGAGCGGGTTCGACGTACGCGGCGTGGACCGGCTGCCGCTGCTCGGCACCGGGAAGATCGACTACCTCGCTCTGGAGGCCCGCACGTGAGCGTCTTCACCTTGTCCCAGGACGCGAAGGAAGCCGCGCTGCTGCCCGAGTTGGTCGCGCTGACCGAGCGGCATCGGCGGGCCTGCCTGCCGTACCGCCGGATTCTGGACGCGATCGGGGCGGTGGGGCCCTACGAGCGGGTGGCGGATCTGCCGTGGCTGCCGGTGCGGCTGTTCAAGACGCACGAGTTGCGCAGTGTGCCGGAGAGCGCGGTGTTCAGGGTGCTCACCTCCAGCGGTACGACCGGGCAGCGGCCCAGCCGCGTCTACCTCGACCGCGAGGCGGCGGCCGCGCAGCCGCGCATGCTGGCGGCGACGCTCCGCGCGGTGCTGGGCGAGCGGCGGCTGCCGATGCTGATCGTCGACAGCCGATCGGCGATACGCGCCGCCACGCTGAGCGCTCGTGGGGCGGGCGTGCTCGGCATGATGCACTTCGGCAGAGACCACACCTTCGTGCTCGACGAGGGTGGCGAGCTGGATGCCGAGGCGGTCAAGGGCTTTCTCGCGCGGCACGGTGGTGCGCCCTATCTGATCTTCGGGTTCACGTTCATGGTGTGGTCTCACCTGCGTGAGCTAGACCTCTCGAAAGGGGTGCTGATCCACTCCGGGGGCTGGAAACGGCTGGCGGAGCAGGCCGTCGACAACGCCACGTTCCGCCGGCGGCTGGGCGAGGAGTGCGGGCTGCGGCGTATCCACGACTTCTACGGGATGGTCGAGCAGATCGGCACGGTGTTCCTGGAGGGGCCGGACGGCGGCGGGCTCTATTGCCCTGATTTCGCCGATGTCGTGATCCGCGATCCGGAGACGTGGCAGGAGGCGCCGCCCGGCGTGCCGGGGCTGATCGAGGTGGTCAGTACGCTGCCCACGTCCTATCCGGGGCACGTGCTGCTGACGGAGGACCTCGGCGTGGTGCACGGGGTGGACGACGGTGTGTGGCCGGGCAAGCGGTTCTCGGTGCTCGGGCGGCTGCCCAGAGCGGAGGCGCGCGGCTGCAGCGACACCTCGGCACGGTCGGCGGCATGATGAGCGACGTCTCGTCCAGGTTCCCCGATTGCCGGGAGATCTCAGTTGAGACGCTGATCGGGCAGATGTCCGGGGGCGAGCCGCTCGCGGTGGGTGATGAGCGGATTCGTGGGTTCCTCACCGGGTTCGGCAGGCGCCTGCTGAGTCCGGAGCTGGCGCGACGTCATCCCGAGCTGGCCTCGCTGGGCTTCTTCCTGCGGCCCAGCGAGCTGACGCGGATTCTCGACGGGCCCCGGGGCGATCACCTGCGGGCGCCGCGCGGCCTGGTGTTCCACGTCCCGCCCGCGAACGTCGACACCGTCTTCGTCTACTCCTGGGCCCTGTCGGCGCTGATGGGCAACCGCAACGTGGTACGCCTGTCGCCGCGCGCGGGCGCCGTGGCCGAGACGATCACGCGGACGCTGCGGGAGTCGCTGGCCGACGCCGATCCGGCGGTGGCCGCCACGCAGCGCATCGTCACGTACGACCGGTCCGACGCCGTCACCGCGGCCCTGTCAGCGGCGTGCGACCTGCGGGTCATCTGGGGCGGCGACGCCGCGGTCGGCGAGATCCGCCGCCATCCACTAGCCCCGCACGCGCGTGACCTGACCTTTCCCGATCGGACGTCGTTCGCGGTGCTCCGGGCGACGGCCTGGCTGTCGGCGTCGGCCGCCACGCGGGGAGCGGTCGCCGAGGGGTTCGCCAACGACGCCTACTGGTTCGACCAGGCGGCCTGCTCGTCGCCGCGCACCGTCTACTGGGTCGGCTCGGTCGCCGACTGCGATGTGGCGCGCGAGGAGTTCACCGCCTGGCTCGCGCGGGCCGTGGCCAAACGGGGGTGGTCCGTGGACGCCGCGATGGCGGTCGAGAAGCGGGTCGCCACGTACGGACTGGCCGCCGACGGCGACGCCCACGCCATCGACTTCCACAGCAACGCGCTGGCCAGCGTCACCCTGGCCGGTCCCGAGGCGGCGCCACGACGGTGGCTGGGCGCCGGGACGTTCGCACACGCCCGGCTCGATGGCCTTGGCGAGCTGGCTCGGCTGGTGGAGCGCCGGGATCAGACGATGACGCACTTCGGGTTCGTCCCGGCCGAGCTGGAGTTGCTGGCGGGGGCGCTGGCGGGTCGGGGGGTCGATCGGATGGTGCCGGTGGGGAGTGCGCTGAGCTTTCACCGGGTTTGGGATGGAGTGGACCTGACCGCCGAGTTCACGCGTCTGGTCACCGTGTTCACATGACGATCGGGGCGGACAAGAGCGTGGCGACCGCATGACCATCACAGCGGCAAAGAGGGTGGTGGCCTCGCCGGTGGTCGGGCGGCGAGGGTGGTCCGGCTGGGTGCCGGTGGGGCTGGTCGGCTTGGTGGCTGTGGCGGCGCTTGTCTGGCGCGGGGTTTCCGTCCGGGACATTGCCGCTTTCGGGGGCTATATCGGTGTCGGCGTGCTGGTTCCCGGGACGCTGTTGTGGCGGGCGTTGGCACGGGGGCGCGGGTCGCTCGCCGAGGAGCTGGCGGCAGGGCTGGCGCTGGGGTACGCGGTCGAGGTGCTGGCCTACATCCCGGCGCGCGCGGTCGGGCTACCGCTGCTCGTGCTCGTCTGGCCCGTTACGGTGATCGCCGCCTTCGTCGCCGTACCCCGACTACGACGGTACTGGCGGTCGGGGCCGGGACCGGAGGCGGGACCGGGGATCAGCCGAGGAACGGGAACGGAGACAGGACCGGGGACGGGAGCGGTCCCGGGCCTGGGTATGGGATCGGGGACGGGCACGGGGCCGGGGCCGGGGACGGCGGGTCGTGAGTGGATGCCCCTGTGGTGTGCGTGGGCCTTGGCGGGGGTCGTCTGTTATCTCGTCGTCTGGAGCACCCTGTCGTTCTACGGGGGCCATGGCCTGACCTGGCCCGGCAACGCGACTCCCTACGTCGACATGCCCTACCACCTCGCCCTGCTCGGCGAGCTCAAGCATCACATGCCCCCGACGGTCCCGACGGTCCTGGCTGAGCCGCTGTCCTACCACTGGTACGTCTACGCCGAGATGGCCGCCACCAGCTGGGTCACCGGGATCGAACCACAGACGCTCCTCTACCGGCTGTCGATGCTGCCGATGATGGTGGCCATGGTCGTGCTGCTGGCGGTGCTCGCCAGGCGGGTGACCGGGCGGTGGTGGGCGGGCGTGGCTGCGGTCTTCGTGACGTACTTCGCCTTCAGCCCGGAGCTGTACTGGGGAGCGAGCAATCTGTTCACGTCGCGGTCGATGTTCACGGTGTGGACGAGTCCGACGCAGACGTTCGGGGCGTTGCTCTGCGTCCCTGTGGTGCTGGTGCTCGTTGGGTACCTGCGCCGGGAGCAGACCGGGTGGGGCGGGTGGGTGCTGGTCGGGGTGCTGTCGGCGGCGCTGACCGGGGCAAAGGCGACGTTCCTGCCGCTGTTGCTGGGTGGGCTGGTGCTCGTACTGATCGTCAGACGGTGGTCGCGGCCCGCACTCGTAGGTGCCGAGAACACATCGACCGAGCCGTGGTCACGACCCGCACTCGTGAACGTCAGGAGCACGCTGACCGAGCGGTGGTCGCGGCCCGCACTCGTGGGCATCGGGATCATGCTGGCCGGTCTGGCGTTCGCGCAGTTCGTGGTCTTCGGGGGTCAGCGGCAGGGGCTGGTGCTCGCGCCGTTCGCGAGCATGCGGCCGGTCTGGGGGCTGGTGATGGACCTCGGACCCAAGCAGGTTGCCAGGGCCTCCGTGTGGCCGATCGCGGGGCTGACGGGGATTCACCTCATCTGCCTGGCGTGCGTGTGGGCGGGAGTGCTGGGCGTGCTGGCCAGGCGGGCGGTCCTACGGGATCCGGGCATGCTGCTGTTGCTCGGGATCGGGGCGGGGGGCATCGGCGCCGTCGTGCTGCTGGGGCATCCGTCGGCCAGCCAGTACTACTTCCTGGAGGGCGCTCGACCGTACCTCTCGATCGCGTCCATCGCCGGGGTGGCCGCTCTCGGCCGGGAGCGCGGATTCGCCGCCGCCAAGTGGTGGGTGGCGCTGGGAGCCGGGCTGGCCGTGGGGGTCCGAGCGCTGCTCGGACCGAACGTGCCGGTCCACGGGCTGTTCCCCCTCGCGCTGCCATACCTCGTGCTCGCGGGGGTCGTCGCGACCGTCACGCTGCGGCGCGGACCCGTAGTGCTGGCGGTGGTCGCGCTGCTCACCGGCTACGCGGTGCCGGCCACCTTGGCCCAAGGGGTCGGGCCGTCGAGCCACCACGAGGCGCCGCCGCCTGTGCGCATGGTGCCGCAGGGTGCGCTGGAGGCCGGGCGGTGGCTGCGGGATCACTCCTCGCCCGACGACGTGGTGGCGACCAACGCGCACTGCCGGCCCGTCGGCTGGAAGGTGTGCGACAGTCGCCATTTCTGGGTGTCCGCCTACAGCGAGCGCCGGGTGCTGGTGGAGGGGTGGGCGTACGCCCAGAGCACGATGTCGCGGAGCGAGCCGTTCGGCCTCTCCTACCTGGCCCTGCCATTCGCGGACCAGGAACGGCTGGCGGCGAACGACACGATGTTCCGGCAGCCGTCGGCGGAGAATGTCGCGCGGCTCGTCCGCGAATATGGCGTTAAATGGGCGCTCACCGAGAATGACACGGCCCTTGATGGCTTCGCGACGCTGCGTTTCCGCAGCGGCCAGTGCTCGGTCTACGAACTCGGCGCCGGGTAAAAGTCTGCCCTACTCCAAGAATGGTGCGGAGAAACAGCCCGCGCATCAATGGACGGCCACAGCAGCATTCCCGTATCAACTACCACCGTTTGAAGCTGGTGGTTTGCTCTCGCGGTCCCGTCTGGGTGAAGGGAGGCCGGTAGCGTGTGGCTAATTGATAACAGCCCAGCCCGCAATGCCGCGTGTGGCGATGTTGCGGGCCGCAATGTGGTCGGCGTGCCCAGCGAGGCCACACCCGGTGCAGACGAACCGGCCCCGCGCCGGCCGATTCGCCCTGGACACACACCCGCACTCCGGACACGCCTGCGAGGTGTAGGCGGGGTCGACCAACA
>NZ_JBFANB010000019.1:0-214270 GCF_040659625.1 Nonomuraea sp. NPDC049750
GGGGGCGGTCGGGGTGGTCGGCGCTATCGGGGTGGGTACCGCCCGGGGGGGGGGTGGGGTTCCCGCCTTTCCCCGGGTGGTGGGGGGGGGGGGGGGTCACGGCGCCGTGACCCCGCGAACCGGGGCGGGCGCGGGCCGCCCACCCGAGCGGCTGGTCGCCCGCCACGGCGTCGAGGCGGCGGCCGTGCACGAACTCGTCCGGGCGCATCCCGAGGAGGTCGGCCTCGGCGTCACGGTGGGCGAGCTGCTGTGGTCCGTCGCCCACGAGGGCGCGCTCGACGCGGACGACCTCCTCGACCGCAGGACCAGGATCGGTCTCGTCCCCGAGGACCGGGCGGCGGCGCTGCCGGCCGCCAGGGCGGCTTTCAGTCGGTAACCCGTACATCCCTCTTACCGTTAGGTTAGTCTTACCTAATTCGCAAGAGGGGAGAAAGGCGTTGACCAGGGGTTGCGAGCATCCGGATGGCTGCCACACGGGCGGGGTGCCGAATCTGGCCAGCGCCACCGTGGGGGCCCGGCTGTGGCTACTCGTCGAGTACGACGGGCCGTGGCCGTCACATCTGGAAACCTTCGAGCTTCCTGAAAAAATCTCGAACCTCGTGCGCCGAGCCCAAGAACGTGGCATCAGAGCCCAGCTCATCCGCCGCCCCGGCCGACGGGTCCGCCCACAGGAGCAGGACTTGCGTGTGCTAGTGGGCTACGCCACGGGCCCCAACCCCTGGCTGGCCAGCGGAGTCATCGCAGGTACCGAGGATCTTGACCTGGACGCGCTGGTGGCCGGAGTGGTCCCGGAGTCCTGCATACTTGAAGACGAGCCGGTATTTCTGGTCTGCACGCACGCCAAGCGCAATGCGTGTTGCGCCCGCATTGGACTACCCATCGCTCGAAGCCTGGCCGAAAACTGGCCGGACAGAGTATGGGAAACGTCACACGTTGGCGGCGATCGCTACGCCGCCAACCTCGTGTGCTTGCCACACGGAATTTTCTACGGCAGCATGTCTCAGGCTGCTGCGATCGCAGCGGCTAACGCGTACCGGTCGGGCGAGATCATTCTCGACCGTTACCGGGGACGCGCAGGCATCCCTGAGCCATTGCAAGCCGTCGAGCACTTCGCCCGAACCCATACGGGAGAGTGTTCTGTCGGCGCAGTGGCCGTGGAATCCTCCAGGTCGGACGGCGACGTCACCGAAGCCATCGTGCGCTGCGGCGACGTCCGGTTCGAGGTTGTGGTTGAGCCATCGGTGTTCCAAGCGCCGTGTGGTACGGCTTGCGCCGAGAAGATCACCACCTACCGGCTGGTTTCGCTGGACAGGCTCACGCCTGTGCGGTACGCCACGCCCGCCCTTACCTGATCACGGGAACACTACGGCCCACCTTTGCGTTGGAACAGTGACGCCGAAAACGTCCAATGCGGCTCAATTACTGAAATACCTCTCACGAAGGTGGTTTTCTCATGTCTCAGGTACGTCGGCAGCTCGCCCGCCCGCGCCCCAGCTGGGGTTGGCAGGATGATGCCGCGTGCCGGGGTGAGGACCTCGTGCTCTTCTTCGGCCCCGATGGGGAGCGGCAGCCCGAGCGTGACGTGCGCGAGCGGAAGGCCAAGGCGATCTGCGCCCAGTGCCCTGTCCGCAACGAGTGCCTGGACTACGCGCTGTCCCGTCCGGAGAAGTACGGCACGTGGGGTGGCCTGAACGAGGACGAGCGCGCTTCCGAGCGTCGCCGTCGCATGCGCCGCGCCGCCAGCGCCGGCATCTCCGCCGCCTGACTCCACCCGGCAGCGATCACCGCGTGATCATGCAGTTGCCCCGATGAACCGGGGCCTGGCCAGCCAAGTCCAGGCTCCGGCGAACCCGGTCGGGGCAACTGCTTGATCAGGCAAAGACCTCAGCCCCCAGCACGCGCTTCAGCCCGGCGTCATCCGTGACGCCGGGCTGAAGTGATTTCCGGATCAGTGTCTCCCGAGCTTCGGGGCTGGACCGCTCTGGGTCGGCGCTACGCCTGGCTCGGGGCTCTTGGCTCAGACGATCAGAGATTCAGACGATCAGAGCCTCAGGCGATCAGAGCCTCAGACGATCAGATCGTCGAACTCGCCGTCCTTGGCGCCGAGCACGAACGCGGTGATCTCATCCCGCGTGTAGACCAGGGCGGGCCCCTCGGGGAAGCGTGAGTTACGCATCGCCACCTCTCCCGTGGGCAGATCGGCCACCTCGACGCAGTTGCCGTTGGGGTTGCTCCGCCTGCTCTTGCGCCAGACGGCGGGAAGGCGACCGGCGGGCGTTCCGTTGCGGAACTCATGCATTGGGGAAGCTCCCTCGCGCGCTTACGGATGCACGTGCAGCCGTGGTTGCGAGATCACGTTACGGCATCGCCAAGATCACCATATAGGGGACGACCAAAACCCGGATATGGGGTGGATCACACTGACAGCAGGCGCTCCAGGAAGCGTTTGGTCTGCTCAGGGGAGTCGGCCTGGACGCTCAATCGGTCCATGACCTGCATGTAATGCTCGGACTCGGCCGGCTTGTCCAGATAGAGGGCGCTCGTGAGCTGCTCCAGGTACACGACGTCGGGCAGCTCACGCTCGGGGAAACGCAGGATGCTGAACGGCCCGCCGGCGGCCGCGTGCCCGCCGCGCTCGAACGGGATGACCTGAACGGTGATGTTGGACCGTTTCGTCATCTCCAGCAGGTGCTCGATCTGCCGGCGCATCACCTCACGGCCGCCGAGCGCACGCCGCACCACGGCCTCGTCGATGACCGCCCACAGCTTGAGCGGCCGGCCACCGGCCAGGCGCTCCTGCCGCCTGGTGCGCAGCGCCACGCGCCGGTCGAGCTCGCCCTCGGGAGTCGTCTCGTGCGCCAGCTTGATCACCGCCCTGGCGTACTCGGGCGTCTGGAGCAGGCCGGGGATGAACTGGTTCTCATACGTACGGATGACCGAAGCCGCACCCTCCAGCCCGATGTAGACCTCGAACCAGCCGGGCAGCAGGTCACTGTACTTGTGCCACCAGCCCGGGGCGTTGGCCTGCCGGGCCAGCTCCAGCAACGGCGCCCGCTCGGCCTCGTCGGTGACGCCGTAGAGGGTGAGCAGATCGGCGACGTCGCGTTCCTTGAAGCTGACCTGCCCGAGCTCCAGGCGGCTGATCTTGGCGTGAGAAGCGCGAATCGCATACCCCGCGTCCTCCCGCGAGATACGCTTCTCCGTGCGGAGCCTGCGCAGTTGCGTACCCAGCAGGATCCGCAGCACCGTCGGGCTTCCCGGCGAGTAGCCGACCACATTCCCTTCCGCACTCAGTGCGCTCACACCCATCGCTCCCAGATCATCTGCACGTGCAGATGCTATTTGCATCTGTAAAACACGAAAAGTCTTGCATCGGTAAGCACACGCCGTAAAGATGGGCATTGGATCACCTAGACCGCGCTTCGGGGGCCAGGATGACGACTTTCGACGCTCGGCCGCAAGCCGCCACGTGTGCCCAGGCACCCGAATGGCTGCTGCCCATTCTGCTCGAAGGGCGGCGCGGTCCGTGTGACGAGGTCTTCCGCTTTCATGAGCTGAGCACGTTCGAGCCCGTCTGTGTGGCCTCCGCCAGGCGGTTCGTCGACCGGACGCTCACCTCGTGGGGCTCCGACGGCATGGTCTTCGACGCCCAGCTGGTGGTCTCCGAGCTCGTCACCAACGCGATGCGGCACGGCGGCGGCGCCATCCAGCTCCGGCTGCTGAGCCGGCGGCCCGAGGTGGCGTGCGTGGTGAGCGACTACAGCCGGCACGCGCCGACCGCCCCGCCCACCACCGACGTCTTCGCCGAATACGGCCGCGGCCTGCGCCTGGTAGAGGCCCTCACCACCACCTGGGGCTGGCTCACCCCCGGCACCCAGGGCAAGCTCGTCTGGGCCGTACTCTCCAACTGACCTCACGCCCAGCGGGACCCAGGCCACAACGGACCACCTTCGTCCGCTTCCCCGAGGGGACCCCGCCCTCTGCGGACCGGCCTCCTCCTCACCCCCGCAGGAGGTATCCCTCCCAAGGGACACCAACCCCGACGGACCGTCACAGAGCCCGAGACGGTCGCGTGACGAAACACCCCTCACTCAGACACCCGCCAGCAGATCCAGCACGTCGGCGTCGCTGAGCTGATCGAAGTGCTCGTACCACTGCCCCACCGCCCGGAAATCCGCCGGGACCCGCAACACCACCACCTCGTCGGCCTCCTCGCGCATGGCCTCGACGGTGTCGCGGGCGCCCACCGGCACGGCCAGCGTCACCCGGCCCGGCTTGGCCGCGCCGACCGCCCGGAGCGCGGCCCGCGCGGTGGCGCCGGTGGCCAGGCCGTCGTCGACCACGATCACCTCGCGTCCGGCGAGATCGGCCAGCGGGCGGTCGCCCCGATAGACCTTGACCCGGCGGGCCAGCTCGCGCCGCTCCTCCGCGACCACGTCCGCCACCGACTCGGGCGTCATCCCGAGCCGGCGCAGCAGCAGCAGGTCGAACACCGGCTCGCCGCCCTCGGCTATCGCGCCGACGCCCAGTTCGGGCGTCGGCGGATAGCCGATCTTCCGAGTCACCAGCACGTCGAGCCGGCCACCGACGCTGCGGTGGATCGGCACGGCCACCGCCACGCCGCCGCGCGGGAGCGCCAGCACCACCGGGTCCTGCGCGTCGAGCAGGCGTCCCGCCAGCATGGCCCCCGCTTGCGCGCGGTCCGCGAACAGCAGCTCCATGCAGTGGTGTTACCCGGTCAGGGCCGGTTTCTGCCCGTGCGCCGCATTTCCTTGTGGATGACCTTCCACTTGTTCTGCTGCTCCTTGCGGAGGCGCGCGTCGGTGCGCGAGGCCATCCAGGCGGCCTCACGCTGGAGCTTGCGCCAGCTGATCAGCCGCCGCTCGGGGAGTTCGCCGCACTCCAGCGCGGCGAGCACCGCGCAGCCGGGCTCGCTCTCGTGGCCGCAGTCGTCGAACCGGCAGCCGGCCGCCAGTTCCTCGATGTCGGAGAAGACGAGGTCGACGCCCTCGCTCATCTCGTAGAGGCCGACGCGGCGGATGCCCGGCGTGTCGATGACGAGGCCGCCGCCGGGCAGCGGGATCAGCTCCCGGTGCACGGTGGTGTGGCGGCCCCGGCCGTCGGCGGCGCGCACCTGCTGGGTGTCCATCGCCTCGCCGTCCGCCATGGCGTTGACGAGCGTGGACTTGCCGGCGCCCGACGGGCCGAGCACGACGGCCGTACGCGAGCCTTCGAGGTAGCCGCGTACGAGCTCGACACCGTCGCCGAGCACCGAGGAGACGGCGTGCACGTCGACGCCCGGCGCGGCGACGCGTACGTCGGCGAGCAGGTCGTCGAGGCCGCGTTCGAACAGGTCGGACTTGGTGACGAGCACGACCGGCGTGCCGCCCGACTCCCAGGCCAGCGCGACGAGCCGTTCGATACGGCCCAGGTCGGCGAAGTCCGTGGCGTGCATGGACGGCTCCGCGACGAAGACGATGTCGATGTTGGCCGCGAGCACCTGGCCCTGTCCGTCGCCCGACAGGCCGCCGCGCGAGTCGCGGCTGACGCCGCCCCTGACGAAGGCGCTGCTTCTCGGCAGGACCGCGTCGAGCTCGTAACGGCCCTCTGGGAGCTCCTTGAGCGCGACCCAGTCTCCGACACAGGGCAGCGCCACCGGGTCGTCAGCGGACGCCCTACGGACGCGCGCGCCGTACTTGACGTGATGCTGCCCATCGGCGGCGATCACTTCGGCCGCGCCGCGATCGACCCGGGACACGCGGGCGGGCACGGTGTGTAGTGGTAGCTCGGCGACGCGGGATTCGGTCCAGCCGAGCGGGAAAAGCGTGGAGAACAACGGAGTGACACCTTTGTGGTCGAGAAGGACCCCGGGTGACCTCTAAGCAGGCACCCGGAGGATGACAGACGGCAAGCCGAACAGAACAGCCCGCATGGTCGTCACCTCCTCACTCGAGTTCTCGGTGCAGCTGGGAAGTGACTCTACGCATCCCTCCTGCGAGTTCGCAACGACTTTCTTCCCGATCTGTTGAACCGCGCCAGGGAATCTGTCCGTACTTCCTGCCGACTGCACTTTGAAAGGGGAATGATGCGAGTCAGCACGTGTCCCCCGCCCTCGGCCGAGGGAGCCGCCCCCATGGGCAAGCCACGCTCACGCCACCGGATGAGACGAGTACGTCCGGATGACGAAGTGGTCGTCTCCACGCTCTACCGGGAGTACCACCGGCCGCTGCTGGCCTTCGTGATCCGGCTGACGGCGGGTGATCGGCAATGGGCCGAGGACGTCGTGCAGGAGACCATGATCCGCGCCTGGCGTAGTTCCGAGCAGCTCGATCCGGACTCGGCTTCGCTCATGCCCTGGCTAGCCACCGTCGCACGCCGTATCGTGATCGATGACCGGCGGCGCAAGGAAGCCCGCCCGCCGGAATCAGGCGACGGCCCGCTGGAGAGCATGCCCGTGCCGGACGAGATGGAGGGACTGCTGCACCAGGTGGTCGTATCCGAGGCGCTGATGGCGTTATCCCCGGCCCACCGCGAGATCCTCAACGAGACGATCTTGCGAGACCGGTCGGTCAACGATGCTGCCATAGCGCTCGGCATTCCCGTTGGCACAGTTAAGTCCCGGGTTTACTACGCGGTCCGCGCGTTGCGCGTCGCACTGCAGGAGAGAGGGGTGACGGCGTGAACAGAGTCGAGCATACGGACGTGGGCGCCTACTCCCTCGGTCTGCTGGACGACGACGACAGATTAGCCTTCGAAGCGCACCTCTCCCTCTGCCCGTCGTGTCGGGCGGAGCTGTCAGAGCTGGCCGGAGTGGCCAGTGTGCTGACGGGGATCGGGCCGGTGCGAGAAGAGCCCCCTCCTCCCGATTACGGGCAGGCCGATGTCATCGACCTGCTCCGGCGTAAGAAGGCGCAGGACCGGCGGTCGAGGCGGGGGACATTCGTGATCGGGCTGGCGGCCTCGGTCACGCTGGTGGCCGGCGGGCTCGCGGTCGGCACCCAGCTCGGGGGCGGCGACGCGGCGACGCCCGTGGCGGCGGGCCATCCCACGCAGCATCTGGGTCCGGCCGAGCAGTTCTACGCCGACGGCAAGCCCATCGAGGGCGTCGGCGCCGACGGCGTGACCGGCGGGCTGGTGCTGGAGTCCAAGGGCTGGGGCACACATGCCGCGCTCAAGCTCTCGGGCATCAAGGGCCCGCTCGAATGCGAGCTGATCTCGGTGTCCAAGACCGGCCAGAAGCGGATCATGACGGGCTGGTCGGTGCCGCCCGCCGGATACGGCGTTCCCGGGTCGCCCGATCCGCTCTACATGCACGGCGGCAGCCCGTGGAAGCTCCAGGACATCGACCATTTCGAAGTGGTCACCACCTCTGGTAAGACTTTACTTACCGTCAGAGCCTGAATTCCCCGGGACTCACCTCCCAGAAGCCCTCCCACCACAGGTGGGAGGGCTTTTTTGCGCTCGCTTCCCTATATGTAAATTTACGGATTCAGCGGTTGAACCTCTTCGGGCCGGGTCGCGTACTGCTTGCCGTACCAACCCCAATGACAATCCTTGAAGAGGTTTCATCATGTCGATTCGTACGCTCGCCCTGTCCGGGGCGCTGCTCGCCACCGGCCTTCTCGCTCCGGTCACCGCCGCTCAGGCGACTGTCTCGGCCTCCGGTGACGACGTGTACCTCGCCGCCGGCCTGCGCGGTGCCAACGAGGTGGGCGTCAAGGGTGACGCCGATGGCCGGTCGACCGTCGTCATCAAGATCAGCGGTAACGAGGTCACCTTCGCGGCTCGCTGGAACAAGATCGACTCACCTACCGCCGGGCACATCCACCAGGCCGCCAAGGGGGCCAACGGCGACGTCAAGCTCGAGTTCTTCACCAAGCCGCTGCCCAAGACCGTGCTCGGCGTGACCGGCACGGTCACCGCCGACCCGGCGCTGGTCAAGGCGCTGATCGACGACCCGGGCGGCTTCTACGCCAACCTGCACGACGCCGCCCACCCCAAGGGCGCGGTCCGCGGCCAGTTCCACCGGCTGAACAAGCCGATCGACATCAACGGCGTCCTGCAGGGCAGCAACCAGGCCACGCTCTCCGCCCGCGCCGACGGCGCCAAGGAAGTGCCCGCCAACGACGGCAAGAAGCGCGGCGACCAGGACGGCCAGGCCACCTGGTGGCTGCGCCCGACAGGATCGGTCATCGGTTACACCGCCTTCTGGACCGGGCTCGCCCCGGTGACCAACGGCCACATCCACAAGGGCGCGAGCGGCAAGAACGGCGACGTGGTCGCCGACCTGTTCGCCGACGCCGCGGGCCTGCCGTCGAACCTGACGGGCGTCGCGGGTGAGGCCAAGGTCGCCGCGCCGGTCGTCAAGCGCATCGCCGCCAACCCCGGCCGGTACTACACCAACCTGCACACCACGGAGTTCAACGGCGGGGCGGTACGCGGCCAGCTGTCCGGCGACCCGTTCGACCACCCCCGCGCGGTCACCGCCGAGGTGCTGAAGGGCGCCCAGATCTACGCCTGCACCCAGCAGCCCGGCGCGGCCCCGGCCTTCACCCAGTACGGTGTGGCGGCCAAGCTGCGGCGCGGCATCGACCACTCCTTCGTGACCCCGGCCGCGGGACCGCCGCAGTGGGTCGCTCCAGACGGCAGCGCGGTGCGCGGAGCGGTCGTCACCAAGACCCCCAACGGTGACGGCAACATCCCCGAGCTGGTCCTGGACGCCACCCAGTCCGGCAAGAGCACCGGCCTGCTGGCCCACGCCACCACGATCCTGCGCCTCAACACCGAGGGCGGCGTGGCTCCCGCGGGCACCTGCACGGTCGGCGCCCAGACCCAGGTCGACTACAAGGCCGACTACCTCTTCCTCGGCTGATCGCCCTAAGACCAACTGAAGAGCAGGTCCGAGCGGGCGATTCGGTCCCGCCCGTGAGGACCGCCCCCGGCCGGTAGCGGCGCCACCCGCCACCGGCCACCGCCTCCGGGGACCTCCGGCCCGTCCCCGAAGGCACCCGACGCCCCGCCGTAACCCTCCGTACGGCGGGGCGTCCTCATGCCCGCCACAGGTCCGTTGTGGCGGAGCGTCCTCATGCCCGGAGCAGGTCCGAACGGGGGGCGTCCTCATGCCCGGCCCTCAGCCCCGGTCTGCGGCGGCTTTGCCGCTTCAGGAACTGGAGGCGGTACGCTCACGCGGCTACGCGATCGACAAGGAGGAGAATGAGGCGAACGTGCGCCGCGTCGGGGCGGTGGTCCGCGACGCGAGTGGGACGGCGGTGGGCGCGGTGAGCGTCGCGGGTCTCACACTCAGCCTGAGCCAGGACGACATGCCGCTGCTGGGACCGCTGGTGGTGGCCGCCGCCGCCCGCGTGTCGGCGGCGATCGGGAGGAACATATGACGGACGTGCTCGCGCGGGCCCGCGCCCTCGGGGAATTCTCCGGCGCGGCCTGGGCCTACGGCAGGTCGAGTGGCCCGGTTTCGCGTGGCCTCCTCGGCACGCTGGCGTGGAACGGCGACCCGGTCGGTGACGACACCCTGTGGGACCTGGCCTCGCTCACCAAGCCGATCGTCGGGCTGGCCGTCATGGCGCTGGTCGAGTCGGGCGAACTGACCCTGGACGACCCCATCGCGCTGCACCTGCCGGAGTACGCCTCGACCGACAAGTCCGGCATCACCGTCTTCGAGCTGCTGACGCACACCTCACGCATCCCCGGACAGCAGCCGCTCTACCGCGACCACCCGACCCGCGACGAACTGCTCGCCGCGGTGGCCCGGCTGCCGTTGCGTCCGTCCCCCGGGTTCGAGTACAGCTCCCAGGGGTTCATGGTCCTCGGGCTGATCGCCGAGCGGGCCGCCCGGACACCGCTCGACCAGCTTGTACGGGAGCGGGTGACCGAGCCCGTCGGCATGGACGAGACCCGCTTCCTGCTGCCCGAGCCCGACCATCGGCGTGCGGCCGCCACCGAGGACTGCCCGTGGCGCGGCCGGATCGTCCAAGGGACCGTGCACGACGAGAACGCCGAGGTGCTGGGCGGGGTGGCCGGGCACGCTGGGCTGTTCGGCACGCTGGACGACCTGGCGCGGCTGGGCCGGGCCCTGTGCCGGGGCGGCGGCTTTCTGGCTGCCCGGACGCTCGAGGTGATGACCCGGACGCGAATCGGCGGCCGGGCGCTGGCCTGGGAAGGGTGGGAGCGGCCCGGATGCAGCGGGGGTGATCTGCTGAGCCCGGCGGCGTATGGGCACACCGGGTTCACGGGGACGAGCCTGTGGGTGGATCCGGAACTGGACGTGTTCGTGGTGCTGCTGACCAACCGGGTGCACCCGAGGCGGGGGTCGGACGCGATCAACCGGATCCGCCGCGCCTTCCACAACGCGGCCGTGGCGGAGGCCCTGGCATGACCGGCGGCGGGGGTGTGAGCGGCTCCGGGAACGGCGGTTTGGGGTTCGGCCACGCAGGTGCGGGCGGTTCCGGGGCCGACGGTTTCGGGATCGGCGACGCAGGTGCGGGCGGTGCCGGGATCGGCGGTGTGCTTCGGGTGGTTGGTTCGTCGGCGGCGGTGCGGCTGGTTCCGGGAGACACCGGGCTGGTGCTGGAGCCGACCCGGGAGCGGCCCGGGGATCTCTGGATCGGGCCCGGCTGGGTGGACCTGCACGCCCACGTCTACGACGGGATGACGGTGATCAGCGTGCCCCCGGACCGGGCTGGCCTGGACCAGGGCGTGCACGTGGTCGCCGACGCGGGCAGCGCGGGCCAGGCCACGATCGACGGGCTGGCCCGCTATGTCGTCCCGGCCGCCGAGACCGAAATACGCGCCTGGATGAACATCGGCTCATACGGCCTCGTTCACCTACGCGAAACGGCCGACCCGAGTTTCATCGACGTGGACGCCACGCTGACCGCCATCGAACGGCACCGGGGACTGGTCTGCGGCGTGAAGGTCCGCTCCAGCGGCGCGGTCGTGGGCGCGATGGGGCTGCAACCGCTCCAGCTCGGCCGGCTCGTCGCCCGGCAGGCGGGTCTGCCCCTGCTGGTGCACGTCGGCGAGGCACCGCCGCTGATCGAGGACGTGCTCGACCTGCTGGACGAGGGCGACGTGATCACCCACTGCTACCACGGCAAGACCGGCCATCCATGGCGACCCGACGGCACCCCTGTCCCCGCACTGGCCCGCGCGCTCGACCGTGGCGTGCTGCTGGACGTGGGCCACGGCGCGGCCAGCTTCAGCTTCGACGTCGCCGAACGCGCGATCGCCGCCGGTTTCCCACCGCACTCGATCAGCACCGACATCCATGTGCGCAACATCGGCGGCCCCGTCCACGACCTGGCCACCACGATCACCAAGCTACTGGCCTGCGGCCTGCCACTGGAGAACGCGATCACGGCGGTCACCGCCGCACCCCGCCGCGTCCTGCGCATGGACTCGCCGGACTCGGAATGGCTGGCGGACAACGGCGCGATACGCCACGCCACGGTATTCCGACTGACTGGGGATGCCACGGAGTCCCGGCCGACCGGAGGGGCAACGGAGTTTGGGCTGGTTGGGGAGACGGAGCGGGTCTATGTGGATTCTCGCGGAACCCACCGCGAGCCCACTCACCACGTCCTCCCGGTGACCACCATCCGAGAGGGACGCCTCCGGCCCACCGAACCGCGCCACCGGTCAACGACACGCACGTAACGGCGCCGAGCCCTGTGCGGGCTCAGCGGCCGTTCTCCTGGAGGCCCCCGGCCATGTGCGGCGGGTGGCGGTGAGGGCGGCTTGCCGTAACGAAAATCAGGAGAGACCCGGCGCCGGGAACTGCGCGGTCAGCTCGCTGACCTCGTGATGCACCCGGCTGATGACGTGCTCGGCGTCGCCCTTGGCCAGGGCGGTGACGACCTCGTCCATCCACGCGCCGATCTGCCGCATCTCGCCCGGCCCCATCCCCCGCGAGGTGACAGAGGGGGTGCCGATGCGGATGCCGCTCGGGTCGAACGGCTTGCGGGTGTCGAACGGGACCGTGTTGTAGTTGGTCTCCAGGCCCGCGCGGTCGAGCGCCTGGGCGGCCGGCTTGCCGCCGATGCCCTTGGGCGTGAGGTCGAGCAGGATGAGGTGGTTGTCGGTGCCGCCCGAGACCAGGTCGAAGCCGCGGCTCGACAGCTCCTCGGCCAGCGCCTTCGCGTTGGTCACCACCTGGTGCGCGTAGGCCTTGAAGGCGTCGGTGGACGCCTCGTGCAGGGCCACGGCGATGGCGGCGGTGGTGTGGTTGTGCGGGCCGCCCTGCAGGCCGGGGAAGACGGCCTTGTTGAGCGCGGTCGCGTGCTCGTCGGTGGTGGCCATGAGCATGGCGCCGCGCGGGCCGCGCAGCGTCTTGTGCGTGGTCGTGGAGATCACGTCGGCGTGGCCCACCGGCGACGGGTGCGCGCCGCCCGCGACGAGGCCGGCGATGTGCGCGATGTCGGCGGCGAGTACGGCGCCCACCTCGCGGGCGATGGAGGCGAAGCCCTCGAAGTCGATCGTGCGCGGGATGGCCGTGCCACCGCAGAAGATCAGCTTCGGCCGGTGCTCCAGCGCCAGCGCCCTGACCTCGTCGAGGTCGATGCGGCCGGTGTCCTGGCGCACGCCGTAGCGGACCGGGTTGAACCACTTGCCGGTGGCCGAGACCGACCAGCCGTGCGTGAGGTGACCGCCGAACGGCAGGCCCATGCCCATCACGGTGTCGCCCGGCTGCAGGAAGGCCATGTAGATGGCCAGGTTGGCGGGCGAGCCCGAGTAGGGCTGGACGTTGGCGTGGTTGACGCCGAACAGCGCCTTGGCCCGCTCGTTGGCCAGAGTCTCGACCTGGTCGATGACCTGCTGGCCCTCGTAGTAGCGCTTGCCGGGGTAGCCCTCGGAGTATTTGTTGGTCAGGACGGTGCCCGTGGCCTCCAGAACGGCCTTGGACACGTAGTTCTCCGACGCGATGAGCTTGACGGTGTCGGCCTGACGGCGCTCCTCCGCCTTGATGAGCTCGGCGATCTGCGGGTCCACGCTTGTGAGAGAACTCATGACTCTCCTGTCATCGTTGACAATGTGCGAAGACCCAGGCGCACGGCCTTCTGCCCTTCCGCTCCCTGGTGGTTCGCCCCACCTAACGCGCCAGTCGCGACGTTCTAGACGATAGCGGATCGGGCAGGGGGGACCGGGCACGGATCAGGTGATCAGGCAGATGAGAGGGCCACGTTCTTGATCGTTCCGAGCGGCCCGAGGTTCACGTCCACGTGCTCCGCGTCCTGGGGCAGGCCCTCGAAGACGGCCCAGAGCTGAAGCTGCATACCGCCCCCGAACGAGGCCGTGGGGACCTCGGCGCACTGACAGGCGTTGTCCTTCCTGGCCGGGTACAACGGCTTGCCCACGCCGGGAGGGACGATGCTGATCCTCGACACGGTGTTGTCGAGGGCGCTCGCGCCGAACCTGTCGTACAGAGGCGCGTTCTTGGTGCCGACGTTCTTGACCGTCCACTGCAGGCGCGCCGTGGTGCCCTGCCGCACGAGGGAGTCGATGCGCACCTGGAAGGTGGTGTCCAGGGCGTCGAGCGTGCGGGTGACGGCGGGGGTGCCCGGCTCGGCGACGCTCTCCTGCCACGGGCGCAGTACGGCGAGCGTGGCGGCCACGCCGAGGACGGCCGCGAGCGCGGCGGCGACGACCGGGCCCAGCCAACGGCGCCGCCCAGAAGCCCGCCTCCCGCCGGACTGCCCTTCACCCGTCCCGGCGGGCGGCCCTTCACCGGCCCCAGTGGACGGGTCTTCCAGCGCTCCAGCGGGCGGGCCTTCCAAGGCTCCAGCGGACGGCCCCTTGACCACCCCGGCGGACGAACCAGCCACCATCCCACCGGACAGACCTTCCGGACCAGCGGACGGGCCTTCGAACGTCCAGCGCCCGCTCGACCAGCGGCCTGATCCGCTCGTCCAGCCCGTCGAGCACCGGCGCGTGGTTGATCACCCGGTAGACGACCTCGGCGACCCCGCCGGACCCGAACGGCGGCCGGCCGACGCCCGCGTACGCCACCAGAGCGGCCCACGAGAAGATGTCGCTCGCCGACGTCACCTGCTCGCCCTTGGCCTGCTCGGGCGACATGTACGCGGGCGTCCCCATGCTCTGGGCGATCGTGACGGGCGCTCCCCCGGCGTCGGCGAGCTGGGCGATGCCGAAGTCGATGACCCGCGGCCCGACCGCGCTGAGCAGCACGTTGGACGGCTTCAGATCGCGGTGCACGACCCCTGCCTGGTGGATCGCGGCCAGCGCGGTGGCCACGCCGACGGCCAGCGCCTCCAGGTTCGACCCGGTCAGCGGCCCCTGCCGGACGACCACGCCGGACAGGTCGGGGCCCTCGACGTATTCGGTGACCAGATAGGCGGTCCCGCCCTCGAACCCGGCGTCGAGCACGGGGGCGGTGCAGAACCTGGCGACCCGCCTGGCGGCCTCGGCTTCCTTGCCGAACCTGCGCCTGAACTCCTCACGGGCGGCCAGCTCGGGCCGCATCGTCTTCAGCGCGACGCGCCTGCCGGTGGGGTCCTCCGCGAGGTAGACGAACCCCATGCCACCCTCGCCCAGCTTCCTGACGAGCGTGTAGGGACCGACTCTCCGCTGTGCGTCCACTGGGGGATTATTCCCTATTTGGTACGACTGGCGCCGGGCCAGAGCCGATCGACCTCGGCGTTCAGGATGGCTCCGATCAGCACGGCGAGCGCGGTGATGTAGAGCCAGAGCAGCAGCGCGATGGGCGCGGCCAGCGAGCCGTAGACGGACACTGGCGAGAACCACGCCGCGAGCACGGCCCGCAGCACGGCGGCACAAACGATCCACAGGAACAGCGCCAGGATCGCCCCCGGCAGCTCCCGGTACCACTTCGTCCGGACCGGCACGCTCACGTGGTAGAGCACGGTCAGGAAGAGCACCGAGCCGATGACCACCACCGGCCAGTACAGCAGGTCGACGAGGACGCCGTACTCCCCCGGCAGCGCGTCCTTGAGCAGCGTCGGCCCGATGACCAGCACCGGCATCACGATGATCCCGATGACCAACCCGATCACGTAGAGCCCGAACGACATCAGCCTGGTCCTGATGATGCCGCGTTCCTCGCCGAGCCCGTAGGAGACGGAGATGAGGTCCACGTAGACGTAAAGTGCCCGGGAGCCCGACCAGAGCGACAGCAGGAAGCCCACCGAGATGATCGACACCTTGCTGGCGTCGTCGCTGAGGACGTCGGTGATGAGCGGGTTGACCACCTTGTGCACCGCGTCGTCGGTGAACAGCAGCCCGGCCTGGTCGATCACCCAGGTCTTCACCTGCACGACAACCTGGGGCCCCAGCCAGGTGCCGAGCTTGGCCAGTACCCCGATCAGTCCCAGCACGAACGGCGGGAGGGACAGCAGCGCGAAGAAGGCCGCCTCGCCCGCGAGGCCCGTGACGCGGTAAGTGACTCCCGCGTTCGTGGTCGCGCGGACGGTCGCCCACGAGTTCGTGTCGAGCACCCAGTTCAGCCTGGCACGGGCGTTGGAGGCGAGTCGCCTCCTCATCGACCGGCTAGGCGCATCGGTGGACGTCATGGCACCCAACGGTTATTAGCAGTGACTCTTCGGGACAGCTTACGTCCCCCGGGCACTGCCCTAGTCGACGTCGACGATGCGCGCACCCAGCGGGAGCAGCGAAACCGGGATGAGCTTCAGGTTCGCGATGCCCAGCGGAATGCCGATGACCGAGAGGAACAACGGGATCGAGGTGACCACGTGCCCGACCGCCAGCCAGATGCCCGCGAAGACGAGCCAGATGACGTTGCCGATCGTGGAGAGCGCCCCCGCGTCGGGGTCGCGCACGACGGTCCGGCCGAACGGCCAGAGCGCGTAGGCCGCGATCCTGAACGAGGCGATGCCGAACGGGATCGTGACGATCAGGATGCAGCAGATGACGCCGGCGATCGCGTAGCCGATGGCCAGCCAGACACCGGCGAAGATCAGCCAGATGACGTTCAGGATTGTCCGCATGCTTACAGCATGTCACCGGGGCTGCCTCTCAAATCATCGGGAATGCCCCTGGCCTTTCCCTGATCGACCCTTACCGGGTGGTCCGGCGAACGCCTGCGCTATCTCCATCCAGGCGCGGGCGGTCTCGCCGGTGATCTCCAGGTCGGTGTCGTCGCGGTGGACGCGCTGGGTGACGAGCAGGCAGAAGTCCAGCATCGGCCCGCGGACCGTGTCGGCGGCCTCTTCGGGCCCCGCCGTCCATGGCGTCCCGTCGGGCATGGTCAGCTCCACGCGCACCGGTCGCGACGGAAGGGGCAGATTCCGTACGGCGAAACCGAAGGGCATGGCCCTGAACCCGATCATCGCCACGTGCCGCAGCCTCGGGGTGGGCTCCCTGGTGACGCCGAGCGCGTCCGCCACGTCCTGGCCGTGCGCCCAGGTCTCCATCAGCCGGGCGGTGACGAAGGAGGCGGCCGACATGTCGGGCCCGTACCAGGGCAGCCGGTCACGGGCGGACAGCCCGGTGAACGCCTTGATGCTGCGGGCACGAGCCGTACGGAACCATTCGAGCAGTTCGTCGGGGGCGAGCCCGCGGAACTCCGCGGCCAGGTCATCGGTGGAGGTGAAGTGCGCCGCCGCCGCCCGGAAGACGTCGGGATCGGTCACGGCGGTGCGCGCGGCCTCGTCGAACCAGGCCAGGTGGCTCACCTGGTCACGCACCGCCCATCCCTCGGCGGGTGTGCCGAGCTCCCAGTCTCCGGCCTCCAGGGGCCGTAACAGCTCGTCGAGTGACGCGGTCTCCGCACGCAGGTCGCTCAGCAACTCGCCCATGAGGTCCACGGGCGCCAGCCTAACCGAACAAGGTTCTACGAGGAATAATGCAAGGGTGATCTGCGAGAAGTGCAAGGACAAGCGCCACGAGGAATGTCGCGGCGGATCCTGGTGCGATTGCCAGCACCAGCAGGCGGAGGAGCCGGCCGAGTCGGACCTGGACTGGCCCCGTCAGGGGTGAAGAGCGTCCACAGTCTGGACCCAGTCTTGGACATACCGGATACCTAGCGTATCTTCGAACTATGCCAGCGGACCCCATGCTTGTCGGTCGACGACACGTCGATCTTCAGCGTGTCCGCAGTGCCATCTGTTGCGACGCCCGTTAACCCACCCGTTTTCTCCGTTGCGCGCGTCGCAAATCTCCTCCTTCACCCCTGCCCTCAATGATGAGGCGGGAGGAAGCCTGCGCGCGCCCATGAACCGAAGGACGCGCAATGAGCACCCCTGCCAGCCGGCATCACAAACGCCCGCGCGGCGAAGGCCAGTGGGCTCTCGGTTACCGGGAGCCGCTGAACAAGAATGAAGAGAACAAGAAGAACGACGACGGCCTCAACGTCCGCCAACGCATCATCGACATCTACTCCAAGCGTGGTTTCGACTCGATCGACCCCGCTGACCTGCGGGGCCGGATGCGTTGGTACGGCCTCTACACCCAGCGCAAGCCCGGGATCGACGGCGGCAAGACCGCGATCCTGGAGCCCGAGGAGCTGGACGACCGCTACTTCATGCTGCGGGTGCGGATCGACGGCGGCCAGCTGAGCATCCCGCAGTTGCGGGTCATCGCCGAGATCTCCAACGACTACGGCCGGGGCACCGCCGACCTGACGGACCGGCAGAACGTCCAGCTGCACTGGATCGAGATCGAGTCGGTGCCCGACATCTGGGCGCGGCTCGAAGCGGTCGGGCTGTCGACCACCGAGGCGTGTGGCGACACCCCGCGCGTCATCCTGGGCTGCCCGCTGGCCGGGATCGACACCGACGAGGTGCTGGACGCGACCGACGAGATCCACGTGCTCAACGAGCGGTTCATCGGCGACCCGGCCTACTCCAACCTGCCGCGCAAGTTCAAGTCGGCGCTGAGCGGATGCCCGTCGCACTGCACGGTGCACGAGATCAACGACGTGGCGTTCGTGGGTGTCGAGCTGCCCGGTGGGGAGAAGGGCTACGACCTGTGGGTCGGCGGGGGGCTGTCCACCAATCCGATGTTCGCCAAGCGGCTCGGTGTTTTCGTCCGGCCGGAGCAGGTGGCGGACGTCTGGGCCGGTGTGATCGGGATATTTCGTGATTACGGGTATCGGCGGCTGCGGCACCGCGCTCGGATCAAGTTCCTGGTCAACGACTGGGGCGTGGAGAAGTTCCGGGAAGTCCTGGAGACCGAATACCTCAAGGAGGCGCTGCCCGACGGGCCCGCGCCCCAGGCGCCCCGTGGCTCCCGCCGCGACCACGTCGGGGTCTACCCGCAGAAGGACGGCAACTTCTACGTGGGCTTCGCGCCCAAGGTCGGCCGCCTCGACGGTGACAAGCTGCACGTGATCGCCGACGTCGCCGAGCGGCACGGCTCCGGCCGCGTCCGCACCACGGTCGAGCAGAAGATGGTCATCCTCGACGTCGCGCCGGACCAGGTCGACTCCCTGGTCGCCGAGCTGGAGGCCAACGACCTCCAGGTCAACCCGTCGACGTTCCGCCGCCAGACGATGGCCTGCACCGGCATCGAGTACTGCAAGCTGGCCATCGTCGAGACCAAGGCCACCGCCGCCAACCTCATCGACGAGCTGGAGCGGCGCCTGCCCGACTTCGCCGAGCCGCTCACCATCAACGTCAACGGCTGCCCCAACTCCTGCGCGCGCATCCAGGTCGCCGACATCGGCCTCAAGGGCCAGCTGGTCGTGGACGAGCACGGGGAGCAGGTCGAGGGCTACCAGATCCACCTGGGCGGCTCGATGGGCGTCAACCCCGGCTTCGGCAGGAAGGTACGCGGACTCAAGACCACCGCCGAGGCCCTGCCCGACTACGTCGAGCGGGTCGTGACGCACTACGACGCCCAGAAGAAGGAAGGCGAGGCCTTCGCCGACTGGGTGCAGCGAGCGGACGAGGCGGACCTGCGATGACCACGCGAGCCGTCCCCTTCCACTGCCCCTACTGCGGCGACGAGGACCTCGAGCCCTACGAGGGCGACCCCGAAGCGCCCGAACCCGCGGCGCACGGCGGCTGGTACTGCCGGTCCTGCGCCCGCGCCTTCAAGCTGAAGTTTCTTGGAATCGGAGTGAAGATATGACACTCGTCGACATCGAGGTCGGTTTAAGAGAGCAACGCGGCGCGCTCGACCTGCAGGACATCGTCGAGTCCGCCGCGGTCTTCCTGGAGGACGCCTCCGCCCGCGAGATCATCCGGTGGGCGGCGGCGACGTTCGGCGACCGGCTGTGCCTGACCTCCTCGATGAGCGACGCGCTGCTCATCGACCTGGTCAGCCGGGTCAAGCCCGGGGTGGACGTGTTGTTCATCGACACCGGGTTCCATTTCGCCGAGACGATCGGCACCCGTGACGCGGTCCAGCAGGTCTATGACGTCAATGTGATCAATGTGCAGCCGTCGCGCACGGTGGAGGAGCAGGAACGCGAGCTCGGGCCGCGCCTGTTCGGCCGCAATCCCGACCTGTGCTGCTACCTGCGCAAGGTGGAGCCGCTCAACCGGGCGCTCGAACCGTACCTGGCGTGGATCTCCGGCATCCGCCGCGACGAGGCGAGCACCCGCGCCGACACCAAGGTCGTGGAGTGGGACGCCAAGCGGCAGATGGTCAAGGTCAACCCGATCGCCAGGTGGACCCAGGACGAGGTCGACAACTACATGGCCGACAACGGGGTGCTGATCAACCCGTTGCACTATGACAACTACCCCTCGATCGGCTGCGCCCCCTGCACCCGGCAGGTCGCGGAGGGCGAGGACCCGCGCAGCGGCCGCTGGGCGGGGCTGGGGAAGGTCGAATGCGGCATTCACCTGTAACCCCCAGCATGTGGCCCGTCCCGTTGGCAGACGGGACGGGCCAGGACATCCCACTGGTCGCGGTGGCGCACGGGTCTCGCGATCCACGCGCCGCCGCGACCGTGGAAGCCCTGCTCGACGAGGTACGGCTGGCGCGGCCCGGACTGCCGGTGCGCACGGCGTACCTCGACCACGCGACCCCGTCCCTGGGGCAGGCGCTGAGCGGGCTGGAGGCGGCCGTGGTGCTGCCGCTGCTGCTCACCGAGGCCTACCACAGCCGGGTGGACCTTCCCGCGGCGCTCAACGAGGCCAGGGCGCGCGACCCGCGGCTGCGCGTGCGCTACGGCGCGACGCTGGGGCCGCACCCGCTGCTCCTGGCGACGCTCGAACGGCGGCTGGCGGAGGCCGGGGTGTCGCCGGGCGATCCGGACACGGCGGTCGTGCTCGTGTCGGCGGGTTCGAGTGATTCGCGGGCCAACGCGGTGGTCTCCGGGATGGCGCGCTCCTGGTCACGGGCGACGGGCTTCCCGCGCGGGCTGTCCGCGGGCCCGCGTACCACTGGAGGGTGGTGGGCGGTGACGGCGGCGTACGCGTCGGCGGCCGAGCCGACGCCCGCGCAGGCGGTGGCGCTCCTCCGCGAGGCGGGCGCGCCCCGGGTGGCCGTCGCGCCGTACCTGCTGGCGCCCGGTTACTTCGCCGACAAGGTGCGGCGCAGCACCCTTGAGGCGGGCGCCGACGTGGTCGCCGACGTGCTCGGCCCGGCTCCCGAACTGGCCGAGGTGCTCCTGGAGCGCTATGACTGCGCGGCCCGCGCCCCGGCCGGTGCGGCGGCCTCGTAGACGTCAGCGCGTCTCGCCCGCCAAGCTTTCGAAGCACGGCCGCAGGAGGGCGATGATGTCGTCGGCGGGCGCGTCCGCCAGGGAGCTCAGCTTGAGCAGGTAACGATCGATCACCACCCCGTTGATGATGGCGCTGATCAGCGCCGCCCGCAGCCCGGCGTCAGCGGCCGGGATGGCCGCGCTCATCCGGTCGAGCCAGGTCGCCGCCGCCGCTCGGAACTCCCCCGACGCCTCCGCGTGCGTGAGCACGGAACGCAGCACGACGAGTGACGCGACCGGTTCGTCGTCGAGCCGCCGGCGCAGCGAGGTGAGCAGGGCCTCCGCCGGATGCCCCACCGGCAGTTCCTCGTCCGGCAGCTTGGCGGCGCGCGAGAACAGCTCCTCCTTGCTGCCGAAGTAGTGCATCACCAGCCCCGCGTTGACCCCCGCGGCGGACGCCACGTTCCGGATCGTCGTGCGCTCGTATCCGAGCTCGGCGAAGGTGGCACGGGCGGCGGCGAGAATGCGGGCCTCGGTCTCGCGGCGCTGCTCGGCTCGGGTGCGGCGCGGCTTCTCGTCGGACACCGGTTCATTGTACGGGCGTTGACCGAATCACCGACTTCGTTCTACGGTTGTTCAATGAACGCACGTTCAACGAACGAGGAGTGGCCGTGAACGCACGTGAGGTGGCCGAGCGGGTGCTGGAGACGAGCCTGTCGGCGGACATGGAGGGGTTCGTTGAGCTGATGGCCCCCGACGGGGTCATCGAGTGGCCCTATCGACCCGAGGGCGTCCCGGAGACCCTCGACGGGCGGGACGAGATCCGGGCGTTCATGGCCACGGGTGGGCGGCTGATCGAGTTCGAGAGGCACGTCGATGTGGTGATCCACGAGACGGCCGATCCCGAGGTGGTCATCGTCGAGTACACCGTCCATGGCCACGTCGCCGCCACCGGCGCGCCGTTCACCCAGCGGGTCATCGCCGTGATCCGGGTGCGTGACGGACTTGTCGTGCACTATCGCGACTACATCAACCCGCTGCCGTTGATGGCGGTGATGGGTTCGTCAGTAGCCCCGGCGTAGATCGCGGCGCATGCTGCGGTGGTCGTCGCGGAGCTGCCTGCGCATGCTGCGCCACTCGTCGCCGTGCAGCATGCGCCACTGCTCACGCCATGCCGCCAGGCCGCGCCGCAGCGGTTGCGCCTGGGAGTCGCCGATCACCTTCACGTCACCCATGACCGCGTACGCGTGCACCCGGATGACCGGTGCGTTGGTGCCCGGTGCCGCCTCCAGGACGTCGACCCGCTTGTCGCCCATGATGGCCATGCCGTCGAGGTCCACGTTGACGCCGTCGGGAACGATGATCTTCACGTCGCCCATCACCGAGACGGCCATGATGTCGACGATGTTCGTGCGGACCTCGGCCTCACGCAGGTCGAGCAGCACGTCGCCCATGACGGCGACCGCGCCCAGCTCCTGGTCGATCCGCCAGGTGCCGCGCCGCTTGGAGTCGCCCATGACGCCGACGAACCAGCGCCGCTTGCGCGCGGGCCCCTCCTGATGGACCGGTGGCACGGGCACGGCGCCCGAGGCGGGCAGGTCCTGGACGAGCATGGCCAGCTCGGCGTGCGTGGAGGCGGTGTAGGCGGCCTCGGTGCGGTCGGTCAGCTCGACGAGCGTCAGCCGCCCGTCGACCGAGGCGACGCGGAGCTGCTCCACGACGGCTTCACGTTCGGCGTCCGAGGCCCTAACCTCGCCAGGGTCAGTCATACTCGCAACATATCGCGTTTCTGGACGATCGGGATCCTCCCGGAGAAGGAACAGTCATGGTCCGAACCGCCTAGCACGCTTGCGAGGGGCTGACACGGCTGGAGCCCGATCCAAGCTAGGGTCCAGTCATGCATGAGGAACAGCTCTACCGGGCCGCGTTGAACGGCGAGTCGGAGAAGGTGAGCGAGCTGCTCGCCGGTGGCACCGACCCTAACCAGGCCAGCGCCGGCGACGAAGACGGGTTGCCGCTCTGCGCGGCGGCCGCCTGGGACCGGGCCGAGGTCGCGGGCCTGCTGCTGGCCGCCGGGGCCGACGTCAACGGCCGGGAGAGCGGCGGCTGGACCGCGCTGCTCTGGGCCGCGGCCAAGGGACACGCCGAGACGGCTGAGTTGCTCGTCGAGGCGGGGGCCGAGATCGACGCCGCCAACGACGTCGGCGACACGCCGCTCACGCTGGCGGCCAGGCGCGGCGCCCTGGGCGTCGTACGCCTGTTGCTGGACAGCGGGGCCGACGCCACCAAGTACGACGGAGACGGCGACACCCCGCACGAGATCGCCGTCGACTGGGTGGGCGTGCATCTAGAGAGCGCGCTGCTCGACCAGATCGGCCAGGACGACTGGGAGTACGTCGTGGCGCGCCAGTTCGCCAAGGACGGCACCGAGCTCGTCACCGTGGCCGGGCGCTCCCCCGACGGCGAGCAGACCGAGCAGGTGCAGGCGCAGCGCGGCCACGCCGCCATCGCGACGCTGCTGGAGGACGTCACCGGCGTCTACGCCCCGGCCGACCAGCTCGTGGCGCGGGCCCTGGCGCACCGCGACACCGACGAGGACGCCGAGACGTGGTGGATCGTCGCCGACTCGCTGGGCAAGCGGGCCGACGACGAGACGTACGAGGTGCTGGCCGGGCTGTGCGTGAGCGAGGACGCCAGGGAGCGGGAGTTCGGCGTCGACGCGATCGCCCAGTTCGGGTTCGCCGACGACGACAAGCCCTACCTTGAGCAGACGCTGCCGCTGCTGCAGAAGATGGCCACCACGGAGGGCAACGCGCAGGTTCTCCGCTCGGTGCTGGCCGCGCTCGGCCACCAGGGCGACCCCCGGGCGCTGCCGCAGGTGCTCGACATCATCGGCCGTCCGGATCACCAGCGCACCATGACCGACGCGATCGCGCTGGCCGACGTGCTGCCGCCGGACCACGAGGAGGGGCTGGAGCTGCTGATCGGCATGACGCGGGACGACGAGGCCGAGGTCCGCGACTGGGCCACGGCCGGGCTGGCCTCGCTCAAGGCCGACACGCCGCAGATCCGCGAGGCACTCGCCGACCGCCTCGACGACGCCGACTTCCGTACGGTGGCGGAGGCCACGCGCGGGCTCGCCGAGCGGGGCGACCCGCGGGCCGAGCAGGGCGTCAAGCGGGTGCTGGCGGAGAGCGACGACGAGTACGCCAGGGACCTGGTCACCCAGACCCAGCCGCAGTAGGGACGTGACACCGACCCGGCCCTGACGCCGCGGATCCTTGGGACGTGGTGACACTGACCCGGCCCTGACGCCGCGGATCCTTGGGACGTGGTGACACTGACCCGGCCCTGACGCCGCGGATCCTTGGGACGTGGTGACACCGGCCCGGCCCTGACCGCCTGCGGAGAAGCGGGCGTCAGGGGCCCGAAAGGGCCGGGGCGGTGTTGAGGACGTCGTGAGCCAGGGCGAGGTCGCCTTCGAGGGCGGCGGGGAAGGACCCCGGGTCGCCCCGCCCGCCCAGCAGGAAGCAGAACCCCACCACGTCCGCCGTGATGTGCGCGTCCGGGACGCCGCCACCGTCGGCGGCGTCCGTCACGCCGAGGGGAACGTGCCATTCCCCTCCCCCCGGCCCGGTCAGCGTGAGCAGGAGCGTGCGCCCGCTGCCGTCCAGGCCGGACAGGAGCATCGTCCACGGCAGCAGCCGCGCGCACAGGTCGGCCGTCGGGTGGATGTGCTCGGGGATCGGGTCGGGCAGCCGGAGGCCGCCGGTGCGGGCGGCGTCGTCGGCGTGCACCCACGTCTCCAGGCACCGGGCCAGGATGTGGTCGGACACCGGCGCGTCGAGGCCGTCGAGGTGCGCGGCGGTGCCGGGGTCGAGGTCGGCCAGGTGGCGGCAGAGGGCGTCGGCCTGGGCGCGCCAGTCGCGCCTGGTCTGTTCGGGGCTGCGGGCCCGCTCGTAGTTCTGGACGTCGGCGGTTCGGCCGAGCGAGTCGTTCGCGCCGATGGCCGGGCCCAGCACGGGGGCGCCGACCGAGGCCGCCAGCAGGCCGTCCTTGGCGGCGAGGTGGGCGACGAGTTCCTGGAGCGTCCAGCCCTCGACGATGACCCGTGACCAGTCGTCCTCCACGGCGGAGGCGAGCAGCGCGTCCATGGCGGCGACGCGCCCGGCGTACGGCTGCGCCCAGGGGGCGGTGGGCGCGGCGGGCCGGCGCCGGGCCCTGGCCCCGGCCAGGAGCTGGGGCCGCAGGGAACGTTCCGGTACGGCCGGGTCCTCCATCAGCGCGTCCAGGTAGAGACGCTCGACGGGCTCCATCACACCTCTTCCTCTGCCAGCGCGTCTGCCAGGCGGCGTAGCGCCAGCCGGATCCGCGACTTGGCCGTGCCCTCGGGCACGCCCAGCTCCTCGCCCACCTGGCGGTATGTCCGCCCACCGTAGTAGGCCAGTTCGACCGCTTCCCGCAGGCCGTCGGGTAACGCCGTCACCGCCTGCCGTACCCGCTTGGCCTCGTCGGCCGCGAGCACGTTGTCCTCCAGCCTGGCGGGCTCGGGTTCGTACAGGCGGGGGCCCAGCGCGGAGACGCGCCTGCGCTCCTCGGCCCGTACGTGGTCGACCGCGCGGCGATGGGCGATCGTGGCGAGCCACGCGCGCAGGGTGCCACGATCTGGGTCGTAGGCCAGCGGCCGTTCCCAGAAGACCAGGAACACCTCCTGCGTGATGTCCTCGGCGATCACCCGGTCCCTGGTGACACGCAGGGCGAGACCGAAGATCAGCGAGGAGAGCCGATCGTAGACCTCCCCGAGCGCGGCCTCGTCGCCGCCGACCACCCGCTGATGCAGCAGGCGGTCGTCGTACGGTGCCTCCACTGGCACCACACTCCCGTGATCCGGACCAAGGCGGCGGGTGCGCCGCGACCCGAGCATGTCATTAATTCGCCGGAAAAGTGCACACGGATGACCGAGCCGCAGAACTTTGTCGGGCGCGCGATAGGGTCGGAATTCCTACGATCAGAGGGAGCAACCACTATGGCCACCACTCGCACCGCCACCACTCAGTGGAAGGGCGCGCTGATGAACGGGTCGGGCACGGTGTCGCTGGACACCTCGGGCGTCGGCACGTTCGAGGTCACCTGGGCGTCCAGGTCACAGGACGCCGGCGGCAAGACCTCGCCCGAGGAGCTCATCGCGGCCGCCCACTCCTCCTGCTTCTCGATGGCGCTCTCGCACGGCCTGGCCGGCGCCGGCACGCCCCCGGAGTCGCTGGAGACCAACGCGGACGTGACGTTCCAGCCTGGTGAGGGCATCACCGGGATCGTTCTCACCGTGAAGGGGCAGGTGCCCGGGATCACGGCCGAGCAGTTCCAGGAGGCGGCGGAAACCGCGAAGGCCAATTGCCCGGTGAGCAAGGCGCTGACGGGCACGACGATCAGCCTCAACGCCGAACTCCTCTAGCGGGACCGCGATCGCGTGCGACAATTGGGTCACATGCGCGAGGTCTGGCCGGGCGAGCCCTATCCACTTGGCGGCACCTGGGACGGCGTGGGCACCAGCTTCTCACTGTTCTCCGAGGTGGCCGAGCGAGTTGAGCTATGCCTCTTTCACGATGACGGCTCCGAAGAACGCGTGGATCTGCCGGAAGTCGATGGATTCGTCTGGCACGGTTACCTGCCGGGCATCGCGCCGGGGCAGCGCTATGGCTATCGGGTGCACGGCCCGTACGAGCCGTCGCACGGGCACCGGTGCAACCCGGCGAAGCTCCTCCTCGATCCCTACGCCAAGGCGATCGACGGTGATCTGACGTGGAACGAATCGCTGTTCCCGTACCACTTCACCGACCCGACGCGGCTCAACTCGGCCGACAGCGCGCCCTTCATGCCGAAAAATGTGGTCATCAACCCGTTCTTCGAATGGGGCAACGACCGGCCGCCGCGCACTCCGTACCACGAGACCGTGATCTACGAGGCGCATGTGCGGGGGCTCACCATGCGCCACCCGGCGGTGCCCGAGGACCAGCGCGGCACGTACGCGGGCGTGGGGCACCCGGCGATCATCGACCACCTGCTCTCGCTCGGGGTGACGGCGATCGAGCTGATGCCGGTGCACCAGTACATGCCCGAGCACTTCCTGGTGGCGCGGGGGCTGACCAACTACTGGGGCTACAACACGATGGCCTATCTGGCCCCCCACGGCCGCTACAGCAGCGCGGGCACGCGGGGCGAGCAGGTGCTGGAGTTCAAGGCCATGGTGCGGGCGCTGCACGAGGCGGGCATCGAGGTCATCCTCGACGTGGTCTACAACCACACGGCCGAGGGCGACCACATGGGGCCCACGCTGGGGTTCAGGGGGATCGACAACTCGGCCTACTACCGGCTGCACGACGGTGACCGGCGCTACTACCTCGACTACACCGGCTGCGGCAACTCACTGAACGTCCGGTCGCCGCACGCGCTCCAGCTCATCATGGATTCCCTGCGTTACTGGGTGCTGGAGATGCACGTCGACGGGTTCCGGTTCGACCTGGCGGCGGCGCTGGCGCGCGAGCTGCACGACGTCGACCGGCTGAGCGCCTTCTTCGATCTGATCCAGCAGGATCCGGTCATCTCGCAGGTGAAGCTGATCGCGGAGCCGTGGGATGTCGGCCCCGGCGGCTACCAGGTCGGAAATTTCCCGCCATTGTGGACGGAGTGGAATGGGAAATACCGCGACATAGTGCGAGATTTCTGGCGTGGCACCCACTCGGCGCTGCCAGAGTTCGCCTCCCGCCTGACCGGCTCCGCCGACCTCTACGCCTCCTCGGGCCGCCGGCCCGTCGCCTCCATCAACTTCGTGACCTGCCACGACGGCTTCACCCTCACGGACCTGGTGTCGTACGACCGCAAGCACAACGAGGCCAACAGCGAGGACAACCGCGACGGCACCGACGACAACCGCTCCTGGAACAGCGGCGCGGAGGGGCCCGTCGAGGACCCCGAGATCGTCCGGCTCCGCCACCGCCAGCGCCGCAACCTCCTGACGACGCTGTTCCTGTCGCAGGGCGTGCCGATGCTCTCCCACGGCGACGAGCTCGGCCGCACGCAGCGGGGCAACAACAACGCCTACTGCCAGGACAACGAGCTCGCCTGGATCGACTGGTCGCAGATCCACACCGAGTCCGACCTGCTGGACTTCGTCCGCAAGCTGTCGCGGCTGCGGCGCGAGCACCCGGTCTTCCAGCGCCGCCGCTTCTTCCACGGCCGCCACCCGGACGACGGCCGGCGCGACCTGGTGTGGCTCACGCCGGGCGGCACGGAGATGACGGCCGGAGACTGGCACATCGGCTACGCCAAGTCGCTGATGGTCTACCTCAACGGCGAGGCGATCACGGAGCCGGGGACGCGTGGTGAGCGGATCGTGGACGACTCGTTCCTGTTGCTGATCAACGCCCACCATGAGGACATGACGTTCACACTGCCGGGCGGTGAATTCGGCGACCATTGGCTGCCGATCCTGGACACCGACGACAAGGGGGTTTGTGATGGCGAATACGCCTGTTCCTCCCAGGTGACGGTGACCGCCCGCAGCATGCATGTGCTCCAGCGTCCGCTTTCTTAAGGGCTGTTTTTACGAGCCTTCTTTACGGCAGGCACGGTGAGCCCCACCCGCCGCACGGGGTCGGCGTCTGTCCAGGGGGACGCTCCTCCGGTGGAGGTGGCCCGGCGCCGTGACGAGACGGTGAGACCGGGGCCTTCCTATCCGCACCCCATGCCGCCGCCGCCCTGGAAAGCGCCAGGGCTGCCGGGATCTCAGAGCAGGCCCGCGACGCTCGCCGTGAGGATGACCAGGACGAATGTGGCCACGCCCGCCAAACCGTGCAGGAGCACCGCGAGAAGCGGGAAGCGTCGCTCCGCGCCCCGTGCGTGGCGTCCCGCGCCTAGCCAGCGGGTGAACATCACGAAGCCCAGCAGGGCCGCCACCGCCAGGACTCCGAACGCCGTCCATGCCAGCGCGCGGTTGCCCGTGAGCAGGAAGGCCACCCAGCAGGCCAGCGCCGAGACCCCCAGCACCGGATGGGAGAAGATCAGCGCCACCGGAAAGCGCGTGACCTTCGCCGCCTGTTGCCGCAGCCCACCCCCCGACAGCCACAGGTAGAGCAGGTAGATCCCCACGAGCGCGGTGAACAGCCATGTAACAGCGGCGACCAACCCCACTGGGCTCTCCCCTCAAGTGCCCGATTCCCCTGCCGCCACGTTATGCGCGTCACGCTGCGTACGTCCCTAGATACGCCAAAGTGCTATCCCTGGGCGCAGTCCGGGCGGCCAGTCCCCCTGTCTGGGCCCGCAGCGCCGCCGTCGAGTGCCCGGTCTGGGCCGCGGCGCCGTCGTCGCGGGTCCTTCGTCGGCTGGTTGTCGGAGGCGTGTGCCAAGGTAGAGGAGTGCGTCGCATCCATCCCGACATTCAGGACGATCCAGACATTCAGCAGGCCTACGCCTACCCGGCGGACCGGCCGTGGCTGCGCCTCAACATGGTCGCCAGCGCCGACGGAGCCGCCTGGCTGAAGGGCCTGTCAGGTGGGCTGTCCAGCCAGGGTGACCGGCGGATCTTCCGGATCCTGCGCGGGCTGGCCGACGTGGTCATGGCGGGCGCCGCGACCGTGCGTACCGAGGGGTACGGCGCGGTCAAGCCACGTGACTCCTGGAAGGAGTTGCGGGGGGACCGGCCGCCGGCTCCGCCCCTCGCGGTCGTCACCCGCCGGCTCGACCTCGATCTGGGCAGTCCGCTGTTCACCGAGGCCGTGAGCAAGACGATCGTCATCACGTGCGAGGCCGCGCCCGCCGAGCTCCGCGCCGAGGCCGCCCAGGTGGCCGACGTCGTGGTGGCGGGCGGCGACCAGGTCGACATGTCGGTGGCCGTACGCGAGCTGCACGAGCGCGGCTTGACTCAGATCCTGTGCGAGGGCGGCCCCCGGCTCAACGGGCAGCTCGCGGCGGCCGACCTGATCGACGAGCTCTGCCTGTCGATCAGCCCGCTGCTGGTCGGGGGCGGGGCGGCGCGCATTCTCAACGGCGAGGCGGCACAGGTCGAGCTGCGGCTCAGCCAGGTGCTGGAGGAGGAGGGGGTCCTCTTCTGCAAGTACACGAGGGAGTCGACGACATGACCGAACCCACCCAACCACCCGCCGAGGCACCGGTCGAGGCGGCAGCCGGGGAACCGGTCGAAGCACCGGTCGAAGCGCCGGTAGCAGAAGAGCCGGAGCCGGTGCCCAATCTGCCGGTGCGGCCGCCGGTGGCGCCGATGCTGGCCAAGCCGGTCAAGAAGATGCCCCAGCAGGACGGCACGCTGTTCTACGAGCCGAAGTGGGACGGGTTCCGGTGCATCGTGTTCCGCGACGGTGACGAGGTCTATCTGGGCAGCCGCAACGAGCGGCCGTTCACCCGATACTTTCCCGAGCTGGTCGAGGCGGTCAGGGCGGAGCTGCCGGACAGGTGCGTGGTCGACGGCGAGATCGTGCTGCCGCAGGGGTCACAGCTCGACTTCGACGCGCTGCAGCAGCGCATCCATCCGGCGAAGTCGCGGGTCACGATGCTGTCGGAGCGGACGCCCGCGTCCTTCGTGGCCTTCGACCTGCTGGCGCTGGGCGACGAGTCGCTGATGGAGGCGCCGTTCAGTGAGCGGCGAGCGCGGCTGGAGCAGATCTTCCCGGAGAAGGGCAGGTCCATCCGGCTGACCCCGGTCACGACCAACACCGAGCAGGCGGGCGAGTGGTTCGAGATGTTCGAGGGGGCGGGGCTCGACGGCATCATCGTCAAGCCCGGCGACCAGCCGTACATCCCCGACAAGCGCACGATGTTCAAGGTCAAGCACGAGCGCACCGCCGACGTGGTGGTGGCCGGTTACCGTGAGCACAAGACCGGGCCGATCGTGGGCTCGATCCTGCTCGGCCTCTACGGCGACGACGGCAGGCTGCATCACGTGGGCGTGGCGGCGTCGTTCCCGATGGCGCGCCGGGCCGAGCTGGTCGAGGAGCTCAAGCCGTACGTCGCCGAGCTGGGCGAGCATCCCTGGGGCCACTGGGCCGAGCAGGCGGCGGCCACCGTCGGGCAGCCGACGGCCGGACCCGCCACCGGCGGGCAGCGGGTGCCCGGCGCGGTGTCGCGCTGGAACGCCAAGAAGGACCTGTCGTTCATCCCGCTCCGGCCGGAGCTGGTGATCGAGGTGGCTTATGACCAGATGGAAGGCGACAGGTTTCGACACACCGCGCAGTGGCGGCGGTGGCGGCCGGACCGCACGCCGGAATCGTGTACGTATGAGCAGCTAGAGAGGCCGGTTTTGTACAACCTTGACGATATCCTTGCCCGATAGCCCTTTATCCCGTTATATCTCGACATATGAGTACCGGTGATGAGCTGCGGGCGGCGGTGGGCGCCCGACGGGACCTCGGTCCCGATTTCGAGGATGCGATAGTCGAGTCGTTCCTCGACAAAATGGGGCAGGAGGTCGACCGGCGAGTCGACGAGCGGCTCGCCGCCGCAGATCCCAAGGGCAAGAAGGCCAAGCAGCAACAGCAGCGGCCGGCCGACGGCCAACGGCTGGCTCTGGCGATCGTCTCGATGGCTCTCGGCACGATCCTGACGTTGGCCGTGATCATGGGGCAGAAGGAGATGTGGGTGATCGCGCCGATCTGGTTCGCGATCATCGTGGTCAACGGGATCTTCTCCGGCAACGGCAACGGCAAGGGCTGACCCAGCCGCCCGGCCCATGCCGGGCGTAGGTCCTGCCCGGCCGTTCCCGGGTGCAGAAGTTGTCCCGTATGGAGTTGGGGTTATCCCGTGAGGGCCATGTTGTGAAGGCGTGCAACGCCGAGCATGGCCAGGTGAACGCCGTTGCCCTTGAGTCGGCAGTCCCGCAGGACCTTCCAGTTCTTGAGGCGCGACAGGGCATGCTCGACACGTGCCCGGGCCCGACGGTGGACAGCGTTTTCGGCCTCCTGCTGCGGACTCAGACGCTGTTGGCCTCGTCTTTCGCGGTGCGGGATGAGCAGCCCGGTGCCCTGGTAGCCGCCATCAGCGAGGGTGGGAACACCATGGCAGGCCCGGTCGACACCTGACTCGACGGGCGGCGGTTGGGCACCGAGGGGGTCGGTCAGATTCGAGCGGCACTCGACGGGCAGAGGGCGGCGCCGCTCAGACCATGCGTCGTAGCGCGGTCTCCACGGCATCGACCAGCGGATCGCCTTCGGTCCGCGGGTGCCTGGCCAGGCCGAGTTCGATGTCCGGCAGGCTGGGCAGGGCGTCCGCGTCGTGGCACGCCATGGCCGGTTCGAGATTCCCGGGCAGCACCGCCGTAACGCCGAGCCCGGCCCGCACCGCGGCGAGCACACCGACGAGACTGTTGCTCTCGAACGCCACCCGCCAGCGGCGGTCGGCAGCTTCCAGCCCTTCCAGCACCGACGCACGCCATGTGCACGGGCCCGAGAACAGCACCACGGGTAGCGGATCGGCAGCCAAGTCCACACCCTGGCCAACCGCCCAGACCAGCGGTCGGCGCACCGTCCAGCGAGGCCGGCCGGGGACGTCCGCCGCCTCGTCGAGCACGAGTTGGACGCGTCCCGCGTCGTACGCCTCGCGCCTCGCGTCGCCGGAGAGGCTGAGCACCTCAAGCGTCGCGCCTGGATGCAGCCGGGCGAGGTCGGCGAGGGCCTGCGGAAGCTGGGACGCGGCGAGGTCTTCGAGCAACCCGACGCCGCAGTGGCCGGTCAGTGCGCGGCCGGCTTCGGTGAGTGCCTGCGCGGAGAGCGAGAGGATGCGCTCCGCGTATGGCAGGAGTTCGTCACCCGCGCGGGTCGGCGAGACGCCGGTCGTGGACCGGAGGAGCAGGGGGCTGCCGACGGTGTTCTCAAGCTTGCGCAACTGCTGGCTGAGCGCGGGCTGGCTCTGCCCCAGCGCGCTTGCGGCGCGGCTGATGCTGCCCGCCCGCACAGCGGTGACGAACGACCGCAGCAGGGCGATCTCTAGATCCCTGGCCATAAAAATTCATTATATCGGCTCCAATCATATGGCTACTTCCTATTGCCAGATGATGGGAGCTAGCGTCACGCGGGTGACTCGATACCGGCAGGTGCTCGCCGTGCCCGGGATGGCATCGCTGCTAGGCGTCTCGCTGCTCGCCCGCACCGCGATCACGGCCTCCGGGATGGCGCTGACGATGTACGTCGTTCTGGGCCTGGGCATGAGCTACGCGGCAGCGGGAGGAGCCGCGGCGGCCATGACCGCCGGTCTGGCGCTGGGCGGTCCGCTGCTGGGCCGCATGATCGACCGGCGAGGCGCGCGTATCGTGCTGCTGATCACCGTCGTGGTTCAGGTCGCGTGTTGGCTGGGCGTCGCGGTACTGCCGTACACGACCCTGCTGGCCGCCGCCTTCACAGCAGGTCTGCTGATGGTGCCGGCCCCGATGGTGACCAGGCAGGCGATCGCCGCGATGACGAAGGCGGGACAGCGCCGGGCCGCCTTCGCGCTGGAAGCGGTACAGGGCGAGCTGTCCTACATGGTGGGCCCGCCGATCGTGATCCTCTGCGCGGCACAACTGCCCTCCGGCGTGGTGGCCTGGGGCGTCGGCGCTGCGATCGTGGCGGGCGGAGCGGGGATCGCCCTGCTCAACCCCCCGCTGCGGGCTGAGGACGAGGCGCCGGCCGACCCAGCCGACCGCCCCCGTCGCCGAGAGTGGCTGGGCCCGAGAATGATCGCGGTGCTGGTGATGGCGTTCGGCGCCACGATCGTGCTCAACGGTACCGACCTGGCCATCGTGGCCACTCTCAAGGAAGCCGGTCAGGTCTCCTGGGGCGCCGTCGTGGTGGCCGTGTACGGCGCGGCCTCCATCGCCGGCGGGCTCCTGTACGGCGCGCTCCCGCGACCGCTGCCCACCTGGCTGTTGCTCGGCCTGCTCGGGCTGGTAACCATTCCCGCCGGACTGGCCCACGATTGGCGCTGGTTGTGTGTGGCAGGCTGCGGCGCGGGGCTGCTTGCCGCACCGACTCTTTCCGCGTTGTCCGACGCCGTGAGCCGGCTCGCACCCGCGAGCGTGCGCGGTGAGGCGACAGGCTTGCAGTCCTCGGCGCTGGGCGCGGGCTTCGCCCTCGGCGTCCCGATCGTCGGCGGGGTGATCGACACGTCCGGACCGGCAGGCGGCTTCGCGGCGGCCGGCCTGGCCGGCCTCGCCGCCGCGCTGATGGGATGGCTGCTGTCCCGGTGCTCACCCAACCGAACGCGGTCGGTGCGCAGCGATTCCAGCTTCATCGAGGCCTCGGACACGCGATGATCTGCCTGCCGTCCAGTGGCTGGGCCTTCTCAGGCCATGCTCGGCGTTGCACACCTCCACAACATGGCCCTCGGCCGCGCAGGTCCCAGGGGGTGCGGGTCCCAGGGGGTGCGGGTCCCAAGGGGTGCGGGTCCCAGGGGGTGCGGGTCCCAAGGGGCGCAGGGCTCGGGCAGGGCGCAGATCTCCGGGGAGGTGCAGGTCCCAGAGCGGTGAGGGGCTTGGTGGGCGGCGGCGGTCAGGTGAGCCAGATGAGGCCGGCGAAGCGGCCGCCCGGCTGCTCGCGCCGGTGGGAGTAGAGCTCCTGCGACTCGATCGTGCACCGGGCGTCGTGTCGTACGTCGGCGACGCCCGCCGTACGCAGCTGAGCCTCGATGCCCGCCCGCAGGTCCAACGCGGGGGTGTCCCACGAGGTGGTCGACCAAGTTTCCGGCACCCGGGACGCGACCCGTTCGCGCAGGTCGGCGGGCACTTCGTAGCAGCGGCCGCACGCGCCGGGTCCGATGAGCGCCACCATGCGCGCGGGTGCCGCGCCCTTGGCCGTCATCGCCTCGACCAGGGCGGTCGCGATGCCCGCCTCGGTGCCCGGACGGCCGGAGTGGGCGGCGGCCACCATGCGCGCGACCGGGTCGGCGACGAGCACGGCCGGGCAGTCGGCGCCCAGCGAGGCGAGTGCCAGCCGTGGCTCGGTGGTGAAGACGCCGTCGAGCGGCGGCGCGTCGTCGCCGAACGGCTCGCTGACGTAGGCGACGTCGGCGCTGTGGACCTGCCGCATGAACACGACGGCCCGCACACCCAGCTCGGCCGCGACACCCGCCCGGTTGGCGCGCACCGCCTCGGGGTCGTCTCCGACCAGCCCGCCAAGATTGCGCGACGCGTATGGCGCGGCGCTCACGCCCCCGTGGCGATCGGTGATGGCGACGTGCACTCCGGGGGCCAGCTCCATACTCCGATCTTAGGCCCCGGCCGCCGACGACCGGCCTCCTGACGGGCCCGCCCGCCGAGCCGATGGCACGGCCCGCCGAGGCTCCACCGCTGGTGGTCCCGTCAGTGTCCCTGCCAGTAGGGTTTGTGTTTGGCCATTTCATGACGAATATCCCACCCCTGACGGAGACCACCACGCTGCACAGGCTCGTGGAGTACGCTGGCGCCTCGGGCGACTTCTACCAGAATGTGGGCCAGTGCTCCGGTGTTCACGCCGGGGGTGAAGGCTCATATGGGAGTGCCCGCCAGGGCGCGAGGGTGCCCTGATCTTTCAGGTTTGTCGGCAGTTTCACTCAGACAGGTTGTTTCTGCTGCTCGATGTATTCCGTGAGTATGGTGAGCGGCGCCCCGCCGACCGACCCGGCGAAATAGGCGCCAGACCAGAAATGTCCGAGCACGCTGTATTCCTTGCGAAGTATCCGGGCCGAGACCTCTTTCAGCGAATTGGCGAGTTTGGACAGGGCGACCTTGGTTGGGTGGTGGACCAGCAGGTGGACGCGGTCGTGCTCGCCGTTGAACTCGCGCAGTTCGACCTCGAAGTCGGCGCATACCTGGCGCATGAGTTGGTCGCCGCGGATCGGCATCTCGTCGGTGAACACCCCACGCCGGTACTTTGTCACGAGCACCACATGAGCATGGAGGTTATAGACGACATGTCGCCCCCTTCTCACCTCGGGGTTCGAATTTCATCGCGGTGACATAAACCAAACGATATGATCAGTGCGTGGAGAAGGTGAAGCGGACTCGTGCGCACGTGGCGCGCTTGGCGTTGGACAAGCGGCAGGCAGCCGTCTTGGACGGCCAAGCCCACACCGCGCGTGCCGTGTGGAACCTGCTTCATGAGTTCGCGACCTTCCGTCAGGGCCGGTTGGCGTCCTTGAAGGAGTGCGACGCGGCGATTCGGCAGGCCCGCCATGAGATCGGGTGGATGGGGCTGCTGCCCGCTCAGGCCGCGCAGGCCGTGCTGAAGATCTACCGGCAGGCGTGGGCGAACTTCTTCAACCCCGACCACCCGGCCGAACGCCCGACGTTCAAGGACCGCTTGCGGTCTCGGATGGCCGTGGACGTCCCCCAATCCCGCGACCTGCAGATCGCCAGGATCAACCGCAGGTGGGGCGCGGTGAACCTGCCCAAACTCGGGCGGGTGAAGTTCCGGTGGACCAAAGACCTGCCCGGCCTCACCAAGAGCGGCCCTCACGGCAGGATCACCGGGGCTCGCCTGGTGAAACAAGCCCACGGGTGGACCATCGCCTTCCGTACCGAACTGCTCGTCGCCGCCCCCGTGCCGCACACCGGGCCGAAGGCCGGCATGGACCGGGGCATCGCGGTCCCCCTGGCCCTGTCCACCGGAGGACACCTTCGGCACGGCCCGTGGCTGTCCAGTGGGCAGCGCGAGCGGCTGTTGCGTCTGGAGCGCAAAAGCGCCCGTCAGCGTGCCAGCCGCGGCAAAGGCGACCCGGTCTCCAACCGGGAACGCCGCACCTACGACCAGATCGCCCGGCTCCGCGCGACAGCCAAGCGCCGAGCCGTCGACTGGCAGCACCAGCGCACGACCGACCTCGCGCGGCGGTTCAGCGCGATCGTGGTCGAAGACCTGAACATCACCCACATGATGGCCTCGGCGTCCGGGACCATGCAGCAGCCGGGGCGTGGCGTCGCCCAGAAGCGGGGCCTGAACCGCTCGATCGCGGGTCAGGCGTGGGGCCGGACGGTGGAGTTGCTGACCTACAAGGCCGCCGACCGCGGCGGCTTGGTCGCCAAGGTCGACCCGCGCGGCACCAGCCAGGAGTGCCACCGCTGCCACACCACCACGAAAGGATCACGCGAAACGCAGTCGCGGTTCGCGTGCAAGAACCTGGCGTGCGGATGGATCGGCAACGCTGATACCAACGCCGCCAGAAACCAGCTTCATCGGTACAACTCTGCCGCCGGACGGGCGGTCACAGGACGTGGAGACTCCGCGATAGCGGGGCCGGTGAAGCGTCAAGCATCCTGTCCCACAGCCTCGCCCGCACCCGCGCCGCGAGCTGCTGCGTAAGCAGCACAGGAACCCTCCATAATTTATGTGGAGGAGCACGTCAAGACATGCACTACGACCTCGACTCGACTTCGCCCACGCGCTCGGCCACCCGGACCTGGCGGTCCACGGCCTGCTCAAGGCCGCCTACCGGGGCCGGCTGGTCACGCGATGGCTGAACGGGCGCGGCCGCCTGACCGTACTGGAGGTCAGCTACCGGGGCATGGACTTCCGCGACCGCCCGCACACCTGCCGCGGCCGCGTAGTCTCGGCCGACGGCGAGCGGGCGGAGCTCGAACTATGGGGCGAAGATGACCAGGGCCGCCGCACCACTCTCGGCCACGCCGAGATCATCTTCAAGGAGAGCCGATGACCACCCTTGCCGACCTGCACGCCCTGATGGCTCGCCTGGGACATCCGGTGGTGACCGCCCCCGCGCCCTCCGTGTCCCGGTTCGCGGACGGCGCTCCGTACCGGTTCGAGATTCCCAGCGTGGAGGGGCCGGAGGTCCTGGAGGCCGTCGTCGCGGAGGGGGACCTCCTGAACGTACCGGTGCACCGGACCTCGCAGGGCAGCGGCGTGATGATGCTGTCGGACGCGGAGATCACCCGCATGGCGCGTATCGGCGCCGAGCGCGGCATCGAGATCAACCTGTTCCTCGGCCCGCGCGCCGCCTGGGACACCGGCGGCCAGGCCAAGGTGACCCAGGCGGTCGGCGCCGCGGCCAGGGGCAACGCGATGGTCGCCGCCTGCGTGGCCGATGCGCTGCGGGCCTGCGAGCTGGGCATCCGCAGCCTGCTCGTCGGCGATCTCGGCACGCTGGAGGTGCTCACGACGATGAAGGCCGACGGCGCGCTCCCGTCCTCCCTGGTGCTGAAGACCTCGGTGCTCCTGCCGCTCACCAACGGCCCCACCGCCACGATCCTGGAACGGCTCGGCGCGAGCACGCTCAACGTCGGCACCGACCTGACCGTCCCGCACCTGGCCGAGATCCGCGCCGCCACCGGCCTGCCGATCGACCTGTATCTGGAGGTACCCGATGACCAGGGCGGATTCGTCCGCTTCTACGAGGCGGTGGAGATCGTCCGGGCGACGGCCCCGGTCTACCTGAAGATGGGCCTGCGGAACGCGCCGAACATCTACCCGTCCGGCGCCCACCTCGGCGCGGTGCCCCGCGAGCTGGGCCGGGAGCGAGTACGCCGAGCGGCACTGGTCCAGCGACTGCTGGAACAACTCGACCCCGACCTCGCCAAGCCCTCCACCTCGGCCCAATCCCCCTCGGACCTCGGCATCCCACAGCCATAATGACGGCCACCTGGCACTTTGCCCCACTCGCCTGGGTGCGGCCCGTTCCGATCCTGGGTAGCTACTCTCTGAACATGAATGAATGCACAAAGTAGCTAGCGAGGAATCTATGGGACTTCCACAAGGACGGTTCTCCATCTACCGGGGCACGGAGCTACACCCCCAGAGCCGGCTGGACTTCGCGTACGGCACACAGTCCGCCGTCGGCCACCCTTCGCGTCTGGTGGACACCAAGTGGCTGTGCTGGGGCGCCGTCGATTCCGCCCAGGCGCGCTTCCGCGTGGTAGACGGTCAAGAGGAGGACGGCGGCTGGAGCTGCCTGATGAAAATCGACGACGGCCCCTACGCCGGCTACTGGCTGGACTCCAGCGACGGTTACGTCTGCGCCGTAGGCTCCTCCAGCCAGCGGTGGAGGTTCGTGGGCGGCGGCGACCAATGCGAATGGTGGCAAGACGCACGGCCGGTAGTGATCAGCGACCACAAGCCCGCCTCCAACGTGGGCAGCGGCCAGCAACTGCGCGCCCAGCTCGGCGCCACCCCGCAGATGTACACCATCAGCCGGATCGACGGCTGAGCGCCGGTCGCCAAACCCTGCCCATCGTGGTCACAGCAGCTTCTGCGATCACGATGGGCACCCGGCGCACCGCAGTGCCCGCTAGCCGGTGCGAGACAAGCAAGCATATGCTTGGCCACGTGGCTGACTATCGCAACTTGATCGGCGGCAAGCTCGTCCCGGCCGTCGACGGCAAGACCATGGACTCCGTCAACCCGGCCACCGGCGAGGTGTGGACCAGGATCCCGGCGAGCGGCCCCAAGGACGCCGAGGCGGCCGTGGCGGCCGCCCAGGAGGCGTTCCCCCGCTGGTCGGCCATGCCGGCGCTGGGCAGGGCGCACTTCCTGCGCAAGGTCTCCGAGCTCTTCGTCCAGCACGCCGAGGAGCTGGCCAGGCTGGAGACGCGCGACAACGGCAGGATCCTGCGCGACACGCTCAAGAAGGACCTGCCGGGCATGGCGCACCTGTGGCAGCTCGCCGCGGGCCAGTGCCTGGACGCGGTCAAGGGCGACACCGTCATCCTGGGGCCCGACGCACTCGGTCTGACGCGGCGCGAGCCGTACGGCGTGGCCGTCTGCATCATCCCGTGGAACTCCCCCATCTCGACGTTCTCCGCGAAGGCCGCCTTCGCCCTCGCGGCCGGCAACACGGTCATCGTCAAGCCCGCCGAGCAGGCGAGCGTGTCGGTGCTGCGGCTGGGCGAACTGCTGGCGGAGGTGTTCCCGCCCGGCGTGCTGAACATCGTCAGCGGCCTGGGCGAGGAGGTGGGCGACGCCCTCGTACGGCACCGGGGCGTCGGCAAGATCAGCCTCACCGGTTCGACGGCCACCGGTCAGGCCATCACCCGGGCCTCCGCCGACTCTCTCAAGCCGATGACCTTCGAACTAGGCGGCAAGTCGCCAAATATCGTCTTTCCTGATGCTGATCTGGAGGCGGCCGCCCAGGGCATCACCGTGAACTCCATCTTCACCGGCAACGCCGGGCAGGTCTGCGTGGCCGGTTCGCGGATCCTCATCCACCGGTCCGTCTGGGACGAGGTGCTGGAGCGTACCCGGCAGATCGCGGAGAGCCTCATTCTGGACGACCCGCTCGACCTGGCGACCACGATGGGCCCGATCGTGTCGGCCGGCCAGTACGAGCGCGTCCTCTCCTACCTGGAGGTGGCCGAGAAGGAGGGCGCGGAGCTGGTGTTCGGCGGCCGGGCGGGCGCCGAGGTGGTGCCACATCTGCCCGGCGGCTACTGGGTGGCGCCCACCCTCTACACGACCGGCGACAACGCGCTGCGCATCTGCCAGGAGGAGATCTTCGGGCCCGTGGCGGTGGCGATCCCGTTCGAGACGGACGAGGAGGCGCTGACGATCGCCAACGACTCGCCGTACGGGCTGGCGGCCGGTCTGTGGACGCGTGACCTGCGCCGCGCCCACCGGTTCGTCCGCGATCTGCGCAGCGGGACGGTGTGGGTGAACACCTTCCGGCAGATGCCGCCGGGGCTACCGTTCGGCGGCGTGAAGGACAGCGGCTACGGGCACGACTCGGTCCTCGAATACACCCGGGAGAAGGCGGCCATCATCCAGATTTAGTTAGATAGATTCTCATCATGAGCGAGGGGATCAACGAAAAGCCGGAGCTTTCCGAGGCTGCCGCACAGTCTCGGGCCTCGGTGCTGCGCAGCCGGGCCGAGTCGTACATCGCGCTGTCGAGACACGACGCCGCCATCGCCGATCTTACGGAGTCGATCGCGCTCGTGCCGGACAATGCCCGAGCCTGGCGGCTGCGCGGTGAGAGCCACCGGATCATCGAGCGCTACGAGGCCGCGCTGTCCGACTTCGACGAGGCGCTGCGGCTGGAGCCGGACAGCGGGTACGCCCTGGGCTCGCGCGGCCAGGCGTATGCCTCGCTCGGCCGCTTCGAGGAGGCCATGGCCGACTTCGAGCACGCGCTCACCCTCTCGCCCGAATCGCTGTGGATCCTGGAGGCGAAGGCGGACACCCTCGCCGATCTCGGCCGCCTGGACGAGGCGCTGGAGGAGCACGCGAAGATCATCGCCCTGAACGAGGAACTGGCGTACTCATGGCTGGCCAGAGGCGAGCTCTACCAGCGCATGCACCTGTACACCGAGGCCATCGACGACTACACGCGGGCGCTGGAGGTGGAGCCCGAGTACGTACGGGCGTTCAGCAGGCGCGGTGAGGCGCTGCGCATGGTCGACCGCTACGACGAGGCCCTGACCGACCTGAACCGGGCCATCGACCTCGACCCGGACAACGACCGGGCGCTGGGCAGCCGTGGGGCGGTGCTCAGCGAGATGGGCGACAACGAGGGCGCGGTGAAGGACCTGGACCGGGCGATCGAGCTGGACGAGGACTACATCTGGGCATACCGGGTGCGGGGCGAGGTCCTGCAGGAGATGGAGCGGCACGAGGAGGCGGTGGCCGACTTCACCCGGGCGCTGGATCTGGAGTTCGGCGACTCCTGAAAGGCCCTTTACGACCTGGACAGGTGCAGTGCGAGCTGGGTGCGGTCGCGTAGGCCCAGTTTGCGCAGCATGCTCGACACATGGTTCTTCACCGTCCCCTCGGTGATGAACAGCCGGGCGGCGATCTCCCGGTTGGCCGCACCCACCGCGATCATCCTGGCCACCTCGAGTTCCCGGCTCGACAGGAGCTCCTGGCCGCGAAAGCGGCTCGGCTCGCGCGGCTGCCCGCGCAGCTCGGCCACGAGCCGGGCGGCAACGGGTCCGTCGAGCACGGTCTCGCCCTCGTACGCCTTGCGGATGCCGTCGACCAGCTCCTCGGGCGAGCAGTCCTTCAGCAGGTAGCCGCGGGCTCCGGCGCGCAGCGCGCCGAAGATGTACGCGTCCTCCTCGAAGGTGCTGAGCACCAGCGCGGCGACGCCCGGGTGCTCGGCGGCGAGCCGGGCGGTCAGCTCGACCCCGTCCATCCGCGGCATCCTGGCATCGACGAGCACCACGTCGGGGGCGCAGTCCGGCATGGCGGCCAGTGCCTCCCGGCCGTCGGCGGCCTCGCCCACCACCTCGATCCCGTCCTCGATCTCCAGCAGCTTGCGCAGTCCACGGCGCATGAGCTCCTGGTCGTCCACGAGCAGTACGCGGATCATGACCGGGCCACCGGCACCTCGGCCCGCAGCTCGAACCCGCCGTCGCGGGCGTTGGCCGCCAGGAAGCTGCCGCCGACGGCCCGCACCCGCTCGGCCAGCGAGGACAGGCCGAACCCGGCCGCGCGCGCCGTACCCTTGCCGTCATCGTCGATCGTCAGCACCACCCGATCCTCGCCGAAGTTCAGGCGGGCACGCACCCGGCGGGCCTCGGCGTGCCGCAGCGCGTTGGTGAGCCCTTCCTGGAGTACGCGGTAGAGGACCAGCTCGGAGTCGGGGTCGATGCGGCGTTCGAGCCCGTCGACCGTGAAGCCGACCTCGATGCCGGTGCCCTCGAAGGACTGGGCCAGCTGGCCGAGCGCGGCGCTGCCGAGCCGGCCGTCCAGCGCGAGGGGGCGCAGCGCGCGCACCCAGCGCCGCGTCTCGGCCAGTGCCCGCACGGTCATCTCCTTGGCCTGGCCTACCTCTTCCCAGATCAGGTCCGGACGCCGTTCCCGGTAGCGTTCGGCGTTCTCCAGGTTGATCTTGATCACGGTGAGCTGGTGCCCGATCGAGTCGTGCATGTCCCTGGCCATCCGGGCGCGTTCCTCGGCCACGGCCAGCTCCCTGATCCGCTCGATCAGCCGCTGCGCCGCCGCGCGCTGCCGGCCGGCCTCGAGCAGGGCGGAGGTCATGGCCAGGGAGAAGACGGCGAGCAGCGTCATCGGCATGACCTGGTCGAGCGCTTCGCGCCAAGTGGCGCCGAACAGCACCAGGATGGACGCGCCCACGGCGAGCAGGTAGATCGCCGTGATCACGATGGCGCGGCGCATGTCGTACACGAAGGCCAGGTTCACCATCGCGACGAACACCAGCGCGATGTGCCACCCGCTCAGGAACTGACCGACGAACAAGATCACCACCAGGAGCCCCGGGGCGGCCAGCTTGCGCACGGGGCTCGCGTCGGGGCTCCACGGCATGACCAGCCAGAGCGCCGCCACCAGCGCCATCAGAGCGGCGAAGAGCCCGAGGCGCGGCCATCCGGCGGCGGATCCGGTGGTGGATTCCACGGCGGCCCCGACGCCGCCGACCAGGACCGTCGCGAAGACCGACCAGAACACCACCGACAGCAGGGCAGGCCGACCGGGGTCGCGAAACATCACATCTGGGGACCCTACGCGGCTGTCCACCCCCGCGACATCCCCCCAGCGACACGGTACTTCGGTCATGCCCGGATCTACCCCATGCTCGATGTGCGCACTGACGAGCGGGTTTTAGCGTGCCGCCATGCGAAACCTCGGTGCTGTCCTTGTCACGATCGCGATGCTGTTCGCGGCCATCTTCGGAGTCGCCGCGATCGGCAACGTCCTGTTCGACGGCTCACAAGCCCTGGCGCCGTTGATCACGGTGCTGGTGCTCCTCCTGTTGTACGTCTATCGACGCTTCGTGAGCCATCGCCCGTGGTCCGGCCTCGGGATGACCTTGACGTGGCGGGCTCTACCCCAAGCGCTGCTCGGCATGGCGGTGGGCCTGGCCCCCCTGCTCGCGGGCAACGCCGTGTCCGTCTGGGCGGGCGCGGCGACCTGGCAACCGCCGGCGATCGAGTCGCCCCTCATGCTGCCTCTTGCCATCGTCCTGATCATGCTGAGGGCCTCGTTCCCGGAAGAGCTGCTGTTCCGGGGCCATCTGTACGACACGCTGTCCGACCGGCTCGGGCCCCGCGCCGTTCTGGCGATCACCACGCTGTCCTTCGGCGCGATCCACATCCTGTCGAGCAGCCCCGCCTCGGGGATCGCGGAGAAGATCCTCTTTGTCGTGCAGGCCACCGCGCTCGGGCTACTGTGCGGGGCGGCCCGGGCGCGAACGGGAGCGGTGTGGATGGCGGTGGGCGTGCATACGTCGATCTACGTGAGCAGCGGCGCGTTCCCCACCCAAGAGATCAACTATGGGGTGCAACTCGCCCTTCAGACCGCCGCTCTCGTCCTGGCCGCCATCTTGGTGCTCAAATTCCCGGCTGGCCGCGGCCGGGTGTCCGGTCCCGCACGCGGTTCCGGACGCTTGCTCGACCCATCGGGCTGATCAAGCAACGGATGTCGCCTAGCCGCATCTGTACCCGCGGTCGTCCCAGCAGGAGTCAGCCGCGGCCACGCTGACCGACAAGCCCTCTCGTTGGCCTTTTGGAGAAGTGTCAGTGATCTCTTCGAAAGCGATCCCGATGAGCCTCTGGCCCACCTGGTCGACAAGCTGAAATTCCGTACAGCTTGGAGCGCATGCCTGCGAGGCGGGCGACCACCCCGCCTCGACGAACGCCTTCCGCAGCTCATCACGTCGAAGTTCCGGGCTCACCAGAACGGACAGTGCGGCACCGTTGTTGGCGGAGTCGCATCCGTTCCATTCGTCAACACTCACACGCTTGCCCGATGGCAGAACGGCCCCGACCGCCTTCAGATACAGAGCGTTCTCCCGGTTCGCCCGGTCTACGCATTCCTGGCCGCCACCGTACATGCCCTCATAAACGGGGCTACAGCCGATCAGACTGCATGCCAAGACCATCAAGGCACTCGCTGTGCAGAGCCTCCTGGATGGTCGAATCGAGCGATGTAACCCCATGGGGCAAAGTAGATCATCTGTCGAGGAGGCTGGCAAAGCGCTGCGTCCCCGCGCCGATTCGCCGCAAGAGACCGGTTCCAGGCGGCTACTCTCAGAGAAGGCCCCACAACCCCCAGAGGTGTTCTGGATATGGCGACCGAATCAGCGCTGGGCGACAATTTGGCGCGCATCCGGGTGAGCAAGGGATTCACCCAGGAAGAACTCGAAGAACGCTCGGGCGTCAGCGTGTCCACGATCCGCAAGCTCGAACAGAACGACCGCAAGAGCGCTCGGGTTTCCACCCTCCGCAAGCTGGCGCAGGCGTTGGACGTGCGGACCTCAGAGCTGTTCCGGCCTTCGCCGGAACCGGTGTCGCCCCAGGACGAAAGTGTGCACGCCGATCTTTTCGCCCTGCGGCGCACTCTCCAGCCGATACGCGGTCTGACAGGCGTCCACATGCCTGATCTCGACGGGCCGGTCACGTACGAGACCGTTCGGGCGTCCTTCCTCGCCGCCAACGGGCTGTACCGCGAGGACGATTACCGCGCGGTGGTGCAGACCATCCCTTCGCTGCTTCTGGAAGCGATGACCTTGGTGGCCGAAGCGAATGATGCACCGTCGGAACGTGCGGCCAGAACGCTGCTGTCCCAGACCTTCCAGTTCTCCGCGCAGGCACTGATTCAACTTCAGCAGTACGACCTCGCTTATCAGGCGATCACCGAAGGCATCGCGCACGCGGAACTGGCCGATGACGCGTTGCTGGCCGCGTGGCACGTCTTCAACGAGTGCTGGCTCTTTCTCCGTGAGGGGCGCTTGGAAGACTCCCGGCGTGCGGCGCTTTCGACGGCGCAGGCGATCGAGCCTCGCTTCTCGACCGGGAATCCGGCCGAGTTCGCCACGTGGGGATGGCTACTGCTGTGGGCCTCCGCGGCAGCCGTACGGAACAACCAGGGCGACGAAGCCGATGACATGCTCACACTCGCGCAAGCGGGTGCGCACCGAATCAGCGAACAAGAGCTCCAAGCTCCGCCGCTGTGGGCAGCACGAGGAGCATCGACCTTCGCCGGCTTCTCCCCCGAGCTGATCCAGATCAAGGCTGTGGAGTACGCCGTGGTGCGTGGCGACCATTCACGGGCGTTGGAGATCCACAACACCGTACGGCTGTCGAACCGGCTGTCCAGCAGCACGAAGCACCGTTACATGCTCGACGTCGCCAGCGCCAACGCCTCCGCACGGAACGCGGCGGAGTCCTGGGCGATACTTCACGACCTACGGACTCGGGTGCCGCACTGGCTCAAGTATCAGTCGTTCGCCCGACGTGTCGTGGATCAGCTCATTGAGGACAGATCGCGGGCACTTCGTGCGGACCAGGCCGAGATCGCGACATTCCTGGGTGTCGAGTCCTGATCGAAGTGCCACCAAGTGTGGCAGGTGTCGCTCGGAGGGTCTCCATGTGCCACATCACGTCCCTGGAGTGGCACGTAACTCTCCGTGATGCTTGGTGGCATGTCAGCCACTCCCCCGGAAACCTTGAACTCCGGCTCCGGCAGCCAGGCCCCCGCCGCCGCGGAGCAGCTCAGAGATGAGCTTGAAACGCTGGGTATCCACGCTGATGTTCACGAGGGTTACGGGATGGCTCTCGTGTCGGTGTGGGTCGGCCTGGTCGTCTGGTGCGACGGTGAACGCTACTGGTGGCGTACGGGATGGGACACCCGGCGCAGGCGCGTGCTTTACGCCTGGCATCCCGCTGCCGAACCCGTCCGGGCTGCTCGCCGGGTGGCCTTGCGGTATGCCGATCTACGCGCGAATCATCCGCTGTCCGAGGTGATCGCCGACGTCATGTCCGGCAGCGGGGCCCCAGCAGCCGACGGCGCGGGATGAGTGAGCCTTGGACGGTCCGCCTCCTGCGGCACGGTCACCAGTCCGCCTCCCTCAAGCGATTCGCCGCACTCCGCGCAGACGATCCGCGTCTGCACCTCGGCGCCGCACGTGTGCAGGAACCGCGGTGCAGGCGGCGGGTTCCGGAGGTGCCGGATGCCCCATTCCCGGAGCCCGATCAGCACCGGCTCCAGCGCCTGCCCCGCGGCCGTCAGGTGGTACTCGGAGCGGGGAGGGCGGTCCTGATACGGGCGGCGCTCCAGGATCTCCGCGGCCTCCAGGGACCTCAGTCGCTTGGTGAGGACGTCCCGCGGCGCTCCGGTGTTGGCGCGGATGTCGGCGTAGCGCCGGACGCCCATGAACACCTCACGCAATACCAGGAGCGACCAGCGCTCTCCTACCAGGTCGAGGGTCCCGGCGATGGGGCAGGCCCGTGGCTGGACATCGGTCACACCGCGATCGTAGTCGGTTTGTTTTACGAACTCACTACGCCTAACATCGGCGACACCGCATCGCAGGTCCGGAGGGCATCCGATGAACCCCAGACACGCCGGAACCGGCTCACTCCTCGTCACGATCTTCGTCTTTCCCGGAGCCCGACTGCTGGACGTGACCGGTCCGATCGAGGTGTTCACTTCGGCGAACGAATTCGGCGGCCACTACCGGCTGAACCTGGTGTCGGCCGACGGCAACGAGGTGACGACCTCGGCGGGCACCCGGCTCAGCGTCGACATGGCCATCGAGGGCGCGCATGAGACCAGCGACGTCCTGGTGATACCCGGAGGTCCGGGCTGGGACCAGCTGATCAGGGACGACGCGCTGCTGGACATGGTGCGCAGGCTCGACGCGAACTCTCGTCGTACTGTCTCTGTCTGCACCGGCGCCTTCCTGCTGGCCGCCGCCGGCCTGCTGGACGGCCGTCGCGCCGCCACCCACTGGCGCCACTCACGGGATCTCGCCCTGCGTTTCCCCGCCGTCCAGGTCGAGTCCGACGCGATCTTCGTCCAGGACGGGAAGGTGATGACCTCGGCCGGGGTGAGCGCGGGCATCGACCTCTCACTGGCTCTCGTGGAACAGCACTGTGGAGCCGAAGTGGCCCGCGCGGTGGCCAAGGACATGGTGGTCTTCATGCAACGGCCCGGCGGGCAGTCCCAGTTCAGCGTGCGCGCCCGTGCTCCGCACACTCGCCAGGAGATGCTCCGCCGGGTGCTGGACGCCGTCGCGGAAGACCCTGGTGCCACCCACACCCTGTCCGCCATGGCTCGCAGAGCCGGCATCAGCTCCCGTCACGTGACCCGGCTCTTCTACGACGAGATGGGCACGACACCGGCCCGGTACGTGGAGCAGATCCGGCTGGAAGCGGCGCAGGCGATGCTGGAGACCGGCGACGATCCCATGGCGGTGATCGCCCGCCGCACCGGGTTCGGCTCCCCCGAGTCACTACGCAGAGCATTCGTCCGCAATCTCAAGGTGACTCCAGGCGTGTTCCGGGCGCGTTTCCACACCACCGGAGTGGCGGACCCGCTCCGTGGCATGTCCTGATGTGAGGGCGTTGTGGCACACGCTGCTATCCGCCGGCGACGGGCGGCCGCCATACCGTGAAGCCAACGGGCCGACGGACTTGGCCGCGGCCCGCGATGTGCTGGGCTGGGGCCCTCCGGCCGGCCGGTTCACGACGGTGATTCCCCAGACGAGGAACGAGGCGTTCTACGCCGTGACATCCCACCCCAGCAGTGCCCGAGCCATCCAGACCGAGGGCGACGTGGACCCCGGCCGCCCCTCGCTGCCCAGGGCGAACGCGACAGGTCGTGCGCTGTTCGGCCCCAACTGGTTCGCGGCCGTCATGGGCACCGGCATCGTCGCCAACGCGGCGGTCACCCTACCCCGAAGCTTTCCCGGGCTGCTGGTCGCCGCCACGGTGGTCTGGTCGGGGGCCGGCCTGCTGCTCGTCGTGCTGACGGTCGGCTACGTCTGGCAGCGGGCGCTGCGCCTGCACGCCGCGGATCCGATGCACGCTCAATTCTTCGGCGCGCCGGCCGTGGCGCTGCTCACGGTGGGTGCCGGGGCACCGCAACTCGGTCAGCCGGTGATCGGGGCGCAGGCCGCGCTGAACGTGGACTGGGCGCTGTGGTCGCTCGGCACCGCACTCGGTCTCGCCACGGCCTGTACGGTGCCGTACCTGATGGTCACCCGGCACCGCTTCGCACCGGACGCGGCGTTCGGTGGCTGGCTGATGCCGGTGGTACCACCGTTGGTCTCGGCCACGACAGGCGCGCTGCTCATCCCGCACACGCCTGCCGGACAGCTGCGACTGGCCCTGCTGCTGGGCTGCTACGCGATGTTCGGGCTCGGCCTGGTGGCGGCACTGCTGGTGCTGGCCATGGTCTACAGCCGCCTGGTGCACCATGACGCGCCCAGTGGTGCGATGGTCCCCACGGTGTGGATCGGCCTGGGGGCGCTGGGCCAGGTCGTGACAGGGCTGGGGGCGCTGGCCACAGCGGCGCCGAGCGCGCTGCCCGAGCCGTACGCGCACGGCGCGGCGGTCATCGCGCTGCTGTGCGGAGTCGGGGTGTGGGGCTTCGCCATGCTGTGGCTGGCACTCGCCGCGGCGCTGACCGTACGGGAGTTTCGAGCGGGGCTACCCTTCGCGGCCACCTGGTGGTCTTTCATCTTCCCCCTCGGTGCCTGCGTCACCGGCACCGGGGCCCTCGCCGCCCGTACCGGCTCGCAAATGTTCGTCTGGGTCGCCGTGGTCCTCTACGCGCTGCTCGTCGCCGCGTGGGTCGTGGTGGCCTGCCGCTCACTGCGCCACACCGCCGCGCACGCGGGCAGGCCGGAGAGGCGGGCGGCGCTGTTTGCGGACCCCATGCGGTAGGCTCCCGCGGATCGCGGCCGGCGTAGCACGACGCCGACTGTGCGTGATCTGTTGCCTCTGACCTCTGGAGATCCACCCACCTGGCTTCTAGATTCGGTCGCATGGGCATCGGGCTGACCGAGGAACACCGGGCGCTGGCCGCCTCCGTACGCGGGCAGGCCGAGCGGTCCACGGCGCTGGCCGCACAGGCCGTGCTCGGGCTGCACCTGCCCGAGGAGTACGGCGGGCAGGGCTACGGGCTGCTTGAGCTGGCCGTGGCGCTGGAGGTGCTCGGTGAGCGGCGCGTGCCCGGCGCCTACCTGCCGACCGTGCTCGCCTCGGCGGTGCTGGCGCGGTCCCGGGGACCGAAGGACCTGCTCGGCGGCCTCGCCGACGGGTCGCTCAGCGCGGCGGTCGCCCTGCACGGTACGGCCGACGGCGACGCGCTGCTCGCCCTTGGCTCCTCCAAGGCCGACGTCTTCCTGCTGCCGGTCGGGGACGGGGAGTGGTCGCTGTTCGAGTGGCAGGACGTCACCGCCGAGCCGTTCGACAGTGTGGACCTCGACCGGGCCGTGTGCTCGATCGTGGGGTTCGCCGGGATGCGGAAGCGGCCGCTCGGCGTCGTACCGGTGCGCGAGGTGGCCGCCGTACTGCTGGGCGCGGACTCGTGCGGGGTGGCGGCGTGGGCCGTGGAGACGGCCGCCGAGTACGCCAAGGCGCGCGAGCAGTTCGGGCGGCCGATCGGGCAGTTCCAGGGGGTCAAGCACCGGGTGGCGGCGGCGCTGGTGGCGCTGGAGCAGGCACGCGCCGCCGTCTGGGACGCGGCCAGGGCCATGGACGAGGCGGTCCCCGCCGCGCCGACCCTCGGTCGTAAGCGGGTCACGAGCGGACCGGCCCCGAGTCGTACCGGACTGTGGACGGTTGACGATGAGGCGCGGCTGGCGGTCGGGGTGGCGGCGGTGCTGGGCCCCGACGCGGCCGTACGGTGCGCCGCCGACGCGATTCAGGTTCTCGGCGGCATCGGCTACACCTACGAGCACGACGCGCACCGCTACTACCGCCGGGCCCTGTCCGACAGGATGCTGGCCAACGATCCGGGCGTGTGGGCCGAGAAGGTGGCCGAGTTGGCCGCGTCAGGGGTGCGGCGGCGCCTGGAGCCTGATCTGCCCGAGGAGGCGGCGAAGGTACGCGACACGATTTGGGCAGAGGCGGCGTCCCTGCGGGCGTTGGAGCGGGAAGCCAGGCTGGGGAGGTTCGCCCGGGAGGGGTGGATCATGCCTTACCTCCCGAAGCCGTGGGGCCGGGCGGCGTCACCGTTGGAGCAGGTGATCATCCACCAGGAGTTCCGCGACCTCGGCCGCCCGAACCTCGGCATAGCGGCGTGGGCCGTGCCCTCCATCGTCAAGTACGGCACCCGCGAGCAGGCCGAACACTTCCTGCCCAGGACGTTCACCGGCGAGATCGTCTGGTGCCAGCTCTTCAGCGAGCCGGGCGCGGGCTCCGACCTGGCGAGCCTGTCGACGAGGGCGACCCGGGTGGAGGGCGGCTGGTCCCTGACGGGCCAGAAGATCTGGACATCCCTCGCCCAGTACGCACATTTCGGGATATGTCTGGCGAGGACCTCGCCCTCGAAGCCCAAGCACCAGGGCATCACTTACTTCCTGGTGGACATGGCCACGCCGGGCATCACCATCCGGCCGCTCAAGGAGATCAACGGCGAGGAGATCTTCAACGAGGTGTTCCTGGACGACGTGTTCGTACCCGATGATTTGGTGGTCGGCGAGGTCGACGGCGGCTGGCGAGTGGCCCGCGACACGCTGTCGCACGAACGGGTCGCGCTCGGCGACTCCTGGGGCCCCGGCTCCCAGCACACCGACATGATCGAACTCGTCGGCAAGCTGCCCGACCTGCGGCAGTCCCAGCGCGAACAGGCCGGCCGCCTCTGGGCGGAGGGTCAGGCCATCTCGGCGCTCGGCCTGCGCGTGACGCTCTCCCAGCTCTCGGGCACCGACCCGGGTACGGCCCCCAGCGTGCGCAAACTCCTCGGCATGCGCCACGCCCAGGCCGTCTCCGAATACTGCTGGTCGCTCGACCCGTCGAACGCCCGCTGGTCACGGACCATCCTGACCACCAGGGCGTTCACCATCGGCGGCGGCACCGCCGAGGTCCAGCTGAACATCATCGCCGAACGCGCCCTCGGCCTGCCCCGCGACCCTTAGCTCTTGAGATGGTACGGCGCCGCGAGGTGGGCGAACACGATGGTGTTGTCCCGGTAGCTGTGGGCCTGCCGGTCAAAGGTCCCCCCGCAGGTCACCAGCCGCAGCCCCGGATAGTCGATCTTCCCGTACACCTTCTTGGTGGGGAAGCTCTTCTTCGGCGTGTGCTCGACCCGGTCCACCACGAACACGGCCACGGACCGGTCGGCCCGCAGCACCTGCACCTGCTCGCCGCGCCTGACGTTCTTGAGTCTCGCGAACACGGCCGGGCCGCTCTTCGTGTCGAGATGGCCGGTGATCACGGCGGCGCCGCGCCCGCCGGGGACGGCGCCGTAGCGGTACCAGCCGGCGAGGTTCGGCGGGTCGAAGGGCGGGTTCTGGATCGCCCCGGCCGCGTCGAGGCCGAGCTCCATCAGCGGCGCCGACACGCCGATCGAGGGGATGTAGACGGCCGTGGGCCGCGCGGCCTTCATCGGCTTGGCGACCTTGTCGAGCGGCACGTTCAGGGACGGCAGGCTCGTGGCCTTGAGTGCGTGGGGCACCTGGGGTCCGGCGGCCGCCACGGGCTCGGACGCGCCGTCGCCGAGCAAGCCGTTGATCCCGAACCCGATCAGCAGCACCCCGGCCAGCGACACCACACCCGCCCCGGCCCAGATCAGCTTCGAGCCAGCCACCGTCTCACCGCCCCGTTTCCCATGCCATCGGCCGCTTCAGCGTTGGGCCGCCCGCGCCATCCTCTGCACCGGCCGCTTCAGCGCTGGGGGGCGTGCGCGATCTCCTCCGCGTCCGTGTCGCCCTTGCCGCGCCGCACGGCGAACCCGGTCAGCCCGGCCCCGGCCAGCAGCGCGACGCCGCCCGCCGCGAACGGCCACACTGGCGGCTCAGGCACCAGCCCGCCACCGCCCGTCTCGGGATGGCCCTGCGGCATCCGGTGCTCTTCTTCGTCGGCCGGCTTCCACGGCCGATCGGGCTCCTTCGAGGGAGCCGGCTCTTCGGGCGGCGGCGACCACGAGTCGTCCGTCGCGGGCGCGCTGGACCAGCTGTCGAGCGGGTTGGGGATGGGCAGGTCGGGCACCGCGAGCGACGGCTGGACCTCGCACGGCAGGATGGGCAGCAGGCAGGTGGCACCCGTGTTCGGCTCGTCCCGCGTGGTGGCCGAAGCGGTTCCGATGCCCGCCACCATGCTCACGCCCCCGACCACGAAGGCCGCCAAGGCTCCGGCGGCTGCGAGACGTCGCGCTCTTGTCATAACAAGGCTCCCGAATCGGTTGTCACGCCCCGAGATAGAAAGAGAGCCTCGCGAATTATTAGACCAAGAGTCAAGTAATGTGACCGAAGTGAAATCAGTCACTTACTCTGCGTTTTCCCGCTCCCAGAAAACCGCAGGAGCGACCTACACGCAGTGACCACAGCCCGAACGGGACCACGACCGCACCCACCGCGCACATACCCGACCTCCTGCGGACAGGAGCCAACTCATATCCGCCGGATCAGTGAGCGGAAGCGGCTTCGCGATTGGTACTTGACGCACGATAGCAAGTACTTGCTATCGTGCGTCAAGTGAGTACGGACGAGCACGTCGCGTTGGCTGGTGAGCTGGTCAGACTGATCGACCGGCGGATCGTCGATCCGTTGGAGATCCTGTTCGGCTCGGACGAACAGGTGGGTCCGGTCAGGGGTCGATTGCGGATCGAGGCCGAGGTTTGGGCCGCGCAGTTGCTGGGACCCAACGACCGGCTCGCGGTTCATACGGCAGCGCGGCTGATCGCGGCGGTCTTTCCCGGAGACGGTCCGTTCGATCCACCCGACGAGTGGTGGCGCACGGCCTTCGGCCGGACGGTGGCCAGACGTGTGGGCCACCCGGGCAAGACCGCGGTGCCGTTCGCCACGGCGGGGGCGATGCTGGGCATCACCCGGCAGGGCGTTCACGACCTCGTCAAACGCGCGAAGCTCGACCGGCATCCCGACGGCGGGGTGACCACAGAATCCATACACGAACGACTGAACCAACCTCAGGAGCGTTATGCCGCACGACGTGACCATCACTGAACACGAAATACCCCTCGCCGCGCGGGACTTAGGCGGGGACGGCGAACCCGTGCTTCTTCTCCACGGGCTCGGCGGCACCCTGGAAGCCTGGGACGCGCTGGAACTTGGAGACCACCGGGCCGTGGCCATGGATCTGCGGGGCCACGGCCTGTCCGGCGATGGGCCGTGGGAGTGGGAAAGAGTTCTGGACGACATCGAGGCCGTGGTGCGGCGTTTCGACCTCGGCAACCCGGCGATAGTCGGGCACTCGCTGGGCGGAATGCTCGCCGTACTTTGGGCCCGGCGCCATCCCGGCTGCCCGGGCATCGTCAACCTGGACGGACTGCGATCCGCCGAGAACGACCCCGGCAACTATCCAGGGATGGATCCGGCCGCGAGGGACCAGGAACTGGCGAAACTCAAGGCCATGTTCGACGCGCAGGCCGCGAACATGGGCCAACCGCTGTCCGCCGAGTTCCAGGCGATGTTCCCTACGAGGGCTCTCACCGAGAAGGACGGGAAAACCTACGCCCGGCCCAGCGCGGCACTCCTCGAAGCGGTGCGATACACGCCGGAGTTCCGCGACACGATTCCGCTGCTGCGTCAGGTCACCTGTGCCGCGCTGGTGGTGATCCCGACCCAGGACCCGCCGGGGCTGTCGGGCGGGGAATTGATGGAAGCCTTCAGAAGAGGGGTGCGCCGGGACCTCGCCGACGTGCCGTCCAATATTCAGGTCAAAGAGCTGGATGCCAGCCACAATATGCTCGCCGAGCAGCCGAAGGCGGTCGCCGCGCTCGTGACAGATTTCCTCACGGCCGATAGTCCAGGCAGCGCGCCGCGAGCGTGAATCCGCAGGACTCCGGGAAGGCCGCCGTCTCGGGGGCGTCGACAGATCAGTCTTGCTCGCTGTCCCTGGCCTTGCTCGGCTGCACCCGCTTGGGCTCGCCGGGCATCTTCGGGTAGTTGGGGGGATAGGGCATGTCGCCGCGTTCGTCGCTTTCGTAGCGGTCGAGCAGGGCCTCGATCGAGTACGCCTGGTCGTCGATGGCGGCGTGGACGTCCCCCAGTTTGGCGAAGCGGGCCGGGACCGTACGGATGTCGAAGTCGCGCGGGTCGGCGTCCGCCAGCTCGTCCCAGGTGAGCGGGGTGGAGACGGTGGCGTCCGGTCTGGCCCTGACGGAGTAGGCGCTGGCTATGGTGCGGTCGCGGGCGTTCTGGTTGAAGTCGATGAAGACCCGTTCGCCGCGTTCCTCCTTCCACCAGGCGGTCGTGACCAGGCCGGGGTCCCGCGCCTCGATGGCTCTGGCCAGGGCGATGCCCGCGTACCGCACCTGGACGAAGTCCCAGCGCGGCTCGATCCGCACGGCGATGTGCACGCCGCGATTGCCCGAGGTCTTCACGAACCCGGTCATCCCCAGCTCGTCCAGCACCTCGCGGGTCAGGAACGCGGCCTTCCGCGCGGCGTCGAACTCCAGGCCGGGCTGCGGATCGAGGTCGATGCGCAGCTCGTCGGGATGCTCGGTGTCGGCGGCGCGCACCTGCCAGGGGTGGAAGTCGATGGTGCCGAGGTTGGCGCAGTAGGCGATGGCGGCCACCTCGGTGACGCGCAGGGAGTCGGCCTTGCGCCCGCTGGGGAACGTGACGGTCACGGTCTCGAGCCAGTCGGGATGCTTGGGCGGCATCCGCTTCTGGTAGATCGCCGGACTGTGCACGCCGTCGGGGTGACGCTTCAGGTTGGTCGGCCGATCCTTGAGCGACCGCAACGCGCCGTCGCCGACGCTCACGTAGTACTCGACCAGCTCGCGCTTGGTCGCCCCGATCTCCGGGAAATACACCTTGTCGGGATTTGTGACCTTAACGGTCCGCTCCCCCACCTCAATCTCAACAAACGGTGACGCCATGCCCCCAACCTAACGCGCCTCCGGTGGAGATCGCCTGCGCGCCGTACCTCATTCTCTTGACGATCTTGTACGGCAGGCACGGTGAGCCCCACCCACCGCACGGGGCCGGCGCCTGTCCAGGGAAACGCTCCTCCGGTGGAGGTGGCCAGGCACCGTGACGTGACGGCACGACCGCCCGCGTGGAACGGCCGAGCCGGGGCCACCGGTTCCCAGAAACCTCCGCCACCCTGGAAGCCGATCAGGCACTCTCGATCCTTTTGATCTTGTCCAGCAGAATCTCGAGGTCCTCTGTCGCGCGGAGGCAAAAGGTTTGATCGGAGTGCTTGAGATCCGACAAGACGCCCGTGTATCCCGCCGGGGCCCGCTTGAATTCCCGATCCAGCCGCTCTGGCAACAGCACCCAATTCTTGCCGGACAGCTCCGCCCGCCATTCAACGTTTCCCGTGAATGAGCCGACGGCCAGCAGGATCCTCTCCCGCAGGAAATCCCGGCGGTCAGCATAACGCCACGAGATCATCGGCACCCGCACGAGCGAGTCCAGTGGATCGCGTCCGATGGAAATTCTTGCCCATTGCACGGTCCCGTGTGCCCTCAAGGCGTCGAGCACATCCGTGGAGTCGATCATGAGAAAGGCCCGTCGAACCCTGGCGGACCGTACCTGAGACCTGGATTGAGCGACTTCATGGTTTTCATATAGTCACCCCATGGAATCGCCTCAGCGCTGAGCCGGGGGTCATAGGCATACTTCCCGTCAGTGTAGACATGATGGAAGGTGTATTCGACCGTGCCATTGCCCTCCGGCGTAACCAGCGTTTCACCCGGCCCGCGGAACGCGACTATCTTGCCGTTACCACCTGCGGCCTCGAGAAGATTTTGTGCGATGTCAGAGCAGTCCACGGCACAGTCGTCGATCGGCTGCTTCCGCATTGCCTGCATCGCCGCCTGGTTGGGCGGGTGATTCGGATTGGGGCTCCGGAATGTGAAGCATCCGCTCGTATTGTGAACCAGGACTGGGGCTTCCCCGGCGACTACATAGTAGGCGTGAACGTCTGCGACGGTGAGGTCGAACACGGTGGGGTGGCGCTGCTGCCGGTTGGTGCCGACGACGGACACGGCCGTGCCGTTGGGAGTGCGGAGGTGGTCGGCCTTGGTGAGCTGGTCCGCGCGGACCCAGGCGCGGTCCTTGGTGTCCCAGAACAAGTGGTGTTCGGTGGCGAGGATGACGCCGGTGGCGTCGCCCTTCTTGCCGTCGGTGTCGACCGTGATCTGGATCAGGCTGAGGTAGCCGACGCCCGAGAAGGCGGCGAGAACCGGTTTCGGTGCGGTCTTGCCCGTGATCGGGTCGGTGGCGAGGACCTTGTCACCGGGCTTGATCTTCTCTATCGCCTTGGACGTGCCGTCGGCGAGCTTGACCATGGTGCCGGCGATGAAGCTGTTGCAGCTCGGGCGGCCTCCAGAGGACGCCTTGGGTCTGCCTGCCGCCTTGCCGGCGGTGCGTCCCGCGGCGCCGCCTGCCGCTCCGGCGTCCTCCGCCGCCGCGCCGCCGCCACGTCCCAGGGCGGCCTTGGCCTTTCCTGCCGCCTTGCCCACCGCCCCCGCGACGGTCCTGCCCGTCGCCGTGGTGGCGAGCTTGCCGAGTGCCGCGCCCACTCCCTTGCCGACCGCGCCGCCTACCGCGCCCGTGACGGCTCCGACCGTGGCGGCCTTGACCGCGCCTCCGGCGCTCCACTCGTCACGGGGCGTCGAGACCAGGTAGCCCGCCAGGTTGCCGGCCGCTCCTCCGGCGGCGGCGCAGCCGATGCTGCCGACGCCTCCCGTGGCCACCTCGCATCCGGCCGTGACGACGATCGCGACCGTGACGTTGACGATGGTGGCCTTGTGCTGGTTCCAGAAGTTCTTCGCCTTGCAGCCGAAGCTCCAGCGGCCGCAGTGGGGCGGGTTGCTCGGAGGAGGCGGCGGCGGGTAGGCGCCACCGCCGCCACCCCCACCACCACCGCCGCCCCCGCCCCCGCCGCCCCCGCCGCCGCACTTTCCGGAGTAGTAGCAGTTGGTGTCTCCGGTCAGCGGTCCGTCCAGTCCGGTGGGGTCGCTGATGTTGACGGGGTTGTTGTCCGAGTAGGTGTAACCGTTCCAGCTCTGCGGATCACCCGCGTTGAACAGCGGGTCGACGGAGATGAAGCGGCCCGTCTCGGCGTCGTATTCGCGGGCGCCGAGGTGAGTGAGCGCCGTGGCCTCGTCGATGATGCCGCCTACATAGCCTTGCTGGCCCGGCCAGGACGACGGAGGGGTGCCGCGTTCCTGCCCGAACGGGGTGAAGCGGCGGCGGGTCGCCATCTGGGTGTCGGTGTCGGCGATCGAGGTGTCCGCGCTGCCGTGGTGGTCCGCGCCGAGCCAGGTCACACCCTTGTTGGTCCGGGTGGCGATGGTCTCACCGGCGTAGGTGTAGTAGCGGGTCGCGCTCTTGGCGCCGGTCTTGCTGTCGAGCCGGATCTCCATGCCGGCGACGTACAGGGTGGTGGAAGATGGGTCGCGGCGGATCAGCCGCTCGCCGTTGGCGTCATAGAGGTACGTGCTGACGCCGGAGGGGTCGGTCGACTTCGCCAGGTGGCCCTCGACGTCCCACTCCAGCAAGCGTCCTGAACCGCGTTCGGTGGTGTTGCCGGCCTTGTCATAGGTATAGGTGTCGATCTCGCCGTCACGCGTGCCGCCCTTGTAGGCGACGGAGGTCAGCGTGTGCGGCTGCGGCTTGCCGGCGCCCGCGTAGGTGTAGGTCTTGGTGAGGTCGCCCGTCGCCTGGTGGTCGACCTCCTGAGTACGGTTGCTGACGACGTCGTACTTGAAGGACTGCCAGTACGGCGCCGGTCCGCCGACGATGCCCTGGGAGGGTCCGGTGGCGCAGTCGTTGGTCGACGTCCAGGCGTCGGTCAGACGCTGCAGGTAGTCCTGCTGGAAGCACTGCACGTCGGGCGTCTGTCCGGACGGTGTGTCGGCGATCTTGGTGATGTTGCCCGATGGATCGTAGGTGTAGTTGGTGTCCGCGACGGAGATGGGCGCGGTTTCTCTCTCATAGAGGGAGCGGGTGAGCCGGTTGGTGCCCTCCTCGTAGAAGTTGGTCTGCTTGACCCGCTTCAGCCCCGTGCTCATCGTCATGTCGAGGACCTGGCCGAGCTTGCCGTACGTCGTCGAGGTGACGTAGTTGGTCAGGCCGCGCATGGTGGTCGGGTTGCCGAGGTCGTCGTAGCCGTACAGCATCGTCTCGCCGAGCAGGCCCCCGGCGGCGGGCAGCACGGCGCGGTGGACGGTGCCGTCGGGGTTGTAGTCGGTCGTGGTCTTGTACGTGCCGGCCAGCCCGCCCTCGGCGGCCGGGATCACGGTCTGGGTGCCGGTGGGCCGGTATGCGTTGTCGTAGCCGGTCACCGCGCTGGTGTAGGCGTCCAGCGCGCCGGTGGTGGCGTTCTTGACGTAGCGGGTGGCGGAGATCGGCTGGCCCTTGACCGAGGTGCCGTCGGGCAGCGTGTCGAACGTCCACTCGGCGAGCTTGGTGCCGGCGGCGGAGGTGCCCGCGTACTCGGCGGTCTTGCGGCCGAGGGCGTCGTAGGTGAAGAACAGGCTGGAGCCGCGCGCGTCGGTGACCGTCTTGAGCAGGTCGCTCTTGTCGTCGTAGGTGAGCGTCGCGGGGCCCTTGTCGGGATCGTCGACCTGGGTCATGCGGCCGCGCAGGTCGTAGTGGTAGGTCCAGGCGTTGCCCGCCGTGTCGGTGATGGTGGCGGGCTGCCCGGCGCGCGTATAGGTGTACTTGGTGGCGTCGTAGTCGCCGGTCGGGCCGTCGCCCTTGTACTGCCGGACCTCGGTGGTCTCGCCCTGCGCGTTGACGATCTTGGTCGTGGGGGTGGAGCCGGCGGGCGGATCGACGCTGATGCGGTCGCCGCCGTAGATCGTGGTGGTGCGCCACTGCTCGCTGCCGCGCTTGCGGAAGATCTGCGCGGTGGCCCACTCCATGCCGTCGTAGACGGTGACGTTCTGTCCGGGGACGTCGTCGTCGCTGGCCGGGACCCACAGCGTGCTGCCCGCCGACCCTTCGGTGTAGTAGTCCTCATTGGTCTTGTAGACCAGCCCGCGGGTGTCGTACAGGGTGTCGCCCACGATCCGGCCACCACCGGGGGCCGGTTGCTGGGTCTGACGGGCGCGCAGCAGACCGTCATAGAGCGCGTAGCCGGTGGTGTAAGTGGTGCCGTCGTCACGCAGCGTCGAGGTCGAGACAGTGGTCGGCCCGTCGGTGCGGATCTGGTAACCGAACTTCATGTTCGGGGCCGACGGGTACGTCGCCTTCGCGTGGCCGGGCAGCCAGACGCCGGTCAACCGGCCGAGCGGGTCGTAGACCAGCTCGGCGCGCCTTCCGTTGGCGTCGCTGGTCGCGGTGGCCAGTCCCAGGGCCGGCTCGATCTCGGTCGTGGTGACGTGGCCGAGCGCGTTGGTCTCCTGCTTGGCGGTGACCAGCCCGGTGGCCGGGGTGTAGGAGGTCTTGGTCGTGGTGCCGTTGGGATCGGTGACCACCAGCGGCCGGCCGTAGAGGTCGAAGGTGGTGGAGCCGGCGGTGACGTACTGCGGGCCGCCGTTCCATGAGCCGAGCTTCTCGGTCCTGGTCACGTCGCCCTTGGACGGGGCCACGCCGTACGCCTTGCCGTCGTAGTACTTGCGCACGTCGGAGACCACGTCGTCGGGACGGTCGGGCGTGGCGGCGCACGCCTTGGTCACCGTCTCCACTCGGGTGGCGTAGGAGAGCAGCCATCGGGCGGCGTCGCGGGCGTAGGTGGTACGCACGCAGCTGTCGTCGTCGGCGGTGGCGTCGTCGCCGAGATCGCTGACCTGGGTGGGCAGGCCGTCGGCGTTGAAGTCGGTGTCGGTCGTGGTGCGCCGCCACCCGCCGGCGGCCAGCGCGGTGCGGGAACGTACCTTGTCTCCCCGCACCATGGTCGCCGTGGTGGTACCCCAGGAACGGACCCGCTTGGCCGTCTGCTTGGTCCAGTAGCCGCTGATCGTGCCCGTCATGGCGGCCCCGGCCGGACCGTCGTAGCGGATCTCCTCGCGGACCTGGCCCTGCAGCGGCTCGGCGTCGTCGACGGCGGTGCCCTCGGAGTCGGTGACCTTGACGTCGCGGGTGCCGCCGCCGGACAGTTCGTCGCCGTCCATGCCGCGGAAGTAGGTGAACTCGGCCTTGGACCGCTGCTCCCCTGGGGCACCGCGCAGCACCCGCACCTTGCCGTAGCCGCGCCACTGCGACCAGGTCTTGTACTTCTCCTTGGTCAGCCCGTCGTCGTCATCGTGATGCCAGGCGCCGCCGCCGAGGTATTCGTAGGTCTCCAGCACGTCGGGCGCGCCGCCGGTCCGGTCGATCTGCTGGACCTGGGTGACCACGTACTTGTGGAACCAGTCGATCTTCGGCGAGGTGGCGCCTTCCGGGGACCAGTACTGCGGGTAGCAGCGGCGGGTGTTGGCGTCCGGCTCGGGGGTGTTCCCGGCCTTGCAGTCCTCGTCGGAGTAGGTGATGGACAGGGCGCCACCGGTCTCGTTGTCGATGGCGGAGATGCGCCACTTGGTCAGCGGCGGCCGTCCCTCCAGGGCGTCGACCCGGTTGGGCCGCTGCACACCGGCGAACCTCACCGGCGGCAGGGACGCCGTCCCGCCGAACTTCCCGGTGTGCTGGATCCCGGCCAGCCACAGCGCCGCCGCCGTGCCGTCGCCGGGCGCGCGCATCTGCTGGTCGAGGGTCCAGGTGTCGACGTCCTTGTACGAGCCGCCCGACAGCACCCGCGTGGTGACGGCGGCCAGCCGCTTGCGCGTCCAGAAGGTCGGCGAGTACTTGTCGATGCACTTCTCACCGGAGTCGCAGTTCTGGTCATAGGGGACATCCGGCCAGTACTTGGCGTTGTCCTTGGTGAACTTGTCGGCCGCGCAGTCGAAGGACGACGTCGGAATGCACCGCTCCTTGACGTCGAAGGCGACCTGGGCCGGGGCCGAGGAGGAGAAGATCGCGTCCGAGCGCTGCCCGTAGTCGATGCGCTTGAGGTAGCCGCCCCGGTCATAGGAGGTGGGGGTGCCGTTCGGGACGCCGTCGGTCAGGGTGGTGACGTCGCGGCGGTAGTAGTTGCCTTCCTGGCCGTACCAGAAGGTGCTGACCGTGCCATGCGGGTCCACGACGTAGTCGAGGTTCCACCGCCACGCCTGCCGGCACCAAGAGTCGGAGAAGGAGTCCTTGTGGCAGGGCTCGCCGTCGTCGTCGCCGAACACCGGGACCGTCCACGTCGACCGGGTCTCCGCCTTGCCGCTCGACCAGCCGGGTAGGTGGTTCTGGCCGAAGTAGTACTGCGTGCCGTCGGGAGTGGTGACCCGCCAGTACTCACCGTCGTTGTCACCGTTGTCGGCGCCCGACAGCTTCTCGACCTTGGAGCCGTCGTCCTCCTTCGGCTGCCAGGTATTGGTCGCGTCGTCTAGGACCAGCTCGGTCGCCTGGCCGTTCAGGGACAAAGTGGCGTTGAAGTTGCCCCAGCACTGGTCGTTGCGTTTGGGCGTCACGCCATCGTCGGCGCACGCCTTGTAGCGGCGCTCGATGAAACCGGGCCAGTAGTCGAAACCTTCGCCGATCCAGGACGCCTGGTTGTTGGTGGCGACCGTCCGGCCGTCGATGCTCCCCGAGGAGTACGCGAACCCGATATTGGGCGTCGGCCCGCCCGGGGTCGGCGGCAGGCGCAGGGGGTAGGACCAGGAGAACGCGCCACTCTGGTTGCTCACGCTCCAGGTCGCCGACGGCGACAGGGACGTCGCCTCGTAGCTGCCCGCCGGACCGGACGGCGCGGCCTCGGCCGCCACAGTGGTCGCGCCCGCCGCCAGGGCGACGTCGGCGGCCAGCCGGCCCGTCTTGACGTCGTTGCGCGTGGGGAGCGGTGTACGCGTCTGACACTCGGGCCGCTCTGGCGTGGTGGCCGCGCATACCGGCAGCTTGACCAGGCGTAACCGCGAGCCCCAGTCGCCGCCGAAGGCGTACCGGAAGCCCGAATAGTCCACCTCGACGGCCAGGCGAGCCGTGGCGGACGGCGTGCTCTGGGGCGTGAGCCGGATGCCGAGCCCGTTGATCCGCGACCTGCCTGCCGTTGGCGCGTCCAGCGTCCGTACCTGGACCTCGGGAAGGGCGACGTCGGCCGCTACCTTGCCGTTCTCCTGGGAGAGCGGCGTGGCCGGGCCCAGCCAGATCGGCAGTCCCCCGGCCCGCACCCTCCCGGCACCGCCCGGCACGGTCGCCGTCGCGGGAGTCGTCGCGGGAGTCGTCGCGGGAGTCGTCGCGGGAGTCGTCGCGGGTGTCGTCGCCTGCCGCGCGGCGTCCGGTGTCGCCTTGTTCGTGACGCCAGGGGGTGTGCCGTCCGCCGGCGCCGGCAGCTTCACCATCGCCGTGCCTGGCGCCGGCCAGGACACGGCCGGCGCCCCCTTCAGGTCGTACCTGGCCCCAGGGTCCGTCAAGGGCCCGCGTGCCTTGACGGTATGGCCGGGCACGGCATGCTGCTCCTGGGCTTGGTGCCAGCCCGGGTCGCCGGTCGCCTGGGCGGCGATCGGGCTGATCAACGTGGCCGGCACCACGACGGCCAGGATTGCGGCGAGATGGGGTAAGCCTCGTCTCGAACCGAGCACGGCTCTCCTCCGAAGGTTCGCGAGCATGGGACGGTCAGCCGTCGATGGGCAGGTTCATCGCGATGTTGATCACCTGGCGGTCGGTCAGGGTGCCGGTGTAGGCGCGGACGTCGTCCACGTCTCCGCCGAAGAAGTCGACCGCGGCGCCCCGGTACTTGCCCCGTCCGATCTGCAGCGCGCCGGCCGCCCAGGCGCCGGTCACGGGACGCTGGTCGGTGAGCTGTCCGTTGACGTAGAGCCGGACCTGCTTGGCGGGTTCGTCGTACACCCCGGCCAGATGCGTCCAGGTGCTGAGCACCGAGCAGTCGATCGGCTCGGCCGAGGTGGCGTGCGTCATACCCGAGCTGTCGTTGTCGGCGGGGGTCGTGGAGAACGACCAGCGGGGCACCTTGACGCCGTTCTCGGTGAAGATCCGGTAGCCGAGGTAGAAGCCGCTGTTGCGGGTGCCGTCCTGGCTGAGGGCGGTCATCACGTGATCGGGCAGCACGCAGGTGTCGTCGCCGGCCAGACGTACCCATGCCGTCACCGCGTAGCTGTGGTCGGTACGGATCGGGGCCGACGGCGTGGCCGCGTAGCCGGTGGCGCCGTCGAGGCTCAGCGCGCCGCCGCCGTCGAAGCCGTCGTCGGACCATGCGGCGGCTCCGCCGAGCGTCGCGGGCCAGCGGCCGTCGGAGGAGTTGGCCGCAGTGGTGCCGGTGCCCTCCTCCAGCTTCCACCAGCCACGCTGGATGGGCGGCTGCTTGGCCATGGCGGCGATCTCGTTGCCGAGCGCGGGGTCGTTGACCGTGCGCGGGTCGTCGGACAGCTCCCGGTTCCACACCTTCAGCTCGTCGATGTCACCGGCGAAGTTCTCGATGAAGGTGTTGTGCCACTGGGTGCGTCCAACCTGCAGCGCGCCGGTGGCGTCCCAAGGGGTGTAGGGGAAGGCGGCGGGCGCCGACTGGAGCATCCCGTTGACGTACAGGCGAAGCTGCCGGTGCGGCGCGTCCCACACGCCGACCAGGTGCGTCCAGATGCCGGTCACCGGTTCGGTGTCGCTCACCGCGCGGACGATGGACTCGTTACCGGTGTCGGCGTTGTACTTGTTGAAGATCCACCGCTTGTAGCCGGAGGAATAGTAGAGCTGGAAGCCCGAGGAGTAAGTGGCGGACTGGCTGGCCACGGTGGAGTTCTTGCTCTTGTCCGACAGCAGCACCCAGGCCGCCACGCTCATGCTCCTGTTGGTGTGCACCACCGGGCCGTCCGTGCTGCCGTAGCCGGTGGCGCCGTCGAAGTGCACCCCACCGGCCACGCGGCCCCCGGCCCAGCTCGCGCCGCCGGCGAACGTCACCGGGTGCGGCGTCGCCGAGGAGTCACCGGCCGTGAATCCGCCGCCCTCGTCCATCCGCCAGTGCCCCACCGGGTCGAATCCGGCCTTGACGTAGAAGGAGTAGACGGCCGGGGTCTTGCCGACGTTGCCCGCCCGGTCGACCGGGTAGACGTACAGAGCGTTCAGCCAGTCGTGGCGGGGCGCGACCCGCACGTTGGCGGAGGTCTGGCCCGCCGGGATCGACACCTGGGTCGCGGGGGTGGCCTCGGCCGGATCATCGATCGCGTACCTGAAGGCCGTCACGTCGCTCTCGCCGTCACCGGGAGCCAGCGTGAAGCCGCCCGCCCAGCCCACGCCGCCCTGCCAGTCGTCAGGGGTGCCGGCTGGATAGTCGGCCGAACTCACCTTCGGCAGCTTGGCCGGGTCCACCGTGTCGACCGTGAACTCACACCACTTGCTCCACCCGCTGGAGTCGGTGCCGTCGTAGGCCTTCACCCGATAGGAGTAGCTCTGCCCGGTGACCAGCTTGGCCAGCTTGATGGAGTGGTCGGTCGCCGAGGTGGTGTACTTGTAGGCGGTCTTCCCGCCGCCGGGCAGCGTCGAGGTGATGTCGTCCCACGCGCCGGTGCCCGCGTTGTAGCGGTGCATGACGAACTCCGCCCGCACCCCGTCGTTCGCCTTGTCCGGGTCGTAGATCCGGGCCTTCAGCTGGAGCGGGTTCTCCACGTCACCGGCGTTGACCGCCGGCCGGGCGGCTCCCGTGACGCAGGGCGTCGCCGGATAGGTGCCCACGCCCGAAGGCGCCGACGGCGGGGTGTTGTAGTCGATGACGAGCTTCGGCGAGGAGCTGAAGCCCTTCCACCCCCACACGCTGCTGCCGGTGTCGTCGTAGTCCTTCAGCCCGAACGTCGTGTTCGACCAGCCCGACTTGGCGGCCTTGACGATCGCGCCGGTCACGTTGAACTCGATGCCCTTGTCCGGGCAGGAAGAGCTGTAACCGGCGTCGGAGGAGACGCTGTCCTGCCAGTCGGCCCAGGACGGCTGGTGACTCCAGTTCGTCGACTTGGAGATGCCGCCGGTCAGCCAGAGCTGCACGGCCTGCGGGTCGGAGGTACAGCCCCAGGACTTGATCTGCGTGATCCGGAACGTCGCCTTGAGGATGTGCTTGCCGTTGACGTTGTTGGAGTCCATCCGGAAGAACGACCGTTTGACCCCGCCGCCGTAGTCACCCGCTTCCGCCATGTGGCTGGAGTTCCAGTACTCCTGAGCGGGATAGGACTTGTCGACATACGTCCAGGCCAGCTTGGATCCCGACCACTGCGGGTCGATGTACACCGGATACGTCGTGCCGGGCCCGGTGAGCAGGCTCTTGTCCGGCGTGATCGCGATACGGTCCCGGGTCACGTCCACAGCCATGACCGCCTGCCGGCCCTCCCGTTTCGGCCCGGCCACCAGCGGCGACGGCCCGGAAGCTGTACCTGAGGAGTCCCACATGCGGGGCGGGGGCGCGTGGAACAGCTCCGTCCCCGTCTCGGTCACGGCGCTCAGGCCACCGGTCGCCGTCTCGCGCACGGCCAGCCCGTTCGAGCGCATGCCGAAGGTGAGCTTCGCCAGCGCGGGGTCGGCGGCGGCGGCCTTGTTCTTGACGACGAGTACCTCGGAGAAGCCGGTTACCGACGCGGTCACCTTCAGATCGACGCCTGGCAGCACCTCGCCGTATGTCGCGGTGCCCCCCTCGAGCACCGGCTTCGGCAAGGTCCCCGGCCAGGTCATCGCGACCGAACGCCCGCCCGTCCCGATGGTGGCCAGCGCGGTCGTCCCGCCGCCGGAGAAGGTCATCTCCAGCGGGGTCGCCACGGTCCGCACAGTGCTGTCCGCCGCGAAGACCAGCGTCGGGTCGACGTCGGCCCAGCCGGCGCCCCGCCGTACCCGCTCGGGCAGGGCCGAGGTCTCCGAGGTGAACGAGCCGTCGGGGTTGGCGAACACCTGGCGGTTCTCCGTACGCAGGGACAGCACCTCGACGTGCTGTTTCTGGCTCCGGGCCTGGTCCAGGGCCTCCCGTTCGCTCTGTGCCGGCTCGCTCTGTGCCGGCTCGCTCTGTGCCGGCGGTTCGCCCCTGGCCGCCACCGCGGCGCTCGCGGTTCCCGGGGGACCGAACGTACCGGCCAGCAGCGACATGACCACGGCGAGAACTGCCCCGCGGGGGGAACGGCGCATCGGGCCCTCCAGAGGATCTGCGAAAGTGCGCGGAGTACTCGTCGGTTCCGCCGCGCCAGAGGACGGGTGCCGTCCCGATGCCCGCACGCCACATCCCGAGAGTGCCGGGACCATTTATAGAAAGAGTCGGAAATCAGGGCGTCAACCCGACGGATGAAGATCGCCTAAACGTTCGCCGTACGGCCGCGCGGTCCTTGTCTCACTTTCGCCGTACACGGGACAGGCCGGTCGGCCCGGTATGCCGGTGACGTACCGCGTCCGGCCACGCCAGCGAGGTAAACCTCTGCGGTATGGTGCCGCGCGTGTACCGCAGGGGTTGTAGCGGCGCCCAGGTCGCGTCCACGGGAGCGGTGTATGAGTTCGGCCGGCGACGGTGCGGCCGAAGGTGTGAGACCGGCCCCCAGGCCGCGTGTCCGCGCGGCGCAGCGGTGTAGCCGCCCTGATAAGGGAAATTTGACGATGAGGCGCGCACGTAGTTCGGCCGTCGCTCAAGGTCGATGTTGAAGTTATGGTGGTGGAGATCCACGGACGGTACCCGGCCGCGCTGGACTACGACCGCGAGTGACGTAGCGACTGAGGCGAGCGATGAAGAAAGGGCTGGCAGCAGGCAACGTGGTTTTGATCGGGCTGGGATCCATCAGCCCCTTCATGGCGCTGCGCTGGATCATTAATTTCAGACGGAGTTGAACGTAATGCAGATGTACCACCCCAAGCTCATCGCGCCGATACGGAGAGTGGGACGGCGAGAATTCAATCTAGCGCGACACATAGTCGTGATGGGCATTGTGAATCGCACGCCGAACTCGGGCCTGGATCCGAATCGGTCGATGGAGCTTGGTGAGACGATCGCGACGGCGGAGCGGGCGCTACGGGATGGCGCGGAATGGCTTGACGTAGGGGGCCGGGCGTTCCGCTCTGATCAGCCACCGTTGTCGGGGGCGGAAGAGATGGACCGAGTGGTGCCGGTGATCAAGGGCATTCGGGAGAAGAGCGACGCCGTGATCAGCGTGGACACTCACCTGCCGGAGGTCGCGGAGGCGGCCTACAAAGCGGGTGCCGATGTGATCAATGACACGAACGGGCTCCGTTCGCCGGGGATGGCGAGCCTTATCGCCGAGACGGGGATGAGCGTTGTCATTACCCACAGCATCGGCGGGCCGGGAGAGGTGGTGGCGAGCCCCCAATATGGGGATGTCGTCAGCGAGGTGACGGAATTCCTTCGCGAACGGGCGGACGCCGCGGTTGGACATGGCATCAAACCGGAGAAGATCTTCATCGATCCGGGGCACGACCTGAACAAGAACACCGAGCACTCGAACACGATAACCCGCCGCCTGGGAGAGATCGCGGCGCTCGGATATCCCGTACTCGTGGCGTGCAGCAACAAGCATTTCATTCGGGAAAGCCTCGGGGTAGCACGAGACAGCGAAGCACTGAAGGCGGGAACGATCGCGGCGAACACGATGTGCGTTCATCAGGGCGCGCGGGTCGTGCGAGTCCATGATGTCGCCGGGAATGTCACTGCGATGAGAGCGGCGGAATCACTGCTCGGTTTGGCGTAAATCTGGGCGACGGAAGCCAAGCCGCCCGCCCAATGCGTGGCACCCGAAGGGCGAGCGTCAAGCGAGTTGGGCCGGTGGCTTGGCGGACGTTTGCTGAGGCGCCCGGCCGGTGCGTGGGCTCGGCGAGTCCAGCGGGCCAACGGCACGCAGTGCGGCGCCCGGCCCGTGGGGTCTCCCAAAAAGCCTTAAAAGCGAGATGACACGGCGGTGCTCAGCTCGGGAAACTTGCTCCAGGGCACGCTGCCGTGATGCCGTTCGTGCCGGTACGTTCGACCACATCTCGGTGACGCCCTACGCGCGCCCACGGAACCGGACGGCTGGCCCATGCCCCGCCCCTTGCGGCGACCGGGGCTGACCGTGCTTGCCGTAAAGAGACCAATGATGTTGATGTGAGGTGGTCCGGCCCGGAGCGGGCGCGGTGGCGGGACCGGCGCTCGACGGGACGGACCAAAAGATCACTCGCCACCGTTCCGGGCGCTGGCGCGCCACCCGGCCGGTCTTCGGATCGCCGGCGGCGCCAGCACGGGCGTGGGCTGTGCCGCGCAGGCGATCCGGCGAGTGATCTCACCTCTGGGCAGGAGGTGATGACACCCCCTTGTCGTCAAAGACGCAGATTGGCCCCAGAAGGGATGCTTCACCCAACGGAGATCTCTTTTTGCCGGATCTCGTACGCTGGAAGCATGGAAAAGGTGGTCAAGAGCGATGCCGAGTGGCGGATCCAGCTCTCTCCCGACGAGTTCCACGTCCTCAGGGAGGCGGGCACCGAGCGTCCGTTTACCGGCGAGTACGTCGACACCAAGACCGAGGGCGTCTACTCCTGCCGGGCGTGCGGGGCCGAGTTGTTCCGGTCGGACACGAAGTTCGAGTCGCACTGCGGGTGGCCGAGCTTCTTCCAGCCGTCGGATTCGGACGCGGTGCGGCTGATCGAGGACGCCAGCCACGGCATGGTGCGTACCGAGGTGCGCTGCGCGCGGTGCGACTCTCATCTGGGGCACGTCTTCCACGGCGAGGGGTACGCCACGCCCACGGACGACCGTTATTGCATCAACTCCGTGTCCTTGCGGCTCGAACCCAGCGCGTGAACGACCGGCGACACCGCGTATCGAGCGCGTGGAGCGGGTAAGTACTCCGCTGTGAATCTTGTTCATCTTCGTCACCGCTGGCACACGATCGAGGCCATCGGCCGCGTCGTGACCCAGCGGTGCGAAGTGTGCTTCAAGACCCGCACACGCGTGCGCTAGCTCTCCCGGCGGCCAGGGACGAGCACGAGTTCGGTCATGTCCGCAGCGCGGCGACGCGGCCGACGAAGGCGGTCATGTCCGCGACGCTGCGACGCAGGCGGTCGTGCCCACAGGGCGGCGAGGCGGACGGTCATGTCCATAGCGCGCCGACGCGGGCGACGAGGGCGGTGCCCTGGGCGTAGCCGGCCTCGGCGCTGGCGCCCCGCACGGCGGGGTCGAGAGGGTCGGCGCCGACCGCCGCCTGTGACGCCTCGTCGGGCTCGATCACCTCGACCTTCCCGCCTGTCACCGCGGGCTCGGAGGCGAGCTCGGGCATCGGGGCGAGGATGAGGATCCGGTCGTACCCGGAGGCGAGGTCGGCGTTGGTCATCGAGCGCATGCCGCCGTCGATGTAACGCACGCCGTCGATCGTCACCGGCGGCCAGATGACCGGAATCGCGCAGCTCGCCGCGACCGCGTCGACCAGCGCCACGCCCGAGCCGGGCCCGAACAGGGCGGGCTCGCCCGTGACCGCGTCCACGGCCACGATCACGAGGTCGCGTTCCGGCCAGGTGTGGACGGGCAGGCGCCCCTCGATCACCCGGCGGCGTTCGGGCTCGCCGACGGTGTCGGCGGCCAGGGCCAGCGCGCCGAACCTGCGCCGCTGCTCGGCCGGGTCCTCCGTGCTTTCGTAGACCTCCTGCATGGTCGCCCACACCTGGTCCAGGGGGACGCCACTCGGGAGTTCGGGTGCCTGGAGGGCGGGGTCGGTCTGGCGTTCGAGGAGGCCGGGCAGCGACAGACCGCTGGTGACCTGCGCGGCGACGACGGATCCCGCCGAGGTGCCGATGACCTTGTCGGCGGAGGCGGCCACGTCCACTCCCCCGGCGGCCAGGGCGGCCAGCACGCCGGTGGTCCACGCGATCCCGGCGACCCCGCCGCCGCCCATCACCAGTGCCCGCTTGATCTCGCTCATATCAACTACCACCAGCTGAAGCTGGGGGTTTGCTCTCGCGGTCCCGTCTGGGTGAGGGGAGGCCGGTAGCGTGTGGCTGGTTGATGGCAGCCCAGCCCGCTATGCCGCGTGTGGCGATGTTGCGGGCTGCGATGTGGTCGGCGTGCCCAGCGAGGCCACACCTGGTGCAGACGAACCGTCCCCGCGCGGGTCGATTCGCCCTGCTGATGTGCCCGCATTCTGGACAGGCCTGGGAGGTGTAGGCGGGGTCGACCAGGACGAAGGCGATCCCGGCTCGGGCGGCCTTGTAGCGGGTGAAGGTGATCTGCTGGGCGAACGCCCAGCTGTGCAGGGTGCGCCGCTGGAGCCGGTGAGCCCTTACCCGGCTGCGGATGCCCTGCAGGTCTTCCAGGGCGATGCCGCGGCCGGTGCGTTCGGCTTCACGCACCACAAACGTCGAGATTTGGTGGTTGAGGTCGGTCATCATCCGGTGCTCACGACCCGACAGACGGCGCAGCACCCGCCGAGCCGCAGACGTGCCCTTCGCCTGCAACCGGCGGCGTTGGCGGTGCCGCCGCTCGCGCAGGGTGCGGACATGGCCGTTGCCGCCGATCGGCCCCGGCAGTGTTGGGCCGGGCAGCACCGCGCCGTCGGAGGTGACCGCCAGGTTCGCCACTCCTTGATCCACCCCGACGAAGCCGCCGACCGGCTCACGCACCGCCGGTGTGGGCAGGGTGAGCGCGACCTGCAGCAGCCACCGGCCGCGACGGTAGATCAGGTCGGCCTCCCCCATCGGCAGCGCCTCGATGGCTTTGAGGTCTTCTGGTCGGCCGGTGTAGGGGACGGTGACGCGGCCGGTGGGGGTCCACAGCGACACGATGCGGGCGTCACGGTTGAAGCTCATCAGACGGGCATCGTAGGGGACGGCGCCGTGGGCGCGGAAGATGTGGGCGCGTTTCTTGCTGGCGCGCCGGTTGGCGTAGGCGCCGGCGACCCGGGCGATCGCCCGCACGGCCGCTTGCGCGCCCAGCCCGGCCACCTGCCCGCGCACCTCGTAGTAGGCCAGCCGATGCAACTCCACCACAGCGAAAGTGCGGTGCTGCCAGGCCAGCCGGGAGACGACGGTCGCCGCCTGATTGCACAACAGCACCGCTGCGGCCAGCGCCTCAGCCTGAGCCGGGGCGGGCATGAGCCGCAGTTGCACGATGGTGGGCAGGCCGTGGCGTTTGGTGGCGGAGCGGCGGATCGCCATCGCACACCTCCTGTCACAGGATCATCACCCACCGCACATGCAACCGAACGTGACAGAGTCTTTCCATACTGTTTTCGAGAGGAGGGGTGGCGCTTCCTCCTAGCCCTGAAGGACCGGGTCTCCGCGCCACCATTCAGATGAAGGCCCCTCGCTCGCTACCGAATTCGTTGTAATTCCCAACCGGCCGCGAGTCGATCGTCTTCCTGGTGGGGATGGCCGGGTCACCCAGCAATGGTTCCCTGGGCGGGGCTTCGTCACGCGACCGTTTCAGTCTCTTGTGACGGTCCGTCGTAGCTGGGGTCCCTGGGGAGACAAACGCCTCCGGGGGTGAGATGGAACACCGCCCGTCGTGGCAGAGGTCCCAGGGGAGAGACACCTGCCCATCACGGCCGAGGCCCCCAAGGCAGAGACGCCCCCTCCAAAGGAGGGCGGAAGAACGGATACCCGGCGAGCGTTCATGGGCGTCGCATTAGTCGGGTTCGGGGTGGGTGACGCGGCAGGTCTTGTCGGTGGGGCCGAGGATGTTGGCCAGGACCGGGTTGCCGTTCTCACCGAACTTGGCCTGGACGAAGATGATCGGGTTCGTCTCGCCGCTCTCCCTCAGGTACTGCAGGCCGCGTTCGCACAGCGTGATGGCTTGGCTGGAATTTCCGGCCGACTCTGGAAGGTCGGTGTATAGGCGGAGATATCCGCCTATGGTGCGGATGTCCTTGAGGCGTTTGGATGCCTTGTCGTCCGCGGGCCAGTGCGTGCGGAAGTATTCGGCCGCCTTCTGGTCGGTGTGCATCGAGGGACCATCCGCCTTGTAGTCGGACCCGTCGTCCCCGGTCGACGAATCTCCGAGCCACGAATCGACGGCCGACGGATCCACGGTGCCGCTGTCCGCGGGCGCTTCGGCCTGGGGGTCGCTCCCCGTCACGGAGCCCGGCGTGGCGCCGGCCGGAGGGGCCTTCGAGGCCGGGGTGTCGTGCGTCGAACCGCCTGAACGTTGCGCGCCTCCGCCCAGTGGGGTGGGGGTGACGCTCATCGGGATGCGGGTCGCGCCGCCCTCCGCGAGGGCCTGGCCATGCTTTCCCGCTCCCCTGTGCGCACCTGAGCTCGTACCCTCACGCGGGCTCGGGTCCGCGGCCGCACGGGTGTCCGCACCTCCGCTCGCGTCCGATCGGGCCGTCAGGCCACCGGCGAGCGGGCCAGCGAGTGGACCGGCGAACAGGTCGTCCGTGCCCAGCAGCCCCAAGGTCGCTCCTGCCAGCACCAACGCCCCCGCCGACAACCCCAAGACCCACGGCCGCCGAGCCTTCGTACGACGCCGCCGCCCGACATGCCGTGACCTGCGCGGCGAGCTCCCCGGCGACCCGTGGCCGGGCGCTTGCCGGGCCTCCCCGCGTCGCTCCGGGCGGCCCGGCAAAGACGCGTCGAACCACTCCCGACCCGGCGAAGGCGCATCGGACCGCCCCCGTCCTGACGGAGGCGCGTCGAACCACTCCCCACCCGACGCAGGTGTGTCGGACCGCTCTCGACCCGACGGAGGCGCATCGGACCGCCCCCATCCCAGCGCAGGCGCGTCCGACCGCTGCCGTCCCGGCTTGATCCGTAGATCATCACGATCCGCCGCGTGTCGCCCAGAGGTGTGCCCTTCCGACCGCCGCACCCGGCCCGCCCCCTTGGAACGTGACACCCTCGGCCCCGCACAGGTAAGGGATTCCCACGATTGTGGCAAGAAGCGGTAGATCAATTCAGTTGGATCCCCAACATGGGGCGCCTGTGAACAGGGAGGTTGGTGTTACGGAAGCGCCGCGATGAGCTCCTGAACGGGCTTGCGCACGCCCGTGTAGAAGGGGACCTCGATGCGCGTGTGCTCGCGGGCCTTGGCGCCCCGCAGGTGGCGCATCAGGTCGACGATCCGGTGCAGTTCGTCGGCCTCGAAGGCGAGCATCCACTCGTAGTCGTTCAGGGCGAAGCAGGACACCGTGTTGGCGCGGACATCCGGGTAGTCACGCGCCATGTGACCGTGCTCGGCCAGCATCGAGCGCCGCTCGGCGTCGTCGAGGAGGTACCACTCCAGCGAACGGACGAACGGGTAGACGCTGACGTACGCGCGCGGCTCCTCCTCGGCCAGGAAGGCCGGGATGTGGGACTTGTTGAACTCGGCCGGCCGGTGCAGCGCCATCGCCGACCAGACCGGCGCGCTGTGGCGGCCGAGCGCGGTGCGGCGGAAACGGGAGTAGACGTCCTGGAGGTCCTCGGCCGTCGGCGCGTGCCACCAGAACATGTAGTCGGCGTCGGCCCGGAACCCCGCCACGTCATAGAGGCCGCGGGTCACAACGTCTTTCAGCGCCGCCTGTTCGAGCAGCTCAGTGACCTCGCCGGTCATGCTGTCACGGTTGGCGGGGCAGGGGTCGGTGGCCTTGAAGACCGACCACATCGTGTAGCGGATCACCTGGTTCAGATCGCGGGCCTTCGGCCGCGGTGCGCCCTCAGTCATGGGTCCATTGTCCTTCCGGCGAGAGGTGGTCCAGAATTCGGGCCGCCGCCGTGCGGGCCGTGGAGACGCACGCGGGGATGCCGAGCCCGTCGTAGGCCGCCCCGCACACCGCCAGTCCGGGCTGTACGGCGACCGCCGCGCGGATCCGGGCCACCCGGTCGAGGTGGCCGACGTCGTACTGCGGCAGCGCCCCGCCCCAGCGCGAGACCCGGGTGTCGACCGGCAGCCCGCGTACGCTCATGACGTCGCCCATCTCGGCCGTGGCCAGGGAGACGAGTTCGGAGTCGTCGCGCTGGAGCAGTTGCTCCTCGCCGATCCGGCCGATGGAGCAGCGCACCACCACCAGATCGCCGGCCAGGTGCGGCCACTTGACCGAGCTGAACGTCACCGCCTTGACCGGCCGCCGCTCGACCGGCGGGACGAGGTAGCCGCTGCCCGTCGGCGGTGTGGGGAAGGCGTCGACGGCGTAGGCGAGGGTGACGATGGCCATGCTGGCGTAGTCGATGCGGTCCAGCTCGATCGCCGCCTTGGGCGCCTCGGCGCGCAGCAGCCTGGCGGCGGCGGGCCCCGGCGCGGCGACGATCACCGCGTCGGCCTCGATGACCTCGGGGCGCGGCACGGGGCCGGTCACGAGCCGCCAGCCGTGCTCGGTCCGGTGCAGCTCGCGTACGGTCACACCGGTCCTGATGTCGGCGCCCGACGCCTTGGCGACCGCATCCGGCAGGCTGCCGATCCCGGTCCTGAGCGAGGTGAAGACGGGTCCCGCGTCGCGGGGCGCCTCCTCCACGATCTGCCTGGCCGCCGCGAGCAGCGAACGCTCGGAGCGCGCGGCGGCGGCGATCGCCGGCATCGTGGCCTCCAGCGACAGCCGTTCGGCCCGGCCCGCGTAGACGCCGCCGAGCAGCGGGTCGACCAGCCGCTCGAGCACCTCGCCGCCCATCCTGGCCCTGATGTAGGAGGCGACGGAGACGTCGGTGCGTACCAGCGTGGGGGGCAGGATCTGGTCCAGCGGCACGCGCGCCAGCCCGCCGGGCGACACGATGCCGGATCTGACCAGCTCCATCAGGTCGGCGGGCACACCCATGACCTGCCCCTTGGGCATCGGCCGCAGCGCGCCCCTGCTGTAGACGGCGGCGCGGGTGGTGCCGGGGTCCACCAGGTCGTCGCCGAGCCCGACGGCCTTGGCCAGCTCCTTGCCCTCGGGCCGTCTGGCCAGCATGGACTCCGCGCCGGCGTCGACGTCGATGCCCGCGACCTCGGAGACGAGCAGCTTGCCGCCGATGCGCGGGCTGCCCTCCAGCACGGTCACCTTCACGCGCTCGCCCGCGCCCTGTCTGAGGTGCCACGCCGCGGCCAGGCCGGAGATCCCGCCCCCGATGACGACCACGTGCGCTTGTTTCCCTGCCACGCCTCCCGACGCTACCGTCTGTGGCGCTCGCCCAGCCCCCCGGGGGAACCCACTTTTGGATCAAGCATGTGACCTGACCGTGACGCCCGTGGTCAAACCCGCCGGAGCCACCGCCCGTCTTAGGTGCATGGAGAGATTCCGGTACGGCGTCGCGTTATCAGCCGCCTGCGCGATCCTGGTCCTGTCCGGCTGCGGCGGTGGCCAGTCGAACATTCAGTCCAGCCAGGCCGGGGCCCCGGCGGTGGCGCCTGAAGCGGCGTCCGGCCAGACAGAGTCGAAGGCCGCCCAGGACAGCGCCTCCACCCCGCAACGAAAAGCCCCCAAGTCCGTCGAGAACATCGCCTCGAAGGTCAAGGTCACCCAGCAGGACCGCCAGGTCATCTACACGGCGAGCATGACCGTACGCGCCAAGGAGGTCACGGGAGCGGCGCTCCAGGCCAAGCAGATCGTCACCACGGCCGGCGGCTACCTGTCGAAAGAGGAGTCGAACTCGGCCGAGGGCAGCGAGGCCAGCGCCCTGCTGGAGTTCAAGATCCCGCCCGCCCGCTACGGCGAGGTGCTCGCCGCGCTCGGCAAGAACCTGGGCAAGCAGCTGTCGGTCCAGCAGGGCACCCAGGACGTCACGCTGCAGGTGGCCGACGTCAACAGCCGGTTGAAGTCGGCGCAGCAGGCGCTCGACTCGCTGCGTACGCTGCTGAAGAAGGCCGACACGATCGGCCAGGTGCTGCAGGTCGAGCGGGAGATCTCCGACCGCGAGGCGGACCTGGAGTCGCTGCAGTCACAGCAGAAGGAGCTGGCCACCCAGGTCGGCATGGCCACGCTCACGCTCCGGCTGGTCGGCCCCGTCGCGGTCGTGAACGAGCCGTCTGAGGAGCCCGCAGGCTTCCTCGGCGGCCTGAAGTCGGGCTGGAGGGGCCTGGTCGGGGCCGTGAAGGTCGCGCTGACGGTCGTCGGGGTGCTGTTGCCCTGGATGATCGTGGTCGTGCCGGTGATCGTTCTGACGGTCGTCCTGGCACGGCGGCGCCGCCCGGCCCGCCCAGCAGCGGCGACCCCCGTGGAGACTCAGGCTTCGTGAACGAGCCCGAGCTGGAACTCAGGCTCCGTGAACCAGATCGGTGAGCCGCATGAGCTGGTCGGGGTCGGTCGAGGGCAGCACGCCGTGGCCGAGGTTGAACACGTGGCCCTCGGCCGCCTCGCCCCGGCGCAGCACCTCGCGCGCCTTGCGCTCGACGACCTCCCACGGGGCCAGCAGGATGGCGGGGTCGAGGTTGCCCTGCAGCGCCTTGCCCGGCCCCACGCGGCGGGCGGCCTCGTCGAGCGGCACCCGCCAGTCGACGCCCACCACGTCGGCCCCGGCCTCGCCGAGCAGGCCCAGCAGTTCGCCGGTGCCCACGCCGAAGTGGATGCGCGGCACGTCGAGGTCGGCCAGGCCGTCGAAGATGCGGCGGGTGTGGGGCAGGACGAACTCGCGGTAGTCCTCGGGGGCCACCGCCCCCACCCACGAGTCGAACAGCTGGACGGCCGACGCCCCGGCCCGGACCTGGATGCGCAGGTGCTCCAGGACGATGGCGCTGAGCCGGTCCATCAGCGCGTGCCACAGCGCGGGCTCGGCGTACATCATGGCCTTGGTGCGGTCGTGGTTCTTGGACGGCCCGCCCTCGATGAGGTAGGAGCCGAGCGTGAAGGGCGCGCCCGCGAAGCCGATCAGCGGCGTGGCGCCCAGCTCGCCGGTCAGTGCCTGGATCGCCTCGCTCACGTAGGGGACGTCGCCGGGCTCCAGCGGGCGCAGCGCGTCGATTCCGGCGGCGTCGCGGATGGGGTCGGCCACGACCGGGCCGACTCCCGGCTTGATGTCGAGGTCGATGCCGATGGCCTTGAGCGGCACGACGATGTCGCTGAAGAAGATGGCCGCGTCGACGCCATAGCGGCGGACGGGTTGCAGGGTGATCTCGACGATGAGGTCGGGTGTCGCGCACGCGGTCAGCATGGGCACGCCCTCGCGAACCTTCAGGTATTCGGGCAGCGACCGCCCGGCCTGCCGCATGTACCAGACGGGGGTGTGCGGTGCGGGCTGACGGCGGCAGGCGCGAAGGAACGCTGAGTCGGCGAGATTCACCTCTCAAGGGTCCCATGACCTCGTGCCGGTCCGTTCACCGGCGCGACGTGTCGGAAAAGTATGCATTGAATGACCAAAATCATGATCAGATAGCCAGATGGATGTTTACCGGTCGGCTCGGCATCGGCGCCCCACACGGGTCGAACACACCCCATGGGCGACCAGAAAGCCGGTCTCGTCTGGACCAAAAGTTGGCCAAGCCACCGCGCGGCATCGATTCAGCATCCACTTTCGGGACACGCCGAGCGCGTTGCGGCGAATTGTCAGCGTGCCGTGCCAACGTCGGAGCGACGACCCGAAGAAAGGCTCCGGTGCGATGACCGCGTTGTGGGGTTCCCCAGAACACCGCAGTGAGCACTGCGCTCCCTGCGCCGGCATGCGGCTGTTCGAGCAGCCTCCGTGTCTCGATGGGCACGAGCCGGGCGAGTGTCCGGAGTGGGCCTGTGTCGACTGCGGCCACGCGATCGTCCTGGGCGGGATCACCCTGCCGGTCCGTCAGCTGGCTATGGCATCGGTTTGATCGCGAACTATGAGCACCCCCGTGGTCCCCTTCCGCCCGTCTTCGACCTACGCTTCGGCTATGACCCTCGGTGAGCAGCCGCCGGCCCCCGCCTCCTTCAGGCGTGCGGTCGACAGCCTGCGCCAGGCCGAGGTCAGGCCGGAGATCGAGCTCGAAGACCTGCCCGCGCCCCAGCGGCTGGCCCCCTTCTCGGCCGCGATCGGCGCCTCGGTCTACCGCGAGGACGACGAACTCGCGGTCGGCAGGCTGATCCTGCTCTTCGACCCCGACGGCCAGCGCGGTTGGGAGGGTCCGTTCCGGCTGGTCGCCTATGTCAGGGCCGACATGGAGCCGGAGATCACCTCCGACCCCCTGCTCGGCCCCGTCGCGTGGAGCTGGCTCACCGAAGCGCTAGAGGCTCATCAGGCCGACTACTCCGCCGCTGGCGGTACCGTGACTAGAGCCGTGTCCGAGGGATTCGGCAACAAGGCCGAAGACCCGGTCACCACCGAGCTAGAGCTGAGGGCGTCCTGGTCGCCCGCGCATGAGGATCTCTCCGGCCATGTCGCAGCCTGGTGTGACCTCATGTGCCTGGCGGCGGGGATCCCGCCGCTCCCTCCCGACGTGGCCGCCATGCCACGCCGACGTGAAGATCCGGAGAGTGACCGTACGAAGTGAGGGCACCAGTCAATACCGCACAAGCGTCATGAGAACGGTGATCTCATGACAGAAGAACGAACCGTCGTCCCACTGCTGGAGCCACGCGAGGGCATCCCGGCGGTCGTCGAAGACGGCGCCTCTTTGGCGCGCGTCGTCGCGGCCTTCCGGGCGGGCTCTGGTCCCGTGGCCGTCGACGCCGAGCGGGCCTCCGGCTACCGCTACGGCAACCGCGCGTACCTGGTGCAGCTGCGCCGGGCGGGCGCGGGCAGCGCGCTGATCGACCCGATCGCCTGCCCCGACCTGTCGGAGCTGGACGAGGCCGTCTCGGGCGCGGAGATCGTGCTGCACGCCGCGTCGCAGGACCTGGCGTGCCTGCTGGAGGTCGGGTTCAGGCCGCGTGACATGTTCGACACCGAGCTGGCGGGCCGGTTGCTCGGCTACGAGCGGGTGGGGCTCGGCACGATGGTCGAGACCGTGCTGGGGCTGCGGCTGGAGAAGGGCCACTCGGCGGCCGACTGGTCGACCAGGCCGTTGCCCGAAGACTGGCTGCGCTACGCGGCGCTCGACGTCGAGGTGCTGGTCGAGCTCCGCGACGTGCTCCACGGCGAGCTGGTGGAGAGCGGCAAGCTGGAGTGGGCGCGCGAGGAGTTCGCCGCCGTGCTCAACACCCCGCCGCCGGTGCCCCGCTCCGATCCGTGGCGGCGTACGTCGGGCATCCACAAGGTGCGCAACATGCGGGCGCTGGCGATCGTGCGGGAGCTGTGGACCATGCGCGACCGCATCGCCCAGGAGAGCGACCTGGCGCCCGGCCGGGTGCTGCCCGACTCGGCGATCGTCACGGCCGCGTTGGAGGTGCCGCGCACCAAGAAGGCGCTCACCGAGATCTCGGCGTTCACCGGTCGCAGCGCGCGCCGGCACATGACCGACTGGCTGGCCGCGGTCAGCAGGGCGCGCGGGCTGCCCGAGTCCCAGCTGCCGCAGCCGAGCACGCCCGGCGACGGGCCGCCCCCGGCCAACCGCTGGGCCGACCGCGATCCTGCGGCGGCCAAGCGGCTGGCCGCGGCGCGCGCCGTCGTGGCCGCGCTCGCCGACGAGCATCGGATGCCGACGGAGAATCTCCTGCAGCCCGACGCGGTCCGCAGACTCACCTGGGAGCCGCCGGTGGAGATCACCGACGAGACCGTGACCGACCGGCTGCGCGGGCTCGGCGCCCGCGAATGGCAGCTCTCCCTCACCGCCCATCCGCTCGCCAAGGCGCTGGCCCGGCTGGAAAGCAAGGGCGAGCTCTAGGTACGGCCCACTTGACGCCCCCACGGGGGCGGCCTTACCGTTCGGGAAAGCGCTTTCCGCGAAAGGATCCTCATGAGCGTGCGCACCATTGGCGTCGTGATGAACGGCGTCACCGGCCGGATGGGTTACCGCCAGCATCTGGTCCGATCGGTCCTGGCCATCAACGAGCAGGGCGGGGTCGTCCTGTCCGACGGCAGCCGGGTCAAGCTCAGGCCGGTCCTGGTGGGCAGGAGCGCGGACAAGCTTTCCCGGATCGCCGCCGAGCACCACATCTCCCGCTACACCACGGACCTCGACTCGGCGCTGTCCGACGACGACAACCTCATCTACTTCGACGCCCAGGTCACCAGCGCCAGGGTGAAGGCGGTCCTCAAGGCCATCGAGGGCGGCAAGCACATCTACGCCGAGAAGCCCACGGCCGAGTCCGTTCAGGAGGCGGTCGCGCTGGCGGAGGCGGCCAAGGCCAAGGGTGTCAAGAACGGCGTGGTGCAGGACAAGCTGTTCCTGCCGGGCCTGCTCAAGCTGAAGCGGCTCATCGACAGCGGCTTCTTCGGCCAGATCCTCTCAGTCCGGGGCGAGTTCGGCTACTGGGTGTTCGAGGGCGACTGGCAGGAGGCCCAGCGGCCGTCGTGGAACTACCGGGCCGAGGACGGCGGCGGCATCGTGCTCGACATGTTCCCGCACTGGCACTACGTGATGGAGAACCTGTTCGGCCGTGTCGAGTCCGTCTACGCCAAGGCCGTGACGCACGTTCCCCAGCGGGTCGACGAGCAGGGCAAGACCTACGCGGCCACCGCCGACGACGCCGCGTACGGGATCTTCGAGCTGGCCGGCGGCGTGATCGCCCAGATCAACTCCTCCTGGACCGTCCGCGTCAACCGTGACGAGCTGGTGGAGTTCCAGGTGGACGGCACGCACGGCAGCGCGGTCGCGGGCCTGCGCAACTGTCGCTTCCAGCACCGCGCAGCCACCCCCAAGCCGGTCTGGAACCCCGACCTGCCCGCCACGGCCCGCTTCCGCGAGGGCTGGCAGGACGTGCCGGACAACGCCGACTTCGACAACGGCTTCAAGATCCAGTGGGAGGGGTTCGTCCGCCACGTGTGCGAGGACGCGCCGTTCCCGAACGACTTCGCCTCGGGCGCGCGCGGCGTGCAGCTGGCCGAGCTGGGCCTGCGTTCCTCGGCCGAGGGCCGCCGGATCGAGGTGCCGCACCTGTGATCATCGACCTGCCCGGCGGCGCGTACGCGCTGCGCGAGCCCGTGACCTGGCCCGTCGTCGACGCCCCGGCGTCGAGCCGGGTCGTGTACGCGGCCGCGCACGTGGTGGCCGACCCGCTCGGCGACAACACGCCCGGCTCCCCCGCCGCCGTCGACTGGGACGCCACGCTCCGGTTCCGCAGGCACCTGTGGTCGTACGGCCTGCGCGTCGCCGACGCCATGGACACCGCCCAGCGCAACATGGGCCTGGACTGGGCCGCCACCAAGGAGCTCATCCGGCGCAGCGCCGCCGAGGCCCGCTCGTTCGGCGACCCCGCCGCGCTGGTGGCCTGCGGCGCGGGCACCGACCACGCCCCCGACGCCGCCGACCTGGGCGCGATCACCGCCGCCTATACCGAGCAGCTGGAGACCGTGCAGGCCGCGGGCGCCGGGGCGATCATCATGGCCTCGCGGCAGCTCGCGCGGGTGGCGAGCGGGCCCAAGGACTACCACCAGGTGTACGGGGAGCTGCTCGGGCTGGCCGAGCGGCCGGTGATCCTGCACTGGCTCGGCCCGATGTTCGATCCGCAGCTGGCCGGATACTGGGGCTCCGCCGATGTGGCGGCGGCCACGGAGTCGTTCCTGGAGCTGATCCACGCGCACGCCTCGAAGGTGGACGGCGTGAAAGTGTCGCTGCTCGACGAGGAGCACGAGGTGGGCCTGCGGGCCGCCTTGCCCGCCGGAGTCAGGCTCTATACCGGCGACGACTTCAACTATCCGTCGTTGATCAAATCGGGGTCGCACGCGCTGCTGGGCATCTTCGACGCGATCGCGCCGGCGGCGGCCGCGGCCCTGCGGGCGCTGGATGCCGCCGAACAGAGCACCGGCGCGGAGGCCGCCCGAAATCTCGCACTTTACGATGAGATCTTGGCGCCGACCGTGCCGCTGTCCCGGAAGATCTTCGAGACGCCGACGTACAACTACAAGACCGGCATCGTCTTCCTGGCCTGGCTGAACGGCCACCAGGACGCGTTCGCCATGGTGAACGGCGCCCAGTCGGCCCGCTCGCTGGTCCACCTGTCAGAGGTCTTCCGCCTGGCCGACCAGGCCGGGCTGCTGGCCGACCAGGAGCTGGCCGTACGGAAGATGAAGGCGCTGCTGGAGGTGAACGGGCTGTGAGCCTCTCCCTGAACCAGCGGACGACCAAACGGTGGTCGGTGGCGGAGGCCGTCGAGGGCTGCGTACGGCACGGCCTGGAGGCCGTGGGGCTGTGGCGTGAGGAGGTGGCGGAGCAGGGGCTGGCCGAGAGCGTCAAGCTGGTCCGCGACGCCGGGCTGCGCGTGTCGTCGCTCTGCCGTGGCGGCTTCCTGACTGCCCCCGCCGACCCAGCCCCCGGCACGAGCGGCCAGGCACTAGGCGGGACGGCCCGTCAGGCGGCGCTCGACGACAACCGGCGGGCCATCGACGAGGCCGCCGAGCTGGGGGCGGCCTGCCTGGTCATGGTCGTCGGCGGCCTGCCGGGTGTACGGCCCGGCGAACCGCTGCCGGTCGTGCGGCCGGGTGAACCGCTGCCGGCCGACCTCGACGGCGCGGGGCCGCCGTTCTCGCGTGATCTGGCCGGGGCCCGTGAGCAGGTGGCCGAGGCGCTGGAGGTACTGGCCCCGTACGCCGGCGAGCGGGGCGTCAAGCTGGCACTGGAGCCGCTGCATCCGATGTACTGCGCCGACCGGGCCGTCCTGTCGACACTGGCCCAGGCGGTCGACCTGTGTCTGCCGTATCCGGAGGAGCAGGTGGGGGTGGTGGTCGACACCTTCCACGTGTGGTGGGACCCGCGGCTGTTCGAGGAGATCGCCAGGGCCGGCAGCCGGATCGCGTCGTACCAGGTGTGCGACTACCTGCAGCCGCTTCCGGCGGACGTGCTGCTGGGGCGGGGGATGATGGGCGACGGGGTGATCGACTTCCCGCCGATCACCCGCGCCGTGGCCGCGGCCGGTTACACCGGGGACGTCGAAGTGGAGATCTTCAACGCCGACGTCTGGGCCGCCGACCCGGACGAGATCGTGGCCACCATGAAGCACCGCTACGCCCAGGTGGTGTCCGCCTGACCCGGCCGGGCGTCTTGTGCCGCCGCTCCTGACCCCGACCGGGTCAGGCCGGGCTGGCCGCCGGTTCGTCCCGCGCCGCCTCTCCGGGTCAGGCCGGGCTGGCGGCCGGTTCGTCCCGTACCGCGGCTTCGTCAGCCGGGTCCGGGGCCTCGGTGATCGTCACCGTGCCCGCGGCTCCGTTCACGGTGATCTCCTGGCCGGTGACGATGCGGTGGGTGGCGTCCGGGACGCCGGCCACCGCCGGGATGCCGTACTCGCGGGCCACCACCGCGCCGTGCGACATGGCGCCGCCCATCTCCATCACCAGCCCGCCCGCCGTGAGGAACAGCGGCGTCCAGCCGGGGTCGGTCGACGGGCAGACCAGGATCTCGCCCGGCTCCAGGTGCGCCCCGACCGGGTCGAGCACCACCCTGGCGCGGCCGGTGACCGTGCCCGCGGAGGCGGCGCTGCCGATCAGCGCACCGGCCGCCGCGGGGGCCGCCAGAGCCTCGGGCTCGGTGCCGTCCGACAGCATGATCCTCGGCACGTGCCTGCGGCGTGACTCCCGCTCGTAGGCCGCCCGCCGCTCGATCACCGTGGTACGCAGGTCGCCCCCGTCCAGGGCCGACCGCGCCTCCTCGATCCGCAGGTAGAACACGTCGTCCGCCGCGTCCAGCACGCCGGTGGTCACCAGGTGCTCGCCGACGACCAGCAGACTCCGCCGGATCGCGGCCAGGGTCTTCACCAGGTAGAACTTCGGCATCTCGCGTACCCCGGCGAACATCCGGGTCCGCCGCAGCCCGAACCGGGCGACAGCCCCCCGGAGCGCGCCCTTGCGGCGAGCGGTCGCCACGATCCGCGCGACGGCCGCCTCGGCCTCGGCCGCTCCCCTGGCGAACAGCGCGTCGGGCGCGAGGTCGGCGCCGCCCTCCATGCGCAGGTAGTTGGCCAGGACGCCCAGGATGTGTGTCGGGTCCTCCGACCAGCGCGCGACGCCCAGGTCGATCTCGGCGATGCCGCGATGCCCGTACTTATCCAGAAAAGCAGTGATCCCTTGCTGGGCCTTCGGCGGCAGCTCGCCGGCCCTGAAGCGGCGTACGAGCTCACTCACCGGCTCGTTCCTGAACGGTTCCGGCTCGACGCGCGTCGCCAGCGCCCAGAGTTCGAGGTCCATCTCGGTGGTCGGGTTGTTGGGGACGCTGCGGAGCACGTCCTGCATGTCACTCATGGACAGGCCGGAGAGCTTCGAGGCCAGCGCGAACAGCCCGTAACCGGCGACCGCGATCGGCATGAGCGAGACGATCGCCGGGAACGCGGTGCTGAGCATCCGCTCCGCGTGGTCGAGCCGCTGGACGGGCGTGGCGGAGCCGGGCACCCGCAGCCGCCGGTCCAGCTCGTCGCCCATCCGCCTGGTGTAGGCGATCGCCCGATCGGGCCGGGTCAGCGCCTGGAGCAGCCGCTTCGGGGCGTGTACGCGACGGGCGAAGTGCGCCACCGCGCGGAAGAACGGCCGGCGCGAGGTCTGGATCACCGAGAACCGGGGCTCCTCGAACAGGTCCGTCAGCACCGCCCCGGCCCTGGCCTCGCCCATCAGCAGGGCGCGCGGCATGATCGCCCGGCCCATGCGGCTGCGCAGGGCCGTGGTGAGGTCCAGCCAGACGCGCTCCCCCGCCTCGAACATGAACGCCGCGCCATCACGCGCCTTGGCCGGGCCATAGCCGAACACCCCGGCGGCACCCGAGCTGAGCAGTCGGAACGCGGACAGCCCCATCGGGGTGAGCGGGCCCATGACGCCCTGGGCGACGTTGATGGAGAAGTAGACCCGCAGGCCCTGCCTGGTGGTCTCGGGCAGCGGGTAGAGCGTGGTGATCGGCCTGGCCTGGGTGAGCCAGAGCGCGCCGTCGGCGTCGATGGCCCACTCGGTGTCCTGCGGCGCGCCGTAGTGGTCCTCGACGCGGGTGCCAATCGCGGCCAGGTCGCGTACCTGCTCATCGGTCAGGCAGAAGCCGTCGTGAGCGGACTCGACGCGTTCCGTGCCGCCGCCGGGCAGGGCGCGGATCGTCAGCCGCTTGTCGCCCGCGTGCCGGTCGAGGATCTCGCCGCTCGCGGCGTCGACGACGAACCGGTCGGGGTTGACGGCGCCGGAGACCACGGCCTCGCCGAGCCCGGGGTTCGCGTCGATGACGGCCTCGTGCCTGCGGCCGGTGAGCGGGTTGGCGGTGAACAGTACGCCGGCCGTCCGCGCGTCGACCATGACCTGGACGACCACCGCCAGCCGTACGGAGGCGTGGTCGATGCCGTTGGAGTCGCGGTAGGCGACGGCGCGGTCGGTCCAGAGCGAGGCCCAGCAGCGGCGTACGGCGTCGAGCACGTCGTCGGCGCCGACGACGTTGAGGTAGGTGTCCTGCTGACCGGCGAAACTGGCGAACGGCAGGTCCTCCGCCGTGGCCGAGGACCGCACCGCGACCGGCGCCGCGTCCTGGTGCATTGTCTGGCTCAGTCTGGTGTACGCCTCGCGGATCGACCGCGCGACGGCTCCGGGGATCGGGGCCCCCAGGAGCCGGGTCCTGGCGGCCTCCGCGAGGCCCGGGCCGCCGGTCGCGATGACGTCGTCCAGGCCCGCCGCCTGTGCCACCTCGTGGTACGCCTCGGTGGTGAGTGCCCAGCCAGGCGGGACGGGGAGCCCGGCCCGGGTCAGCTCACCGAGGTTGGCCGCCTTGCCACCGACTTCGGCCAGCATGCCGCCGTCGATGTCGGAAAAGTCCAGTGCCGTCGTCATCGGGTGTACTCCCACCGTTCAGCGTCTCGTTATGAGTTTCACGCTTTACGGCAAAGAATTCAACACTTGATGAACAGTGGCGTCGCTCACACCTCCAGCGGCACACCGTCGAGGCCCCAGGCGGGGTCGGGCTCGATACCGAGCAGGGCCAGCGCGGTCGGGCCGACGTCCACCAGCCTCGGGCCGCCGAGGCCGGGACCGCCCAGCTCGCCGGCGCCCAGGTCCGTGTCACCCAGATTCGCGCCTCCGGGGTTCGCACCTCTGAGGTCCATGCCCCTAAGGTCCGGGCCGCCCAACTCCGCGCCGTCCAGCTCCAGGCCGCTGGGGTCTGTGCCGCTGAGATCTGTGCCGCCCAGGTCCATGTTCAGGCGGGCGGCGATGACGAAGACCGTTCGCTCCTCGATGGAGGTGCCGCCGTGGCCGCCCTCGTCGACGTGACCGTGGTCGGTGGTGACCAGCACGGTCCAGCGCTCGCCGGCGAACGTCGGCCTGTCCCGGATCGCGTCGAGGAAGCGGCCGAGGTAGGCGTCCTGGGTGTGCAGCGCCTCGGTGTACTCGGGGCAGTGCGGGCCGAGGTCATGGGCCACCTCGTCGGTCTCACCGAGGTAGACGAAGGTGAGGTCGGCGCCGGTGTTCGCGAGGTGGTTCTCGGCGGCCGCGGTTACCTGCTTGTCGGCGGTCGGCCAGGTGATCGCGTAGCCGTCCAGGGCGAGGCGCGTGCCGATGGCCGGGCCGAACGCGCCGTGGTCCGCCAGCGCCGCCCAGGAGAAGAACGCCGCGGTGGTCAGGTCGGGGCGGGCCGTGTTGGCGCGCGTCAAGAAGTCAGGATATTTCGCGAATTGGGGGCTGGTGAATGCGTTGTCCACAACGCCGTGCTTGTCGGGCCACACCCCGGTGGCGATGGACGACCACCCCGGCCCGGAATCGGTCCGCGACCTGATGACCCGCCTGGAGGAGACCAGGTCCGAAGCGGCACTGCTGGAGGAGATCTCCCCCGAACTGCCAGCGCCCCCGCCCGAGGTGGCGGTGTCCTCACCCGAGGTGATGTCTTCGCCTGAAGTGCCAGCTCCCTCGCCCGAAGCGGCGGTGCCCTCGGGGACGATCTCGCCGGGGGACTCGGTACGGGGGGCGGCGGCCTCGCCGTACGGGAGCAGGCTCGTCCCATACGCCCCCGCCGACATCAGCCCGCTCAGCACCGGCGGCTCCAGCGCGACCAGCCGGTCAAAGCGCAGGCCGTCCATACCGACCACCAGCACCTTGTCGCTCACTGGCCCCCTGGCTGGGTCCGTCATCGAGTCGCTCGCCGGGTTGCCCACCGGATTGCTCGCTGGGTCCCTCACCGGGTCGCTCGTCACTGATTACTCCCTCCTGAAACGCCGCACCCACTCCGCGGCCCCAGGCAGTATCTCCTCTACCGGTGCGACCTGGGGATACCAGGTGCGCTCCCACTCCAGCGACACCCACCCGGAGTAGCCCCACGAGCGCAGCAGCTCACCGGACTCGTCCAGCGGCACCGTGCCGCTCCACATCGGCACCGGCGTGGTGTCCTGGGCGGAGACCGCGTCCTTGACCTGGACGTAGGCGAGGTGCGGGCCGAGAAGGGCCAGGGTGTCGGCCGGGGACTCGCCGTGGCGCCAAGGGTGGAGCACGTCCCAGAGCGCGCCGGTGGTCTCCGGGCAGGCCGCCTCGTCGAGCAGTCGCGCGACGGCCGCGCCGGTGGCCATCTGGTCGTGCGTCTCGACGAGCACCCGCAGACCGAGTCCGGCGGCCGTGGCGGAGACCGCTTTGAGCCTGCGCGCTCCGATAGAAGGGTCCTCGCCACGCGGGAACACCCGGACGCCCGGGGCGCCGAGGTCGGCCGCGAGCGTCAGGTCCGCAACGAGCGCCTCGACGACGGGCTCGTCAGGGCCCGGCTCACATACGCCGACATATCCGGCGAGAGCCGATATTTCCAGACCTGCGGCTTCGACCCGCTGCCGCACCGACGACCGCTCGTCCGCCGACAGACCCCGGTGTACGCCGGTATCGGGGTGCAACCGCAGCTCCAGGCCCTGGCAACCCTGCGCGGTCGCCACCTCGATCGCCCTGTCGAGCCCGTCGCCCGGCATCCCGAGCGTGCTGACCGCCAGTTTCATAACGCCCTCCCGAGCGACCGTCCCGCCTGTGCGGCGCCTCCCCTTCGGAAGCGCCCCTGACCACGCCTTGTACGGCGCGTCCCTTGCGGAAGCGCCCCTGTCCACGCCCTGTATGGCGAAGCTCAGCGCAGCGCCCGTACGCTCTCGCGCAAAACCACCTCACCCGGCACCTGCTCCACCGTCGGCTCCTCCTCCGCCGCCAGGGCCAGCTCAAGCGCGCGGGCGCCCATGTCCTGCAGCGGCAGCCGTACCGTGGTCAGCGCGGGCACCTGGTCGCGCAGCGTCGCGATGTCGTCGAAGCCGGCCACCGACACCTCGTCCGGCACCCGGATCCCCCGCTCACGGTAGGCGGCGAGCGCGCCCACGGCCATCACGTCGTTGACGGCGAACACGCACGTCGCGTCCCCCGTCTCCTGGGCCGCCCGGTAGCCGCCGTCGCGGTCGAAGGGCCCTTCGATGACGCGCGGCTCCGGCAGGCCGAGCTCGGCCAGCGCCGACACGAACCCGGCGCAGCGGTCGCGGGCGGTCATCAGGCGCGGCGGCCCGGCCAGTACGGCGAAGCGGGTGTGGCCCAGCCCGGCCAGCGAGCGGGCCAGGGCGGCGGCGCCCTCGTGGTTGGCGGGCGCGACCGTGTCGACGCCGAGCAGGTCCTGGCCCACACACGCGGCCCGCCCGCCACTGGCCCGGTAGCGGTCCAGCTCGACGCGGAGCCGTTCGGTGACCTCAGGGTCGGCGACGCGGGAGCCGACCAGCAGCACGGCGCGTACGCGCTGGGCGTTGAGCGTCGCCACGTAGGCGATCTCCTGCTCGGGGTCGCGGTGCGTGGTGCCCACCATGACCAGCAGGCCCTCGCCGGCCGCGGCCCGCATCGCGCCGTCGGCCAGCGCCGCGAAGTAGGGGTCGGTCAGGTCGTGGACCACGATGCCGATGACGTTGCTCGCCCCGCGGGCCAGTGTCTGCGCCGCGATGTTGGCGCGGTAGCCCAGCTCGTACGCGGCTCGCTCGACGCGGGCCCGCAGGTCGGCGCCCACCTGGCGGGTGCTGCCGTTGAGCACCCGCGAGGCGGTGGCGAGTGAGACGCCCGCCTGCTTGGCGACGTCTTCCAGCGTGACCACGAGACCTCCCGGAAAGCGGTTTCCCAGTGTGCCAGACCGGCACCTGGGTCCGCATCCTTACACGTCTCGGGGCCGGCGCGACAGGAAGTCACCGCCGAAGGACTTCATCCCCACGGGAACAGGATGTCGAACAGGCCCTTCTTGGTCTCCGTCGGAGCCGGCACCGGAGCCTGCGTCTGCTGGACCGCCTGCGTCGGCTGGCTGGTCTCCTTGGGCGGCTCCTGCGTCGCCTGCTTCTGCGTGGTGCCGGTGTCCGTGTCCTTGATCGTGTCCTGCGTCGCCCTGGTGGCCCGGGTGCTCGGCTTGGCGGTCGGCTCGCCGATGCGCGTGCGGGTGGCCCGCGGCGAGGGGGTACGGGTCGCGCGCACCCGGGCGGCGGTCGGCGACGGGGCGGCGGTGGCCGACGCGGTCGGCTCCGGGGAGTCCGATTCCGTGGGGTCGGTGGCCTCCTCCTCGGCGTCGGTCGGCTCCGAGTCCGTGGGAGAGGCGGCCGGCGCGCTCACCTGCTCGGCGCTGGCGCACTTCCCGCTCTGGCACGGGTCGTCGGAGGACGTACCGGTCAGCATCCAGCCGGCCCCCGCGCCGAGCACGACGACCGCGACGGCCGCCATGAGCAGCACCTTGGTACGGCGGCGCACCTCCTTGTCGCCCTCGGCCTGGTGACCGCCCCCCTGGGAGCCGTCGGTCCAGCCGGAGCCGAGGAAGCCGCGCTTGGGCTCCGCGGGCTCGTCATCGTCGTAGGAGGACCCGTAGCTCTTGTCGAGCGGGAGGTAGGCGTCACTCGGCTGGTCACCGGTGTAAAGGGGCCCGCTCGGCGCGTCGCCCGGGTAAAGCGGCCCACTCTCAGCGTCGCCCGTGTAGAGCGGCACGCCGGTGTCACCGGAGTAGAGCGGCTCGCCGGTGTCACCGGAGTAGAGCGGCCCACTCTGCACATCGCCCGTGTAAAGCGGCCCGCTGGGCGCGTCACCGGCGTACAGCTGGTCACCACCCGTGTAAAGCGAATCCCCGTAGAGGGGGCCGCTGGCCGGGTCACCCGTGTACAGCTCACCCTCGGCGCCCGTCGCGCGGTGCTGCCCCTCGGACGGCGGGATGTACAACTCGGGCGCGCCCTTGTCCGGCGGGAGAATGTAGGTCTCATTGCCCGAGACCACAATGGCCGGCTGCTCGTCGGTGTCGTCCGTGCTCCAGCGCGGAGACAGAACGTCGCCGGTCAGCTCCGGGTTCGCCGACCTGCCCTGCCCATCCTCATATGGCCTGTCGTTCTCGTCGCGCGCCACGATGGAACCTCTCTAATACGAATCTGGACCGCGACCCTTCCTAACAGACTTCTCCACCACTTGTCCGGAAATTTCACAGGATGCTCATAAATAAGCTGGTGTCACAACTCTTATCTCCCGTTTCGGCAGACCCCCCGAGGGGTATGCCCGAAGGTTGCCTGCACATGACCACGCACCTGCTCCAGCCCTATACGCACGGTAATGGGACACGGCCCACCTAAAGCCAGCAAAGGCCGCGCATGACGGCGCTGATCTCGATCAGGACTGGAGTTTCGGTCCAATCGGGAGCTCCACCCAAAAGACCGGAACTCAGGACGCGGTCACGCGCAGTAACGAGATCATGACCCCTACGACCGAGACCACACCCCCTCCCGGCGCCCCGGCGCTGACCGTTTTGCGCGCGCGGGCGCGCGCCGCGCGCCCGCCGGCGATCGTCACGCTCTCCGACTCGCTCGCGCCGATCGCCTCCCCCCAATCCTCACGCCCCCGGATCGCTCGCGCCGATCGCCTCCTCCCCATCGCTCGCCGAACGGGTCCCGGCGCGCGGACAGAGCCTGCCGCCTGCCGTACTCGCGCTCACGCTCTTCCCTCGCCGCGCCGACGCTCACCCAGACCGTCTGGGGCGCGCGTGCGGGCCGTAGGCAGACGCGAACGCTGAGTTGTACGCCAGCCCGCCCAGGACGCCGCCGCGGGCGCTCAGAAGGCTCTTCGTCGGCCGCGGGCGGGCGGCGACGCTGTACGGTGCCACGCCCGTTCCGCGAGGCGGGCCTGTACGGCTTCGCCGACGGGATAGCCGGGTCACTGAGGCGCCGGCTGCCGGCGGGCACGGCGGCGGGCACGGACCTCGTCCGCAGCGTGGTTACTGACGAGTAGCATAGGCGCGGTAACTGCCGAGCAACGAGGAGCGAATCCGTGCCTTCCTCTCGTGACGTCGTGTTCGTCGACGGCGTACGCACACCTTTCGGCCGGTCGGGGCCCAAGGGCATGTACGCGGAGACCCGCGCGGACGACCTGGTCGTCCGTGTCATCCGCGAGCTGATCCGGCGCAACCCGGGGCTGCCGCCGGAGCGCGTGGACGAGGTCGCGATCGCCGCGACCACCCAGATCGGCGACCAGGGCCTGACCATCGGCCGCTCGGCGGCGGTGCTGGCCGGGCTGCCCAAGACCGTGCCCGGCTACGCGATCGACCGCATGTGCGCGGGCGCGATGACCGCGGTGACCACGGTCGCGGGCGGCATCGCGTTCGGCGCGTACGACGTGGCCATCGCGGGCGGTGTCGAGCACATGGGCCGCCACCCGATGGGCGAGGGCGTCGACCCGAACCCGAGGTTCCTGTCCGAGCGCCTCGTCGACCCGAGCGCCCTGGTCATGGGCATGACGGCCGAGAACCTGCACGACCGCTTCCCCACGATCACCAAGGACCGCGCCGACGCCTACGCGGTGCTGTCGCAGGAGAAGGTGGCCAAGGCGTACGCCGACGGCCGGATCCAGCCCGATCTGGTCCCCACGGCGATCAGGACGGCCGAGCGGGGCTGGGGCCTGGCGGTCGAGGACGAGGCGCCGCGCCCCGGCACCACGCTGGACGGGCTGGGCGCGCTCAAGACGCCCTTCCGCGCCCACGGCAACGTCACGGCGGGCAACTCCTCGGGCATCAACGACGGCGCCACCGGCTGCGTCGTGGCCGCCGCCGAGACGGCCGCCGAGCTGGGCCTGGCACCGAAGATGCGGCTGGTCTCCTACGCCTTCGCCGGGGTGGATCCCGAGGTGATGGGCGTGGGTCCGATCCCGTCCACCGAGCGGGCGCTCCGCCTGGCAAATCTCGATATTTCCGATATCGGGTTGTTCGAGATCAACGAGGCTTTCGCCGTACAGGTGCTGGCCTTCCTGGAGCACTTCGGCATCGCCGACGACGACCCGCGGGTGAACCCCTACGGCGGCGCCATCGCCTTCGGCCACCCGCTGGCCTCCTCGGGCGTGCGGCTGATGACGCAGCTCGCGCGGCAGTTCGGCGAGCGCCCCGACGTTCGCTATGGCATCACCACCATGTGCGTCGGCATGGGCATGGGCGGCACCGTGATCTGGGAGAACCTGGCATGAGCAACCTCGACACCTGGCGCTCGCTGCTGACCGAGCGCGACACCGGCGAAGTCGTCACCAAGGCCCTGGTCCGCGACGTCGAGCTGCCCGGCGGGGCCGGCACGATGGCGCTCATCACCCTCGACAACGGCTTCGACCACACCAAGCCCAACACCTTCGGCCCGCATGGGCTGTTCGCGCTGAACGGCGCGCTGTCCGAGATCGCCGCCCGCACCGACCTGGCCGCCGTGGGCGTGACGGGCAAGCCGTTCATCTTCGCGGTCGGCGCCGACCTCAAGGGCGCGACGACCATGGCCTCGCGCGATGAGGCGCGGGCCATCGGCGCGCTGGGGCACCACGTGTTCCGCCGCCTGGGCGAGCTGCCGATCCCGTCGTTCGCGTTCGTCAACGGCGCGGCGATGGGCGGCGGCCTGGAGGTGGCCCTCCACTGCACCTACCGGACGATCTCCTCGGGTGTCCCGGCCATCGCGCTGCCCGAGTGCTTCCTCGGGCTGGTGCCGGGCTGGGGCGGTACGCAGCTGCTGCCGCACCTGATCGGCCCGGCCCGTGCGATCAAGCTGATCATCGAGAACCCGCTGTCGCAGAACCGGATGCTCAAAGGCGCCCAGGCGTTCGAGCTGGGCGTCGCCGACGCGATGTTCGAGCCGGCCGACTTCCTGGAGGAGTCGCTGCGCTGGGCCGCCCGGGTGCTCACCGGCGACACTGTCGTGGCGCGCGACTCGCACGCGGACGATGACTGGGACAAGGCGGTCGCCGACGCGCGTTTCCTGGTTGACATGAAGCTGCGTGGCGCCTCCCCCGCGCCCTACCGGGCGCTCGACCTGATCTCCCTGGCCCGTACTGCCGCGCGCGACGAGGGCTTCGCCGCCGAGGACGAGGCGCTGACCGACCTGCTGATGGGTGACGAGCTGCGGGCCGGGCTCTACGCCTTCGACCTGGTGCAGCGGCGGGCCAAGCGCCCGGCGGGCGCCCCCGACCCCGCGCTGGCCCGCAAGGTGACCAAGGTCGGCGTGGTGGGCGCGGGGCTGATGGCCTCGCAGATGGCGCTGCTGTTCGCCCGCCGTCTGGAGGTGCCGGTCGTGCTGACCGACCTCGACGAGAGCAGACTCGGCAAGGGCGTGGGGCACGTGCACGCCGAGGTCGACAAGCTGCTCGCCAAGGGCCGCGTCTCGGCCGACCAGGCCAACCGGCTCAAGGGGCTGGTGACCGGCTCGCTGACCAAGGATGCCTTCGCCGACGCCGACTTCGTCATCGAGGCGGTCTTCGAGGAGATGTCGGTCAAGCGGCAGGTGTTCGCGGAGGTGGAGGCGGTGGTCTCGGCTGACTGCGTGCTCGCGACCAACACCTCCTCGCTCTCGCTGGCCGAGATGGGCGCCGCGCTGGAGCGTCCGGAGCGGCTGGTCGGGTTCCACTTCTTCAACCCGGTCGCGGTGATGCCGCTGCTGGAGATCGTCAAGGCGCCCGCGACCGACGACGCGACGCTGGCCACCGCCTTCGCCGTGGGCCGGACGCTGAAGAAGTCGTCGGTGCTGGTGAAGGACGCTCCGGCGTTCGTGGTGAACCGGCTGCTCACCCGGTTCATGGGCGAGGTGATCGCCGCGGTCGACGAGGGCACGCCGCTGGAGGTCGCCGAGCACTCGCTCGACGACCTCGGGCTGCCGATGACGCCGTTCGCGCTGCTCCAGCTCGTGGGGCCGGCCGTCGGCCTGCACGTGGCCGAGACGCTGCACGCGGCCTTCCCCGAGCGCTTCGGCGTCTCGGCGAACATGGCCAAGCTGGTCGCCTCCGGCAAGCCGGGCGTCTATCTGCCCGACTTCTCGCTCGACCCCGAGGCGGTGGCGCTGTTCGCGGGCGGCTCGGCAGCCTCCACCGCCGCCGAGGTACGACTGCGCGTGCTGCGGGCATTGGCCGAGGAGATTCAGATCATGCTGGACGAAGGCGTGGTCGCGGCGGCGCAGGACATCGACCTGTGCATGATCCTCGGCGCGGGCTGGCCGTTCCATCTGGGCGGGATCACCCCGTACCTGGACAGGTCGGGTCTGGCCCAGCCGCGCTTCCTCCCGCCCGGCACCGCCTCCGTGCCCGCCTGAGACGGGTCGGCTTGACCGAATCTTGGGAGGCCCGTCCGGCGGGCCTCCCAAGGTCCGGCGATCCGTCACGTAGCGTGTTCGCCGCGCTACGAACGGAGAAGATCCATGATGAGAGCAGTCGGCACGATCGCGTTGTGCGCAGCCGCGCTGGTGACGGCGACCCCCGCACTCGCCGAAACGGCCCCCAAGTCGACACTGAAGATCGTTGTCGTGGTGGACGGCCTGCCGAAGGGGGCCACCCTCACCTGTGACCCCGACGGCGGCAGCCACCCCACCCCCGCCGCGGCCTGCGACCTGCTGCGGAAGGTCAAGGGCGACCCGAGCAAGCTGAACGTGGTGCCCAATCCGGTGTGCACCGACGAGTACCAGCCGCACACCGTCGTGGTGGTGGGCAAGTGGCGCGGGACATCGCTGCGATGGACGTACGTCTTCTCCAACTCCTGCCGGATGAAGGCGGCGGGCGGAGCGGTCTTCACCGTCAGACCGCCGGCCGCCTGACCGCCGAGGGGTGGGCGCCCCGGGCGCCTACCCCTTCGGGCCGGTCACCTGGACCCGGCTGTGGCGGTAGCCGTAGGCGAAGTAGAGCACGGCACCGATGATCAGCCACACCAGGAATCGCAGCCACGTCTCGACCGGCAGGTTGAGCATCAGGTAGAGACAGGCCAGCACCGACAGGATCGGCAGCAGCGGCACCATCGGCGCACGGAAGGCCCGGTGCAGGTCCGGCTGTGTACGACGGAGCACGATCACACCGGCCGAGACCACCACGAACGCGAAGAGCGTCCCGATGTTCACCAGCTCGGCCAGCGCGCCGAGCGAGATGAACCCGGACAGCAGCGTGGTGACCAGCCCGATGATGATCGTCAGCCGGGCCGGCGTGCCGAACCTGGGGTGGACCTTCGCCAGCGCGCGCGGCAGCAGCCCGTCGCGGCACATGGCGAACAGCACCCGGCTCTGACCCAGCATGAGGATCATCACCACGGTGGTCAGGCCGGCGATCGCGCCGATGCTGATCAGCGTGGCCGCCCAGGACTGCCCGACCGCGGTGAAGGCGTCGGCGAGCGGCGCCTTCTCGCTCAGCTTGTCGTAGCGCTGCATGCCGACCACGACCAGCGACACCGCGACGTACAGGACGGTGCAGATGGCCAGGGAGCCGATGATGCCCCGCGGCAGGTCGCGCTGCGGCCTGATGGTCTCCTCGGCGGCGGTGGCGACGATGTCGAAGCCGATGAAGGCGAAGAACACGATCGCGGCGGCCGAGAAGATGCCGATCACGCCGAAGGCGACGGGCGTGATGCCGAACAGCACCTGGATCAGCGGCGCCTTCAACCCCTCAACCCCCGGCGTGGACACCGGCGGCGGGATGAACGGCGAGTAGTTGGCCGAGTTGATGAAGAACAGCCCGGCCACGATGACGAGCAGGATCACCGCCACCTTGATGGTGACGATGACCAGGTTGACCCGCGACGACAGCTTGATCCCGGCGGTCAGGACGCCGGTGAGGATCAGCACGATGACCATCGCGGGCAGGTTGACCAGGGGGCTCTCCCCCGCCATCCACGCGGGCAGCTCAAGGCCCACCGAGGACATCAGCGACGCGAAGTAGCCCGACCAGCCGACCGCCACCACCGCCCCGGCCAGCGCCATCTCCAGCATCAGGTCCCAGCCGATGACCCAGGCCGGGAACTCGCCCAGCGTGGCCAGCGAGAAGGTGTAGGCGGACCCGGCCACGGGGATCGACGAGGCGAACTCCGCGTAGCACAGCGCCGCCAGGCCGCAGACGACGGCGGCCACGACGAAGGAGAGCGCCACCGCCGGGCCGGCCGTCTCCTTGGCCACGCGGCCGGTGAGGACGAAGATGCCGGTGCCGACGATGACGCCGATGCCGAAGACCGTGAGGTCGACGGCGGTCAGTCGCTTTCGCAGCCGATGCTCGGGGGCTTCGGTGTCGAGGATCGACTGCTCGACGCTCTTGGTGCGAAAGATGTCCACACCCAGCGTCTTCCCACACCTCTGGGTGATCATGCCTGTCCGGGGGGTGACCAGGGCGATCAGCCCGGCGCGGGCTTCAGCCGCCGGTCAGTGCGGCGCGGACTGGCTCTCGATGGGGCTGCTCCGCTTGGCGATCGCCTCGGTGATCTCGCGCGCCAGGTCCTGGCCGGTCAGCCCGATCTGGCCGAGGATCGCAGCCCGCTTGGCATGGTCGAGGAAGCGCTGCGGGATGCCGTAGCCGCGTACGGGCACATCCACGTCGGCGTCGCGCAGCAGGCGGGACACCGCGTCACCGACGCCGCCCACGCGGCCGTTGTCCTCGACGACGGCGACCAGCTTGTGGGCGCTCGCGGCGGCCACGAGCGCCTCGTCGAGCGGCTTGACCCAGCGCGGGTCGACCACGGTCGCCGAGATGCCCTGCGCGTCGAGCAGGAGGGCGGCGTCCATGCAGATCCGCGCCATCGGGCCGACACCCACCAGCAGCACGTCGGGCTCGCCCGCGCGCAGCACGTCCATCGTGCCCAGCTTGCCGACGGCCTCGATCGGCTCGGCGACCGGGCCCTTGGGGAAGCGCAGCACGGTCGGGCCGTCGGAGACCTCCACGGCCTCGCCGAGCAGCTCGGTCAGCCGCTCACCGTCACGCGGCACGGCGATCTTCAGGCCGGGGACGACCTGCAGGATCGACAGGTCCCACATGCCGTTGTGACTGGCGCCGTCGTCGCCGGTGACGCCGGCCCGGTCGAGCACCACGGTGACGGGCAGCCGGTGCAGGGCCACGTCCATGAGCAGCTGGTCGAAGGCCCGGTTGAGGAAGGTCGCGTAGACGGCGACGACCGGGTGCATGCCGCCGAGCGCCAGCCCGGCCGCGCTGGTCAGGGCGTGCTGCTCGGCGATGCCGACGTCGTAGATGCGCTCGGGGTAGGCCTCGGCGAAGGCGGCCAGGCCGGTCGGGTGGAGCATCGCGGCGGTGATGGCGACCAGGTCCTCGCGGTCCTTGCCGAGCCTGACCAGCTCCTCGCTGAACACGTTGGTCCAGATGCGGCCCTTGGGCTTCTCCGCGCCGGTGGCCCGGTCGAAGGCGCCGGGCGAGTGGAACTGGTCCTCGTCGTGGTTCTCGGCCGGCGAGTAGCCGCGGCCCTTCTGAGTGAGGGCGTGCACGATGACCGGGCCGCGGAAGTCGCGGGCCTTGCGCAGCGCCGCCTCCATGGCCTGCTCGTCGTGGCCGTCGATCGGCCCGACATATTTCAGGCCGAGGTCCTCGAACATGACCTGCGGGGCCAGGACGTCCTTGACGCCCTTCTTGATGCCGTGGAGCGCGTCGTAGAGCACGGGAACGTTCCCGATCTTGTCTTTGACGTATTCGAGCATGTCCTCGTAGCGGCGGTTGACCCGCAGCGAGGACAGGTGGGAGGCCAGGCCGCCGATCGTCGGCGAGTAGGAGCGGCCGTTGTCGTTGACGACGATGACCAGCCGCAGGTCCTTGCCCGCCGCGATGTTGTTGAGCGCCTCCCAGGCCATGCCGCCGGTCAGCGCGCCGTCGCCGATCACCGCGATGGCCGTGCGGTCGTGCTCGCCGCGCAGCTTGAACGCCTTGGCCAGGCCGTCGGCGTAGGACAGCGCGGTGGAGGCGTGGGAGTTCTCGACGAAGTCGTGCTCGGACTCGGCCTGGCTCGGGTAGCCGGACAGGCCGCCCTCCTGCTTCAGCGCGCCGAAGCCCGCGGCCCGGCCGGTGAGCAATTTATGAACATACGACTGATGCCCGGTGTCCCAGACGATGGGGTCGCCCGGCGAGTCGAAGACGCGGTGCAGCGCGATGGTGAGCTCCACCACACCGAGGTTGGGGCCGAGATGGCCGCCGAACCGGGCGCAGCAGTCGACGAGCAGGTCACGGATCTCCGCCGCTAGCTGCGGCAGCTCCTCTGCATCCAGGCGTTTGACGTCGTGTGGTCCCTTTACCGAGCCCAGCAACCCGCTCACGGATGCGATCCCCTCTGCTCCTGTGCGCTAACCCGATCGAGTCTAGTTCGTGCCTGCCTTGCTGACTCCATCGAGCTCCATAGAGTCAAATCCACCCACATATGTCCGATCTTGACCTAGTCTTTCCTTCACTATGAACACTCTCCCCATGAAGAAGCTGTCGTCCCTTGTGGCCGCAGGCGCGGTTATCGCGCTGGCCGGCGCGGGAACGGCGACAGCCGATGTCAAGCCGGTCTCCGCAGGTCAGCAGGTCGTTCCGCCAGCCGCTCAGCAGGCGGCGCCCCCTCGCGGCAAGGCCGCCGCGACGGCCAGCCCGCTGTACCGGACGGGACGGCTCGCCAGCTCCAACTGTTCGCCCGGCAACCTGCCCAAGGGCAGCACGACGGCGTACAAGCGCTTCCTCTCGACCGTGACGAACTGCCTGAACCGCTCCTGGGCCACCCAATTCCGCAAGGCCGGCCTCTCCTTCAGCAAGCCGCGGCTGCGCATCATCACCAGGAAGGTCCGCACCCCTTGTGGCCCGTGGAGCACGGGTGCCGACGGCATCTACTGCTCGACCGACCGCACGATGTACATGCTGATCACCAAGTCTCAGCTGCGCCAGCCGTTCGCGCTGGGCATCACCCGGCTGATGGCCCACGAGTACGGCCACCACGTGCAGAACATGTCGGGCATCTGGAACTACTACTGGGCCGCCAGGAACTCCAGCGGCAGGTCCGGCCAGCTCGCGCTCTCGCGCCGCTCGGAGCTGCAGGCGGAGTGCTTCTCCTCGGTCTTCATGCGCACGGTCGAGGGCACGCTGCCCGTCGACTCGGGTGAGTGGGACTACACCGTCAACTGGTTCCGCAAGAACGGCGCCAAGGGCTGGCCGCAGAACGACCACGGCCGTGGCCCGTCGCAGGCGTACTGGATGAACCGCGGCTACGGCTCGGCGTCCCCCGGCTCCTGCAACACCTGGGCCGCGTCGTCGCGCACCGTCGCCTAGTTCTCCACTCTGAACGTTCTCCACTCTGAACGTTCTCCCGCTGTGATGCGGCCGCGCCCTACGGCGCGGCCGCATTGCGCTTTCCGGACAAAGCACAGGTCTCGCGAACAGGGCCTCACCTAGTGGTCTAGTATCCGCGATCGTGCGTATACCCCTTATCGCCGCATCTGTCGGCATGGTCGTGGGTTTGGCCCTATCTGGCACGGCCAACGCGGAGACCACGGCCCCGCAGGTCGCGCAGATCGCGCCGCCCGCCGTACTGGCCAAGAACAAGATCTATCGGTCCGGCACCCCGTCGCCGCAGTCGTGCGCGATCCCCGCGATCCGCAAGGGCAGCGCCGCCTCACTCAAGACCTTCCACCGGGCCATGGCCAGGTGCGCCAACACCTTCTGGGCCACCAGGTTCAAGGCCGCCGGGCTGCGTTACAGCCCTCCGAAGATCGCCATCACGACCGGCAGCGGATCGGTCTGCGGCAAGATCACCAGTAACGGCGCCCAGTACTGCCCGGCGCAACGGACGATCGCCATCCGGATCATGAAGCGGGACCTGCAGGACCCGTTCCGGATGAACATCGCGCACTCCGTCGCCCACGAGTGGGGCCACCACGTGCAGCAGCTCAGCGGCATGCTGGACGAGCAGAACAGGCTCTACTGGAGAGCCGGAGGCAGCGCGCGCACGATACTCAGCCACCGCCTGGAGATGCAGGCCGAGTGCTTCGCCGGCGTCTTCTACAGTTCCACGCTCGACTCCATCGACCCGGGCATCACCTGGGACGAGTGGACCGACGCCGTGAGCAGGGCCGGGGAGAGCAAGGTCCACGGCAAGCCGGCCAACCTCGCCTACTGGCAGGACCGCGGCTACAGCGGCGGATCGGCCCGGTACTGCAACACCTGGACCGCGTCGAAGAGCCGGGTCTCCTAAGCGTTGGCCCTGGCCAGCACTTCCAGCGGGTCCGCGAGCACGTGGGCGAAGGCCAGTTCGGCCGCGCCCACGAGCGTCGCGTCGTCGGCCAGGGCCGAGGTGCGTAGCCGCAGCTTCTCTCGCTGCGGCGCCATCGCGTGCAGCGTCAGCCTGGTGCGTACCTGAGCGGCCGCACCGAGATAGATCTCCCGCAGCATCCCGCCGAAGATGACCATCTCCGGGTTGAAGATGTTGACCAGGTTGGCGACGCCCACACCGAGCCAGTCGCCGACCTTCTTGAGCGCCTCCTGGGCCACGATGTCGCCCCGGTCGGCGGCGTCGACCACGGCGCGCACCGCGTCCCTGCCGTGCTGCTCGCCGGCCAGCCGGCCGGCGGTCTCCAGCAGGGCCCGCTCCCCCACCTCGGCCTCCAGGCAGCCGTGCGAACCGCAGCCGCAGGCCCGCCCGCCGGGGTTGACGACCATGTGGCCGACCTCGCCGCCGTAGCCGTCGTGACCGCCCAGCAGGTGACCGCCCGCGATGATCCCGCCGCCGATGCCGACGTCTCCGTGCAGGTAGATCAGGTCCCTGACGGCGGCCCCGACGCCGCGGCTGTGCTCGGCCAGCGCGGCCAGGTTGGCGTCGTTGCCCACGCTCACGGGCAGGCCCAGGCCCAGCCTGCGGCCCAGCTCCTCACCGAACGGCACCTCCTCGGTGCCGAGGTTCGGGCCGAACCTGATCATGCCGTCGCCCTTGCGCACCCCGCCGGCGACCGCCGCGGCCGCGCCGACGCAGACCGTGTCGGCCCTGGTCTTGCGCCGCATCTGCCGGGCGAAGCCGGCCAGGATCCCGGCCAGCTCCTCCAGCTCGAACGGGCCGCGCAACCGTACGGCCTCCCTGCGGTCGAGGATCACCCCGCCCAGCCCGACCCGCGCGACGGCCAGCCGGTCCGGGCCCACGTCGAAGGCGAACACGTAGACCCGCGCCGACTCGGGACGCACCACGAGCGAGGGGCGGCCCGCGCGGCCGGTCTCGCGCGGCAGCTCCTCGCGTACCAGCCCGGCCGCGGTGAGGTCGGAGGTGAGCGCCATGATCGTGCTGCGGTTGAGGCCCATCTTCGACGTCAGCTCGGCGCGCGAGGTCGGCCCGCCCAGATGGACGTGTCGCAACAGGGCGCCGAGGTTGTGACGCCTGATGTCCTCCTGGGAGGGACCGGCACGCATCGTCTGGGCTTCCTTAAAGGGGTGAGAGTCGCTGATCACCTTAGACCAGCGGCTGCCGCCCGCTTGCGCGCCAGAGCGTCGACACCCGCGGCCAGGAGCAGAACGAACCCCGTGACCAGGTACTTCACACTCGCACCGTACCCCATCAGGCCCATGCCGTTCTCGATCACCGCGACCACGGCGCCGCCGAGTACCGCGTCGAGGACCCGCCCCTTCCCGCCGAACAGACTGGTGCCGCCGATCACCGCGGCGCCGACCGCGTACAGCAGCACGGAGCTGCCGCCGGTGTTCGGGTCGACCGAGCTGGCCCGGGAGGCGGCGACGATGCCGCCGACGGCGGCCATCGCGGAGCAGATCACGAACGCGCTGATCCTGATCCGGTCGACGCTGATACCGGCTCTGCGGGACGCCTCCGCGTTCCCGCCGACCGCGTAGATGTGCCGGCCGAACGCGGTACGGCGGAGCACGAACGTCCACACGACCAGCAGCACGAGGATCACCGGCACCACGATCGGCACGCCCATGAGCGAGCTGATGGCCGGGTTGCGGGAGCGCTCGAGGTTGAGCACGTAGACGAGGACGCCCCCGATGATCGTCAGCGCGCCCACGCGGGCGGCGATCAGCGAGATCGGGTCGGCCACCAGCCCGCGCTTGGACCGCCTGCGGGCCCTGAACAGCTGGAGGGCCGCGTAGCTCGCCACGCAGGCCGCGAAGAGCGCCCAGCCGAGCCAGACCGGCAGGTTCTTGTTGGCGATGGCGACGATGACGGAATCCCGGATCGAGATGTTCGTCCCCTCGTCGACCAGCACCAGGACCAGCCCCTGGAAGGCGAGGAAGGCGGCCAGTGTCACCACGAAGGACGGTATGCCCACCTTGGCCACCAGTGTGCCGAGCACGGTGCCGATGACGACGCCGGTGAGTATCGCCGCCCCCACGCAGACGTACCAGGGCAGGCCCATGTTGGTCAGCGTCACCGCGAGCACCGCCGCGCACACGCCGCTGGCGAAACCGGCCGACAGGTCGATCTCGCCGAGCAGCAGCACGAACACCAGGCCCATCGCGATCACCGTGACCGCGGCGCCCTGGGTGAACAGGTTCGCGACGTTGATCGCCGTGAGGAAGGCGGGACGTGCGATGGCGAAGACGGTGCAGAGCACCAGCAGGCCGAGTACGGCCGGCAGCGCGCCCATGTCGCCGCCGCGTACCCGCTCGATGTAGGCGGTGACGCTGTGCCCGATCGACGGCGACCGCGTCGCGGTGACGATCGCCTCGCCGGGGAGTTCCTTGACCTTGTTCATTGCGCGATCCCCAGGTCTCCGCTCCGGCCGGATGTGATCAGTTCGACGACCTGCGCGTGCGTCACGTCGGCGGTCCTGACCTGCGCGGCCATCCTGCCGAGATAGAGCGCCGCGATCTGGTCGGAGACGGCGAAGACGTCGTTCAGGTTGTGCGAGATGAGAACGACGGCCAGGCCGGTGTCGGCGAGCCGGCGTACCAGCTCCAGCACCTGCGCGGTCTGGGCGACGCCGAGGGCGGCCGTCGGCTCGTCGAGGATGACGACCTTGCTGTTCCACAGGACGGCCTTGGCGATGGCCACCGTCTGGCGCTGACCGCCGGACAGGCTGGACACCTGCTGCCTGATGGACTTCACCGTACGGACGGACAGTCCGTCGAGCGTCTGTGTGGCCAGTTCCTCCATCGACGCCTCGTCGAGCACGAGCCCGCTGCGGCGTTCCCTGCCGAGGAACATGTTCTGGACGATGTCGAGGTTGTCGCACAGGGCGAGATCCTGGTAGACGATCTCGATGCCCAGCTCACCGGCGTCACGCGGGCCGTGCACCTGGACGGGGCGGCCGTCGAAGAGGATGTCGCCCCCGTCGATCGGGTAGATGCCGCCGATGCACTTGACCAGCGTCGACTTGCCCGCGCCGTTGTCGCCGACCAGGGCCGTCACCTCGCCGGGGTTGGCGGCGAAGGTGACGTCATGCAGGACCTGTACCGGGCCGAAGCTCTTGTCTATCCCGCGCACTTCGAGCAGGGGGGTCATGAGGCTCCCTTGGGGAGGGGTACGGCCGCCCTGTGTAGGTCGCGGCCGTACCCGGTTCTGCTTTCTTACTTTCCTACTGAATGCCGGCTGAGGTGCACTTGGCGGCGAAGTCGCCGGTGCACAGCTCCTCCTTGGTCACGTAACCGTCCGCCACGACGTCCTTGACGTTGTCGAGGTAGATCGGCTGCGGGTCGAGCAGCTCGGACGGCACGTCCTGGTTGGTCTGCGGGTCCTTGACGCTGCTGCTCGCCGCGGGCTTCTCGCCCTTGGCCAGCGCGACCGCGAGCTTGGCCGCCGCGTCGGCCTCCTTCTTGACGGCCTTGTAGACGGTCATGCACTGGTCGCCTACCAGGATGTTCTGCAGACCCTGGACCGTGGCGTCCTGGCCGGTCACCGGGACCTTGCCGTTGAGGTTGTTCTTCTTCAGCACCGTGATGGCGGCGTTGCCGAGACCGTCGTTGGCGGCCAGCACACCGGCGATCTTCGGCGCGCTGGTCAGCATCTGCTCGAAGATGGTGCCGGCCTGGGCGTTGTCCCAGTCGGGCACGGACTGGTCGGGGCCCTTGACGTAGTCGCCCGAGTCGTACTTGGGCTTGAGCACGCCGTCGTACCCGGCCTTGAAGAGGGTGGCGTTGTTGTCGGTCGGCGAGCCGTTGAGCTCGGCGATGATCGGCTTGCTGGCCTTCTTGTCGGTCAGGCACTTGACCAGGCCCTCGCCCTGCAGGGTGCCGACCTTGGTGTTGTCGAAGCTCACGTAGTAGGCGGCGCCGCCACCCAGCGTCAGCCGGTCGTAGTCGATGGTCGCCACACCCTGGGACTTGGCCTTGTCGATGACCGTCTTGCCGGTGCCGCTGTCGAGGTTGACGATCATCAGCACGGTGGCGCCGTTGGTGATCATCTGGTCGGCGATGGTCTGGAAGGCCGTCTTGTCGTTCTGGGCGTTCTGGATGTCGTAGGCCACCCCGGCGGCCTTGAACGCCTCTTCCAGGTACTTGCGATCCGCCGTCTCCCAGCGGGCCGAGGACTTGCTGTCGGGCAGGATGACGCCGATCTTGCCGGCCTTCTGCGAGCTCTGTGTGCTCTGCGCGGAAGACGTGGACGAGGTCGGACCGCTGTTGCCCCCGCAGGCGGTGAGACCGAGGGCTAGAACGGCGGCCGCGGCGGTCAGGCTGAGGATCCCCTTGCGCATAGTGCAGGGTCCTTTCTTCCGGAGGGCCCGGATGAATGTTGTTTGCGGCAACGTATTCCGGGACGGCCTGCTTTGGAAGACCTATGGAGGGGGGAGTTTGTTGTTGCGGATAACAATCTAGAAACGCGCCTGACATCGGAAGTTCACCGTCCGCTGAGCGTGTGAGCGATAGATGGCCAGTGGGAGCAGCAGGGTGGCCACCCCCAGAGCGGTAGCCGGCCACCCCGCGTCCCGCCGACGCCCGAGCCGACCGACTGGCCGCGCAGGCAGGTACCCGTCACGAGCCTGGATCGTCTACACAAAACCCGATCTTCGCGCCCAGATCGAACGGCCACCGCCAGAAGCCATCCAAGCGCCCTGCTGAAGATCGAGGATGAGGTCGTCATGGACAAGTGTCCAGAACCGCCCGCGACGGGATCATCCAGGCCAGCAGCCAGGGCGCGTAGCCGCAGACCGGGACCAGCACCGGCAGGCCGGAACCCCGGCCGAAACTGCCGGACGCAGCCCCTGAGCACGGTCAGCGACCGCCGCCAGCCGATCCGCTCGGCGATCACCGTCGCCGGCATGTCCGGCCATGCCGCACCAGCCGTCCGATCTGCGGTTCCACTGCGTCCACGATCGAGCCCTTGCCCGGCCGCCGATACTTCGGCGGCTTCTCGGCCGCCAATGCGCGCCGCACCGTTTTCCTGGCGATGCCCAGACGCCGCGCGATCGCCTTGATCGGCATACCCTCGGCCCGGGCAACCGGCGGATCACCGCCCAACCCTCCACCGGGACCGCAGGATCGGGTCCATGACACCTTCCCGATCTTCTGGCCTCCGTTGTCCAGGGCCAAGTTGCCGCTCCAACAGCTTCAGGGCCGAAGCGTTCTCGACTGGTGAGACGGCTGCACCCCTGGGTCGGACAGGTGGTTGAGGGCGCCCCGGCGCGGAGATGACAAACGCGACCCCTCATGATCGTCGGTGTCTAAGCCAGTCGATCAAGAACAGGGGCCGCGTTCGCGTGCCATCATCCACGATCGACGTGCTCTCCCGCCACCTGGAGCACGTCCCCTTCGCCGACCCGACCTCCGACCTACCCACCCTGGCCGCAGTGCTGGATGCCGTCCCCGACCCACGCAGCCGCCGAGGACGCCGTTACCGACTCGGTCCCCTGCTCGCGTTATCCCTGCTCGCCGTGCTCGGCGGAGCGACATCTCTGACGAAGATCACCCGATTCATCGCCGGATACGACCCCGCCCTACGCGCCAAGCTCGGCCTCCCGACCACCATCCGCCTGGCCTCCAGCACCCTGGGACGACTACTGGCCCGCCTGGATGGCGACACCTTCGACGTTGCGACCTGCGCTTACCTCGCCGCACTGACCACCTGCCACCCGCCTCAGGCGACCACGGATACAACCGCGACCGCCAGAACACCCCTACTCGGCCTCGCCGTGGACGGCAAGACACTCCGCGGCAGCCGCACCAGCGACGACGTCACCCATCTGCTGGCCGCTGTCCGTCACGACACCCAAATCGTGCTCGCTCAACGCCAGGTCGAGGCCAAGAGCAACGAGATCCCCGCCTTCACGCCCCTCCTGGGCGGCTTGGACCTGTCCAGCATGGTCATCACCGCCGACGCCCTGCACACCCAGCACGACCACGCCCGGCAGATCGTCGCCGCCGGCGGTCACTTCCTCTTCATCGCCAAAGGCAACCAGCCCTCCCTCCACCGCAGGCTCAAATCCCTACCCTGGCGCGAAGCGATCCTCAACGACCGCACCGATGAGCGTGGGCACGGCCGCCGCGAGATCCGCCGCATGAAGATCTGCACCGTCCGCCCCCACCTGCCCTTCCCTCACGCACTACAGGCCATCCAGGTCAAACGCCGCCGCACCCACCACCGGACCGGCAAGACCACCATCGTCACGATCTACGCCATCACCAGCCTGCCGCCCGGTCGGGTCGCCCACACCCAACTCGCCGCTCTGATCCGCGGACATTGGGGCATCGAGGCCTTGCACCACATCCGCGACGTCACCTACCGCGAAGATGCCTGCAAGGTCCGCACCGGCGCCGCGCCCCGGATCCTGGCCAGCCTCCGCAACCTGGCCATCGGCCTGACCCGCCTCATCGGCTGGACCAACATTGCCGCCGCCACCGACCATTACCGCAGCCATCCCGCCGACGGTCTTCAGCTACTCGGTCTCACCACGTGAGAACGCTTCAGCCCTGCCAACAGCTTGTCCATTCAAATGGTTAACTGCCTGTGTTTTCTTCTCTCTAGACAATCAACTGCGCGCAGGCGGTACGGTGGCGCCGCGCAACATCACAGGAATTCAATCACGGTCCTGACCTGCTCATATCACCATTCATGCTGCGGAGATGATCGGCCACGCCCTCGCCACGAGCAGCCGGTAAAGGCAGGGACCGAATGCTATTGATCTCGACGCGAACGCCCCCAGTCGCTTTTTAGCGGAATGACGTGATGCGCTTCTTTGCCTGTTCGGCGGGGCATCGGCCCGGCTTGGGATGCCTGCCGCCGGCAAGAGTACCGACCATACGAGACGCATTGTGACGAGGAAGCTACAGAATTTGCATGCCCCTTTGGGTAATTCAAACTTCCCGTGTGACCTACGTCACATCTCCGTTTTGGCCTCATACGTGTGAGCTGCCCGAATCACCTTTGGCGCTGCAAATTGTCGGCCTACTGCACCAACAGTGATCACCTTGTCAAGATCTATTCATGGTTCGTCTTGTCTGTGTATATCTGTGGTGTTCTTTATGCGGCGCTTACGGGGATGCGCCCGGTCTACGGGGAGTGTGGGCGTGGCCATGCAGCGTGCTCAGACGGGTGCGGGTGTGCTGGGTCGGACTCGGCTCAGTACCGGGCGGGGTGGACCATCGAGGTGGCTGAGCCGCCTCGCCGTGGTCGTGACCATGATCCTCATGCCGGGGATTCTCGGGCTGCAGGCACAGGCGATCGTCGTGGACCCGTCGCCGAACCGGCTGGCGATTCCCGGCTCACCAGCTTCAGGTTCCGCCGACGCCGCCCCCGTCCAGGGTTCCGGAACCGCGGCGAACCTGCCGCACCTCGTCGACCCGGCCGCCACTCAGCCGAAGATCGAGGACAAGACGAAGGACGCTGGCAAGAAGCGGCCCAAGGGCTCGCTTCCGCTGGAGCAGCCGCGCGAGATGGTGGACGAGCCGGCCACGGACGGGCTGAACACCCCGCCGCCGCTGCCCTGGGAATCGTCCCCCGACGCCGCCGGATCAGCACAAGCGACGAACAATGGACGACAGACCCGTGTTCACGCTGAGAGCGCCGGCCTGCACAAGGTCTCCCGGGGAAGCGCGGCACAGGACGATGCGAAGGCAACCCGGACGCAGGCTGTCACGGCCGCCGCGCTTCCGGTGGTGTCGGGGATGTCGGCCTCTCCCGGCCAGCAGGTGGCGGGTTTGTGACGCTGCCGTCCACCCAACCGACCTTCTACGCCTACGGCGGCGATCCGGAGTCGCGCCCGTTGCGGCTGGAGGCACAGGTCGAACACGACCCGTCAGCAGCGGGCCAGGGCTCGGGGCTGATCTGGTCCGGAAACGGCGCGATGTCCAGCAGCGGCTGTTACCCGACCAGCACATGCTGGCTGCAGACCCCCGCAGTGACGGCCGGCAAGCTCAAGGACGGCTGGCTGATCCGCTGGCGCGTGCGCGTGTCCACCTCCAGCCAGGTGTCGGGCCCGTGGTCGGAGTGGCAGGCCGGACGGGTGGACACCTCCAAGCCGGTGGTGTCAGAGATGTCGGCCTCCCCAGGACAGCAGGTGGCCGGTTTGTGGACGTTGCCGTCCACGCAGCCGACCTTCTACGCCTACGGTGGAGATCCGGAGTCGCGCCCGTTGCGGCTGGAGGCGGAGGTCGAGCACAACCCGTCGGCAGCGGGCCAGGGCTCGGGGCTGATCTGGTCCGGAAACGGCGCGATGTCCAGCAGCGGCTGTTACCCGACCAGCACATGCTGGCTGCAGACCCCCGCAGTGACGGCCGGCAAGCTGAAAGACGGCTGGCTGATCCGCTGGCGAGTGAGGGCGTCCACCGCTGACGGAGTGGCCAGTCCGTGGTCGGAATGGCAGGCCGGACGAGTGGACACCTCCAAGCCAGTGGTGTCAGAGATGTCGGCCTCCCCAGGACAGCAGGTGGCCGGTTTGTGGACGCTGCCGTCAACGCAGCCGACCTTCTACGCCTACGGCGGCGATCCGGAGTCGCGCCCGTTGCGCCTGGAGGCACAGGTCGAACACGACCCTTCGGTCACCACGCAGGGCACGGGCCTGATCTGGTCCGGCTCAGGTTCTTTGTCATCCAGCGGCTGTTACCCGACCAGCACATGCTGGCTGCAGACCCCCGCAGTGACGGCCGGCAAGCTGAAAGACGGCTGGCTGATCCGCTGGCGAGTGAGGGCGTCCACCGCTGACGGAGTGGCCAGTCCGTGGTCGGAATGGCAGGAGTCCACCGTAACGGTCAGCGGCACAGCGGGTAACGGCCTGGGCGCAGTGCCCGCCACCCGCGGCACTGACTCGTGGACACTAGCCTCAGCCACACCATGGCTCTATGCGAAGGTGACCGACGCCGGCGGATCGAAGCTGGTGCTGGGCGCCGAGATCGAGCACGACCCGGCCGTCCCTGCGCAGGGTACGGGCCAAATCTGGTCCGGCAAGGCCACCACCTCCTACGCCTCCGGCGGCAACGCCTGGATACAGATCCCAGCCACGAAACTGACAGACGGCATGAAGATCCGCTGGCGAGTACGCGGCATCACCACCGCCGGCGCGGAAGGCACATGGTCCCCCTGGCAGAACGCCGTGGTGGACCTCCGCAAGCCCAGCATCGACGGCCTGGGGATGAACCCGGCGATTCGCGGCACGACGTCGTGGACCGCGGAGTCGCTGACGCCATGGATGTACGCCAAGGTGACCGATCCAGAAAACCGGCCCAGCAAGCTCAATGTCGAGGTGGAGCACGACCCGGCCACCGGTGACGAGGGCACTGGCCTGATCTGGTCGGGCTCCTCGGACAAGGAGTATGCCTCCGGCACCAACGCCTGGGCGGCCGTACCGGCTGACAAGCTGACCGACGGCTGGCACATCCGCTGGCGGGCACGGGCCACGACCACCTCGGGAGTGTCGGGTCCCTGGTCGGACTGGGTGTACGCGACCGTGGCGGCGCTGCCGTTCGAGTCGTTCTCCCCGGCGAACAACAGCCAGGTGGGCTCGTTGACGCCGGTGTTGTCGGCGAACGCGCGGCCCTTCAACAAGGGCGAGGTCAAGTACTGGTTCCAGATCTGCGCGGGCAGCGCACCGAACTGGCGCTGGTGCAAGGACTCCGCGGCCGAGACCGAGGACTGGACCACGGCGGGTGCCTGGCAGGTCGTCGACGAGCGGTTGAAGTGGGGCGAGACGTACTCGTGGATGGCGAAGGCCGCCACCACCTACACCACGGTCACATCCTCCTGGCGGACCTTCACTTTGGTACCGGAGCAGGCGAACATCAACGGGTTGCTGGCCGGTGGCACGCAGGACCGCGAGTTCAACCACGTTTCCGGCAACTACGCGCACGAGGTGACGGACGCTTCGGTGGCAACGGTGGGGCCGCCGCTGTCGGTCAGCCGTACGTACAACAGCCTTGACCCGCGCACCGACGGCATGTTCGGCTCCGGCTGGACGACCCGATGGGACATGCGAATCGAGGTGGAGCCCACCGAAAGTCTGCTGGTGACCTATCCCAGCGGGGAGCAGCTGCGCTTCGCTCCGACGGCCAACGGCTCGTACGCGCCGCCGTCGGGGACGTTCGCGACGATGGCCGCCGAGCAGGCGGGCGGCTGGCGGTTGATGGACAAGTCGGCCACTTCCTACTGGTTCGACGCGTCCGGCCGCCTCACCAAGATCACCGACCATCGGGGGCGGGCGCAGGAGCTGAGCCGTGACGGTGGCGGCAAGTTGACCAAGGTGACCGCACCGGGCGGCAGGTCGCTGACGTTCACCTGGGCAGGCGCCCACGTGGCGAGCGTGTCCACCGACCCGGTGGACGGCAACCCGCTGACCTGGACCTACACCTATGAGGGCGATCAACTGGTCAAGATGTGCCCGCCGACCTCGGCGACGGCCTGCACGACCTACGGGTACGGCACGGCCTCCCGGTACAAGAGCGTGGTCACCGATTCGGGGCCGGAGTACTACTACCGGCTGAACGAGAGCGAGACCCGTACGGGCACCACCGTCGCGAGCGCGGCGGGCTGGAACATCACCGAGGAGCAGGCCAAGCTGAACGGCTCCACCCCGGCCGACCTCGGCGCCCAGGTGCCGGGCGCACTGGCCGGATCGCCGGACACCGCGATGCGTTTCAAGGGAGCGACGACCTCGACCTTCGTGCAACTGCCGCGCAACGCGATCAGCGGTCAGGGCGGCGACCTGGCCGTGGAGGCGTGGTTCAGGACCACCGCGTCCGGCACGGTCATCGGGATGCAGAGCTCGGGTGACAGCACGCCGTCGGAGTTCATCCCGGCGATGTACGTCGGCACCGACGGCAAGCTGCGCGGCCAGTTCTTCACCGGCCAGTCCACTGTCGCGCACACCCCGATCACCTCGACCGGCGTCGTGAACGACGGAGCCTGGCACCATGTGGTGCTGTCGTCGGTGGAGACCAAACCCGCCTCGAGCACGGCCCCCGCCGAGCACACCCAGACGCTGTACCTGGACGGTGCCGCGGCGGGCACGCTGGCCGGGGAGATCCAGCACGGTGACATGGTGGAGGCCCGGATCGGCTCCGGGTACGCCTCCACGGCCTGGCCGTCCACCACGACCAGCACCGCGCTATTCCCGTTCAACGGCGACATCGACGAGGTCGCGATTTACGGCAAGCCGTTGGGCGAGACGGCCGTACGGCGGCACTTCGCAGCGGGGAAGCCGCAGCCGCAGCTGACCAAGGTGACCAAGCCGTCAGGGCGAGCGTGGGCGGTCAACGTCTACAACGCCGATGGTGGCCGGTTGGTGACGCACACCGACGCCAATGGCGGCACGTGGAAGCTTTCGGACCCGGTGTACGCCAAGCAGACCACCATCTCCACCTTCGCCACCGTGACGGTGACCGACCCGCACAACGGCGTCGTCACCTATGTCGCCGACGCGCAGCGTGGCTACCGGCAGGTCTCGGTGACCGACCAGGTCGGCGCGACCACGAAGTGGGCCTACGACGTAGGCGGATATCCGGCCAAGGTGTTCGACCCGAATGGCAACGTAACCGAGGCGACCTACAACTCCCGTGGGAACCAGCTGTCGAGGAAGACCTGCCGGACGGCCGGCGCGAACTGCTCGACGGAGTACTACAACTACTTCCTCGACATCGACAAGCCGTTCGACCCGCGCAACGACTCGAAGATCGGCCAGCGCGACGGCCGATCGGCCTCGGCAAGCGATGAGACCTACATGACCTCGTGGGCGTACAACCAGTTCGGTGACGAGATCAAGACCATCACTCCGGCCACGGAAGACTTCCCGGCCGGGCGCAGCACGAGCAAGACGTACACCGACGGTAGCGAGCCCGCGGTCGGCGGCGGGACCATGCCGGCGGGACTGGTGAAGTCGGACAAGGACTTCAAGGGCAACGAGACCGTCTACGCCTACAGCGCCGCCGGTGACCTGGCCAGCGAGACGCTACCGTCCGGGCTGGTGAGGAAGAACACCTACGACGCGCTCGGCCGGATGATCTCGACCACCGAGATCTCCAAGGCGTACCCCGAAGGAGTGACCACCACAACCACGTACGACGGTCTGGGCAAGCTGCTGTCCAAGACCAGCCCCGAGGTCAAGAACGACGTCGACGGCAAGACCCACACGCTGAAGTACTCGGCCACCTACGACGCCGACGAGCTGCTGCTGACCGAGACCAACGCGGACCTGACGGGCGGCGACGCGGCCCGGACGACGACCTACACCTACGATGCCTACGGCCGGCAGGAGACGGTCACCGACGCCGAAGGCGGGGTCACGAGGTTCGGCTACGACGCCAAGGGCTTGAAGGTCACGTCCACTGACACACGCGGTGCCACGCTGGCTTACACCTACACGCCGCGCGGCGAGCTTGCCACCACGGTGTTGAAGGGGTGGACGGGCAGCCCTCTCTCCCCGCAGCCGGCCACTGACGTGGTGGTGAAGTCGGCCGCCTACGACCCGGCGGGCCGGCTCGCGTCCGAGACCGACGCGATGGGGCGCACCACCGCTTACACCTACTACGCCGACAACCTGCCCTTCGAGGAGATCGCCAAGGGCGCCAAGCTGAACGGCTCTGCCACCGGCCGGGACGTCGTGCTGGAATCTCGGGTGTACGATGCGGCCGCACAGGTGACCCGGCAGACTACTGATGGCGGCACGTTGCGCACCGATGTCGCCTACGACGCGGCCGGGCGTCCCACCTCGCAGGTGGTGGACCCACAGACGCTGGCGCGCAAGATCAGCTTCGTCTATGACGCGAACAACAACGCGATCAAGGCGACACGTACCGGCGCGGGTACCAGCCGGAGCGAGGTCTCCGAATATGAGTACGACGTGCTGGACCAGCCGATCCGGCAGACTGTCCACAACGACGGCGACGACCTGATCACCACGCTGACAGTGGACGATCGGGGACTGGTGACCGCGATGACCGACCCGCGTGGCAACGCCACGGGCGCCAACGCGGCCGACTTCACCACCAGTGTGACCTACAACGCGGCCAGGCTGCCGGTGCGGCTGCAGCTCCCCGCCGTCCAGGTGGAACGCAATGGCGGCGCCGCCGTCACTGAACGACCCACCTCCAAGCTGGGCTACGACAGCTTCGGCGAACGCACCCACCAGGTCGATCCCGCAGGCCGCACCAGTACGGTGAGTTACGACCGGGCCGGGCGCGTGACCATGCAGGCCCTCCCGGCCTACACCCCGTCCGGCGGACAGCCGATCACCCCGACCGCAACCGCGGAATATGACGCGGCCGGTCAGATGATCAAGGCGACCGATCCCCGGGGCCAGATCACGACTGCCCTCTACGACGTGCTGGGCCACAAGGTGAAGATCACTGATCCGCCCGCGAACGGAGCCGCGGCGGGGACGTGGACGTTCGGTTATGACCTCCTCGGTGAATCGTTATGGACCGTAGACCCGAACGGGGCACGGTCCGAGGCCACCTACGACGACCTCGGGCGGCAGATCACGCTGTCCACCATCGAGCGCAAGCCGACACCGGGCATCTACGTGACCAACCAGGAATACGATGACGCGGGGCGCCTGACCAAGAGCACCCGGCCCACCGGTGACTCCTCTCTCCGCGCCTACGACGCGACCGGTGCGTTGATCAAACACACCGACGCGCTCGACAACGCCACCACCTTCGGCTACGACCTGGCCGGACGGCCCACCACGACCACCAACGCACTCGGGCTCACCTCCCAGGCCCTTTACGACCTGGCCGGCCGTGAGACGGAAACCCGCGAACTGGACGCCAACGGCACGGTGCTGCGTACCCGGAAGACCGGCTACGACCTGGCAGGCAACTCGATCAGCAGCACCTCGGGTGAGGGGCACACCGTCACCCGATCCTTCGACGCGGCCAACCGCCTGACCCAGCTGGTCGAGCCGGTCTCCGCGACCGAGCAGATCACCACCGGCTTCGGCTACGACGCCACCGGCGCGCAGACCCGCGTCACTGACGGGCGCGGTCACTCCACCTTCACTGCCTACAACAGCCTCGGGCTGGTGGAAACGGTCACCGAGCCGGCCACCGCCCAGCACCCCGATCTGAAGGACCGCACCTGGGCCCTCACCTACGACGCGGGCGGCAACGCGACTGTCAGCGTGGCCCCCGGCGGGGTACGGGTCGAGCGCACTTTCGATGAACTGAACCGGCTCATCAAGCAGACCGGCGCCGGCGCAGAGGTCGCGACCAAGACCAAGACGTTCGGCTATGACCAGGCCGGGCAGATGATCACCGCGGACGATCTGACCTTCACCTTCAACGACCGCGGCCAACTGCTCAAGTCCAGCAGCGCCGTCGCCGGTGACCTCAACGTCTACGCCTACGACGCCGACAACAGGCTCGTGCAGCGCACCGACGGCACCGGCACCTCCACTTTCACCTGGGACAACGGCGACCGGCTCACCCAATCGGTGGACCCCGTCTCCGCCACCACCATCGACTACACCTACGACAAGGCCAATCGCCTGACCGGCATGACCTACGGCGCGAACAGTGCGCGCCGCACCTACAGCTACGACGACCTGAACCGGCTCACCAAGGACACGCTGACCACGTCGGCCGCCGCGTCAATCGCCTCCATCGAGTACGGCTACGACCTGGACGACAACATGACGTCCAAGACCACGGCCGGAACCGCCGGAGCCGGAAAGAACACCTACACCTACGACTGGGCCAACCGGCTCTCCTCCTGGACCGGACCGGACGGGGCCAAGACCGACTATGGCTGGGACGCCGCGGGCAACCGCATCAAGGCCGGCGAGAAGACCTTCACCTACGACGAACGCAACCGCCTCACTTCCGGTGACGGACGGACCTATACCTACACCGCCCGCGGCACCATCGCCGAAGAAGGTGGCGGCATGGTCCGCATCGTCAAGTCCGACGCCTTCGACCGCCTCGTCTACGACGACGGCGTGCAGTACGACTACGACGCCCTCGACAGGGTCGAGACCCGCACGCAGAGCGGCAAGACCCAGCGCATGACCTACGATGGCACCAGCAACAACCTGGTCACCGTCACCGACACGGCCACCGGCACCAAGACCGCGATGTTCGGCCGGGACGCCCTCGGCCGCACCCTCGGCCTGTCGGACGGTGGCGGCGCCCAGCTCGCCTTCTGCGATCTGCGCGGCGACCTCATCGGGGCCTTCACCGCCACCGGCGCCTCACTGATCGACTCGGTCGCCTACAACCCCTTCGGCGAGGTCGTCACTCGCACCGGGGCCACCCATACCCTCGGCTACCAGGGCGGCTACACCGACCCGAGCACCGGCAAGATCAACATGGCCGCCCGCTGGTACCAGCCCTCCACCGGCAGCTTCGTCAGCCGCGACACCCTCGCCGAGAGCGGGGACCCCTCCGTCCAGCTCAACCGCTACACCTACGCCAACGACAATCCTCTGACCCTCACCGACCCCGACGGCCACAAGGCCAAGCCGAAGACGACCAAGAAGCCGAAGCCGAAGCCGACGAAGGCTCAGTACGACAAATGCAAGAAGAATCTCAGCAAGAAGGGTTGCGAGGCGTCGAAGGAGATAAACTCTTTCAAGAAAGATTGCAACAACGGCTTCGGTTACGAGAACGGATCCACCGCCTGCAGCGCGGCCCAGAAGGGCTTCGAGAAGTGTGTGTTCGGGACGAAGAAGACGACGCAGCAGTGTGAGAAGGAAGCCGTCCACACGGTTTGTGATAAATATCGGCACAATGGCAACAGATGCGATGGCGCCGATGCGGTTTATGATAAGTGCAAGACTGCGTGCTCACGGCGTTCCATCTGCATCGAAGGGAACGCCGAATACGTGACATGCCGCAACCTGTACACCAAGGCCGAGGACGGCTCGAACGACGTCTGCCCGGGAGCGACCGCGGCATATGAGCGCTGCAGAATGGACCGGGGCACGGCACCAGGATGCGAGGCTGCGCGTGAGGCCTATTCGGTGTGCGCCTACGACGGCTGGGCGCCATCGGGACGGACGGGATACGACAAGGCAGACTCCGTATGTACCGATGTGGCCAACAGCGTAACCAATTGCCATGTCCGAGGAGGCGATCCGCAGACGTGCTTCGGAGCGGGGATCATCCACCTCGAATGCATTGTGCAGACCGGAAAGTACCAAGGATGCGCGAAGCTGCACGCCAACGTGAACGAGTGCATTCTCCACCCGAAGCGGCTCGGGTGTGATGACAAGCCGATCGAGACCTGCCTCAAGAATCCCAAGCACAAGTACGAGGAACACTGCTACCAGAGCTATTCCCCCACACAGGTATGGATGAAGAAGGTGCTGCGGGACAAGGAGCCGGGCCTGGTAAACACCGTCTGCGGGGCCGTTGACGTGGTCACCGCTTTCCCGGGCGTCGATAAGATTCCTGTGGTCGGACAGTACAAGGGCGCGGTCGGCGACATCTGTAAGGGGTTGGGCATCATGGAGAAGATCGCGATCGATCATGGCGTCGGCTGGGAGAACAAGAAGTGGGACCAGCTGCGCAAGAGCAACCCAGGTGAATGGGTCACTCTTACGTTTGACGTGACCAACTTCCCGATCCTACAGTCGATGGACCTGGGCCCCGCCCCGACTACTTACAGATAGCGCCGGAATGACAAATCAACGTGCTGATCGCGGCGGGCCGTGGTTACGTCTTGGCCTGATCCTTGTGCTGGGCGTCATCCTGGCCTCGCTCGCCTGGGTGGTCATTGACCAGCGTGAGACCGCCAGGATCGCCACCGCCAGGCAACTGGCCCTGCAGGGAGTAAGGCTGCGGAATGTCGATGACCTTTCCGCGGCCCTCCTGGGCGCGGCCGCGGTCAAGCTGCACGCCGATGCCGGCACGCGTTCCGCATTGACGGATACGCTGATCTCCGGGCGTCAGGGCATTCTCCCAGGCGCGAGCGACGTACGGAAAGTCGCGCTGAGCGCCGACGGACGGATCGCGCTATCGGCGGATGCGCACCAAGGCGTGGTCCTGTGGAACCTCTCACCACGGGGCCTCCCGGAGCACAACCTGCAAGCAATCCCGTCGAACACACTGAAGGATCAGCTTGACGCGTCCGCCGTGGCGCTCACTCCCGATGGCCGGACGGCCCTCATCGGCGGCCACGACGGTTCGGTGAGTACCTGGGAGGTGACCGGGCACTCCCGCCCGAACAAGATCTTCACGGGTGATGACGTCGCCGCCGTGAGCGAAGTGGCGGTGTCGTCGGACGGTAAGACGGTCCTGGCGGGCTTCGACAATGGCGGCATCGTCTTCTGGGACGCGACCGACGCCTCGCCTGCGATCCGGCGGCCCACGCCGACGCCACATGCGTCAGCGGTGTCCGCAACGGGGATGAGCGCCGATGGGCACACGGCATTGACCGTCAGCGATGAGAAGGCAATCGTCTGGGACCTGACCGACCCGACTCATCCGACCCAGGCGGGAGTCCTGACGCGGCCGGGGACGCACTGGGGCGCCGGTGCGCTGAGCGCCGATGGACGTACGGCGGTAACGGGTACCCAGGTATGGGATGTAGGCAATCCAGCCAAGCCGCAACAGGTGGCGACGTTGCCGGGGGTTACCAGCATGGTGAACGACGTTGCGCTGACGTCCGACGGGAGCAGGGCTCTCACGGTCGAGGACACCGGAAAGATCACCCTGTGGAAGTTGCAGGACCGGCTTCACCCGGTTCTGCTGGCCGATCTTCCGGGGCCGTCACGCACGGTGGACTCCGTGGCGTTGAGTGCCGATGGCGGGGTGGCCGTGATCGCTGCGCCTGCGTGGGGTGTGATTTCGTGGGACATCAGCGGGATCAGTGGCGATCCTCTGCAGGACATCTGTGCTGACTCCGCTTTTCGCGCCATTCGAGTCACCCCCGAGACCTGGGCGAAGATCACCGGCGGCGAAGGCTGGCCGGATGAGCTTGGTGATCCAGGCAACCACAATCCATGCTCGTCGGCGCTGTGAGCCGACTGAACCGCGCTGAGACTGTTGGAGACCGTGGTGTGCCTTCGGGGCACGCATGCGTCTGGACAGACAAAAAACGCCGTGCCGGCCGGCACGGCGTCTCTTTGAGCGGCTATCCGGACGTCTGGAGCGTCTCTTTGGCGCCTCTTGGGCGTTGGTCAGCCGTTCGCGGCCGCCCCGGGGTAGGTCGAGTTCATGGCCCTGTCCGATTGACGGTCCAGGAGCCGAACCCGCCCGGTGTTGACGTCGACCGCGTACGAACGCCCGCCTTCCTTGCCCCCGTACAGGAGCGTGACCTCGGATCCGCTCTGCCAGATCGTGGTGCCGGCGACGCCGCCGCGGTCGTCCGGCAGGCCGCGGACGGGCACCTTGCGCAGGGTCTTGCCGGTCTTGGCGTCGAGCAGGGTCAGCATGCGCTCTTCGTGCCTCGGGAACTCGCCCTTGCCGACCTTCGGGAACTCGACGGCGGCCACCGTACGACCGTCGGGCGCTACTTCGCTGAACATGATGAACACGCCGTTGAAGCGAACCGGCTTGCCGCCCCCCGTGACGGGCATGAGCCACAGGTCGGTCTTGCGATAGCGGACCAGTTCGGCGACGCCGCCCTTGACGCTGACCGGCTCGTACTTGCCGTTGATGTGCGTCGTCCTGCCGGTGCGCACGTCGATCAGCATGCCGGGATACTTGCTGCCCTCGCGCGGATCGAAGGCGATGTACCGGCCGTCGTCGGAGAGCACGAGCATGGAACCCACGCCGATCCGCTCCTCCTTGATGGTGACCGGCGACGTCGCCTCGGTGCCGCCCACCAGGTCGCGCACCACGTGCGCCTGGGCGTCGCGGCTGTAGTAGGCGAGCAAGCGGCCGTCCCGGCTGATCGCGACGGGCACCCGCTCGCCCTTGGCGGTCTCGGCGAGCGCCTCCGGCACGCGGTAGGTCCTGCCGGCCCGGGTGACCACCCGCCACTCGACCGCGGCGCAGTCAGCCCCACGCTCGACCACCTTGCAGGATGTCATATACGCGCGGCTGATCGCCCCCACGTTGCCCGGGGGCAGGTCGGGTACGGCCTCTTGGCCCTGCTGCGTGGCCGTCTGGGCGGTGCGCGGCCACGGCACCCCCGCCACCACCACTGCCACCGCCGCCGTCATGCACAGCACCGCCACGGCGGATGCCGTCAGCACGGTCCACCGCCTGCGCCGGTGGCCCGCGATGGCCACGTCGGCGAGGCTCACCAGCGGAGCCTCCTCGGCGATGTCCCCCAACGCCTCGCGCAGTCTCGTCATCGTGCCACCTCCACGACCTCGGGATCATCCAGCAGATGCACCAGTTCCGGCGCGACCTCGCGCAGGCGGGCCAGCGCGTGATGGGTCTGGCTCTTGACGGTGCCGACCGCGCAGCCCAGCACCTCGGCCGTCTGCGCCTCGGTCAGGTCCTCCCAGAAACGCAGCACGATCACGGCCCGCTGCCTGCGCCCCAGCTTGGCCAGCGCCTGACGCAACACGATCCGGTCGAGCACGGCTCCATCGGAGTACGCGCCCCGCTCGGGCGGATCACCGCTCGGCACCTCGGGACGTAATCTGCGCCTCCAGGAGATGTACTGGTTGACCATGGCCTTGCGGGTGTACGCCTCCGGGTTGCCGCCCTTGACCAGCTTGGACCAGTGGCCCACGACATTGATCAGGACGCTCTGCAGCAGGTCCTCGGCCAGGTGCGGGTCTCCCGTGAGCAGGTACGCGGTCCGCATCAGGGCTTGCTGGCGGGCGAGCACGAACTCACGGAAGCCGTCGTGACGGTCCAATGTGATCTCCTCTCCCCCGTTGCCAACGCGACTTGCGTGACGAAAGGTTGTACCGCTCACCTCCTCAATCACAGGAGCACATTCGGAGCTTCGGCTCTCAGGAACCCAAGCGCTTTGGGCTCGGCGGCTCGGGGCTTTGAGGCAGACGGACTGAGTTGGGCGGCCTGGGTCAGGCGGCCAGGCTCTGGGCGATGAGGGCGGCGGCCGAGATGGCGGCGACCACCAGCACCGCGGTCCGTACCTTCCCGCCGTCCAGGTAGCGCCGCAGCGGCCCCGACGCCAGGAACCCGAGCACCATCGGCACGATCAGCACGGCCCCGGTGGCGGCCGCCCGGCCGGAGAACTCCCCCACGAAGCCCAGGACGGCCAGCGACTGCGCGGCGCCCAGGAAGAAGACCATCGCCAGCGTCGCCCGGATCTGCGGCCCCTTGGCGTGCTGGTAGACCAGCGCGATCGGCGGCCCCCCGACGCCGGTCGCGGTGCCGGTGATGCCCGAGAAGAACCCGGCCCCCGCGATGGTGGCGTCGTTGCGCGGCACGCTGACCGCCCACGCCGTGAGCCCCACCGCGATGAGCACCATGACCCCCACGAAGACGCCTCGTATGTAGACGGATATGTAGACCAGGACGACGCCACCGATGGCCGCACCGGGCAGTCGCCCCAGCACCGCGAAAACCACCCCGCGCCAGTCCACCTTCCGCCACTCCGCGGCCAGCGTGAACAGCGGCAACGTGACGTTGACCACCTGAATGGCGGTGGGCATCAGGGAGTGGTCGAGCATGGTGAGCACCGGCGCGGCCACCAGCCCCAGCCCGAACCCCACGCTGCCCTGGACAACCGCTCCAACGAAGACCGCCAAACCGCCAACAATCAGCACTAATGCCATCTGAGTCACGGAGGAGAGTCAATCATCATTACTCTGTGTTGCCGTTCGAGCGGCATGCGTTACCGCAAGGGTGTAGGTTTCTTCCCGACGCAGACGTAGCCTCCGGAGTATGACCGTGAAACAAAAAGCGACGACGATACGCGTCAGCGTCAAGACCCGGGACAGAATCGCCGCACTTGCAAGAAAGGCGGGTGAACCCATGACCGCGATCATCGACCAGGCCATTCGGGAGTTGGAGAAGAAGCACCGCTGGCAACATGTCGCGGACCAGATGGAACGCACGAGGAAGGAGGACCCCCGAGCCTGGGCCGACTATCTCGCCGAGTCCGAGCTGGTCCAAGGCCCACCATCAAGCTCCCTCCGCATCGCACCCGAGTGGGAGGGGCTCATCACATTTCCCGAGGAGAGAGATGAGGGTGATCCAAGGCGAAATCTGGCTCGCTGAACTGGGCGAGCCAACCGGACGAGAGCAGGGCTACCGTCGCCCCGTGCTCGTCGTGAGCAACGACAACTTCAATGCCGCGGCCGCAGTAAAGATCATTGTCCCCCTGACAACGACCGAGCGCGGATGGGACAACCACATCCCGGTCAGCCGCGAAGGCACGGGGCTCGACAAACCCAGCTGGGCCATGGTCGAGCACGTGCGGAGCGTGTCTCCCCAGCGATTCACCAGGAGAGTCGGGATCGCTCCCGACGAGATCGTGCGTGAAGTGACCGACTGGATCGCGGACATCGTCTGACGATTAGTGCCATCCGGCGAAGCGGAATTTCGCCGGGTGGCACCCTCATCGTGCCAGACTCGCCGATCGGCCGTCGCCGGCCCGCCTCAATCGGCGGTGCTCCCGTTGGACAGCCGCAGCCGCATGCCGTCCAGGATGAGGGCCAGCCCCGCCTCGAACGAGCTGTCGCCCTGCGGGTCGCCCTCCTCCAGCAGGGCAGCCATGATCCGGGGGTAGCGTGCCTGAAACTCCGCCATGTCGGGCCCTGACTCGTCCGTGTCCGGCCGCGTCCGATCGGCCTGCTCCTCCAGCACGAACCCGGCCACGTAGTTGCTCACCGCGAACAACCCCCGCGCCGCGTCCGCCACCGTGAAGCCCGCCAGTTCCAGCGCCTCCACCGCCCGCTCCACCATCGCGAACATCTCGGGCGACGATCGAGTCCCGGCCGCCAGCCTGGCCCCGTCGCGGTGGGAGTTGAGTATCGACCGGCTGCCCCGGGCGTAGTCGGCCACCCACTCCCGCCACTGCGACGGATCCGTGAACACCGGCCGCGTCACATGCGGCGCCTCCATGGCCACCGCCATCGCGTCGAGCAACTGCTGCTTGTTCTTGAAATGCCAGTAGAGCGCCGGAGCCTGCACGCCGAGCTCCGCCGCCAGCCGCCGCAAGGTGAGGCCGTCGAGGCCTACCTCGTCGAGCAAGCGCAGCCCCGTCGCCACGATGGTGCCTTTTTCGAGTGCCACGGTTGACAGTTTAACAACGTTCAATGCATCCTTAACAGCGTTAGATTTAACGGCGTTAAGGAGGTTCGTGGTGATCCACACGGAAGGGCTCCGGAAGAGTTACCGGTCCAAGGACGCGTTGGCGGGCATCGATCTGTCCGTGCCGGCGGGCACGGTCTGCGGGCTCCTCGGGCCCAACGGGGCGGGCAAGACCACCGCCGTACGCATCCTCGCCACGCTCCTCCGCCCCGACTCCGGTCACGCGGAGGTGGCCGGGCTGGACGTGGTGCGGGACGCGGCGCGGCTGCGCTTCATGTTCGGGCTCGCCGGGCAGCACGCGGCGGTCGACGAGTTGCTCACCGGGCGGCGCAACCTGGAGATGTTCGGCAGCCTGTACCACCTGCCCAAGACGGCGGCCCGGCGGCGGGCCGACGAACTGCTCGAGCGGTTCGACCTGACCGACGCCGCGAACCGGCGGGTCAAGACGTACTCGGGGGGAATGCGCCGCCGCCTCGACGTGGCCGCCAGCCTGATCGTCGCGCCGCCCGTGCTGTTCATGGACGAGCCCACGACCGGCCTCGACCCGCGTAGCCGCCTCGGACTGTGGGAGCTGCTGCGCGACCTGGTCGCCGAAGGGACCACGCTGCTGCTCACCACTCAATACCTGGATGAGGCCGACCGTCTCGCCGACCAGATCGTCCTGCTCGACCAGGGGCGGGTCGCCGCCTCCGGCTCACCCGCGGAGCTGAAGCGGCAGATCGGCGGCGACCGGGTGCAGGTCGTCCTCCGCGCGGCCGCCGACCTCCCCCAAGCCCTCGACCTGGTACGGCGCGCGGCCGATGAACGGCAGGTGGAGATCGTGGACGAGCGGCGGGTGACGGTGGCGGTCGAACAGGGGGCGCAGTCGCTCATCCGCATCGCCGGCGCGCTGGACACGGCCATGATCCCGGTCGAAGACCTGTCCCTCCGCCGCCCCACCCTGGACGAGGTCTTCCTCCACCTGACCACCACGTAGCCACCGGCCCACAGTCGCCGACCGCCACCCGACCAGGCCGCCCGACCACCACCCTGACCGCCGCCCGACCCGCCCTTCCGGCATGTTCCGGCCGATTCTCACGAGGTGACTCCACATGACCCTTGTCCACGTACCCGCTCCACCGACGACGCTCGGCGAGCGCCTCCGCTGGACGATCTCCGACTCCCTGACCATCGCGCGCCGCACCTACTTCAGGCTGATGGCGCAGCCAGGGGAAATAGCGGGATACCTGGTGTTCCCCGTTGTCATGACCATCCTGTTTGGCTATGTCTTCGGCAGCGCGATCACCCTCCCCGGTGGGGGCGATTACCGCAGTTACCTGATGCCTGGCATCTTCATGCAGGTCATGGCGATGACCGCGGCCGCCGCGGCCACGGCGGTCGGCGAGGACATGGAGCGCGGCATCATCGACCGGTTCCGCGCCCAGCCGATCGCCCGCGGCGCCGTGCTCATCGGCCGCAGCGTCGCCGACCTGTCCATGCACCTGCTGTCGCTGGCCTCGATGGTGGTGGCGGCGATGCTGCTGGCGGGGTGGCGGGCGCACGGCACCTTCGGGCAGACGGCGGCGGCGTTCGGCCTGCTGGCCCTGTTCGGCTTCGCGATGATCTGGGTGGGGACCTACATCGGGCTGTTCGTCAAGAGTGGCGCCCAGGCCGACGCGGCGACGTTCGGATGGCTGTTCCCGATGACGTTCCTGGCCAACACGTTCGTCCCGACGGAGGGGCTTCCCGCCTGGATCAAGCCGATCGCCGACTGGAACCCGATGAGCGCCGTGGTCGCCGCCGCCCGCCTGCTCTTCGGCAACCCGACGTCGCACTCCACCGCCTGGCCGCTCCAGCACCCGATCGCGGCGAGCCTGCTGTGGTCCGGGGCGCTCATCGTCGTCTTCATACCGTTGGCCGTCCGCGCCTACCGCCGCATATCCCGCTGATCCACCGGGTGACGTGAGCCGAAGCAGGCGGCCAAGAACACGCACGTCACGGCGCCCAGCCCCATGAACCGCAGGAGCGTGCCCCTGGACGGGGCCCGGCCACGGACAGCGGGTGGGGCCCACCGTGCCTGCCGTAAAAGGGAAGTGCCTGTAAAGAGCGCCCGTAAAGAGCGGCCGTAAAGCAGGTACGGAGGAGCGCGCCCCCGAACGGGGCCCGGCCACGGACGGCGGCCGGCGCGAGAGCAGATGTCTGCGAGAAGGCAGCAAAGCGCCGCCCGGCGGTGTGGTGCCGGGCGGCGCTTCGTGGTCGGGTGGTTCACCCCCGATGTGGGCGCGTGAGGTCGCGCCCGCCCGGCCGCGGGAAGTGCGGCGCGGGATCCCGGTGGCCTCCGCTCAGCTGGTGGCCGAGGCGGCGGCGCGGGAGGACTTAGGAGGACTTGGCGAGGAGGGAGCGCAGGACGTACTGCATGATGCCCCCGTGCCGGTAGTAGTCGGCCTCGCCGGGCGTGTCGATGCGGACCACCGCGTCGAACTCCACCTCGCCCGCCTTGACGTGCACGGTCGCCGGGATGCCGCCCTTGTTGAGCTCCTCCACCCCGGTGATGTCGAACGTCTCCTCGCCGGTCAGCCCCAGCGAGTCGGCCGAGACGCCCTCCGGGTACTGCAGCGGCAGCACGCCCATCCCGATCAGGTTGGAGCGGTGGATGCGCTCGTACGACTCCGCGATGACGGCGCGGACGCCCAGGAGCGCCGTGCCCTTGGCCGCCCAGTCGCGCGACGAGCCCGAGCCGTACTCCTTGCCCGCGAGCACCACCAGCGGCGTCCCGGCCGAGGCGTAGTTGACCGAGGCGTCGTAGATGAACGACACCGGCCCCTCGTCCTGGGTGAAGTCGCGGGTGTAGCCGCCCTCGGTGCCGGGCGCGATCTGGTTGCGCAGGCGGATGTTGGCGAACGTGCCCCGGATCATGACCTCGTGGTTGCCGCGCCGTGAGCCGTAGGAGTTGAAGTCCTTGACCGCGACCTCGTGCGACTGCAGGTATTGGGCGGCGGGCGTGCCGACCTTGATGGAGCCGGCGGGCGAGATGTGGTCGGTGGTGACCGAGTCGCCGACCTTCACCAGCACGCGGGCGCCGGAAATGTCGGTAACGGGGTCAGGAGTCGAGGGCATGCCCTCGAAGTAAGGAGCCTTGCGCACGTACGTGGAGGAAGGGTCCCACTCGAAGGTGTTGCCCGTGGGGATCGGCAGCGACGTCCAGTGCTCGTCGCCCTTGAACACGTCGGCGTAGTCCCGCTCGAACATGTCGCGCCCGATCGAGGAGTTGACCACGGCCGTGATCTCCTCGGGCGACGGCCAGATGTCGCGCAGGAAGACCGCCGTGCCGTCGGCGCCGATGCCCAGCGGCTCGGTGTCGAGGTCGAGGTCCATGGTCCCGGCCAGCGCGTACGCCACCACGAGCGGCGGCGAGGCCAGGTAGTTCATCTTGACGTCGGGGTTGATCCGGCCCTCGAAGTTGCGGTTGCCCGACAGCACGGCGGTGACGGCGAGGTCGTTGGCCTGGATCGCGTCGGAGATCTCCGGGAGCAGCGGCCCGGAGTTGCCGATGCAGGTGGTGCAGCCGTAGCCGACGAGGTTGAAGCCGATCTTGTCGAGGTACGGCTGGAGCCCCGAACGCTCGAAGTAGCCGGTGACGACCTGCGAGCCGGGAGCCAGGGAGGTCTTGACCCACGGCTTGCGGGTCAGGCCCTTCTCCACGGCGTTGCGGGCGAGCAGGGCCGCGCCGAGCATGACGTACGGGTTGGAGGTGTTGGTGCACGAGGTGATCGCGGCGATGGACACGATGCCGTGGTCGATCTCGAACGAGGTGCCGTCCTCGAGCGTCACCGAGACCGTCTTGTGCGGGCGGCTGCCGTTGGCGCGGGCGTTGGAGGCGGGCGCGTCGGAGGCGGGGAAGCTCTCTTCCACGGCCTCGTCGACGCCGTCGCCGTCGAAGTCGGTGACGTAGTTGCGTACGTCGCGGCGCCAGGTGTCCTTGGCGGCCGACAGGGCGATGCGGTCCTGCGGGCGCTTCGGGCCGGCGATGGACGGGACGACGGTGCCGAGGTCGAGCTCGATGTACTCGGAGAAGACCGGCTCGGGCGCCGACGGGTCGAGCCAGAGGCCCTGGGTCTTCGCGTAGGCCTCGACGAGCGCGATCTGCTCCTCGGAACGGCCGGTCAGGCGCAGGTAGTCGACCGTCTGGCCGTCGATCGGGAAGATCGCGCAGGTGGAGCCGAACTCGGGGCTCATGTTGCCGATCGTGGCCCGGTCGGCCAGCGGCACGGACGAGACGCCGTCGCCGTAGAACTCGACGAACTTGCCGACCACACCGTGCTTGCGCAGGATCTCGGTCACCGTCAGCACCAGGTCGGTGGCCGTGGCGCCGGCGGGCAGCTTGCCGTTGAGCTTGAAGCCGACCACGCGCGGGATCAGCATGGAGATCGGCTGGCCGAGCATCGCGGCCTCGGCCTCGATGCCGCCGACGCCCCAGCCGAGGACGCCGATGCCGTTCTCCATCGTGGTGTGCGAGTCGGTGCCGACGCAGGTGTCGGGGTAGGCCTTGCCGTCTCGGATCATGACCACGCGAGCCAGGTGCTCGATGTTGACCTGGTGGACGATGCCGGTGCCGGGCGGGACGACCTTGAACTCGTCGAACGCGGTCTGGCCCCAGCGCAGGAACTGGTAGCGCTCGTGGTTGCGCTCGTATTCGCGCTCGACGTTGCGCTGGAAGGCGTCGGGGTGACCGAAGTAGTCGACGATGACCGAGTGGTCGATGACCATCTCGGCGGGGGCCAGCGGGTTGATCCGGGCCGGGTCGCCGCCCAGGTCGCGTACGGCCTCACGCATGGTGGCCAGGTCGACCACGCACGGCACGCCGGTGAAGTCCTGCATGATGACGCGGGCCGGGGTGAACTGGATCTCCACGCTCGGCGCCGCCTTGGGATCCCAGCCGCCCAGCGCGCGGATGTGGTCGGCGGTGATGTTCGCGCCGTCCTCGGTGCGGAGGAGGTTCTCCAGCAGGATCTTCAGGCTGAACGGGAGGCGGGCTGCGCCTTCGACGGCGTCCAGCCGGAAAATCTCGTAAGACGCGTCGCCTACGCGTAGCGTGTCACGGCTGCCGAAGCTGTTCGCGGACACGATGATTCGCCTCCTCCATAGACATTTGCTCAGTTGAATCCTGCCGCACCCCGGGAGCAGTAAGAACGTTAGGTGAACCTAACCCGCAGGGCCGCGCGGCGGATGTCTTGATGTCAAGATATCTCTAAAAGTATCTCGACATCAAGTTAAACCGGCGCCAGCCGCCAGAACAGCAGGCCGATGATGGCGATGGACAGCACGGGAGCCAGGATCTTCTGCTCGAACGTCTTCCCGGTCTTGATCCCGATCTTCCACGGCAGCACGAACCGGACCGACACCGGCCACAGCACCGGACAGCCCCGCTCGGTCATGCAGTCGCCGACGACGTGCACCAGGCAGCCGATGGCCACGGCCATGCCCAGCCACGCGTAGCCGACCCCCTGCGACAGGAAGACGGCGTAGAGCCCGGCGGTCAGGCCGACGTTGATCATCGCCGAGCCGAGCTTGTTGCCCGGGATGCCGATGCCGATCGCGCGCAGCGCCAGCCCGATGAGCAGCACGACCATGATGTCGCGGCCGATCGGATAGGTGTTGGCCAGCCAGTGCGCCGCGAACCCGAGCACCACCGCGAACACCAGCGAATGCGTCGCCCCCCGATGTCCGCCGCTCAGCCAGTTGACGGCCTTACTCAGCACCCAGGTGACCGGCCCGAACGTCTGCGCGATCGTCGCGCTCGGATGGTCGAGGTCGGGCAGCATGGCCGCCCCGGCGCAGATGATGGCGCCGGCGATGAACTCGGCCGGGGTGAGGGCGTTCGCCATGATCCCGGTCTCGATGAACCTGGAGGACTCGGTCAGCATCGGGAGCGCGGCGAGCCCGGGTGCGAGTCCTAGCCAAGCGATGGCCCCGGTCATCGCATGCGAATGCCCCATCATGATCGAAACTGTACGGCAAAGCCGTTCTTTACGCGCGGAGACCCGCCTGGGGCGCCATCACCCTCACCTCGGCGCTACGGACTTTGCCGGCCGCAGACCATCGCCGGCCATCGGGGCCCATCCGGGCCAATCCCGGGAACTGTCCGGAAACGCAGACGAGGTCGTCTCCGCGGCGACAGCACCCCCCAGCCCTGCCGACGCGGAACGACCTCGTCTGCTCTGAACAACGACGCCCTCCCGTCTCCTGTTCCCGTAATCCGCAACTTTTTCGTGATCTGTCTCACTCTGCCCATCCGCTTGCGAACGACATATTGGCGATATATCTTTGAAGCATCGAGAACATTCACAAGCGTTCACAAGAAGGAGAGTTTGACATGACTTCCGCACAAGCAGCAGGACGGCCGTGGCCCGAGCCCCGCGAGTTCAAGCGTGCCGCCCGTGAAGCGCTCAAGGCCGTGGCCGAGGCGTGGGAACAGGGCGGGCACCACCATCACCACCACCGCGGCGGCGGTCCGCACGAGGAGCGGCAACGCGGCCGGCGCGGATTCCCGCCCGAGTTCGGGCGCGGCCCCTGGGGATGGGGTCCCGGCGGACCGGGCCCGTTCGGACACCGGGGCGGCTGGGGCGGCCGGGGTGGCCGGAAGGCCAAGCGGGGCGACGTACGCGCCGCGATCCTGGCGCTCCTGTCCGAGGAGCCGCGCAACGGCTACCAGATCATCCAGGAGATCGCCGAGCGCAGCGAAGGCGGCTGGAAGCCCAGCCCCGGCGCCGTCTACCCGGCACTTCAGCAGCTCACCGACGAGGGGCTGGTCGTCGCTGAGGAGAACGAGGGCCGCAAGACCTTCCGCCTCACCGAGACCGGGCTCGCCTACATCGAGGCGCACGCCGACGAGATCCGCGCCCCGTGGGACGAGATGCGCCCCGACATCGACGACAACACCGCGGACCTGTGGGACATCGCGCGCCAGTCGGCATTCGCGATGATGCAGGTTTTGCAGACCGGGAGTGACGCACAAATCCGCGAAGCGCGTAAGACTCTTGTAGAGACCCGGCGCAAGCTCTACCAGATTCTGGCCGACGGCGACCCGGGTGAGGAGTAACGCATGACCGGCGCCACCCTGGAAGGCCGGTACGGGGAGAGCGAGGAACCAGCCATGGACCCCAACGATCTCCGCATCGGCGACGCCGAGCGCGAACAGACGATGGCCGACCTGCGCGAGCACTTCGCGCAGGGCCGCCTCGACCGCGAGGAGCTGGACCAGCGCCTCGACCGGACGCTCGGGGCACGCACCGCGCGAGACCTCGCGCAGATCACCGCTGACCTCCCGGGACAGCGGCGGCAGTACGACTACCGCGACCCGCAGGGCCTGCCTCCCCAGGCGTTCGACAAGGACGCCTGGCGGGCGGCGATGAAGGCGCACCGGCACCAGATGCAGTCGACGCGTCACGAGCGGCGCGACATGCGCCATGGCTGGGGACGGCCGCACCATGGGCCGGGGCCGTTCCTGCCGATCTTGTTCGTGTTGCTGATGGTGGGGTTCGTGTTCGGGGGGTTCGGCATCGCGAAGGTGCTGTTCTTCGTGTTCATCGGAGCCATGGTCTTCAAGATGATCCACCGGCACTCGCACCGCCGCTGACCCCCTTATCCCCTTTTAAAGGCATATATAGGTCCGATCGCCGCTGTCACCCGACGGGCGGCGGTCGGCACAATTCGCGGCATGTTCCAACACCCGAACGGCCGGGCCACCGAACCGGGCACCCGCAACGAGGAGCCTTATCCGCTCTTCTGCGGTGACGACGTCGATTTCGTGATCGGCGGTCAGGGCCGCATGAGGGCGCGGGTTCCGGCGGTCGGCATGAGGGCGCGGGTCCGTGAGCTCTGGCGGTCCGCATGACGAAGCGGCCCGGCTCCGCGACCACTGACCGGTCGCGTGACGAACCGCCTCTGGGGCGCGCGACGCGCCGGACGGCAGACCGTGACTTCGGCCTGCTCTGGGCCGGGCAGTCGTTGTCGCTGTTCGGAGACCAGTTCATGACGCTGGCGCTGCCGCTGCTGGCCGTGACCGTCCTGGGCGCTTCCCCGGCGCAGGCCGCGTTGCTGCCGTTCGCGCTGTTCGTCCCCTTCCTCCCGCTCGGCCTGCCGGCCGGGGCCATCGTCGATCGGCTGCCCCGCCGTACCGTCATGCTGGTCTGCGACGGCGTGCAGGTGCTGGCGTTCGGCGCGATCTGGGTGCTGGCCGTTCTGGGCGGGCTGACGTTTCCGGTGCTGTTCGCGCTGATCCTGGTGAGCGGGTGCGCGGTGGTGTTCTTCCAGGTCGCGTACACCTCCTACCTGCCCAGCCTGTACGGCGAGGCGGAGGCGCTGCATCGCGGCAACACGCGGCTGGCCCTGTCGGAGTCGGCGGCCAAGGCGCTGGGCCCGATGGCGGCCGGGCCGGTCATCGCGGCGCTCGGCCTGGTCGGGGCGATCGCCGCCAACATGGTCAGCTTCGCGGCGTCACTCACCTCGCTGGCGCTGATCCGCCACCGCGAGAAGGGCACCACCGAACTGGGCGCCACCGCGCCGGAGACCGCGCCTGGATCGGCCACCACCACTCCAGGCACCGGGCGGGAGCCCGGCTGGATGCGGCGCGACATCGCCGAGGGGCTGCGGTTCGCGCTCCGGCACCCGATCCTCCGGCCCGTCCTGGCGTGCGGCACGGCCTATGTCCTGGCACTGTCCATGGTCGAGACGAGCCTGGTGCTCTACTGCCGCAACGTCCTCGGCCTGTCCCCCGGCTGGATCGGCGTGGTGATCGGTGCCGCCGCGGCGGGCTACCCGATCGGGAACCTCCTGTCGACCCGGCTGATCCGCCGTCTCGGCTCGCCGCGCACACTCGTACTGGCCGCGTCGGTGTCCGTGCTGGGCATCGTCGCCATGCCCGCGCTCGGCTCCCTGGGCGGGACACCCGGCGCGATCGGGCTGGTCGCGGGGAGCATCGTGCACTGCGTCGGCGAGGGCGCCTTCAGCCCCACTTCGCTCACGATGCGTCAGGTCCTCACCCCGGAATCCCTGTTGGGCCGGGTCGGTTCGGTGCAGCGATTCCTCCTGTGGGGGGCCATCGCGCTGGGCAGTCTGCTTGCCGCCGCGGTGACCGCTCTGGGCGGACTCGCCGCCGCGGTGTGGATCGGCGCGCTGGGCACCGTACTCTGCCTGCCCGCCCTGCTCCAGCGCGGCATCCGCGCGGCGATGACGTCGCCGGCGAAGGCTCGGCTATGACGGCGGCATGGCGTCGCGGACCAGCAGGGCCGCCTGTACGCGGTTCGCGCACTTCAGCTTGGCGAACATGCGGCTCACGTAAGTCTTGACCGTCGCCTCGCTCATGTGAACCCGCCTGCCGACCTCGGCATTGGACAACCCCTCGGCCACCAGGGCGAGGATGTCCGACTCGCGAGCGGAGAGGACGGCCAGCCGCCGGACGGCTTCGCGCCTGCGTTCGTCCGCGCCGGGCGAGACCATGTCGATCACCTGCCTGGTCACCGCCGGGGACAGGTACGCCTCCCCCGCGTGGACGGCGCGCACCGCACGGATCAGCTCGTCCGGCGTGCAGTTTTTCAGGAGGAATCCGGAAACGCCCCGCTGAAGCGCCAGCCGTACGTTCTCGTCGTCGCCGAAGGCGGTGAGCATCACCACGCGCGGTCCGTCCAGTTGCGCGGCGGCGGCCAGGCCGTCCAACACCGGCATCGTGATGTCGAGGAGGGCCACGTCGACGCGGTGGCGGCGAGCGAGTTCCACAGCCTCGCGCCCGTTCCGCGCGCCGGCCACCACCTCGATGTCACCGGCCGATTCCAGGACGGTCCGGATACCCGTGGTGATGAGCGGCTCGTCGTCGGCGATCAGTACTCTGATCACGCGACGGCCTCCAGCGCGACGGGGAGCATCGCGACCAGCCGGAACGTGTGCGGCTCGTCGTGGACGCGCAGCAACCCGCCCGCCGAGCTGACGCGTTCGGCCAGCCCGGTGAGCCCGGTGCCACCCGTGGAGATCGTCGGCGCGCTGCCACGAGCCGGGCTGTCGACGCCGAGCAGCAGGGCGTCGGGCTGCCAGTCGAGTGAGACGGTGACCGGCGAGCCGGGGGCGTGCTTGGCGGCGTTGGTCAGGCCCTCCTGGACGACCCGGTAGGCGGCGTGGCCCGCGCCCGCGCCGCCCAGCGGGACGGCCTTGCCGGAGCGTTCGAGCCGCACGGCGACACCGGCCCGCCTGAACTCCGCGACCAACGTCTCAATCCCCTCCAATCCGGGCGGATCATCTCCCTCCGGCCCGGGCGGGTCGTCGCCACGCAGGCGGCCCACCGCCACGTGCAACTCATCCATGGCCGCCCGCGCGGCGCGCGCGAGGTCGCGTACTCCCTGCCGCTGATGCGCCGGCAGCACGGCCACCTCCAGCGCCGCCGCCTGCACCGACACCAGGCTGAGCGCCTGTCCCAGGGAGTCGTGCATGTCCCGCGCGATGCGCAACCGCTCGCGCAGGCGCTCCTGCTCGGTGACGAGCTCCCGCTCGCGGCGCTGGTGCTCGTCCTGCCGGGTCAGGTAGCGGCCGGCCAGCACGGGCAGGACCACCAGCACCACGGCCCGCGCCAGGACGAGCCACGGCTCGGGTGGCATCATGGCGCGGTGCGCGATCATGAGCAGCAGACCCACGTAGGCGACGGTCGCCCCGATCGTCAGGGCCTCCTCCCCGCGTGACCGCATGCGGCGTCCGGCCTGGTAGCTCGTACAGGCCAGAAGGACCAGCGACGCGCCGGACACCACCGCCATCGGCACGGCGACCACGAACGCCCCGAACGGCAGCCGGGCGCCCAGCGTCATGACGAGCGCCGTCAGCACGGCGTACCCGGCGAGCCCCCAGCCGACCGTCCCGTCCAGCCACAGCAGCACCGTGTCGGCGATCACCACCAGGGCGACGACAGCGAACCTGGACATGCGCGCCACTCTACTGATCCCTCAACTCCGACGACCTTCGCCTACACAAGCGACAACTTTCGCCGACAGCCCGTACGAGGGCGGCGACCCTAGCGTGGAGACATGATCCAAACCCTCCTCGCGCTGGCCGTCATGGCTCCATCCCTTCCGGCCCAGGCGCCGCCGCAGACCCTCCAGTGGCAACCGTGTCCAGGAGAGGGGACCTCCGAGATGGTCTGCGCGGACCTTTCCGTCGCCTTGTCGCCGCGGAGCGACAGGAAGATCATCCTGAAGGTGGGCCGCCTGCCCGCCACCGGCACCGCTGCCAAGAAGGGGTCGGTTCTGGTCAACTTCGGCGGTCCGCAGGGCGGCCAGATCGCGCTCATGCGTTCCCGCCCGGAGATCTTCGCCAAGCTCCGCGCCTCGATGGACATCGTCACGTGGGACCCGCGCGGCTATCCCGGGCTCGGCAGCCCGGTCCTGCAGTGTGACTGGAGCGTGCTGCGTACCCCGCCGTTCCCCACCGACCAGGCCGGTTTCGAGCGCCTCATCGCCGAGAACCGCGCCAGGGGCGCCAAGTGCCGCGACACCGATCCCCCGTTGTTCGACCACATGGACTCCGCAAGCGACGCCCGCGACGCCGAGGCCGTGCGGGTGGCACTCGGCGAGAAGCGGATGAACTTCATCGGCACCTCCTACGGAGGCACGATCGCGCAGGCGTACGCCAGGCTGTTCCCGAACAGGGTACGCACGATGTACATCGACGGCACCGGCAACCACGCCGCCCGCGACTGGGATCGGGAGCTCGATGCCATCGCCCGTGACAACGAGCGCTTCATGAAGCGGTTCCTCGACTGGGCGGAGCCCGGTACGGAGCGCCGCTGGCGGGCGCTGGTCGCCAAGGCGGACAAGGAGCCGATCCCGGCTCCCCAGGTGAACGCCCGCTATGACGGGACGCAGTTGCAGGCCCTCCTGGCCCAGAAGATCAAGAGGGGCCCCGCCCAGTGGGACGCGGTCGCGGCGGCCATCAAGGCGGCCGAGGGCGGCGACGCGTCCGGGTTCGCCGGTTCGAGCCGCTATCCGTACCCCGGCGTACCGGGCGGCGGCGTCAAGGAATGCCTCGACTTCCCGAGGGCCACCAGCCAGGAGCAGGTGATGAACACGGTCGAGCGGTTGCGCCGGATCGCGCCCAACACCGGCGCCGCGTTCCCGCTCGCGTGGCACGCGCAACTCACCTGCGCGGGCTGGCCCGCCCCGACCGCCAACCCGCCGAAACCGCTGCCCAGGAAACTGCCGCCGATCCTGGGAGCGGGCACCTGGCAGGACTACGCGGCCACGAAGCGGGTCGTGGACCAGGTTCCCGGCAGCCGGACCATCGGCTTCGACGGTCCCGGCCACAACCTCTTCGCGGCGATGGCCAATCCGTGCGTCATCGACCATGTCAGCCGGTACATCATCACCCGCCGACTCCCATCGCGCGGGGTGAAGTGCGCGCCTCCGGCCTCCAGCGTTCAACAAGAGGCCACAAGAGAGTCGAACAATAGTCAGTAAAGTTCCTGCGTGTCCCTTTATGGTGTCGGTCAGCACTGATCCACCGAAAGGTACGCGGAAGAACATGCGGGTCGCTCACATACTGTTCGCGACGTTGACAGCGTCGGTCCTGTTCGCCCTCCCAGCCCAGGCGGCCGACCGGCCGTCGCGACTGCCGGCGGAGGTGAACGGCGGAGCCTGGCCGTCGGGCCACGTACAGGGGATCGCGATCGACCAGAAGAAGGGGTTCATGTACTTCTCCTTCACCAACCTCCTGGTCAAGACCGACCTCGCTGGCAAGCCGGTCGGCTCCGTCACCGGCTTCACCGGCCACCTGGGCGACCTCGACTTCAACAGCCGTGACGGCCGCGTGTACGGCTCCCTGGAGTACAAGGCCGCCAAGTCGTTCTACATCGCCATCTTCGACGTGGACCGCATCACCAGCCTCGACATGAACGCCGAGACCTCCGATGTGGTCACGGCCGTCTACCTCAAGGACGTGGTGGACGACTACAGCGCCGACATGAACGGCGACGGCGTCTTCGACGGCGACACGGCCAAGACGCCGGACCACCGCTACGGCTGCAGCGGCATCGACGGCGTCGCCTTCGGCCCCGCGTTCGGCAAGCGCGGCGGCGGCGACAAGCTGACCGTCGCGTACGGCATCTACGCCAACGCCGACCGCCAGGACAACGACTACCAGGTCATCCTGCAGTACGACATCAAGCAGTGGCGCCAGTACGAACGCCCGCTCACCCAGACCGACCCGCACACCTCGGGCCCCGACAAGTCCGACGGCAAGTACTTCGTCCGCACCGGCAACACCACCTACGGCGTGCAGAACCTGGAGTACGACGGCCACACCGGCAACTGGTTCATGGCGGCGTACAAGGGCATCAAGCCGCAGTTCCCGAACTACTCCTTCTTCATGATCGACGGCGCCAAGCCCGCTGTGATCAAGCCCATCGAAGGCCAGCCGCAGCCCGAGCGCGGCAAGACGCTCTCTCTGGTCGAGCGGGGTCTCCATGACCAGGCGACCGGCATCTGGGGCTGGGAATTCGGCGGCCAGTACGGCCTGGCCTCGCTGGACGACGGCCGTTACTACGTCGCCCAGCAGGGCACGGTCGTGGAAGACGGGGTGACCAAGCAGACCGGCCTCGCCCAGCTCCACCGCTGGACCGGCAAGGCACCGGCACCCTTCGAGCGGGTCCAGTAGCGGTCGCCTGGCTGGACCGTCTCCTGACAGGGGTCCAGGGGAAGCGCGGGTGGCGATCATCCCGATGATCACCACCCGCGGCGGTCAGGCGTCGCCTCCATCTGGCGTGGTGAAGTACGGGTGCTGCCGCAGGAACGCCGGCGACGCGTGCGCTGCTAGCCGCTGTCGCCGAGGGTCCACGGCAGTGGGTTGATCGCGGTGCGGCGCACCAGGGTCATGGGAGTCTCCTCGCAGGCTGGTCCGAGGGGTAGTCCACGTACGCGAACGCCGATCCGTCCGGCGCCCAGCTGGGCACGTTGATCGTGCCCTGCCCGCCGTCGAGCGCGACCAGCGTGGTCGGCTCCTGCCAGGCGCCGACCGACACCAGCCGCAGCTCGACCGGCAGGTCGGCGGGGTGCCCGGTGGTGCCCGGCGGGTAGCTGAGGTAGACCGCGACGTCGCCGGTCGGGGCGACATGCGGGAACCAGTTCACGCGCTCGTCGAAGGTCAGCTGCGCCAACTCGGTCCCGTCCGGCCGTACGCGGGCGAGTTGGGCGTGTCCGGGGGTGGTGGAGAACTGTTCGGTGTTGAACACGATCCACTCGCCGTCCGGCGTCCACTCGCATCCGTCCGCGGGGCCCGGGTCGGTCGTGACGGCGACATCTCCCCGCCCGTCGACGCCGACGGTGTGGATGGTCGCCGACGCCCACCAGTTGTCCCCCTCCGGGGTCAGGCGAACGTAGCCCAGCCGTTGCCCGTCGGGGCTGACGCCGTGCAGAAAGTGCATCCCGCCGTCATCGGCGGTGACGCGACGCGCCGTACCTCCGGCGAGAGGGACCTCCCAGATGTGCCAGTCGTTCGCCGAGGCGAACACGGTCGCCCCGTCGGGGGCGAGGACGTGATCGTTGTTGACGTCCGGCAGCCCCTCCGTGTGGATCTCCCGGGGCGGCTCGGAACCGTCGACGGGCAGGAGCCAGAGTTTCCCGTCGCCGTTGACCAGCAGCCGGCCGTCGTGCGTCCAGTTCGGCGCCTCGTAGAGGCGATCGCGCGACTCGGACACCGTACGCACGGCTCCGGTGTGGCGATCCCAGACACGGATCCGGGCACGCTGCCCGGGCCGCAACCGCCGTTGCGGCACCTTCTGCTGCCCGCTCTCTTGCTGCCCGCTCTCTTGCCGATCGCTCACTTGCCGTCTCCGTCCTGGTCGCTCACTTGCCCGCTCCTTCAGCCAGGTAGGCGCGAATGCCTTCGACAATGAGGTCATGGTCCTCCTGCGAGGACAGCCCGGAGGCGGTGGCTGTCGCGACGACCCCGGCTTCTCGAACCCGAATGGGGAACGATCCGCCGGTCACCGCGTATTCGACACCCAGCCATCCGGCCGCGACCGGATTCGCTCCCATGGCGGACAGGCGGGCGTCCACGAGCGCGCTGCTGGCCTCCATGCGCAGGACGACGGCGGCCTTGCGGGCGATCCAGGTGTCCTGGTCGGGGGTGATCCCCGGCAGAGCGGCGCGGAAGAGGATCAGGCCGGGCCGGCGGATGTCGATACCCACCTTGTGGCCGGCTTCCTGCCCTTGTGGCCGACTTCCTGAGCGATCGCGGCGATTCGGGTGCCCAGTCGCCAGGCGTGCGCGTGGTCGAACGCGTCGAAGACCAGTTCCTCGCTTCCTCAGAGGAACTCGTCTCCTCAGAGGAGAAGGCCGAGGAGTAAGGCGTTCCACCGCGCGTTCGCCTGCCGGGCATTCCATCGGTCACTTTCGTCGACGATCCGCATGTTCGGCTCGTTTCGGGTGCGTCTGATAAATCGCTGGCCGCCCGCCTGGCACAGTTCGTAGAAGGGACTGCCGCACTCGCAGGTCCACGCGACGACACGCACGTCTCGACCGTGGTCACGCGGCGCGCTCCACGTCAGTCGCTCGGCATGCGACTGTGCGGGGGACGGGTGCGGGCTGATGCAGTGAGGCGGAAACCAAGCTTGATCAATTGTCCAGGACACTCCGGTGCACCTCATTTCGTGCCCTCACGTTCTCGCCGCACCGGCGGACGTGCCGCTCTTGGTGGACATCTCCACCCACGCCACCTGCCGTCGGTAACCCCCATCGCGCACGCCCCAACCGACCGCGACCGCCTCTACCAGCCACAACCCCCGCCCGCCACACTCTCCGACGTCGGCGTTACGCATCTCGGGAACGGTCACCGCCGCCCCTTCGTCGATCACCTCGATGTAGACCGTCGCGGCATCCAGGGAGGCAACCTCCACCGTGACGAACCCGCCAGGCTCACCGGATGCGGTGTGCGACACAGCGTTCGTCAGCAGCTCACTCACCACCAGTTGGACATCGTCCACGTCCTCATGCCCGGCGACCCTCAGCACCTCCCCCACACACCGGCGAGCCACCGACACCGAACGCGTCACCCCCGGCAATACGATCTCGGCCAGAAACAGCCCGCCCATTGGGCAACCTCCACGATTCGATCGGGCGCGTTCATGTCCCATAGGAAACTCCCGACCAGCCTGCTGCGGAAGACCGCTGAGCGTGGACGCACTGCCGTGTCAAGTCCCCTCCGGTCCCCTGCTACTCCCTGAAGGTCGCCGCCATGTTGACGATCTGCTGACCATCTATCAACCGAGCGTTACCATGGGCCCAGGGCCCGGCCAGGTCTCTCAGGAGGCGCTGTGAACATCGCACATCACCGCCTGACGCAGGCTCGGCAGCTACGCGGCTGGTCACAAACGGACCTCGCCGAGCAGGTGCTGGTTGCAGGCGGTCGCGAGCACGTGAACGTGGCGACCAGCAAGAAGACGGTCTCGCGCTGGGAGCACGGCCAAGTCCCCGACGTCGTCACACAGGAACTCCTCGTCAAGGTGTTCAATCTCCCCGAAGGCGAACACCTGCTGGCTCCATGGCCGCTGTGGCTACCCGCGCCCGACATTCCCGAGCTGTACTATCCCTGGACCCCCAGGGGTACGGTGGAAGTCCTAGCTGATTCGCTGAGGAGCGGACGTATGGACCGTCGCGGCTTCGTCATCTTGTCCGGCGTCACCTTGACCACGCTTCTCCACGACTGGCTGATCACCGAACCCGAGATCGTCCACGCCGTTACCGGGTCCGGCCGCCGCGTCAGCACCGCGATGATCAGCCGCATTGATGAACGCATCGCCGACCTGCAACGCGCCGATGACACTCTGGGCGGCGGCGACCTGATCGGTGAAGCCGAGGCCCACCTGTCGCTGGTCACCCGCTTGCTGAGCGAGAGCTCCTACACCGAGGCCCAAGGCATCCGCCTCAACACCCAAGCAGCCGACTTGGCACGCATGGCCGGCTGGATGCGCTTCGACGCCGGCCAGCACGCCGCCGCGCAACGCTACTTCCACGCCGCCCTGCGCTCCGCTCACACCAGCGGTGACCGTCTGCTGGGCGCGAACATCCTCGCCTTCGCCGCCATCCAGCAGTACTCCGTGGGCAACCCTCACGACGCCGACAGCATGGTCCGCACGGCTCAAGCCGCAGTACGTGGACGCAGCACCCCGACCGTCGATGCGATGCTGCACGTCCGCCAAGCCAGAGCGCTGGCCAAGACGGGCGATGCCCGCCGCTGTTACCACGCTCTGAACCAGGCCGTTGACTGCCTGAACGAAGGCACCAGCGACGACGACCCACCTTGGGCATACTGGGTCGATCGGGCTGAAGTGGACATGCTGACGGGCTCGTGCCTGCTCGACCTGGGCGACCCTGTCAGAGCACAGGAGAAATTCACCGAAGCTGCCGCCGGATACGGCCCAGGCTACGTACGCGACCACTCTCTCTACCTCACGCGGATGGCCACAGCCCAACTGCAGCAGAAAGACCTCGACCGGGCCTGCGACTCCGCTGGTCAGGCCCTGAGCTTGACGGAGCACATCAGCTCCACGCGCAGTACCGACCACATCCGCGACTTCGTTGAACTGCTGGCCCCTTACCGGACTGAGCCGACAGCTCGCAGCTTCCTGGACCGCGCCCGCACCTTGCTCAGCGTTTGACCATTTCTCTGCGATTGGACAGTTGCTAAGAGCAAGCAACTGGCCGGCTGCACAGCTGGACCCATAGAAGGGATGCGCACTCAGGGGAGCACGGCGATTAGTTGCTTCACCCGCGCTCTTCTGGGAGCGCGTAGGGTCGAGGACTGGCGCGGTTGCGTCTCCTGGAGGTAGGGCTTGGGGCCTTCATGTTCCGCCGGTTTCCCGGTCGGTTGCGCCACCCCAGTGACCGTGGCCAGGTTCATTGCTCCGTTTCCAGTCCCCACTCGTCGAACCGTGCATGCCGTTCTCCGGCACACGGCTCACCGACGTCGTTCACCGCCTGGCATTCGACATCCCCCGCCAGTCCCGGAAGGGCCTGGGTGCGACGACGATCCCCGACAACGTGACAAGGCCGAGTTGATCCGGAGACTGGAAGGCCACAACCGACCAGCCGAACCCTCGGGAACGGCGATGGCGTTTGCGAAGCACGAGCGCCATCCGCATCCGCGCGTAGCTCCTGATCTTGTTGAAGTGGCGGGAGGAGTTACCGAACCGGAAGTAGGCGGCCCAGCCGCGCAGGAACCGGTTGATATCCTCCATGGCTCTACGAATTCAGCCAACGCAATGACTTGGCTGCCACACTTTGGCTATTTATCCCTAATATCGCTATCGGACTGCGTGGATCTGCTGGATATCTGATTTCGCTCAAGGACTGCGCACACAAGGCTGGTAATTATCAATCCCATGCCGCCCTTTACTTCGATATCCAAGACTTCATGAATGCCGGTGTATTTAATGGCGATGTAGACTGCGCGGAGTATCATAAACAAGCCTAATGACATCAAACTAATGCGCATAGTACGCGCACCGAGCTGAGTTCTCGAATTTCGCAGCCAGAGTATTGACGCAACAATTGCTGGTATGGCAATCACTGCATAGAGGAGCGCATCTATTCCAGCCGCAAGAAAGCTGATGACGGACGGCATGGCTTCATTAATAACCATTCTTACACTCCTGTCATTCTTGCTCGTTCACGTGCGCTTATGCGCTCGGCCACTGCTGCTCCCATCGAGATTCAGGGGGCAGCAGTGGCCGAAGTTGGAGTTAGCGGCTAGCTATCGCCATAGCGCCTGCCACTGTAGTCTTGCCACCAGCTATAGTATTTGTTCGAGGTCCAAGGGATACAGCGAGCGTTGCCCTTGGAGATGTGATAGCAGAACTTAATTTCTGCGCTGGATGTGTGTCGGTAGGCCGACAGTGAGCAGTAATCGAAATGATTCTGCCAGCACTCGCCCTTTATCCGTCTCTGGTTCCACACCGCTTCGAGCTCGAAGTCATCCCCCGGATCAGGATTGGAAGGCTTTGGGGGTCCGGCCTGCTCATAGGTGGAACACGCGACTTCTGCGCTGCCAGCTATCGTAAGGCTAACTCCGACCGATCCAGACTTTAGTCCGTCGATCTGCAGCTGGCCACCCACCTCAGCCTTATATTTATTGTTGAGGAAGCACGCCTCCCCAACGGATTTTATTTCGAGATTGTTCTTGATATATTTCGCTTCCTGAGTGTTGGTCTTGGCGTTCGCCGACCAAACTCGAATGTAGTTGTAGAAGGAACCGGGATCGGTAGTCGGGAAATTACGCACCTGCGCAAGGTCCCAGATTGTCTGGCCGAACCCGTCTTGTTGACTGTCGAGAACCCACCATGAGGATCCGGCATCAATTGTAACGCCCCATCCTTTCCGCTTCTTCGAGGTTCCCGAGTATTCGGCTTTAATGAATGTTTGGGACGCTTTGTAGCCTGGCTTCTCACACACCTGCCAAGCGGTCGGTTCATGCGAGGTATCCCATTTAGGTTTACACCCTTGGCCAGGGACGCCGCTACCTCCAGCAGCACCGCCTTCGCATGCACTCGTCGACGAGGTAGCGGCCACGTTTGGCGGCAGGCTGCCGTTGACTTTTCCTCCGCATGAATCCGTACTGTCCGTGGGATCCTCGTAGCTCGCCCAAGGGACTTCGATCACGTTCATGTTTCCGCACCGGTCAAATACGTGCACCGAAATGGAGAAATCTCCAGGCGGAACAACACCTGGTGAACTGTCAGTTGAACGTGCTGCGGTTGCAGCCCTTCCGGCGAACTCCCAAGCCCGCTGGACCTCTGCGATGACACGGACAGTACCGTCTGGAGCCGCCACTACGATTGGGTTGGTTAGGGCTACCGTCGAGGCGGTGTGCTGAGCTGCGAGACGCTCCAGGCTACGACGCTCCTGTACTAGCTCGCCGTTCAGCAGCGACAATTTGGCTGTGTTCGGGTCTTGTGGTTGAACCCCTGGTGCGTCCCAGATCGTTCCGGCGCGGCCTTCCAGGACGGCGTCCTGCGCCTGATAGTACGCCTTAACTCGGTCGATGTATGTCTGCGTGTCCGACTCAGAGGCGGCAACCGCCTTTACCTGTCTCTGCTGTTCGTCCAGGAATGGAATACATGGCTGAGCGGGATCTGGAGGCGGGGGCACAGCCTTGGGGGTGACGGATACTGCCTCCCACTCACTGGTGCCGAAGACCGTCTTGGCTCGCACCTTCACGGTGTGGGCAATGCCGTTGGCGAGCCCTGATATCGCCGCGTAGGGATCCTTCACGCCCATGGTCTTGACGACGCTGCCGCTGCTGTTGGTGACTTCGACGTCATAGCCGTCCAGCAATGCGACGCTGCCGTTGGATTCCGGCAGTCCCCAACTGGCTATGGCGCCGCTGTCTCCTGCCTGAGCGGTGAGGTTGAGCACCTTGCTGGGTGGCCCCGCAGGAAGGTAGGTAAGCGCTAGCGACGGCTGCTCGACAGCTGATGCATCACCGAAGACGATGATCTCATCCTTGTTGGACGTGAGCAGCAGCCACTGATATTCGCTTCCGGCAACATCCGCCTGTAAAGCGTTCAGCGGCAGGGAATACGGTGGTTTGCTGCTATCTGCGTCACTTGCCAGATCGGGCCCCTTGCTTTCCGCAGTGACGGTGCTCCTAAGCCGCGTGGCGGTGATGACCGCGTCTGTCGGACAGGTGCCTCCTGGGCAGACAGGAGTACCGAGCTTGAGGATGCCTTCCGATACTCCGGCACCATCAGGCAATTCGTCGAGCTTGAAGCCGATGACGGCCACGGTTTTGTCGACGCCGGTGCCTCCAATCCGCATGATGGTGTTGTCGGCGACGGTGCAGGCCGCGCCGCCGCACGCGGTCGGATCTGTCTTGGCGGTCTTGATGACGAAGCTGTCCTTGCCCAGCGTGAGATGCCGAACGTCTTCCACCGGGTCAGCAGGCGGTGTGCCGGGAGTGGTGAAGCTGACGGGAGCGGTCTTGGAGGTGCAGACCTCACTGGCTGGGCTGTCCGCAGTAACCGACACAGTAGTCCGGACACCTGCTGAGGCAGTGGTTCCGGTGATCGGGGTGTTCATGTCAGTGGTGAGTTCAGCGGCGGTTTGCGCGCGGTTGTAGACGCGTACTTCGTCGATCGCTCCCTTGAAGTAATCGCCGTACGCGGTGTTACCGCCGATGTGGAAGGCACCGCCGTCGTCGAGCAGACTGCCCGTGACGAGGCTTTGGCCTACCTGTGTGCCGTTGAGGTACAGCCGGGCCGTTGTGCCGTCGTAGGTGACGGCGAGGTGGCTCCAGGTGTTGACCGGCAGCGATCCGCTTCCTGGGACCGAACCGAAAGTGTCGGCGGTGGCCAGTAGCCCCATGGGAGTGGACCCGTTGGAGGCGAACAGGCCGTAGCCAACCTCGTCGAGCGTCGCGTTGTCCTTGCCCATGACGGTGCGATAGCCATCGACGGCGCTGGGCTTGACCCAGGCCGACAAGGTCAGAGCGTTGGTCATCTTCAGCGAGGGTGAGTGGTTGACGGTGACCCAGTTGGAGGTGCCGTTGAAGGACAGGGCCTTGCCGTACTTGCCGGCCACCCAGGAGGTGCTGGTGGAGGTGCCGTTGTTGGTGCCGGTTTTATCGGCGACGGCGGTTCCGGTGCCTGCGTCCATGCCGTAGGCGGCAACCAGGCCACTCGGCGTCGGATTCGGTGTCGGGGTCGGCGTGGGAGTGGGTGTTGGGGTCGGCGTGGGAGTGGGTGTTGGGGTCGGCGTTGGGTTGGGTGTTGGGTCAGGGCCGGGGTTGGACGAGCCAGGCCCCGTTGCGCAGGCGATCATCTGCCACTTGTACGTACGCCCCGGCTGCACAGTGTTCGCGGGGACCTGGAACGAGGCCCGTTCGCCGCCGTTGACCGTACGAGTACCCAGCGGCGCTGAACCGACCGGTGCGCCTGTGTTGTCGTACAGGTAGTACTTGGCCGTGACCGCACCGCCGGACGGCCGGTTGACCATGCCGGACAGGATCGGCTGCGCGGGATCCGCCATGCCGGTCTCGGTGTCGCTCGGCAGCATCGGCGCGTCCGAGGTGATCCGGTAGGCCGGGCTCTCGTTGCACGAGGGCGGTACGACGCCGCTGCGGCATGCCTTGACCACGAACTTGAAGCTGGCCGGGTTGTCCAAGGTGAACACCTTGTCCAGCACCTGGCCTGAGGGGATGTTGTTGTGCGTGGTGGTGGTCGGGACGCCGACCATAGTACGGATGTCGGCAGCGCTCAGCACGCGCTGGTAGACGTGGATGTCGTCCACCGCGCCCTCGAGCTTGCCGTCGCCTTCGAGGATCAGGCCGCGGCCGATCTGGAACTTGCCGCGGGCGTTCCAGTCCACAGTGTGATCACCCTCGGCGGCCAGCTCGCCGTCCACGAACAGGCGGACCTTGTGGGCGGTGGCGTCGTACTGGGCGGCCACGTGCGTCCACTGGCCGATCTTCGCCAGGTTCTTGGACTGGATGACGCGCTCGTGGATCGCGTCGGGGATGTCCTGGGTGACCATGGACAGCAACCAACGCTGATCGTATTCGGGAGCGTCGGAGGTGGTGTAGGCCAGGGTGAAGCCGGGCCAGTTGACGCCCATCTGCGAGAAGATGGCCTGGTCGGCGGTGCTGCTGTCCAGGCGCACCCAGGCGGCTGCGGTGAAGCTCTGGTTGGTGTTGATCACCGGCTTGGTGGTGGCCGCGTACGCGCCGCCGGTCATCTTGACGGCCTGACCGAGCTGTCCGGGAACGCGGGTGTACGAACCGGTCAGAGTCGCGGGTGCGGTGCCGGCGGAGTCCGTGGCGGTAGCACCCGAGGCCTCATCGAGCTTGTAGTAGGCCGCTTCCCCGGTGGGCAGCTGTGGCGCCGGCGGGGCCATGGTCGAGTCGTTGACCGCCACCGTGTAGTCGAGGTTGGTCGCCTCAGGGACGCGCGAGTTGTAGGACACCTTGACGTTGGTGCTGCGCGCGATGGCGTCGTTGCCGCTCATCGAGTCGATTGACTCGGCGCTCACCGTGGGGATCTCGGGCGGCAGCACCCAGTCGACGCTCAGCTTCGGCGGCGTACCGCTGGTGGAGGACTTCGGATAGAACGTGAAGTCCTCACCGAAGTTCTTCGTGACCGGACTCTCCTGCGTCAGCTTGAGCGTCAGTCCGTGGTTGGGGGTGCCTGAGGCCCACAGCCCGGCCATCGTGGTCAGGTCCCAGCTCCACACCGCTCCGGCCGTACGCGGCAGTGAGCAGGGATCGATCGAGGCGCGTCCCTCCCCGGTGCTGGCCGGCTAGTCATCCCACCAGACCTCGTCAGGGTCCCAGGCTTCGGTGATGCGCTGCGCGGCGATTCCCTGGAACTCACTGCAGTTGATGACGTCCAGACGCAACTGCATTTGCATCGTGGCCTTGACCACCTGCCGCCCCGCGATCGACGCCGTGTCGAACGCCATCAACGTCCGGCCGATGCGCTCCTTATAGGCGGGAGTACAGCCCGTACCTGAGCACTCCTTCCAGTTCGACCGGCTCACGACGCCGGGGGCGCGCTGTTCGTCGGGAGAGCGGACCCCGACCTCTTTGGTCACTCCCAGGGTCGTGGTGGGATCCACTGTGACCGGGTACTGGGTGGCCGGGTCGGCCAGCCACGCGGCGTCCGGCTTGAGCACCAGTACGGTCGATGCGTCCTTGCCCTCGACCGTCGTGTTGATCTTGGTCTGGCGACCGGGGTGCTCAGCGCTCGGCTTGTCGGATGCCGCGTCCCACATCAGCGGTGTCGGCGCCGACGCCACCTGCTTGCCCTTTGCGGCCGTCAGCGAGAGGCCACCGGACTTGGTCGTCTTGAGGTCGAGGCCGCGGGCCTGCACCGGGATGCGGAACTCGACCGCTCCAGTCGGCCGTTCGCGTAGCACGATGTCGTGCCGGAATCCGGTAGGTAGGGCCGTCATTACAAGGTCCGCCGATGGGCCCGCGGCTCCTACGTACGTGGCTACGTTGCCCTTGATCTGAGGGTGGGGCAGCGCCGTCGGCCAGGACAGCCCGAACGAACGGTCCCTGCCCAGCTTCATGGTCGCGAAAGGTTGTGTGCCGCCGGTCGACAGGCGCACGCCGCCCTTGGCGCGTTTGGGCCGTAGCACCCCATTCTGCTCGACCAGGGATGTGTCGATCCACTGCCACGAGCCGTCGCCCTGCTTGAGCTGTGCCGGGCCGGAGTACGAGTCTGTCGCCAGGTGTCCGTCCGGGTACGCCCACGTGCGTGAGGTCTCGGTGAAGGCTGATTCGACGGGGATCGTCTCGTTGCGCTGCTTCGCCTCCTGGAGTGCGGCACGCAGGGGCGCGTCCGGATCGTCCGGGTGGGGGAAGATGGTCTTCGTGGAAGCGGGAGCGCTCCCAGGTGTGCCGATCGGTCCCGGATCGGCCATGGCCGAGGTCACCGTTCCCGCCACCAGCAGCGATGCTGCCACCGTGAGCACCGTCGCCAGGGTGATGTGCCGGGGCGGTTTCCCGCCCGCTCTCGTTGTACGTGGTAACTCGCTCACTAACACCCTCAATCAGGCATGAGTTGACATGACACAAGATCAATATCCTCGCCCGACCAAGGGGACAATATGAGAAAGATCACTCAAAATTCGAACGCATTTTCTGTAACATCTGGAGCCCCAGGGCGGTGGGATGCGCCCTGCGAGAGCAAGATCGGGCCCTGACGAGCGACAACACCGGCCGTTCCTCGCATCCAGGCACACCGCCAGAATGGTTTCGGGCACGCACATCGAGGGACATCTACAGGGCCTGATCTTTATATCTGCCTTACACGAGACCTGCCGCCGACGGCGCTCCCGGCCCCGGACGGGCGCCCCCACGCTTCATGCCGCGACCCGGAGAGGACGGCGCTGGAGCTCACGCGTGGCTAGAAAGAGGAGCACGGCCCAGACCGTGCAATAGCCGCCGAACACCGCGCCGCCACGGTCAGTGAGCAGCGCGCCGCCCAGCATGCCGACCGCCCCCACCGCCGCCATCGCCGTGCACAGCCACAGCAGGACGAGCAGGACCAAGCGCGGCCAGCGACTGTCGAAACGTACCTGGGCTGCCAGTAGAAGCACGATGATCAGCACCCCGCTCCCGGCGTTGGCCCACTGAGCCGACGCCACCTCGCCCGGTCCGTAGCTCTGGTAGCTCTCGGGGGCGACGTGCGGGCCACCCGTGACCCCCAGTCGCCCCTCCAAGGCGAAGAACACCTTCGACACCACGTAAAGCCCGGTCCAGCCCATGGCCGCGTAACCCATCGTCCTCATGGGCGACGACTCTGCCAGCCACGCGGGCCGCCCGGACTCCCCCGCTCGGGGGAGCCCGCCCCCCATAGAGGGGGAGCCAAATGGCGCGCGCGTGACCTGGAAGCGGCGTGGTCAGGCGGCGCCGCCTGGCTGCTTCGCGGAGGCGTGTTGCCCGACAGTGCGAGTGGTTCAGGAGCGGTAGTGGATCACGCCTCTATGGTGCGGGTGATCCACGAGCGGTAGTGGGTCACGTCCGTCCAGACGCCGACCCCCGGTCCGCCGTCGGGGTTGGTGGAGCAGCCGGCGCCGCCGCCCATCCGCTCGTCCACGTCGTCACCGTCGCGCGAGGTGGCTCCGATCAGCTCCCACCGGCCGGCGATCTTGCGGATCTGCGGGCCGCCGGAGTCGCCGTGGCAGGCGCTGGCCGCGCGGCCGGCGCTGTCGCTGGTGCACAGCTCGGTGCCGCTGTTGAGGTCGACGCAACGGTTGTCGGGTACGCGTACGGTGTCGAGTTCCTGCAGCTTCTCGGAACCGTTCTCACATCTCGCCATGCTCTCGCAGGTCATGCCCCAGCCGATGACCCGGCTCGGGTCGCCCACTTGGCCGGGGCTGTCGGCGATGCGGATGGGGGCGAGGTTCACTCGCCGGTCCAGCTGGATCAGCTCCAGGTCGCCCTTGCGCTCCCCGTCCGAGTCGCGGCCGCTCCAGTCGGGATGGGTGACGATCCGGTTCACGCGCGCGACGACTCCGCCCTTGTCCCGGTCGAGGGAGCCGATGCGTACGCGGGTCTCGCCGGGTCTCATGAGGCCCTTGCAGTGGGCGGCGGTGACGACCCAGTCGGGGGCGATGAGGGCGCCGCCGCAGTGGTGGTTGGGCACTTCGCTCAGCCGGAAGGACGCCATGAACGAGTAGGTCTCCGTCGCGTCCCTACCTCCGATGATGGCGGCGTGGTTCACGCCCGCAGCGGCCGTGGCGGTGGTGATCAGTGCGAGCCCTAGAGCCATGAGGGTGGCCAGCGCCATTGATCGCCTGCTGATTGCCTTGAACACAAGTCTCCTATCAGTTGGGGCGGCTGAGGAGACACTTTGAACGCTGCGAACTCAACGTGATGGCAGCCGCACCGGCCGGTGATCTGAGGGGGAATGGTGCTTCGTGGCTGGTCAGAGGCACCCGCCACAGGCCAAGGGTACCTACGGGCGCAAATGGCCAGTACCGAATGTGATCAAACGATCACTCCACGATCACCGCGCGACCATGCTGGTCAGCGGTCCGCGATGAGCATTTACGTCGGCGTCCGCGATGCATTTACGTCAGCGTCCGCGATGAGCGCGTACATCAATGGAGCGCGATGAGCATGTACGTCAATGGTCCGCGATGAACAGGAAGTTCCGGGGGAAGCCCATGACGTCCCGGGGCAGCGGCGGATCCCACGGCCACCGGCCGTACGAGGCGCCCTCCTCCCCAGGGGTCTTCAGCTCCGTGACCCGCCAGCCGCACCCGGACAGGAACTCCTCCGGCTCGTCCGTGCCGAACAGCCACGGGCAGCCGTCCTCCGTCAGCCTGCGCAGGCCCTCCCGCGAGAACTCGCTGATCATCGACTGATGGCTGAGCAGATCCCCGGCGAGCACGCTCCCGGGAGCCGTGATCTCCGCGACCCGCTCCACCAGCCCACGAGCGTCGGACTCCGGCATGTAGAACAGCAGCCCCTCGACCACCCAGAGGGTCGGCGCCGCCGGATCCCAGCCGGCCTCCCTGAGCGCCTGCGGCCAGGCGCCAGTCAGGTCGGTGCCGACGGCCCGGCGAGCGCAGCGGTGCTGGGCGCCGAGTTCGGCGAGCCGTTTGTCCTTCTCCTCCAGCAGGTCGGCCTGGTCGATCTCGTACAGCACGGTCTCCGGAGGCCACGTCAGTCGTACGGAGCGCGTGTCCAAGCCGGCCGCCAGCAGCACGACCTGTCCGAGGCGATCCGCCCCACCGGTTCGACTGCTCGGCCGAGGCGCAGGCGCACAGCCGGAGCGTACGGAGATCACGTCGTCCAGGTAGCGGGTCCGGATGGCGATGAACTCGCCGACGCCCGGGTTGTCATAGCGGGCGAAGAGGGTCGCGCCCTCCTCTCCGGCGAGTTCCTCGGCCAGGTGGTCGGTGAAGATCGCGTCATCGCGTCGCGACTCCTTCGCCCTGGCGGCCGCCGTCCAGCGGGCGGTGGCGGAAACAGCGTGCATCGACACTCCTTCGGCATACGGATCAACCGGCAAAAGGACCGACCGGCATGAGGATCAACCGGTATGAGGTCTGACCGGCAAAAGGACCGACCGGCGTAAAGATCAACGGCGACTGCGTACCTGTTCGAGCAGGCGCCGCATCTGCTCCGGGATCCGGGCCGGAGCCAGGTGGCCGTTCTCGTCGGGACGTACGCAGGCGATCCGCTGCTCCCCGGTGGCGACCAGTTCCTCTCCTCCGTCCGGGAGCTGACGCCAGTACTCGTAGGTCATCACCGACTGGGTCTGGCCCAGCTCTCCCTGCCGCATTCTGATGACCACCTCGTCGAAGACCGCCAGTTCCCGCAGGTAGTCGCAGTGGCAGCTCACGGTCAGCAGGCGTACCCCGTCGGCGAAACCGGCCACCACGTCGGGGACGAAGTCCCGTAGGAACATCTCCCGGGCGCGGCCCTGCCAGCGGATGTAGTTGACGTAGTTGACGTTGCCGAGCAGGTCGGTGTCCTCGATGCCCACGACGTGCCGGTACTCGTAGGCGTCCCCGGTCATCGGAGCTCACCCGCCTTGCCGGCGTTCGGGTCGGTCGCGGCCAGGATCGCGAGGACGACAGGGGCCGACACACCACGCAGCCTGGTGGACATCGTCAGGATCCGGTCATCGCCGACGACGAGCCCGACCCAGCCGCCTTCCCGCGCCGAGTCGAACGTCACCGCGGCGTCGACCGGCCGGCCCGCCTTCACCAGGCACTCGGCGGCCGTCCAGATCCGCGTGGCCGCGGTGTCGAAGTCCTCCCCGGTCTCGTCCGCGACGGCCTCGGCCAGCGCGAGCCGGTCCGCGCCGAGCAGCGTCGACCAGGTCTGCCTGCTCCGGGGCGTGACCGTCTCCAGATCGCACCCCGGAGTGGTCGTCGCCATGGTGACGCCCGCCGAGTGCGCGATCGACACAGTCTGTCCGCCCAGTACCTCCGGCTTGCCGTCCGGGCGCCAGACGACCTCGGTCTCGGCCCCGAACAGCCGCTGGACGGCCAGCCGGCTGGCCTGCCGCCGCTCCAGTCCGTCGCCGTCGGTGTCGAACAGGACGCGGCCTGCCAGGTCCTGCTCGATGAGCACGTGCTCCAGGTACGAGCCGAGCAGCATGGGGACCCACTCGCGCGGCACCTCGTACTTGCTGACCAGCTGCGTCCGGAAGCCCTGCCAGGTCTCGATGACGTCGCCGTCGCGGTCGGTGACCTCGATGTCCCAGCACTTGTCGTCGAAGCGGTGCCGGATGTAGACGTCGGTCGGCTGCGCGCCGGTCGACGGGCCCGGCACGATGCGCTCCACTCCCGCGGGGATGGCCAGTACGGTCGGACCGCAGGTCTGCATCGGCTGCATGTAGGCGTCCCGGGCGGCCGGGTCGCCGAGCAGCAGCCGGTCGGGGAGATATCGCCCGAACCAGGAGGAGCCGGTGCCCGCGAGGAGCCGTCCCGTGACGTGCTGGGCGCCGGTGCGGTGGATGCTCTCGACGAGCTTGAAGCGCGGGCCGTGGAAGAGCATCGGCCCGTAGAGGTCCGTCGCGGGGTCGAAGGCCAGCGGCGGCAGCGCCACGTCGTCGGGCCGGGCCAGCCCGAGGGTCTCGGGCTTGACGCCGGTGTGCCCGAGCGTTTCAGCCTTGGCGCCGGAGTAGTCGCAGACCGCCCGGAAGTGGTCGATCTGGAATTTGGTCGTACTCGTACGAACCGCCGTGACCACCCGCCCCGGCCCGGTACGCAGCGCCGCCACCCGTACCGTCACCGGAGCGTCCTCGGTCACGACGATGGCCCGAAGGAATTCGATGTCCTCCAGGACCGGCACGGTGTCCGTGCCGAGCAGGCCGGCCGCGGCCTGAGCCATGATCTCCATGCCCACCGTGCCCGGCACGACCGCCCCTTCCCCACCGCCGAAGACGTGCTCGGCGAGGTAGGGATCGCTGGCCCAGCTGACCTCGGAGTCGGCGACGAGCTCGATGCCGGGGTAATAGACGCGCGGCTGCTCCAGGAAGCGGAGCAGCGGCAGATCATCGCTCCCACCCCTGCCAGAGCGGGAAGCCCCCTCCGAGTCGGCGCTGAACGTCACCGTCGGCATTTCGCCGAACCGGCCGGTCACCACGGAGACGACGGGCGCGCCGGGGTCGGCGATCAGCTCGCGGAGCATGGCCACCCCCTGATCGGGCGTGATGGTGGTGACGCCCACCCGGGCGAGGTTCTCCACCGAGCCGAGCCGCTCCCCCATCCCGACACCCGACCACAGGGACCACTCCACGGCCCGGCATCGGCAGTGCGGCAGCTCGCGCGCCAGCCGTTCGACGAGGTCGCTCTGCCATTCGTTGGCTATGGCGTAGTGGGCCTCACCCCGCAACCCGGCCCGCGCGGTGATGCTGCCGAACGTGACCAGCAGCTTCAGCGCGCCGGTTCCGACGGCCGCGAGCACCGCTTCGAGCCCCGCGACCTTGGGGTCGATCGTGGCCGCGTAGTCGGCGTCGGTGAGCTCCCCGAGCAGCTTGGGCACGTTGCCACCGGCTCCGTGCAGGACGCCGGTGACCTTGCCGAGGTGCCGTTCGATCGCGGCGACCGCTTCGGCCACCTGCGCCGCGTCGGTGACGTCGGCGCGCACGTAGCGGGCGGTCACTCCGGTGGCCGCCATCCGCTCCAGGTTGGCGGCCAGTTCGCTGTCTTCTTCCGGATCGGATCGCCCGAGCAGGGCCAGCCGGGTGCCCGTCTCCTTGGCCAGGCTCAGCGCGCATTCGGCCGTGATGCCCTTGCCGCCGCCGGTGACGAGCAGCACATCGTCGGAGCCGAGCGGCAGCTCGGTGCCGCCGAGTTCCACCGGCGTCAGGACGGGCTCCGTACCAAGGCCGTCGGCGTCGTAGAAGACCTCCTTGAAACGGTCCGTCGCGGTGACCTCCGTGCTGATCCGCGCGGGCGCCTCGGCCGCGTCGAGCGGAAGGGTCACGACGGTGGTGGCGACCCAGGGCGCCTCCAGGTGCAGGCTCTTGGCGAAACCGGCCCCGCCGGGCTCCTCCTGGACGATCGCGCAGCGGGTCACCTCCTTGCCCGCGAGCACCGCCTCGGCGGCGGCGCGCAGCACCGCCAGCCGCTCGGCACGCGGGCCCGAGGGCAGGACGACCAGGACGCCGGTGCCGGTCGCCGCCGCTTCGAGCGCGGTCCGGACGGCGTCGGCGGCGGGATGCTCACCGATGACCTGCCAGATGCCCTGGACGCGCGGCGCCGTACGCCCCGACGGGGTGCTTCGCGTCTCCCGACGGCGAAGCTGTGCACCCAGGGCGCGATGCCGGGCGGCACGATGCGGGCCGCCGCCGTCTCGGCGTCCTCGGCCGGGGCCTCGCCCGTCGCGACCAGTTGTTCCAGCGTCTCGGCGACCTGCCCCAGGGTCGCGGTGGCGTACCCGGTGGGCGCGGCGGGCTCGGACAGCCCGAGCCGACGCATGGCCTCGCCGACGAGCTCGCCCACCACGATCGAGCTGAGGTGCAGGTCGTCCAGGAACTTGCTGTCCGCCTGCACCGACTCCAGCGGGAACTCGGCGTGCTCGGCGACCAGCCGGCGCAGCAGGAGGAGCGGGTCTCCGGTGGGCTCGTCCAGGGACGAGGAGGCCGACGTGGGAGCGGCGGCGCTGACCAGCAGGGCGGAGTCGATCTCCGGGACGACCTCGCACAGGTTGGTGATGAAGGTCGGGGTGGCGGCCGGGTCGAAGGCGCGGGTGAAGCGATCCTCGAACAGCTCGCTGACCTTCACCCCGGCACCGACGGCGAACGCCGCGCCCAGCGTCTGCAGGATGCCGGCCAGGGAGTCGTCGTCCGTACGCGTGGCGACGGCCGGGACGTCGACGATGTCGCGCGCCAGCTGGGTCAGTACGAGGCCGGGTCCCACCTCGATGAGCAGGTCCGCGTCCTTGGCCGCCACCGTGAGCGCCTCGATGAAGCGGACCGGCGCGGTGATCTGCTCGCGCAGCAGTTCGAGCGGCTCGCCCACGACCGGAGCTCCGGTCACGGTCGAGATGACGTGCCGGCCGACGGGCTCCGGCCGCTCTTCGGCCAGCCGGCCCGCGAAGACGTCGGCGGCCGGAGCGACCAGCCGCGAGTGGAAGGCGTGCGAGACGGGGAGCCTGACCGCCGACAGGCCCTGGCGGGTGGCCCGCTCGACGACCCGGGTCACCGCCTCGGCGGGGCCCGACACCACGGTCTGGCGCGGGGAGTTCAGGCCGGCGACGACCACGGGATCGTCGCCGAGCAGCGCGGCCACGGTGTCGTGGTCGGCGGTGACGCTGGCCATCGCGCCGCCGCTCTCCGACAGCTCGCTCATCGCCCGTCCCCGGGCTGCGGCGATCCGCAGCGCCGCGGCCTCGGCGAAGGAGCCGGCCCAGTGCAGCGCGACGAGCTCGCCGAGGCTGTGCCCGACCGCGGTCCCGGCTTCGACGCCCAGCTCGGACAGCACCCGCAGCCCGGCCACCGAGGCGGTCACGATGCGCGGCTGGGCGACGGCGGTCTCGACCTGGTCGCCGCCGGTGGGCAGGGCCGCCATCTCGTACAGCTCGTCGACCGAGTCGAAGCGGCGGCGCAGCGCGCCCCCGTCGCCGCGGGTGCCGGAGCCCTGGCCGGGGAACATCAGCAGGATGCGCGGCAGCTCGCCGAGCGTGCCGAGGAAGACCCCGGCCGCGCTGTCGAGGTGCCGTTCCGTGCCCTGCCCGGCCAGCTCGGCGACCTGCCGCAGCCGCTCGGCGAGCGCGGCGGGCGTACCGGCGACCACCGCGGCGCGGCGCGCCCGGCGGCCGATCTTCCTGGCCAGGTACGCGGCGAGGTCGGGCAGCTCGGACCGGGACAGGCCGACCGCGACCTCGGCCAGGCGCTCCGCCTCCTGCCGCAGGTCGGCCGGCGAGTCGGCGTCCAGGCAGAACAGCTCCACATCCTGAGGGGAGTTCATGAGCGTCCGGGTCCGCCCGTCCAGGCGAGGGCGGCGCCGGCGCGGAGACTCGATCACCACGTGCGTGTTGATGCCGCCGAAGCCCATGGCGCTGACGCCCGCGCGCAGCGGCGCGTCCTGCGGCCATGCTTCGGCCTTGCGGAGGGTGCGCAGGGCCGGGGAGTCGCCGGAGAGGATCTTGTGGGGCCGTTCGCAGCCCGTGGTCGGCGGGAGCACCGCGCTGTTGACCGCCATGACCGCCTTGATCAGGCCGGCCATCCCGGCGGCCGCCTTCGTGTGGCCGATGTTCGCCTTGATCGAGCCGATGACGGCGGGCCGCGCGGCCGGCGCGGCCGCCCTTCGCGCCTCGGAGATCGTCTCCAGCTCCGCGGCGTCGCCGACGGCGGTGCCGGTGCCGTGCCCTTCGAAGTACGGCACCTCCTCGATGCCGAAGCCGGCCCGCTCGTAGGCTCGGTCGAGGCAGAGCCGCTGGCCGTCGGACTCCGGCCGGGTGATCCCGCCCGCCCCGTCGGAGGAGACGCCCCAGCCGGCGATGAGGGCGTGGATGCGGTGGCCCCTGGCGACGGCGTCCTCCTCGCGCATCAGGACGACCATGCCGGAGCCCTCACCGGGCCAGAAACCGGCGGACCGCTGGTCGTACACGCGCATCTCGTCGACGGCGAGCGCGCCGGCCCTGGAGAAGCCGATCAGCTCGTTCGGGTCGATGCTGATGTCCACCCCGCCGGCCACCGCGACGTCGAGGTCGCCGGAGACCAGCGCGTTGCAGGAGGTGGTGAGCGCCAGCAGCGACGAGGCGCAGGCTCCGTCGACGGCGTAGCCGCCGCCGTTGAGGTCGAAGTGGTTGCAGATGCGTCCGGCGATGGTGTTGGACAGGCCGCCGGCCAGGTAGTCGCCGTCGGGCACCGGGAAGGGCGCCTTGTAGTCGTGCTCCATCCGGCCGAGCAGCTCGGTGAGCTGCTCGGTGTCCAGCTTGCCCTCCAGGGCGTTGGCGACGATGCGGCGTACGTACGGCCAGCGCAGCCTGATCCCGGCCGCGCGCTGGCCCTCGCCGGTGAGCGAGTTGCCGATGACCACTCCGGTGGTCTCGTGCGGCGCGCCCTTGCCGTCGGGGAACCCTGCGTCGGCGAGCGCCTCGGCGGCCACCTCCAGGGCGAGCCAGTGCACCATGTCGGTGTTGCGGAAGGTCGTGCCGGCCACCTTGAAGCGCAGCCGGTCGAACTCCCAGTCGCGTAACAGCGCCGCCTCTGTCGTGTAGAAGTGATCGGGCGCCGTACGGTCCGCGGACCAGTAGTCGGACAACCGGATGCGTTCCGGGGGCAGCCGCCGGAACGACCTGCGGCCCGCCAGCGCGTTGTCCCACAGCTCACCGGCGGTGGCCGCGTCGGGAAAAACGCCGCGCGGTGCGTTTTTCCATATTCCGCCAGGCCCGGCAGCACGTCGCCCTGGCTCGCCACGGCGCCCCCGACCGCGTCGACCAGCCACTGGGCGGACTGGAACGCCCAGCCGCACCCGACTCCCCACAGCGGGTCGGTGGCCAGGGCCGCGTCGCCGACTAGGGCCAGCCCCGGTCCGTACGGCTTGCGGTAGACGTTGGGCAGGTCGAGCGTCCCGACGATCTTGGAGACGCGTTCGGCCTCGTCGATGCGGGGCCCGTCGGGCAGGGCGCGGACGAACCGTTCGAAGCTGCCTTCGAGGTCGGCGCGGAAGGCGGAGCTGTGCTGTTCCTTGCTGGGCGAGCAGGCGATCACGGTGACGCCGTCGTCGTTGGGGAAGGCGAAGGCGGTGTCCGGGTCGAGGAACCACACCCGGCTCGGCGCGTCTTCCGGCAGGCCACGGTACTGGGCGAAGAAGCCCAGCCGGTTGTTGGCGCTCAGCCTGACGGGCAGCCCGCTGAGGGCGCCCACGGTCGAGTTGCGCCCATCCGCGCCGACGACCAGCCGCGCCGTCAGCCGGGTCTCCACGCCGCCCGCGGTGACGCGGACTCCGGTGAAGCGGCCGTCCTCCTCCAGGAGCCCGTTGACGTTCTGGCCGAGCCGGAGGTCGACTCCCGGTGTCTCGGCGGCGAGCCGTCTGAGCAAGGGGTCCAGGGTCTGGCGCCGGATGTTGAGTCCGTGCGCAAGCGGCTCCGCGCCGGGCGCGGGGCGCGGCTCGATCCAGCCCCAGGGGGTCCACAGGTGGGTGACGTGCCGGTGCGCCCCGGCCTCTTCGAGCAGCGGCAGCAGGCCCAGCGTCTTGATGACCGGCAGGCAGCTCGGTTGCAGCGTATGGGTGCACAACACCTTGTACGCGTCCATGCCGGAATGCTTTTCCAAGAGCGCGACGCGAGCTCCCAGATTCGCGAACAGTATTGCGCCGGCGCATCCGGAAATGCTTGCGCCGACTATGACGACGTCATAGTCATCTGTCATGCGAGATTTCCCTACGAGGCTACGGCGAAGCCCACTCCCGCCTACCTGGAAGTGGTTGAACCGTAAACGGGGATTGCGTTGATCATTAAAGAGTTACCCGATAGTAGGGAGCGAGCTCTGAGATCGTCAAGAGGTGCGCGAAGGCCGCCCGATGTGCTCGCGCAGCAGCCGCAATTCGGCGGCGATGCCGGCCAGGGTCCAGTGGGCGTTGAGGCCGCTCGGGTTCGGCAGCGCCCACACCGGCACGCCGCCCACCGGCTCGGGCTGGAGACCGATCCGCGCCTTCGGCCGGGCGAAAGCCGTCCGGTACGCCGAGATCCCCAGCACGGCCAGCGCCCGGGGCCGCACCGACGCCACCAGCCCGGCCAGCCGGGCTCCGCCCTCGATCAGCTCCTCACGGGTCAACTCCGACGCCTTGGCGCTGGGCCGGGCGACCACGTTCGTGATGCCCAGCCCGTACGACGGCAGCAGGTGCTGCTCGGCCGGGGCGAGCAGCCGGGGTGTGAACCCGGACAGATGCAGCGCGGGCCAGAACCGGTTGCCGGGACGGGCGAAGTGATGGCCGGTGGCCTCCGACATCAGCCCGGGATTGATCCCGCAGAACAACACCTCGATGGAGGGACCGAGCACGTCGTCAATCACGCACCGGAGGCTAGCCCATCTCCTCGAGCTTGCGCCCCTTGGTCTCCCTGACGAACTTGGCGACGAACAGGAACGACAGCACGGCGAAGAAGGAGTACATGGCGTACGTCAGAGGCAGGTTCCACTTCGACAGGGCCGGGAAGGTCACCGTGATCGCCCAGTTCGCGATCCACTGCGCCGAGGCGGCCACGCCCAGGGCGGCGGCCCGGATGCGGTTGGGGAACATCTCCCCCAGCAGCACCCACACCACGACACCCCACGACAGCGCGAAGAACAGCACGAACACGTTGGCCGCGACCAGCGCGATGGGTCCCTGCGGGGCGGGCAGGCTGAGCCCGCGGGCGTAGGAGAACGCCCACGCGGCCGTGCCCAGCGCGATGGCCATACCCGCCGAGCCGATGAGCAGCAGCGGCTTGCGCCCGATCTTGTCGACCAGCGAGATCGCGATGAACGTGCCGATGATGTTGATGACCGAGCTGGAGAAGCTGATCAGCAGCGAGTTGGCCTGGGTGATGCCCACCGACTGCCAGAGCACCGACGAGTAGTAGAAGATCACGTTGATGCCGACGAACTGCTGGAAGACCGACAGGGCGATGCCGATCCAGACGATCGGCAGCAGCCCGAGGGCGGGCCCGCGCAGCTCCTTGATCGTGGTCCTTTCCTCAGTCCTGAGGACTTGATTGATCTCCGCGACCCGGGCGTCCAGATCTACGTGCTCGCCCTCGACCTCGGTCAGCACTGTGCGGGCCTGCCTGATCCGGCCGACCGCGATCAGGTACCGGGGCGACTCGGGGATGGTCGAGGCGAACAGCAGGTAGAGCAGGGCCGGCACGACGCACGCGCCCAGCATCCACTGCCAGGCCTGCAGTCCCCACAGCGGGTTGTTGACGTCGCCCCTGGCCAGCCGGACGAAGGCGTAGTTGACTAGCTGCGAGAACGCGATGCCCAGCACGATCGCGAGCTGCTGGAAGGAGCCGAGCCGGCCCCGGTAGGCGGGCGGCGACACCTCGGCGATGTAGGCCGGGCCGAGCACCGAGGCCATCCCGATCGCGATGCCCGCCAGGATCCGCCAGAAGGCCAGGTCCCACAGGGCGAACGGCAGCATCTGCCCGATCGAGCTGGCGGAGAAGAGGATGGCCGCCACCTGCATGGTCCTGGTACGTCCCCACCAGTCGGCCAGCCGGCCCGCGATCCAGGCGCCGATGGCGGAGCCGAGCAGCGCGATGGCCACCACGATCCCGATCTCCACCGGGCCGACGTGGAAGTACTTCTGGATGCCGACGACAGCGCCGTTGATCACGGCGCTGTCGTAGCCGAACAGGAACCCGCCGATGGCCGCCGCCGCCGTGATGAAGACGACGTGGCCGAGGTTCTCCTGGTGGCCGGACTGAGTAGCCATGCGGGCCTCCTCCCCGAAATGGGGATTTACCCGCAGTCACTCCACGTACGGCCATGATTACTCAAAAACCACGATTACTTAAAAAACTAGAGCCGAGGGTCCACCGGCTCGGATTCCAGGGCGAGTACCCCGAAAACCGGCTCGTGGACCCGCCAGCCCGCGTCGCCTTCGGCCAGGCGCGACAGGGCCTCCAGGCCGAGCGCGTACTCACGCAGCGCCATGGACCGCTTCTTGCCGAGGAAACGCCTGCGCAGCACGTCGAGCGACTCGGTGTAGTCGGGGCCGTAGATGATCCGCAGGTATTCGCGGCCGCGTACCTTGACCCCCGGCTGGACCCGACCCGCCACGTACTGAGCGGGTTTGACCACCATGCCCTCGCCGCCCGCCGCCGTGAGCGACGACCACCACTCGACCGCCTCGGCCCGCGCCTGCGGCGAGTCGAGGGAGACGAACAGGTGCCTGGTGTGGGTGATCAGCGGCGAGTCCAGCAGGGCGAGTTTCGCCAGGTGCCAGGCGTGCGGCTCCAGCGCCGTGGCCCGGCCTTCGCAGGCCAGGATCTGGAACGGCGCCACCCGTACCCCCTCCAGGCCGTCGACCGGCCAGCAGTAACGCGCATAGGCGTCGCGGAACAGGGCAGCGTTGTCGGTGCGGCGTCGAGTGCGGGCGAGCAGCCCGCCCACATCCAGCCCGCGCCCGGCGGCCGCCTCCAGAGCCGACATGGCCTCGGGCAGCGCCGCCCGCGCGGCCGCGCCGACGGAGGCGTACTGGCTCCTGATCAGCTCGCCCGCCTTGGCCGACCAGGGCAGCAGCTCGCAGTCGAGCGCCACCCAGTCGGAGCCGAGCTCGGCCCACAGCGGCTCGCACGCCTCGCGCAGCTGGTCCACCAGCGGCGCCATGTCGTCGAAGAACGGGCGCCCGGTACGCGTGTAGACGGCGCCCGCGGAGCCGTCGGACACGCCGAAGCGGGCGGCGGCCACCTCGGGAGTTCTGGCGAGCACGGCGACGGCCCGCGAGCCCATGTGCTTCTCCTCGCACACGACCTCGCTCACCCCGGCGGCGGCGAACTCCTCGAACGCCTCGTGCGGGTGCTCCAGGAAGCCGTCGAGCGCGGAGGTCTCGGGCGGGGCCATGGTCGGCGGGAGGTAGACCAGCCAGCGCGGGTCCACGGCGAACCTGCTCATGATCTCCAGGGCGGCGGCCGCGTTCTCCTCCATCACCTTCACGCGGGTGCCGAACCGGGTCTCGATGTGCCTGGTGCCCTGGACGTCGCCGATGTCGAGCATGCCCGGGTCACGGGCGGGCCCGCCGCCGAGCGGCTTGACCGACTCGTACCAGACCTTCTCGGCGGGGACCGAGACCAGCTCGCGTTCCGGGTAGCGCAGCGCGGTCATCGTGCCGCCGAAGACGCAGCCGGTGTCGAGGCAGATCGTGTTGTTGATCCATTCGGCCTTGATCGTGGGCGTGTGGCCGTAGACGACCATGGCCCGGCCGCGGTACTCCTCGGCCCAGGGGTAGCGGACCGGCAGGCCGTACTCGTCGGTCTCGCCCGTCGTGTCGCCATACAGGGCGAAGGAGCGGACGCGGCCGGACGCGCGGCCGTGGTAGGCCTCCTTGAGCCCGGCGTGCGCGACGACGAGCCGGCCGCCGTCGAGCCGGTAGTGGCTGATCAGCCCCTCCATGAAGGTACGGGCCCGCTCGACGAACTCCGGCGGCTCGGCGGCGAGCTGGTCGAGCGACTCCTGGAGGCCATGCGCGACCTTGACCTTGCGGCCGTTCAGCGCGCGCACCAGCTTCGCCTCGTGGTTGCCCGAGACGCAGATCGCGGTACCGGCCGCGACCATGCCCATGACCAGGCGGAGCACACCCGGCGTGTCGGGGCCGCGGTCGACCAGGTCGCCGACGAACACCGCCGTACGACCGGCCGGGTGCTGAGCCGTCACCGCCCTGCCCTCGACGCGCTCGATCTGCCAGCCCAGGCTCTCCAGCAGCGTCTCCAGCTCCGAACGGCAGCCGTGGATGTCGCCGATGACGTCGAACGGGCCGGTCAGCTCGCGCTTGTCGCTCCACGCCTTCTCGTACGACAGCTCCGCGTTCTCGATGGCCTCCAGGCCGCGCAGCACGTGCACCTTCCTGAAGCCGTCGCGGGAGATCTTGCCCAGCGAGCGGCGCAGGTCCTTGCGCTGGCGGATCACCACGCCGGGCCCGAAGTCGCGGTTGGGGCGGCCGGCGTTGCGCTCGATCGCCACCTCCTCGGGTGTGTCCAGCACGATCGCCTCGGCCAGCACGTCGTGCTTCTTGGCCAGATCAATGAGGCTGCGACGGGCGGGGTACTGGACGTTTGTGGCGTCGACCACGGTGAACAGCCCCCTGGCCAGGCGTACGCCGACGATGTGGTGCAGCAGGTCGAAGGCGGCGGGGGTGGCCGACTGGTCGTTCTCGTCGTCGGCGACCAGGCCGCGGCAGAAGTCGGACGAGATGACCTGCGTCGGCTTGAAGTGCTTGGCGGCGAATGTCGACTTCCCGCTGCCCGACACACCGACGAGCACCACGAGGGACAGCTCGGGAACGCTGATCGGGCTCATCGGGTGAACACTCCCATCTGGGTGGGCGGCCCGACCTCGGGGTCGTCGTCGCCAACGGGCTTGTAGGTGACCTGGTATCCGTACTGCTCGGCCACCCGCTCGGCCCACGCGGCGAACTCGGCGCGGGTCCACTCGAAACGGTGGTCGCGGTGGCGCAGTCCGGTCAGGAACTCGTAGCGGGGGTTGTACTCGATGTTCGGGGTGGTGACCAGCACGTGCTGGGGCCGGGCGTGGCCGAACACGACGCGTTCGAGCGCCGCCAGGCGCGGCGGGTCGACGTGCTCGACCACCTCCATGAGCACCGCGGCGTCATAGCCGGTCAGCCGCTTGTCGGTGTAGGTGAGCGCGCCCTGGAACAGCGTCAGCCTGGCCCGCTTGCCGTCGGGCATCCGGTCCAGCTTGAGCTTGCGCGCGGCGATGGTGAGCGCCATGGCCGAGACGTCCATCCCGGCGACCCTGGCGAACCTGGGCCTGGCCAGCAGCGCGCCGACCAGCTCGCCCTGCCCGCAGCCGAGGTCGAGCACGCTGGTCGCGCCGAGCTCCTCCAGGGTCTCCAGTACGGCCTCACGCCGCCTGACGTTCAGCGCCTTCGGCTTGACCTCCGGCGCCTCGCCCTGGGCCACGGCCTCGGCGGCCGCCGCCTCGTCGGCCGCGGTCTCCCCCGCCGCCGCGTCCTCGTCGACCGCGGGCTCCAGCTGCTCCTCGGTCTCGTCGCCCAGCTCGGCCAGCCGGGCCAGCGCCGTCCGGGCCAGCGCCCAGCGGCGGCCCAGGTAGCGGCGCATGATCAGGCCGCGCTCCGGGTGCCCGTACAGCCAGCCCTCACCGGCCCTGACCAGCTTGTCGACCTCGTCGGGCGCGATCCAATAGTGCTTGCCGTCGTCGAGGACGGGCAGCAGCACGTACAGGTGGTTGAGCGCGTCGGCCAGCCGGACGGTCCCGCTGAGCGTCAGCCGGACGTAGCGCGAGTCGCCCCACTCGGGAAAACCCTCGTCCAGCGGTACGGCCTTCGCCTCGACGGCCCAGCCGAGCGGCTCGAACAGCCGGACCGCCAGCTCGGGCCCGCCGCGGCAGGGCAGCGCGGGCAGCCGGATCTCCAGCGGCATCGGCCTGCCCGGCAGGTCCGGCCTGGCCTTGCAGCGCCCGGCCCGCGCGGTGCGGAAGACGTCGCCCAGGGCCACGGCCAGCAGCGAGGAGGCGGCGTAGGGCCGGTCATTGACGTACTGGGACAGGCTGAAGTCGGGCGAGTTCTTGCCACGTGACCGGACCAGCGCGATCGGGTCGACCTCCAGCAGCAGCGCCGCCGTGCAGCGCCCCTCGCCCGACTCCGGGTAGAAGACCGTGGCCGTGCCGAACGACCGGTCGAACTCCTGCACCCGATCAGGATGCTTGTGCAGGAGAAAGCCCAGGTCGGTGGCGGGTGTGGCGGTGGTCGTAATGGTCAGCAGCACGGGCCAAGTGTGCCGCAGGCCAACAAAGGGGCGCTAACGGTTATGTCAGACGTGTGGCAGTACCTCGGCCGCGATCAGCTCCAGGTGCTCCAGGTCGGACAGGTCCATGACCTGGAGGTAGACCCGCTCGGCACCGAGCTCGCCCAGCCGGCCGATCTTGTCGACCACCTCGGCCGGAGTCCCCGCGAGACCGCCCGCGCGCAGCCCGGCCAGGTCCTCCCCGATGGCGGCCGCGCGCCGTTCGATCTCGGCCTGGTCGCGGCCGACGCAGACGGTCTGCGCCGCCGACAGGAGCACGGTACGGCCGGTCTCCGCGCTCGCCTCCCGCACCCGGGCATATGCCTCGCTCGTGTCGGACAGCGTCCTGAACGGCACGTTGTACTCGTCGGCGAAGGCGGCCACCAGCCGGGGCGTGCGCTTGGCGCCGACGCCGCCGATGATGACCGGCGGGTGCGGGCGCTGGACCGGCTTGGGCAGCGCCGGGGAGTCGACGAGCCGGTAGTAGCTGCCCTCGAAGGAGTAGGTCTTCTCCGCCGTCCACAGCCCCAGGACGATCTCCAGCTGCTCTTCGAACCGGCCGAACCGCTCCCCCACCGGCGGGAACGGGATGCCGTACGAGCGGTGTTCCTCCTCGAACCAGCCGGTGCCGAAGCCCAGCTCGACCCGGCCGCCGCTCATCTGGTCCACCTGCGCGACGCTGATGGCCAGCGGCCCCGGCAGCCGGAACGTGGCCGGGCTCACCAGCGTGCCGAGCCTGATCGTGGAGGTCTCCCTGGCCAGCGCGGCCAGCGTGAGCCAGGCGTCGGTCGACCCGGGCCCCGGCTCTCCTTCTCCGATGCGCATGTAATGGTCAGACCGGAAGAACGCGTCGAAACCCAGCCGTTCCGTGGCCTGGGCGACGGTGAGCAGGTCGTCGTAGGTGGCACCCTGCTGGGGCTCAGTGAAGATCCGCAACTTCATAAGCCTCATTATCCGCTTACGTACCACCACACAATGGACGACACCCGGAGAATGCTCCCGCCGCATCCCGCCGCTCCCGCGACGGCCATAGGATTTTGTGAGCAGCGTGGCTTTTGTCGGCGAGAGAGGGGTGAGATGGCGACCCGTCCCGAGACGGCGAAGAAGATCCTCCTCTACTGGATGGACGCCACGGTCGCCCTGATGGGCTTCATGCTCTCGATGATGGTCCTCGCCTCGGCCCGCGAGGGGCGCATCTTCGTACCGCACGCGGTGGCCGCAGAGGTGTGCGTGCTGGCCGCGCTGGCGGTCCTCCCCCTGGTCCTGCGCGACGCCTACGACGACCGGCCGCGGCCCACGGCGAAGCTGGTCGCGGGCGGGCTGTTCGCCGCCGGCGCGGTGGCGCTCGTGCCGCCCTCCATCACCACCGCCGGGTCGTGGGAGATGGTCGGGTGCCTCTGGCTCTCGGCCCTCGCCCTCTACCTCCCGCTCCGGGCGACGGCCTGCGTGGGCGCCGCGCTGGTCGCGCTGACCACCTTCTATGTGTCGGCGGTCAGCGACCAGCCTTGGCAGTACCTCCTGATCTCCCTCACGGTGTCCGCCGTGCTGCTGCCCGCCACCATGAGGCTCTGGCGCTGGCTGTGGTGGACGATCAGGGAGGCCTACGACAGCCGGGAGGCCAAGGCCACCCTGGCCGTGTCGAACGAGCGGCTGCGCTTCGCCCGCGACCTGCACGACCTGCTCGGCCACAGCCTGTCCGTCCTCACGCTGAAGAGCGAGCTGGCCGCCAAGCTGGCCACCATCGACACGGGCAAGGCGGCGGCCGAGATGGCCGACGTACGCCGCCTGGCCGCCGAGTCGCTCGCCGAGGTGCAGGTGGCCGTGGACGGCTACCGGGTGCTCGACCTGGACGAGGAGCTCGCCGGGGTCCGCGCCGCGCTGGAGGCGGCGGGCGCGCGGTGCGTCATCGAAGCCAGGACCGACGACCTGTCCCCCGCCGCCCGTACGCTGCTCGCCTGGGCGGTGCGCGAGGGGGCCACCAACGTGCTCAAGCACAGTACGGCCACGCGCTGCGCGATCGTCATCGACGGTGGCGTGCTAGAGATGCGCAACGACGGTGTGCCCGGGCCCGCGACCAGCTGGGCGACCGGGGCCGGGAGCGGGCTGCGCGGGCTGGCCGAGCGCATGGGGGCCGCGGGCGGCTCGTTCACGGCGGCCACCACGCCCGCGGGCGAGTTCCTGCTGCGGGCGGCGGTGCCCGCATGAGGGCGGTGGGCGGCGGCCGGCTACAGCGGGCGAGCCAGGCGGGCGGCGGCCGGCTTCGGCGGGCGAGCCGGCTCGACAAGGTGCGCTGGCTGATCGTCTACAGCACCGACATCGCCAACCTGCTCGCCCTGATCGGGCTCTTCGAGCTGTACGCCCGGTGGAGTGCGGGCTTTCCCGCCGCCCTCACGATAGCGGCGGCCGTCCTGCTCCTCGTACTGGTCGGGCTGGCCACCCGCCCGTTCAGGATCGCCGTCAGGGGCGGCCGGCGGCCGACCGGGATCCTGGCGGTCGCCGGGGTCATCACGCTGCTCCTGACCGTCTTGGCGCTGGTCTGGGCGATCCCGGTGTGGCTGGGAATGCTCGCCCTGTTCGTCCGCAGGCGCACCATCCTCATCCTGGCCGCCGGGTCGATCGTGGTCGTCAACGCGTACGTCACGCTCGCGGTCGGGTTCCTGATCGAGGTCCTCCTCGTCCAGACCATCCTCACCGCCATCGTCAGCGGCGGCGTCCTGGCGAACCTGTGGCTGTGGCGCGTGGCCAGGGACGCCCACGAGGGCCAGGAGGCCAGGGCCAGGCTCGCGGTGTCGGAGGAGCGCCTGCGCTTCGCCCGCGACCTGAACGACCTGCTCGGCCAGAGCCTCGCCGACATCTCGGCCAGGGCCGGGGCCGCCTCCCAGACGCTGCGCGAGGATCCCTCGGCGGCGGCGGGCGAGATGTTCGAGGTACGCGACCTGGCCAGGCAGACGCTGCGCGAGGTGCGGTCCACCGTGCAGAGCTATCGGGCCGTGGACCTCGACGAGGTCCTGGCCAGCGTGCGGGCGGTGCTGGAGGCGGCGGACGTACGCTGCGTCGTCCGGGCGGACACGGGCTCGCTGACCGCCGAGACCCGCACACTGCTGGCCACCGTGGTCCGCGAAGGCGCGACCAACATCCTCAAGCACAGCAAAGCCGGACATTGCACGATAACGATCGAGGACGGGGTGCTGGAGATGTCCAACGACGGGGTCGACGGGCCGGTGAGCGACCACGCGCCGGACGGGCTCGGCGGCCTGTCGCAGCGGCTCAGCGCCGCAGGCGGCACGCTGTCGGCGGCGCCTACGGACGACGGCGCCTACCTGCTCAGGGCGGCGGTCCCGGCATGACGACGCGCGTACTGCTGGCCGACGACGAGCACCTGGTGCGCGGCGCCCTGGCGGCCCTGCTCGACCTGGAGGCGGGCATCGAGGTGGTCGCCCAGGTCGGCCGGGGCGACGAGGTGCTGACCGCCGTCGTCGAGCACCGCCCCGACGTGGCCGTACTCGACATCGAGATGCCCGGCATGGACGGGCTGAGCGCGGCGGAGCAGATCAGCTCCATGTGCAAGATCGTCATCCTGACCAGCCTGGGGCGGCCCGGCTACCTGCGCAGGGCGATGGCGGCGGGGGTGAGCGGCTTCCTCGGCAAGGACGCCTCGGCCGAGGAGCTGGCCATGGCGATCCGCAAGGTTCAGTCGGGCGGCCGCTATCTGGACGCCGAACTCGCGGCGGCGGCCATGGCCGCGGGCGACAGCCCCCTCACCGAACGGGAACGGGACGCCCTGCGCCTGGCCGACGACGGGGCCACGATCGCGCGGATCGCGGCCGAGCTGCACCTCACCGAGGGCACCGTACGCAACTACCTGTCCAGCGCGATGACCAAGCTGAACGCCCAGAACCGGCTCGAAGCCATCCGTACGGCTCAGCGGATGGGGTGGCTGTGAAGCTCATTCGCCGCTCGCGGTCTGGATAGCATGCCGACCCATGAGCAGACGGGCAAAGATCGCAAAGGTGGCCCTCACGGCAACCGTCCTGGCCGCCCTGACACCGACGGCGCCGGCGCTGGCGGACAGCGGCTACGTGATCAAAAACGTCTCCACCCTTATGTGCCTCACCATCGGCGGGGACAGCTCAACGCGGCGGATGGGCAACATCGCGCGGACCTGGGAATGCCAGCCCGGCCTCCAGGGCTACTTATGGAATCGCACTGCCCGCTCCCAACTCGCCAGCGCCGACTTTCACGGCAAGCTGTGCATCGATGCGCCCAAAGGCCCGCTCGTGCTCGTACGCCGCTGCGGGTCCGATCTCAAGCATCAGCGGTTGACCTTCTCCACCATCAAGACCAACTACGGCGACTGGTTTCTGATCAAGTGGACGGGCCTGTCACCGGCGACTTGCCTGAACAGCAACGACAAGGGCCAGGTCTTCGGCTCGCGCTGCGATCCGGGCAGCACGAACCAGAACTGGACGCTGGGGCCCCGGGTTCGTGTCGGCAAGTAGGCGATCGGCCGTGACGGCTCCCCTGAACAGGCGCGGTAACACCTAGCTCGGAGGATCACCTGATGTCAGATGGTGCGCAGGGGGCCGGCGGCGCGGACGACGCCTCAATGGACTACTACCTGATCTTCGCCGCGCCGGAGGACAGGGACCGTGGAGCGCCTCCCCTGGGGATCCTGGTCGAGGAGTTCGTCCTCTGCGCCGACTACACCGCGGCCGGTATCGACAGTGTCGAGTGGTCGGCGGCGACCGGTGCCTGGCGCGGTTCGGCCACGACGAGCCGCGACATCCGTACCGACGCCCTGCCGCGTTCGCGGGTGATCCCGGTGAGCCGTCACGACGCGAGCGACGCTTACCAGGCGTGCGGCGGGGGCGAACTGCCGCGGGAGGCGGAGATCCGCACCTTGTCCCGCGAACGCCAGTCGTTGCTGGCCGCCGCGCCGCTCGACCTGGGCACGACCGGATCGCGCCGCTACCGCGTCCTGTTCGCCGGGGAACCGCGCGACCTGGGGAGCCTTCGCTCTGCCCTGAGGCTGGAGCCGGTCGAAGACCCCGCGGATCCCCTGGCCCGCGTGGTCGGCACGGCGACGGCGACCGCCGCGGGGCACGACTTCACCTGGGAATTACGGCGGATCGGTCCGGGAATCGCCTGGTGTCTCGATGTGACCGTACGCCTGGGAACCGGCCCGGAGGCCCCCATCGGGGCGCTGCTCCACCACCATCGACAGGCGATCCGCGGGCAATGCCTGATTCCCGTCACCATCGAAAGATTCGCCTGAACGCGCCGACACGGTCGTCTGGCTGGGCCTGCCGCGCCGCACCGGTGTCCTCGCTGCGGCGGAGACCGGGCCAAGGTACTGCCGATCAACCCTCCTCGAAGGCGGCGCGGAGTGCGGGGAGGTTGTCCAGCAGGGTGCGCACGCCGAGCCGGTCGGCGGTAGCTGAGGCGTAGACGAACTGCACGTCGACCCGCCAGCCGCCGAACCGTAGCGGCAGGAGCACAGTGTCACCGTCCCGGATCGATCGCGCTGCGACGAAGCGGGGGACTATGGCGACGAAGCCCGCGTCGACCGCCAGCCGGATCGCGGTCGACGGCAGGCCGGTGGTGTGGATCGGGGCGTTCAGTCCTCGGTCCGGATGTTCGAGGGAAGCGGCGAGTTCCTGGGCGTCACGACCCCACCGGTAGACGATGACGCCCGTTCCGCTGAGGTGTTCGATCCTGAGGCGTCTGCGTCCGGCGAGAGGATGGTCCCGATGGCACACCGCCACCAGCGCGGAGCGGTCGATCGGCTCGGACCGCAGCCCGCGCAACGGCACCTTGGGCATCACGAATCCGGCGTGGACGCTGCCGTCGACGAGGCGGCCGACGACCTCGCCGCTGTGCGCGACCCGGCAGTGCACGGCGATCGGTTCGCCCGCGACCGCCCGCAGCGCGGCGGGGAAGACGACGTCGCCGAGGCTCGCGGGCGCGGCGAGAACGAGCCGCTGGGTCTCGTGCTTCGCCACTCCGATGGCCGCCTCGTCGAGAAGGTCGAGACATCGCTGTGCGTAGTCGTTCAACCGCTCTCCGGCCGGTGTGGTGATGCTGCCCCGCGGGCCCCGCACGAGCAACGCGGTGCCGAGCTTGCGCTCCAGGGCGGCGATCCTGGCGCTGACCGACGGCGTCGACAGCCGTAGGTCGGTGGCCGCCGCGCCGAGGCTTCCCGTGCGGACCACCGTGGTGAACACGACCAGATCCATTGTCTCGATCTTGTGACCGGTGCCGCCGAAGCCGGGGACAGTCATAGGCACAGCCTAACCCTGGCCCCAGACATTTCAGGTCTACCTCAGCGATTCGGACATCATAGATAGTTCTGGGCATGACTCAGACGCCGTCGGCTGTTTCGCCGGGCGAGGATCTGCGCCTGCGGCGCGGGCTCGGCACCATCTCCCTTTCCCTGATCACCTTCTCCAGCGTCATCGGCTCGGGCTGGCTGCTCGCGCCGTACACCGTGGCCAAGGCGGCCGGGCCGGCCGCCTTCCTGTCCTGGACGATCGCCTCGGTCGCCACCGCCCTGGTGTCACTCGCCTTCATCGACCTCGCCTTCCGTCATCCGATGTCCGGCGGCAACGTCCGTTGGCCGCAACTGGCGTCAGGCCCACTGGTCGGCAGCGTGGTCGGCTGGGCGGTGTTTCTCCAGGCGGTCAGCGCCGGGCCGAGCGAGTCGACGGCGGTCGTGCAATACGCGGCCAAGTGGCTGCCTTGGGTGATGTCCGGCGAGTCGTTGAGCTGGCCGGGACGGCTGATCGCCGCCGGGCTGCTCGTGTTCTTCTGCACGCTCAACCTGTTCGGGATCAAACTGCTCGCCAAGGTGAACAACGTGGTCGCCACCATCAAGGTGGTGATCCCGGCACTTACCGTGATCCTTTTGCTGGCCAGCGGCTTCGACACGACCAACGTGGCGACCGGCGGCGGGATCGCGCCCTACGGCGTCTCGGCGGCACTCACCGCCGTGGTGGGCGGCGGGCTGGTGTACTCGTTCACCGGAATCAACGCCGCGGCCGTGATGTCCGGCGAGGCGAAGGATCCGCGCCGCACGGTGCCGAGGGCCACGCTGATCGTGCTGGCCGGGACGATCGTGCTGTACATGGGCCTGCAAGCGGTGATGATCTTCTCGTTGCCCAACGGGCTGCTCGGCAGCGGCTGGCACGGGATCAACCTCAGTTCGCCGCTCGCCTCGCTCGCCACTCTGCTCGGCCTGTCCTGGTTCGCCACCGTGCTGCTCGCCGACGCGATCTTCTCCCCTTCCGGCAGCCTGCTGATCGGCATCGGTGTCAAGGGCCGCTACACCTACGGCGCGGCGCAGAATGGCCTGCTGCCCGCCGCACTGACAAAAGTGGACGCGCGGTTCGGCATTCCCCGGCGCGCGCTGCTGCTCAACGTCGGCATCGGATCGGTCATCGTGCTCACCTTCGGGAACTGGAAATCCATCGCCAGCTCGCTGAGCTTCTACTACGGACTCTCCTATGCGGCCGTCTCGGTCGCGGTAACCGTACTCGCGGCGGCGACTCCGCCAGACCAGGGCTGGCTCCGAAGGTGGGCGATTCCGGTCGGCTTCGCGTCCTTCGTGCTTTCGGGCCTCATTCTCTACTGGTCGACCTGGGAAAAGATCCGGGTCGCCGTGCCGTTGCTGCTGATCGGCTTCCTGATCTACCTCGTCCGAACAACCAGGATGCGAGCGGCGGGCGGCTGGCTGGTGGGCTTCCTGCTCATGCTCGCGGTGCTGTCCGCGCTCGGCTCGTTCGAAGGGGCCGGCGTCGTCGCCGCGCCGTACGACTCCATTCTCGTCGGTGTGTTCAGCGCGGGAATCTGGTGGCTCGCGCACCGATCCGGCCTGCGCCACCAGCGATCACTGACAGCAGCAGCAACCTCACAAGACGTAAGGAGTATGGCTTGATCGAGATGGCGATCGACCTCGACTGGGACCTCGAGCGATCCCGCGCCCGGCGGAACAAGCGGTGGTCTCAGTACGACCGGGACATCATCGATCTCACCGTCGCCGAGATGGATCTGCCGGTCGCCGGACCCATCCTCGCCGCCGTTCAGGACGACGTGCGACGGCAGGCGTTCGGCTATCCGCTCGCCGACGAGCTCAGTGAGGTTCCCCAGGTGGCCGGCGAATGGCTCACCGAGGTGCACGGTCTCACGGTCGGCCCGGACCGAGTACGGCTGCTGCCGGAGCTGATGCGCGGCGTGACCATGTCGATCAGGCATCTGACCAGGGCGGGTTCGCCGGTGGTCGTGCCGACCCCGACCTACGGCCGGTTCTTCGACGCCATCCGGGTCGCCGGTCGCGAGGCCGTCGAGGTGCCGATGCGTATCGGAGAACGAGGCTACGAACTCGACCTCGACGGCATTGATCGGGCACTGCGCGCGGGCGCGGGCAGTGTCCTGCTCTGTCATCCCAGCAACCCAACGGGCCGCGTGTTCGATCGCGACGAATTGCGGGGCCTGGCCGAACTCGCCGCGCGGCACGGGGCGCGAGTGATCAGCGACGAGATCCACGCGCCGCTGCGCTATCACACCGGTTTCACTCCGTACGGCTCGCTCGACGACAACGCGATCACTCTGATCAGCGCGACCAAGGCGTGGAACTTCCCCGGCCTGCGGTGCGGGCTGATCGCTTTCAGCGATCCAGACGACGCGCGGCTCTGGCAGAGCCTGCCGAGGGCGGCGGTGGGCGGGATGAGTCCGCTCGGCATGACAGCCACCGTCGCCGCGCTCCGCGACGGCAGGCCGTGGCTGCGCGAGGCAGTCCGGTTCCTGGACGGCAACCGGAAGCTGGTCACCAACATGCTCGCCGACCTGGACATCGGATACATGGAGCCGGACGCGGGTTTCCTCGCCTGGCTCGACCTGCGCCGGTTCGGGCTCGCGGACCCGGCGGCCCACCTGCTGGACCGGACCAACATCGCCACCACCTCGGGAGCCGATCACGGAGCGTCGGGGGACGGCTTCATCCGGCTCAACTTCGCGACTCCGCCTGACGTGCTCACCGATGCCCTTGATCGAGTCATCAACTGCCTGGTCGGCCGCTAAGCGGTGCCCACGGTCAGCAGGTTGCCGGTGTGGAGGTCGCCGCGGAACCAGACCGGGGGCGCCCGCGCGACGCCGGCCCGCGTGGCGCGATTCCGGTCTGCCAGTCGATGAGCGGGCGGGACGGTCATGACATTAAGCTGATCGGGTCCGGCACAGGAAGGCCGCCCATGGCTCAGCCGCTCTACCAGCGGATCGTGAACGACTACCGCGAGGCCATCGAGTCCGGCAGGCTCCGCCCCGGCGAGCTCCTACCATCCGAACCGGAGCTCATCGCCCGATATCACGCCAGCAAGAGCACCGTCGGCAAGGCCATCGCCGCCTTGAAGGCGGAAGGGCTGGTGTTCAGCCAGCGCGGTCGCGGCGTCTTCGCCAGGCGCCGGCCCTCGGTTCGGCGCATCGCGTCTGAGCGGTATCGCGCGGACATGGAGCCGCAGGACACACCGCAGACGTCCTTCACAGCCGAGCAGGGCATCGCCTGGCAGGACTACCGGCTCGACCGGGCGTATGAGTGGATCGAGGCGGACGAGCGCCTGGGCGAACTGTTCGGCGTCGCGGTCGGGACGCGCGTCCTGGAGCGGCGCTTCGTCTTCCACGCCAAGGGAGAGCCGACCCAGATGTCCCGGCCGTGCCTGCTCGCCTCCGATGTCGAGGGCACGCCGGTCGCCGACCCCGATCGCGAACCGTGGCCGGGCGGAACCATCGCCCAACTGCGCTCCATCGGCATCGTCGTGGACGACGTCCAAGAGAGCGTCTCGGCGCGGATGCCCACGCCGGAGGAGACGACCACGTTGAGCATCGGATCCGGGGTGCCCGTGTTCGCCATCACCCGCCGCATGCTGGCCCAGGGCCGCGTTGTCGAAGTGGCCGATCCCATCGTCATCCCTGCCGATCGGGCGATTCTCGACTACCAGATCAAGCTCGGCTGACCCGGCCCCAACCCTTGAGCTCGCGGTCCGGGCGGCTTCGGTCGGCGGATTCGTGGTCGTCCCATCCAGCACCCGATTCCGCGCGCCGTCAAACTAGGACGGTGAACAGGATCATCGTCTGCGGCATCTCCGGGTCGGGCAAGACGACGCTCGCCAGGAAGCTGACCGCCCGGCTCGGCCTTCCCCGACACGAGCTCGACGCCCTGCATCACGGGCCCGGCTGGGTCAAGCGGCCGGAGTTCGAGGCTGACGTGGACGAGTTCAGCCGGGGCGAACGGTGGGTGACCGAGGACCAGTACCACCGCTCTTTGGGCGACCTCCTGTGGCAGCGCGCGGACACGGCCGTCTGGCTGGACCTGCCGCGCCGCACCGTGATGTGGCGGGTCGTACGCCGCTCACTCGGCCGCGCCATCACCCGGCGCGAGCTGTGGAACGGCAACCGGGAAGACTGGAGCTCCTGGCTCGAACCCGACCACCCGATCCGGTGGGCGTGGACACACCACCAGCGCCGCAGAACGCAGACCGCCGACCTCGTCACCCGCCATCCGGAGGTGACGGTGATCCGCCTGCGTACGGCACGAGCCGCGAAACGCTGGCTCGGCGACCTGCCCCCGAAGGCGTGAGCCCGCCTACCCGATCAGGTCGAAGGCCGGCCGGGGCTCGATCTTGGCCAGCCGTGCGGCGCCCGCCCGGCTCGCGGAATCTCACCTTCACCCACTCACCTCTTGAGCAAAGGCCGGACAGACGCTAGCCGATGAGGGCCTCGGTGATCTGGCGGGTGGTCTGCGCGGCGACCCGGGGGTTGGTGGCGGCGTAGGAGGTGTAGGCGTTCAGGCCGGTGGCGAGTGCCCAGCCGCGGCCGCGGGTCCAGGTGTCGTCATCCACGCCGAGCGCCGCGCGGAAGGCGGTCCGGCTCTCGGCCGACATCAGGGTGAAGGCGATGGTCAGGTCGCAGGCCGGGTCGCCGATGCCAAGCTCGCCGAAGTCGATGACCGCGCTGAGGCGGCCGTCGGCGGTCAGCAGGTTGCCGGTGTGGAAGTCGCCGTGGAACCAGACCGGAGGGCGGTCCCATCCGGGTACGCTCAGCGCCGCGTCCCACAGCTCGGTCATGGCTGCGGCGTCGAAAACGGCACCCAAGCCAGTGTCGACCGCGGCTCCCGACGCCGCTCCAGACGCCACCCCGGACACGACCCCAGACGTGGTGCCCACCTGCGCGATGGCGGCCCGCGTGGCGCGGTCCCGGTCTGCCAGTGGTCGCCCGGTGAGGTCCTCCCGGGCACTCGCGGCCGGAATGTCCCCGGGCGCGAATCGCTGAAGGGCGGTGAGGAACTCCGCCAGTTCGACGGCGGCCTCTGACGAGGAGGCCAGGGTCTCCACGGTCGCCACCTCGCCGTCCAGCCAGCGCGACACCGCCCACGGCCAGGGATAGCCGTAGCCGGGCTCACCCACCCCCACCGGCACCGGGATGGCCAGCGGCAGGTGCGGGGCGAGCCGGGGCAGCCACTCGTACTCCTTCTTGGCCTGCCCGATGGCCCCGGTGTGGCGGGGCAGCCGGACGGACAGCTCCTCGCCCAGCCGGTAGATCACGTGGTCCGAGCCGGCCGGTTCGAGCAGCTTCAGGGGCAGCTCGGCCCACTGCGGGAACTGGGCATCGACCAAGCGTCTGACCAGTGCGGCGTCGATGAGCGGCCGGGTGTGCGTGCTCGCGCTTGCCAAGACCAGCTCCAGGGATCGGCCCATGAGGACGTGCGGTGGATGGAGGTCTGCTTCCCATCACGACGATGCTGGGAAGGACGTCATCCCCTTGCCAGCAGGGCCACGCACTCCACATGATGGGTCATCGGGAAGGCGTCGAAGGCCCGCAGGTCGACCAGCCCGTAGCCGTCGTCGCCGAACCAGGCCAGGTCTCGGGCCAGCGTCGCCGGGTCGCACGAGACGTAGACGATCCGCGAGGACTCCAGCGCGGTGATCCGGTGGACCACGTCGCGTCCCAGCCCCGACCGGGGCGGATCGACGACGACGATGTCGGCCCGCTCGATCTGGAACCGGTCCAGCGCCTCCTCCACCCGTCCCCGTTCCACCCGGGCCTGCGGCAGGTCGCGCAGGTTGGCGCGGGCGTCGCGGACGGCCGACGCCTCCGACTCCAGGCCGAACACCGCGCCCTGCTCCCCCACGCCCTCCGCCAGGCCGGCGGCGAACAGGCCGACCCCGCAGTAGAGGTCCAGCGCCCACTCCCCCGGCTCCGGCGCGGCGTAGGACAGGACGGCGTCCAGCAAAGTCTCGGCGGCGCCCGGGTGCACCTGCCAGAAGCCGCTGCCCGCCACCCTGAACTCGCGGTCGCCCACCTGCTCGCGCAGCACGCCCGAGCCCTTGCGCGGGACGGTGTGGCCCTTGCCCTGGTCGAGCAGGATCGAGGCGGGCGCGTCGAGGTCGGGCACGGTCACGCTGCGCCTGGGGCGCGGCCTGACCACCACGGCCCGGTCGCCGGTCGAGGAGGCGATCACCTCGACGGCGGACGCGCCCTGCCACTCGCGCTGCTCGACGCCGACGGCCTCCACCTCCGGGTGCGCGATCAGGCAGGCGTCGACCACCTCGATGTCGTGCGAGCGGTGCCTGCGGAAGCCGAGCTCGCCGCTCGGCCGGGCGGCGAACTGTACGCGGGTGCGCCAGCCGAGCCCGTCCTTGGCGCCCGGCACCTCCTCGACCACGATCTCGCGCTCGATACCGGCCAGCCTGCTCAGCTGCTCGGCCACCACGGCGGCCTTGAGGCCACGCTGGGCCTCCTGGGTGGCGTGCTGCCAGTCGCAGCCGCCGCAGCGGCCGGGGCCCGCGTAGGGGCAGGGCGGGACCACGCGGTCGGGCGATGGCTCCAGCACCCGCACGGCGTCGGCCCGGAGGAAGCGGGTCGTCTCCTCGGTGACCTCGGCGATGACCCGCTCGCCGGGCAGCGCGTGGCGTACGAACACCACGCGCCCGTCATGGCGCGCCACGCACCAACCGCCATGGGCGACCGGACCTACCGTCAGCTCGAGAGATGCCTGTTCCACACGGACACCCTATGCCCTGACCGGCACTGCCACTTTCCGGACTTAGCCCGTTACGCGGAGTGGTCTCCGGCCTTGACCTGCTTCTTGACCACCTGATGTCCCGCCCGGCGCGAGGCACCCGGGGCGGCCGGCTCGGGGCGGCCCTTGAGCCGGTCGGAGGAGTGGAGCTGCCACGGCACGCTCGTCACCATGACGCCCGGCTTGAACAGCAGCCGCGCCTTCAGCCGCAGCGCGCTCTGGTTGTGCAGCAGGTGCTCCCACCAGTGCCCGACGACGTACTCGGGGATGAACACGGTGACCACGTCGCGCGGCGAGCGGCGGCGCAGCGTCTTGACGTAGTCGAGGATCGGCTGGGTGATCTCTCGGTACGGCGAGTCGAGCATCTTGAGCGGCACCGGGATGCCCCGGCGCTCCCACTCGTCCTGGAGCTGCCGCGCCTCGGCGCCCTCGACGCCGACGGTGATCGCCTCCAGCGTGGACGGCCGGGTGGCGCGGGCGTAGGCGAGCGCGCGCAGCGTCGGCTTGTGGATCTTGGAGACCAGGACGATCGCGTGGTTGCGCGCCGGCAGCGTCGACTCGTCGTACTCCTCGGTGATCTCCAGCTCGGCCGCCACGTTGTCGTAGTGGCGCCTGATGGCCTTCATCATGAGGAACAGGATCGGCATCGCGAAGCACACGATCCAGGCGCCGACCAGGAACTTCGTCAGCAGTACGACGACCAGCACCAGCCCGGTCATGATGCCGCCGAAGAAGTTGATCACTCGCGAGCGATGCATCTGGTGCCGGATCTTGGGGTCGGTCTCGGTCTTGAGATGGCGGGTCCAGTGGATGACCATGCCGATCTGACTGAGCGTGAAGGAGACGAAGACGCCGACGATATACAGGTTCAGCAGGCGGCTGACGTCGGCGTCGAAGCCCCACAGCAGCAGGCACGCGCCCAGCGCCAGGATGACGATGCCGTTGGAGAAGGCCAGCCGGTCGCCGCGGGTGTGCAGCTGGCGCGGCAGGTAGCGGTCCTGGGCCAGGATCGAGCCCAGCACCGGGAAGCCGTTGAAGGCGGTGTTGGCGGCCAGGAACAGGATGAGCGCGGTGACCGCCGAGATGATCACGAACGGCAGCGAGCCGCCGCCGAAGACCGCGTCGGCCACCTGCGAGATGATCGGCTGCTGGTAGTAGCCGGGCCCGACCGGCTGCCCGTCGGGCCCGTGCAGGTCCGTGGCCACCACGGACGGCTCGGCCACCTTCACGCCCGAGGCCAGGCCCAGCGCGATGATGCCGCCGAACATGGTGATGGCGACCAGGCCCATCATGAGCAGCGTGGTGGCGGCGTTCTTGCTCTTGGGCTTGCGGAAGGCGGGCACGCCGTTGCTGATGGCCTCGACGCCCGTCAGCGCCGCGCAGCCGGAGGAGAAGGCGCGCAGGATGAGGAAGGCGGCGGCGAAGGTGGTCAGGTTGGTCTGCTCGGCGTCGATGGTGAACCCGGCGCTGGGCGCCTGCAGCTCGTCGCCGAGCACCAGCAGCCGGAAGCCGCCCCAGGCGATCAGCCCCAGGACCGCGATCATGAACGCGTACGTCGGGACGGCGAAGGCGGCCCCCGACTCGCGCAGACCGCGCAGATTGACCACGGTGAGCAGGACGACGATGACGATGGCGACGGCCGGCTTGTGCTCGCCGACGAAGGGGATCGTGGCGCCCACGTAGTCGACGCCGTTGGCGACCGACACCGCCACGGTCAGCACGTAGTCGACCATGAGCGCGCTGGCCACGGTCAGGCCGGCGTTCTTGCCCAGGTTGGTGGTGGCCACCTCGTAGTCGCCACCACCGCTGGGGTAGGCGTGCACATTCTGCCGGTACGACGCCACCACCGTGAGCATCACGACCACGACGGCGATCGCGACCCATGGACTGTAGGCGTAGAACGACACTCCGGCCAGCGACAGGATGACCAGAATCTCCTGCGGCGCGTACGCCACAGAGGACAGGGCGTCGCTGGCGAAGACCGGCAGGGCAATGCGTTTGGGCAGCAGCTGCTCGTGGAGCTGGCCGCTGCGCAGCGCCCGGCCCACCAGCACGCGTTTGACAAGATCCGTTACCTTCGCCACGTTACGAGATGCTAGCCCCCCGCTGTAGGGGCGCCGACGTTGCGCTCCCTTATCGCGCCATACTGGTGTCGAGCAACCGGCCGACCGCGAAGTGCGGGGGAGTATGCATATAGTGATCATGGGATGTGGCCGGGTCGGTTCGACCTTGGCTCACATCCTCGAGGACAACGGCCATACGGTCGCGATCATCGACCGGGATCCGCAGGCGTTTCGCCGGCTGCGGGCCGGTTTCCGGGGGCGCCGGGTGACCGGTGTCGGATTCGACCGCGATGTGCTCACCGAGGCGGGCATCGAGTCCGCTTCCGCGTACGTGGCGGTCTCCAGCGGCGACAACTCCAACATCATCTCGGCGCGGGCGGCGCGCGAGACGTTCGGCGTCGACAATGTGGTGGCCCGCATCTACGACCCGCGGCGGGCCGAGGTCTACCAGCGCCTCGGCATCCCGACGGTGGCGACCGTGCGATGGACCGCCGACCAGATCCTGCGCCGCATCCTGCCCGAGGGCGCCGAGCCGCTCTGGCGCGACCCCACCGGCACTGTGGTCCTGGCCGAGGTCGCCGCGCACACCGGCTGGATCGGCACCCGGGCCGTCGAACTGGAGGAGCGAGGCAGGGTCCGCGTCGCCTACCTCAACCGCATGGGCGAGGCCCTGGTCATCGCCGACGACACCGTGATCCAGGACGGCGACGTGCTGCACGTCATCGCCACAGAGAGCGACATGGACCGGATCAACAAGGTGCTCGCGGCGGCACCGGAAGAGGACCACTGATGCGCGTCGCCATCGCCGGAGCGGGGGCCGTGGGCCGGTCCATCGCGGCCGAGCTGCTGGAGAACGGCCACGAGGTCCTGCTGATCGACATCGACCCCAGGGCCATCAAGATCGACAGCGTGCCACGGGCGGAGTGGCTGCTGGCCGACGCCTGCGAGATCGCCTCGCTCGATGAGGCGGGGCTCAACAACTGCCACGTCGTCGTCGCCTCCTCCGGGGACGACAAGGTCAACCTCGTGGTGTCGCTGCTGGCCAAGACCGAGTACGGCGTGCCGCGCGTGGTGGCCAGGATCAACCACCCCAACAACGAGTGGCTGTTCAACGAGTCGTGGGGCGTCGACGTGGCGGTCTCGACGCCGCGCCTGCTGAGCGCGCTGGTCGAGGAGGCGGTGAGCGTCGGCGACCTGGTGCGCCTGATGACCTTCCGTCAGGGGCAGGCCAACCTGGTCGAGCTCACCCTGGCCGAGGACGCGCCCGTGGTGGGCCAGCGGGCCGGCTCGGTGCCGTGGCCCAATGACTCGGCGCTGGTCGCGATCCTGCGCGAGGGCCGAGTGCTGGTGCCGACCAACGACGACCCGCTCGAGGCAGGCGACGAACTCCTCTTCGTCGCCAACCAGGAGGTGGAGCAGGAGCTGGCGCACCTGCTCTCACAACACTGAAAAACGTCAGGCGGGGGCGACCGGCGACTTGATCGGCGTTCGCCCCTTGCCGAGCAGCCACAGCATCGCGCCGAGCGCGGCCACCTGGAGCGGCCAGCCCATCGCGATCTTCGCCAGGCCGAGGGCGGCCACGGCCTCGTCACCGCCGCCCAGCAGCCACACGGGCAGCTGCACGGCCACCCTGACCACGCACGGGAGCATCAGCAGCCAGGTGAGCTTGACGCAGAGCTTCACGATGCCCGGATCCTTGTGCCAGGCGGTGGGGTCACCGGTGACCGAGCCGATCAGGAACCCGACCACGGGCCACCGGGTGACGATCGACAGCAGCATCGCCACCGAGTAGCCGGCGTTCCACAGGATGCCGGGCAGGAAATAGTCCTTCGCGTCGCCGGTGCGGCTGGCGAAGAACGCGCCGATGGCGATGCCGATCAGGCTGTTGATCACGAACTGCGGCGTCGACCGCTGCGCGATCCTGGCCAGCAGGAGCAGGACCGCCAGCGAGATGCTGACGATGAGCGAGGTCTTCAGATCCTCGCTGATGATCCATGACAGCGTGAACGCGATGGTCGGCACCGCCGCCTCGATGATTCCGCGCACTCCCCCGAACGCCTTGGCGAGCTGGGCTCGCACCGCCGCTTCCACGGTGTCGTGGGCGACCTCTTCCGCCTCAGCACTCACCTGATCAACTCCCTGGGCGCAGCTCGTATCGAGGATTGAACATCACCTTGCGCCCGTCCTGCATGCTGACCAGGCCTTCGGCCTTGACGGTGCGCCCGGGCTCGATGCCCGCGATCTTGCGGCGGCCGAGCCACACCAGGTCGATGACGTCGGACCCGTCGTAGAGCTCGGCCTCAAGGGCGGGCGCGCCGCCCCTGGGTCGCAGTGTCACGGTACGTAGCGTACCGGCCACGCAGAAGCGGCGGCGGCCGCCACACGAGACGATCGGGGTCGCGCCGACCTCGTCGACGTCTTCCCGTAGTTCCTGGGCTTCGATTTCGGACTGGGTGGAGGCCAGCCGACTGAAGAACCCGCGCAATCCCCCGCGTTTGGGGGGCTCTGCCGTACTCATGATGACTCAGCCTACGTGATGTGGGCGGTCAGCGAATCTCGCTGATCTCGGGACCTCGTTTGAACGGGTTGAGCCCCTGGCTGTCGACCGTTTCGGCGCCCTGCTCGTTGGGTCGGCGCAGCGTGATCGGTTCTTCCCGGGCCATCGGCTCGGTGCCCCGCACGACCACGACGTCCTTGATGAAGTCGAGGAAGACGTTCGCCACGTTCTCGTCGAGCGCGGCGCGGCCACTGATCATCGCCAGTACGAACCAGCGCGGCCCGTCGATGCCGATGTAGCGGGCCTTGCGGGTGGTGTTGCCCTCGCCGGCGATCTCGCCGATCAGCTCGGGTCCGTAGGGGCCCTCCTGCTCGACGAGGTCCTTGGCCCCGGCCCGGATCTTGGCCCTGACCTCGTCCCAGAGCCCCATGCTCTTGGACGCGGCCAGCGCCTGGAGCTGGAGCGAACTCTCCTCGTAGAGCGCGACGACCCCGACGTTCTGGTCTCCCACCGAGGCCAGCCGCAGGTCGAAGTCCGGGTTGTGCGGCAGGAGCAGCCCGCCGAGGTCGATCCTGTCGGTCTCGGGGTGGGGCTCGTCGGCGTCCCACGGGCCGGACTCGCGCGTTGGGGCGGCGGATGCCTGCTGCTCTGCCGCCTGATCCGGCTGCTCACGACGGCGTCGTCGGAACACTGTGCTCACTCTCCCTGGTTAACGTCCTGTTGATCCGAAACCGCCGGTGCCGCGGGCCGAGCCGGGCAGCTGCTCCACCTCGGTGAAGGCCGCCCGCTCGACGCGCTGGACGACCAGCTGGGCCACCCGGTCACCGCGGCTCAGGCGGAAGGGCTCCTTGGCGTCGGTGTTGATCACCGTCACCCGGATCTCGCCGCGATAGCCGGCGTCGACCGTGCCTGGCGCGTTGACCAGCGTGACGCCGTGCCTGGCGGCCAGGCCCGAGCGAGGGTGCACGAACGCGGCGTAGCCGTCGGGCAGCGCGATCGCGACGCCCGTCCCGACCATGGCCCGCTCTCCGGGCAGCAGCTCGACGTCCGCGGCCGCGTAGAGATCGGCGCCCGCGTCGCCCGGATGGGCGTAGGACGGCACCGGCAGCCCGTCGTCGAGTCGCTGGATGAGGACCTGCACGTCGGTCAAGGGTTCACCTCATGGTCATGGTGCTCGGCGGCGATGCGCCCCCTCAGCCTCAAGGTACGCCCTTCCGCCCGCGATCCCGTCGCACCGGGCGGGCGGGTGGAGTGTCGTGCCGCCGGGAGCCCTCGTGAGAGCGGGGAGACGGCCGCCGATCTCCGAGATCCCGTGGCGAGGTGGTCACGGGTGATGAGGTTACTCGCTGCCAGGCGGACTATCGTCCTCGGCGGGAGAACCCGAAGCCGGCGGAGACGGCTGCGGGGCGGGTGCCGGAGTGGGCCCGGGTGGCAGGGCGGGCGGTTTGTGGAACAGTTCGGGCAGCGCCCGGTAGATCACCGCCGCCACGGGGACGGCCACCGCCGCTCCTGCGATGCCGGCCAGGATGCCGCCGACGGACAGCACGAGGATGATGGCCAGCGGGTGGAAGTTGAGCGCCCGGCCGACGATGAGCGGCTGGAGCACGTGGTTCTCCAGCTGCTGCTCGACGATCAGGATGCCGACGAAGATCAACGCGTAGAGCGGCCCCTTGGCGCCCAGCGTGACCAGGGTGGCGATCGTACCGGCGAAGAAGATGCCGACGATCGGGATGAAGCTGGCGAAGAAGATCAGCACCGCCAGCGGCGCCCAGAGGGGCACTCCCATGCCGGCCAGCACGATGCCCATGATCACGCCGTGTACGGCGGCGACCGCGACGGTGCCCTGCACATAGTGGGAGAGCGTGGTCCAGGCGGCCCGCCCCGCCCGGTCGACGCGCGGCGCCATCGAGCCGAACCCCCGCAGGAACCACGACCAGATCCGGTCGCCGTCCTTGAGCAGGAAGAACGAGACGAACAGCAGCAGCACGAGAGACGCGAGTACCTCGAAGGCGACGGCGCCGGCGGTCAGGACCGTACTGGTGATGGCCGTGCGCTGGGCGTTGACCATCGTCGCGATCTCGTCGACGTAGCTGGTGATCTGCGCCTCTTTGAGGTGCAGCGGGCCGGTGATCAGCCAGTTCTGAACGTCGCGGGCGGTGGACTGGACCTGCTGGACCAGGTTGGGGAACTCCTCGGTGGCCCGCGCGCCGACCAGCCAGCCGGTGCCGACGAGCACCGCGAGGGCCACCAGCATGGTGATCCAGGTGGCGTAGATGGGGCGCATGCCCGCCTCGCGCAGGTTCCTGGTGAGCGGGAACAGCAGAGCGGTCAGCAGCAGGGCGATGGCGACCGGCAGGGCCACGAAGCTGAGCCGCGCGATGCCCTGGACGAAGAAGTAGACGACCACGCCGACGAGGATCAGGCACAGGCACCATGCCGCCATCTTGGCCAGCACGGGTGGCACGAGCTTGCTTGGGCGGTCGGTCAGCACGTGTTCAAGACTGGCACGTCACGGACATATGTGCGCATGGATAAAAGATCGGGTCTGGGCAACGGCATGATCACATGTCACCGTCATGCACATGAGGACCGTCGCGTTGGTTAAGGTGAGCGCGATCACCGCGGTGATCGCGTGTCTCGTGGCGGCCCCGGTGCCCGCCCTGGCCTCGCGCGGCGAACCCGCGCTCGACGTGCTGTCGAGCCGCGCCGACCAGGTGAGTGGCGGGGACGCGTTGGTCAGGGTACGAGTGAGCCAGGGCATGCGGCTCAAGGTGCTGCGCAATGGCGAGGACGTCACCGCGTCCTTCAAACCGGATCCCGGCGGCCAGTCGTTCAGCGGCCTGGTGACCGGGTTGATCGACGGCGACAACACGATCAAGGCGCTGGCGGGGCCGTTCAAAGAAACCCTGAAATTACGCAACCACCCGATCTCGGGACCGATCTTCTCGGGGCCGCACCAGTACCCCTTCCTGTGCAAGACCGAGCGGAGCGGGCTCGGCCCGCCCGTCGCGGACAACCAGGACGGCCAGGGCATGCGCACCACGGGCGGCTGGAGCAGGGACTGCTTCGCGCCGGTGCTGACGGAGCGGCTCTACCGCGCGACGGACGGCGCGTTCAAGACGATGCCCGCCGCGCGCCCCGCGGACATGTCGACCACCACCACGCTCGACGGCCGGACTGTGGACTTCGTGGTGCGCCGCGAGCGCGGCGTGATCAACCGTTTCCTCTACTCCATCGCGATGCTGGAGGACGGCTACAACGGCCGGGCGATCTACCGCTTCGACGGGGGTGTGGGGATCGGTCATGACCAGGGCACGATCGGCGGCAGCGCGCTCGACGCGTACGGGCTGGGCAAGGGCTACGCGATCCTGTACTCCTCGGGCACCCGCACCTCCACGCACTACAACCTCATCCTCGGCGGCGAGACCGCGCTGATGGTGAAGGAGCGCTTCATCGAGAAGTACGGGGCGCCGCTCTACACCGTCGGCGTGGGCGCCTCGGGCGGCGCCCTCCAGCAGTACCTCTACGGCCAGAACTACGGCACCGCGGTGATCGACGCGGCGATCCCGCAGTATTCCTATCCCGACATGGTCACCCAGACCATCCACGTCGGCGACTGCGAACTGCTCGAACGCTACATGGACCACAACCCGCGCTGGGCCTCCTGGGACGCGCGGACCGCGCTGATCGGGATGAACGCCAGCGACACCGTCGACAACCCCTACACCGGCAAGCCGGGCTCCGACGAGTGCGTCAAGGGCTGGCGCGGGCTGACCCCGCTGACCATGAACCCCCTGTGGACCTCCAACAAAGATCCGGAGTGGGCCAAGATGGACCCGCCCGGCGTCAAGGACACGATCCAGTGGACGCACTGGGACGACCTGCGCGAGATCTACGGCGTGGCCCCCGACGGCTACGCCCGCTCCACCTGGGACAACGTCGGCGTCCAGTACGGCCTGGGCGCGCTGGTGAAGGGCGTGATCACGCCCGCGGAGTTCCTCGACGTCAACGCGCGCGCCGGCTCCTGGAAGGAGTCGAAGGACATGGTGCGCGAGGGCTGCCCGTTCACCTCCTCCCTCTGCCAGGACCCCGCCCAGTTCGACCCGTGGAGCTCGCGCAACATGCGCACCGGCGACCCGGCCCCACGGCGTACCGGCGACCCGATCGCGATCAAGAACGTGGAGCGTAGCGGGCTGGTGTTCAGGGGCGACATCGCCATCCCGATCATCGACTGGCGCCACTATCTCGAGGACCAGCTCGACATGCACGACTCGCACCAGTCGTTCGTCTCGCGGCAGCGGATGCTGAACTACGACGGCAACGCCGGCAACCAGGTCATCTGGTTCACCGACGCCCGCCCCGACGGGCCGGCCTTCGACCAGACGCCCGAGGCGCTGCAGGTGATGGACCAGTGGATGGCCAACATCCGCTCGCGCCCGTGGCGCGGGGTGGCGGGCAACAAGCCCCCGGCGGCCGTGGACCGCTGCTTCACCAGCTCCGGGGCGCAGATCGCCGCGGGTCCGCACGTGTGGGACGGCATCCTGGACCAGCGCGCCGCCGGTGCCTGCACCGCGCGCTTCCCGCTCTACTCCACCTCCCGCGTGGTGGCGGGCGGTCCGCTGGAGGGCGGCGTCTACAAGTGCCGCCTGCAGCCGGTGTCCAGGGCCGTCGCGCGCGGTCTGTACGGCTCATGGCGCCCGTCCCCCGAGGAGCAGGCCCGCCTTGAGGCGATCTTCCCCTCGGGGGTGTGCGACTACTAGCGGCTACTGCTCCTCCAGCGTCACCTCGACGGCGAATTCGGGACCGTCGTCGAGGACGAACTCCTCGACGTTGCCCGCGCCGCACAGGTCGTCCTGCGCCAGCCGTACCAGGGCGATCTCGGGGCCCGACACGGTGAGGCGGGAGACCTCGGCGCGCATCGACAGCTTGGCGGCCGACTTGGCCTTGCGGATGCGCCCGAGCACGTCGGAGGCCACGGCGAGCACCGCCGGGTCACCCGCGCCCGCCGGGTCGCTCGTGCCCGCCGGGATCGACGGCCAGGCCGCGCGGTGCACGGAGCCCGGCCGCCACCAGGACCAGACCTCTTCCGTGACGAACGGCAGGAACGGCGCGAAGAGCCGCAGCAGCACGTCGAGCGCCTGGCGCAGCGCCGCGTGCGCCGAGGCGGCCGCCGGGCCGCTCTCATAGGCCCTGGCCTTGACCAGCTCCAGGTAGTCGTCGCAGAACGCCCAGAAGAAGCGCTCAGCGGCTTCCATCGCCCGGGTGTAGTCGTAGCCCTCGAACGCCTGAGTGGCCTCCTCGACCACCTCTGAGAGCTGGGCGAGCATCGACAGGTCGAGCGGCTCGGTGACCGCCGCCTCGGACTCCGGGAAGCCGAGCACGAACTTCGACGCGTTGAGGATCTTGATGGCCAGCCGCCGGCCGACCTTGATCTGCCCGGTGTCGAACGCCGTGTCGGTGCCCGGCCGCCCGCTGGCCGCCCAGTAGCGGACCGCGTCGGAGCCGTACTCCTCCAGCAGCCCGAGCGGCGTCGTGACGTTGCCCTTGGACTTGGACATCTTCTTGCGGTCGGGGTCGAGGATCCAGCCCGCGATGACCACGTCACGCCACGGCAGCGTGCCGAACTCCTGATGCGCCCTGACCACGGTGGAGAACAGCCAGGTGCGGATGATCTCGTGCGCCTGCGGCCGCAGGTCCATCGGGAAGACCCGGGCGAACAGATCGGGATCGCGCTCCCAGCCGCCGGCGATCTCCGGCGTGAGGGACGAGGTCGCCCAGGTGTCCATGATGTCCGGATCGCCCATGAAGCCGCCCGGCACGCCCCGCTGGTCCTCGGTGTAGCCGTCGGGCACCTGCGAGGAGGGGTCGATCGGCAGCAGGTCCTCCGACGGCACCAGCGGGCGGGAGTAGTCGGGCTCGCCCGAGGCGTCCAGCGGGTACCAGACGGGGATCGGCACGCCGAAGAAGCGCTGCCGGGAGATCAGCCAGTCGCCGGCCAGCCCCCGCACCCAGTTGTCGTAGCGGACCTTCATGTGCGGCGGGTGCCAGCGCAGCTCGGCGCCCCTGGCCAGGAGCTGCTCGCGCAGCTGGGAGTCGCGCCCGCCGTTGCGGATGTACCACTGACGGGTGGTGACGATCTCCAGCGGGCGCTCGCCCTTCTCGTAGAACTTCACCATCCGCTTCGTGGCGCGCGGATCGCCGTCCAAGTCGCCGGACTCGCGCAGCAGCTCCACGACGCGCTCGCGCGCGCTGTGGACGGTCTTGCCGGCCAGCTCTTTGTACGGTTCCTGCTCCACGCCCTCGGGCGGCTCGGGCAGCAGGCGGCCGTCCTTGCCGATGATCGGCCTAGTCTCCAGCGCCAGCTCGCGCCACCAGGTGACGTCGGTGAGGTCGCCGAACGTACAGACCATCGCGATGCCGGAGCCCTTGTCGGGCTCGGCCAGGTGGTGGGCCAGCACCGGCACCTCGGCCCCGAACAGCGGCGTCAGCACCGAGGTGCCGAACAGCGGCTTGTACCGCTCGTCATCGGGGTGCGCCACCAGGGCGACGCAGGCGGGCAGCAGCTCGGGCCGGGTCGTCTCGATCCAGACCGGCCCCTTCTCGCCGTAGAAGGAGACCCGGTGGAAGGCCCCCGGCCACTCGCGGTCCTCGAGCTCCGCCTGGGCGACGGCGGTGCGGAAGGAGACGTCCCACAGCGTCGGCGCCTCGGCCATGTAGGCCTCGCCGCGCGCCAGGGTGCGCAGGAAGGCCCGCTGCGAGGCGGCCCGCGCACCGCCGTCGATGGTCGCGTACGTCAGCGACCAGTCGACGGACAGCCCCAGCCGCCGCCACAGCTCCTCGAACGCCTTCTCGTCCTCGAGGGTCAGCCGCTCGCACAGCTCGATGAAGTTGCCGCGCGAGACGGAGACCTGCCGCTTGGGATCGGGCTTGGCCGGAGGTGTGAAGTCCGGGTCATAGGGCACCGAAGGGTCACAGCGGACGCCGAAGTGGTTCTGCACCCGCCGCTCGGTGGGCAGGCCGTTGTCGTCCCAACCCATGGGGTAGAAGACCTCGCGGCCGCGCATCCGCTGGAAACGGGCGATGGTGTCGGTGTGCGTATAGGAGAAGACGTGACCCACGTGAAGGGAACCGGAGACGGTCGGAGGCGGGGTGTCGATCGAGTAGATCTGCTCCCACGGCTTGGACCTGTCGAACCGGTAGATGGCGTCATCTTCCCAGCGCTCTACCCATACCTTCTCCAAGCCGTCGAGAGTCGGTTTCTCCGGCATGGCTGCATGGCGTAGTCGCTGCTGATTCATGCCTCCTTATGGTACGGCTTCACCGGCCCAGGAAGCGTTACAGACTAGGGTTCGTTACATAGCGGAAGGAGACGTTCGGATGGCAGACGACAAGCCTGACCTCGCCTGGCGGGTCATCGGGGGACTGGTCGGATTGGCCACCGCTTGGGCGGCACGCAAGATCCTCGGGTTCGTCTGGGTGAAGACCACCGGCAAGGAGCCGCCGATCGACACCGACTCACCCGAGGTCAGCATGGGCGAGGCCATCGGCTACGCCGTGGTGATGGGCGTCGGGATGTCCGTGGCGCAGATCGTGGTCAACCGGACCGCCAAGAAGCGGTATGAGGCGTGGAAGACGGTAAAGCAGGTGTCTCAAGGGCATTGAGGAACTCTCCTGCCCAGCGGTCCACGTCGTAGGTGGCTACCCGGCGGCGCATCGTACGCATCCGCCGGGACAGCTCGTGCGGCGTGGCCCGCATCGCCGTCATCATCTGACGCTTGACGTCCTCGACGTCGTACGGATTGACCAGGTACGACTGCCGCAGCTCGTCGGCCGCCCCCGCGAACTCACTGAGGACGAGCGCCCCCCGCAGATCGTGGTGGCAGGAGACGTACTCCTTGGCGACCAGATTCATCCCGTCACGCAGCGGCGTGACCACCATGACGTCGCTGGCCAGATAGAGCGCGGCCAGCTCCTCGCGGCCGTACGACTGGTGGAAATACTGGATCGGCTGCAGGCCGAGCATCGCGTGCTCGCCGTTGATCCGGCCGACCTGCAGCTCGATGTCGTCGCGCAGCCGCCGGTATTCTTCGACCCGCTCCCGGCTGGGCGTGGCGATCTGCACGAACACCGCCTCGTTGGGCTGCAGCCGCCCCTCCTTCAGCAGCTCGCCGAACGCCTCCAGCCGCAGCCCGATGCCCTTGGTGTAGTCCAGCCGGTCCACCCCGAGCAGCACGTGCTCAGGATCGCCGAGCTCCGCCCTGATCTCCTTGGCGCGGGTCATGATGTGCTCTTGGCGCACCATCGTGTCGAGCTCGGCGAAGTCCACCGAGATGGGGAACGCCTGCGTGGTCACGATCCGGTCGTCGAGGAAGATCTCGTTCCCCTTGTACGGCAGGCCGAGCAGCCTGCGGCACAGCCGCCGGAAGTTGGCGGCGCCACCGGGCAGCTGGAAGCCCACCAGATCGGCCCCGAGCAGCCCTTCGACCAGCTCCTTGCGCCACGGCAGCCGCCAGAACAGCTCGACCGGCGGGAACGGGATGTGCAGGAAGAAGCCGATGCGCAGGTCCGGCCGGAGCCTGCGCAGCATGGCCGGGACGAGCTGGAGCTGGTAGTCCTGCACCCAGACGACCGCCCCCTCCTCCGCCACCTCGGCCGCGGCCTCGGCGAAGCGCTGGTTGACGGTGGTGTAGGCGTCCCACATGCCCCGATCGAAGACCGGCGGCGCCACCACGTCGTGATAGAGCGGCCAGAGCGTGGCGTTGGAGAAACCCTCGTAGTAGAGCTCCACCTCGCGAGCCGACAGCGGCACCGGGACCAGGCTCATGCCGTCCTGGTCGAAAGGCTCCAAGCGCTCGTCGGCGGCGCCGTGCCAGCCCAGCCAAGCGCCGTGCCGGCGCTGCATGACGGGAGCGATGGCGGTGACGAGCCCGCCCGGGCTCCTGCGCCATGAGGCCGTCCCGTCCGGCTCGACCGTTCGATCCACCGGCAACCGGTTGGCGACGATCATAAACGAGTTACGGCCACTCACCCAGGTCCTCCTAGAGTCCATCCTCCACATGCCGCGGGACGCGGTACATGGTGGCGGCCACCCGCTCGGGGCTCCGCCTGGGAGATGATCGCGACGACATGGGCGGCCGGCCTGACCATCCAGACCTCGCCCCGCTTCCGCGCCCAGGGTCTTTACCAGGACTTGGGAGCGGTCCAATGCCGCGAACTCACGCACGGCGAGCGGCGCCGTAGTGACCTTGCCCAGGACCTGCACAAACAAACGCGAATCGCACATATCTCCTAGTGCGGCGGTCACTGAGTGGGTTCGTCACCCGACCGTCTCGATCCGTGTGACGGTCGGCGGTGGCTGAGGCCCCTTGGAGAGAAACCCCCTTCGGGGGAGGGAAAAGAGACGGTCCGTGGTGGCTGGGGACCCTTGGGAGGGACGCCCCTCCGGGGGCGAGGAAGGTCGTGGGTGTCGGAGGGATTCGGGCGTCTCTTGACAGAGATCAGGGTGGGCGGTGGAGTATTTACCGAACAGTCGGTCAGTTGAGCGAGGGAGACCTGCCTTGGAGAGCGCGCGGCGCATGATGGACGCCGACACCGCCTCCGCGGCCCTGGGTATCGAGCTGACGGAGCTGGGGGCCGGGCGGGCGGTGTGCCGGATGGAGGTCACCGAGCGGATGATCAACGGGCACGCGCTGTGCCACGGCGGCTACGTCTTCCTGCTGGCCGACACCGCCTTCGCCTGCGCGTGCAACAGCCATGGCCCCGTGACGGTCGCGGCGGGGGCGGAGATCACCTTTGTGGCGCCGGCCCGGATGGGTGACGTGCTGACGGCCGAGGCCGCCGAACGTACCCGCTACGGCCGCAGTGGCATCTACGACATCACGGTGAAGAAGGCCGACGGCGAGGTGGTCGCGGAGTTCCGTGGCCGCAGCAAGGAGATGAGATGAGACTCGGCGCCGCCCCTCAACCCGGCGACCTCGACCCGATCGAGCGGGCTTCGCGCGACGAGCTCATGGCGCTCCAGCTGGAGCGCCTCCAATGGACACTCCACCACGCCTACCAAAATGTCCCGAAATATCGGCAAAAGTTTGATGAGCACGGCGTTCACCCCGCCGACTGCAAGGAGCTCGGCGACCTGGTGAAGTTCCCCTTCACCACGAAGCAGGACCTGCGCGACTGCTACCCCTTCGGCATGTTCGCCGTGCCACGGGAGCGGGTGGCGCGGGTGCACGCCTCCAGCGGCACCACCGGGCAGCCCACGGTGGTCGGCTACACCAAGAACGACCTCGACGTCTGGGCCGAGGTCATGGCCCGCTCGATCCGCGCCTCGGGCGGGCGACCGGGCGACATCGTGCACATCTCGTACGGCTACGGCCTGTTCACCGGCGGCCTGGGCGCCCACTACGGCGCCGAGCGGCTGGGCTGCACGGTGGTACCGGTCTCCGGTGGCATGACGCCCCGCCAGGTACAGCTGATCACCGACTTCCGGCCGGACGTCATCATGGTCACGCCGTCGTACATGCTGGCGTTGCTCGACGAGTTCGACCGGCAGGGCCTGGACGCCCGCGCGTGCTCGCTGCGCGTCGGCGTCTTCGGCGCCGAGCCGTGGACCGAGGAGATGCGCGCGGAGATCGAGGACCGCTTCGACCTGGACGCCGTCGACATCTACGGACTGTCCGAGGTGATGGGGCCGGGCGTGGCCAACGAGTGCGTGGAGTCGAAGGACGGCCTGCACGTCTGGGAGGACCACTTCTACCCCGAGACCGTCGACCCGTTCACCGGGGCCCCCGCCGAGTCGGGCGAGCTGGTCTTCACCAGCCTCACCAAGGAGGCGCTGCCGATCATCCGCTACCGGACCCGCGACCTGACCAAGCTGCTGCCCGGCACCGCCCGGCCGGCGTTCCGGCGGATGGAGAAGGTGACGGGCCGTACCGACGACATGATCATCCTGCGCGGGGTGAACGTCTTCCCCACCCAGATCGAGGAGATCGTGCTGCGCGTACCGGGGCTGTCCCCGCACTTCCAGGTACGGCTCACCCGACCGGAGCGGCTCGACGTGATGACGGTCAGGGTCGAGGCGCGACCGGGCCTGGAGGAGGGCACAGAGGCCCGCGCAGAGGCAGTGCAGACGCTGCGCAGGATCGTCAAGGACACGATCGGCGTACAGGTCGAGGTCGAGGTGGTGGACCCGGAGACGCTGGAGCGCTCAGTGGGCAAACTCCGGCGAGTCATCGACAAGCGGGATCATTAGGCCGGCGGAGGTCGTCCCCATGCGGGCGTCCCGAAGCGGTCGTGCCAGAGCCGTCGCGCCCAAGCGGGCGTCCTAAGGCCGGATCTCCGGCGAGCGGCTGCCGGGCGGCAGCTTGCCGCGCAGGTCGTCGCGGATGGCCTCACCCACCTTCTTGGTCGCCATCCGGTTGAGCGCTCCACCGGCGACCGCGCCGGTCAGGAACGGGCCCAGCGTGGTCAGGTGGCGCCCGAGGGTACGCATGAGGCGGTTGCGCAGGGCGGTCTTGGTGGCCGCGCCGAGCGCGAGGGTGACGGAGGCGGGCGCGAGGGGGTCGACGCCACGCTGCTTGGCCCAGGCCGCGGCGAAGACGGCCGCACGCTGCGTGCCGGTGCCCGAGACGCGTACGCCATAGACCTCGTGAAGCTCGGCCAGCAGCTTGACCTCGATGGCGGCCACCACGATGGTCTCGGCGACGAGCTGGGCCGGAGCGGAGAGAAGGAGGGGTGGGGCCGCGAACTCGGCCGCGGCGAGCGCTCCGCCGATGGCGCCGACCGTCATGGTCGCCTTCTGGGCGGTGCGCACCAGGTCGTCGGCGAGCTGCTCGCCGGTCAGGCCGTGGTGGTGCTCGGAGAGGGTGTGCAGGTCTCTGATGGGGATGCGGGGCGCGATGTTCATGAACACATCCGCCAGCCAGCGTCCACGCCCCACTCCGGTCTCACGCGTCTTGCGCGCGCCGGAGGCCAGAGCGCGGGCTAGACGGCCGAGCAGCCGTCGCCGCTCGGCCGGCTCCAGCTCACCGGAGTCGGCGAGCCGACCTACGAGCTCGCCGACCTCTTTATCGGGGTCGGCGATCTCGTCGCCTGGTTGCCTGTCCTTCTCAGGTGCGGCCACGCGGAGCCTCCTCCTTCGTCAGGCGGCGCACTCCCGGCACACCTGCTGGCCGTTCTTCTCGGAGGCCAGCTGGCTGCGGTGGTGCACGAGGAAGCAACGCGAGCAGGTGAACTCGTCCGCCTGGCGCGGGATCACGCGCAGGCTGAGCTCTTCGTTCGACAGGTCGGCACCGGGTAGTTCGAGCGACTCGGCCAGATCGGTCTCATCGATGTCGATACTGCCCGACGACTTGTCGGTGCGCCGCGCCTGGAGCTCCTGGAGGCTGTCTTCCCCCAGGTCGTCGTCCGTCTTGCGCGGGCTGTCGTAATCGGTAGCCATCGTGCTTGCTCCATCCCCCTCATCTATACGTCTTCGCGCTCATCGCGCGTCTTCTAACGCCCGGGAGCCTCATCTTGTGCCCGTTCTGCCGGGGGAATTTTTGCATCGGTACCCAGCAGGAAGGAACCATGAACCTCCCAACACGTCAGGACCCGCTGCCGTCGGCAATGGTTAGCCAAATATGGCGAAACCCACAGCCTTGGCGGCATGCCCCACCGTGTTCGACGGCACATCCAACCACATGTGCGGCGAGAACGAGACGCCCGCCGTGGTGCAACACGCCGGATCAGCGGCTCGGCAGCCGAATGGTCACCACAAGTCCTCCGCCCTCCCGCGGCACGGCGGTCACATTTCCGCCGTGCGCCTGCACAACAGCACGAACGATGGACAGCCCAAGACCAGATCCCTTCGCCGAATCCACACGATCCGCGTGGAGCCTCCGGAAGGGCTCGAACAGGCTGTTCACCTCGTACGCAGGGACATGCTGCCCTGTGTTGGCCACCTGAACAACCAGCGCACCGTCTACCATTCCCGTTCGGATCCATACTTTTCCGTTTTCCGGAATGTTGTACTTGACGGCGTTCTCGAGCAGGTTGCTGACGGACCGCTCCAAGAGCACCGGATCGCCTATGGTAGGCGCGCTGACCAGTTCGGTGGTGATGGTTACGCCGTTATCTTCGGCGAATGGAGTCACCTGCTCAACGGCCGTCTGGGCGACGTCCTTGACGTCCAGCGGCTTGCGTACCGCCAGCTCGCGTTCGCTCCTGGCGAGCAGCAGCAGTCCCTCGATGAGCTTCTCGTTGCGCGCGTTGACTTCGAGCAGGGTACGGCCGAGCGCCTTGAGGTCCTGTGACGCCTCGGGATCGGACAGGGCGATCTCCAGGACCGTCCGGTTGATGGTGAGCGGTGTTCGCAATTCGTGCGAGGCGTTGGCGACGAACCTTCGCTGGGTGTCGAAGGCGATGTTGAGCCGGGTGAGCATGGCGTCGAAGGTGTCGGCCAGCTCCTTCAGCTCGTCGTCCGGGCCCTCCAGGTCGATGCGCTGATGGGCCAGGGTGCTTTCGGAGAGTTTCTTGGCAGTGGCCGTCATCTGGCTCACGGGGCGCATCGCCCGGTCGGCGACGAAGTAGCCGAGCATCACCGCGAAGATGCCGACACCCGCCAGGGCCATGAAGGAGCTCTGCAGCAGCGCGTCGCGGGCGCTGGTGACGGTCTCGTTCTTGGCCGAGTACCACGTCGCGATCATGATTCGCGCGATGGTCGGGTCGACGTTGTCCGTCCTGAGCTCCGGCCACGCGCTGGTGATCGCCGTGCCGACGATGGCGTAGATCGAGAAGACCAGCACCACCGCCGCCACGAAGAACAGCACGCTGTAGGCCATGGTGAGCCGCCACCGGATGCTCACCCTGCCCGGCAGCTCCTTGACCCGCTCCATCGGGGTCCGCTGCGGCCGGGCGTACGACGGTGGAGGCGGGCCGTCCCAGACGGGCGGCCCGCTCGGCGGCGGCGCCTGATCCGCCCGCGCCACGGCCCGCTCCGAGTGCGGGCTGATCATCGGATGCGTCGGCATCGCCTCGCGCTCCGGCCGTTGAGTCACAACTTGTATCCCACTCCGGGCACCGTCTCGATCACCTGCGGATCCCCCAGCTTCTTGCGCAGGGTCATCATCGTCACCCGCACCACGTTGGTGAACGGGTCGATGTTCTCGTCCCACGCCTTGTCCAGCAGGTCCTCCTGGCTGACGACGGCGCCCTCCGCCCGCATCAGCTCTTCCAGGACCGCGAACTCCTTCTTGGTGAGGATGACCTCCTTACCCTCACGCTCGACCAGCCGCTTGCCCGGGTCCAGCCGGATCCCGCCCCGCTCCAGGACGGGCGGCAGGGCCGGCGCCGACCGGCGGCCGAGCGCCCGCACCCGGGCGACCAGTTCGACGAAGACGAACGGCTTGGCCAGGTAGTCGTCGGCCCCCAGGCCGAGCCCCTCCACCTTGTCGTCGACGTCGCCGGACGCGGTCAGCATCAGGATGCGCGAGGACGTACGCTGCTCCACCAGGCGGCGGCAGACCTCGTCCCCGTGCACGACCGGCAGGTCGCGGTCCAGGACGATCACGTCGTAGTCGATGTAGGAGGTGCGCTCCAACGCGCCGCCCCCGTCATAGGCCACGTCCACCGCCATGGCCTCGCGCCGCAGACCGGTCGCGATCGCATCGGCGAGCACCCGCTCGTCCTCTACAACCAGCACTCGCACGACTGGCACCTCTCTCCGGATCCGCTGCTTCATTCTGCCCACACCTGCGATAAGCGCACGGTAAGGCATGTCAGAGCATGTGTGCCGCAAGGCACAGCCAAATTCATGTTTCGGTACGCGATGGGGCGGGGTATGCCTGGTGAACACCCGTCGCCGTGTGCCTCTTTTGGCTTCCCCGCGAGCGGTGGGCGCTCTTCGCCCCGCAACCCCTGAAGAGAGTAGGTGAGATGGGCGAGTTCACGACCACGATCGAAAGCCGCCTCGACCAGGCTTACAAGGGCCTTCGGGAGGCCCGGTGCACCGGCGACGACTACCTCGCCGACACCCTCACCGCCGAGATCGAGGACCTACGCCGCATAGCGGATGACAACGGCGTCCCATTGCCTCATTGATCGGCACCTCGTGTGACGAAACGGCCGGAGCCCTGGACAAGGGCTCCGGCCGTTTCGCGCCGAGTTGGGGATCGCCGTGTCGTGGATCCACGCGCCGTCAGGCGTCGCGCTGGGGATCCAGCGGTACGAGCAGGTCGTGCAGCTCGTCGAACAGCCCCGGCGCCGCGCAGAGCACGAAGTCGTTGCTGTGCGGCCTGCCGTTCAGCCCGCCGAGCCTGGCCCCCGCCTCGGTCGCGATCAGCCCGGCCGCGGCGAAGTCCCAGTAGTTGGTGCCCCGCTCGTAGTAGGCGTCCACCCGGCCCGAGGCCACCGAGCAGAGGTCGACGGCGCACGAGCCGCCACGCCTGATGTCACGTACCCGCGGCAGCACCGACGCCAGCACCTGAGCCTGCACGGCCCGGCGTTCGCGCAGGTAGCCGAAGCCGGTCGCGACCAGCGCCTGCGACAGCGGCACGCCGGTGTTGCAGCGCAGCCGCTCGCCGCCGAGCCAGGCGCCCCGGCCGCGCGCCGCGGTGAACACCTCGCCGCGCGGCACCACGTTCACCACGCCGGCGACGATCTCGCCACCCACTTCGACGGCGATCGACACCGCCCACTCGGGCAGGCCGTACAGGAAGTTGACCGTGCCGTCGATGGGATCGACGATCCAGCGCACGCCGGAGTCACCGGCGGCCTCGCCGCCCTCCTCCCCCAGGACGCTGTCGCCGGGCCTGGCCTCCAGGACGCGGGCGCGGATGAGCCGCTCCGACGCCGTGTCCAGGGCGGTGACCACGTCGGTGGGGCTGGACTTGGTCTCGACGACCTCCGACATCGTGGGCCGCTTGGCGAGCAGCATGTCTCCCGCCTCGCGCGCGATGTCCTCGGCCAGTTCGAGCAGGCTCCGCGGATCAGTCATCACGCCACCGAGTCCGGGCGCTTCCACTCCTGGCCGAGGACGTGCTGGCCGAGGAAGGCCAGCACGGTCTCGTACCAGGCGACGGCGTTGCCGGGTTTGAGTATCCAGTGGTTCTCGTCAGGGAAGTACAGGAACTTCGACTCGACGTTGCGGCGCTGCAGATCCCACCACAGGCGCAGCGCCTCGCCGATCGGCACCCGGTAGTCCTTGTCGCCGTGGATGACGAGCATCGGCGTGGTGATGCTGTCGAGCCCGTGGTGCGGGGAGAGCTTGGCGTAGCGCTCGGAGCCGGGCTCGCCCATCTCGCGCTGCCAGTACTGGGCCGCGTCGGTGGTGCCGCCGAACTGTTCGAGGTTCCACAGGGCGGCGTGGGTGACGATGGCCTTGTAGCGGTCGCTGTGGCCGGCGATCCAGTTGGCCATGTAGCCGCCGTAGGAGCCGCCCATCGCGCCGATCCGCTCGCCGTCGATGTCGTCCCTGGCCACGACCACGTCCACGATCGCGTCGAGATCGGCGAGGGTACGCGGACCCCAGTTGCCCCACCCGCGATCGATCATCTCCTGACCGTAGCCGGTGGACAGGCACGGGTCCGGCAGCAGGACGGCGTAGCCGTGCTGGACCATGATCCAGGGGTTCCAGCGCCACTGCCAGTCGTTCCACGAGGCGACGGGACCGCCGTGGATCCAGAGCAGGATCGGCGCCGGGTCGTCGGCCGAGGCGCCCTCGGGCAGCGTGAGCCAGCCGCGGATCGTGGTGCCGTCGTCGGCCGTCGCGGAGACCTCGGTCAGCGTGCCGGGCAGCTCGGGGCGCGAGGCGGGCGAGGGCAGGTCGGTGATCTCGCCGGTGGCGGTGTCGATCCTGGCCGGGCCGTGGGTGCGGTCGACACCGCTGTGCAGCGCGTAGACGAACCGGCCGTCGGCCGATGCGTTGAGCCCGAGGTAGGCGGCGTCGTCCTGGGTCAGCCGGGCGACCTCCCCGTCCAGCGGCACGCGGAAGATCGGCCGGCGGCCCCGGTGGTCGGCCGCGAGGTAGACGGCCGACGAGTCGGGCGCCCACTCGACGTCCGCAGGGAACAGGTCGGGTGCGTAGGTACGCCCGGCGCCGGTGGCCAGGTCGCCGATCCACAGGTCGATGCGGACGGAGACGTCGAGCTCGGCCAGGCGCTCGCGCGCGCAGGCGACGCGGGTGCCGTCGGGCGAGACCGCGATCGGGCCGTAGAAGTCGTGGCCCTCCTCGGTGAACAGCGTGCGCCGCTCACCGGTGGCCACGTCGATGGCGACCAGGTCCACCCGCAGCTCGGCGTCCGGGAGGATGGTACGCCAGGTCGCGATCACGGTGGCGCCGTCGGGCGTGAGCGCGAAGGTGACGTCGCGCAGCGCCTCGCCCGGATCGGGGGTCAGGTCGCGTACGTCCTCCAGCCGGTCCGCGCCGAGCCTCGCGGCGAACAGCCGGGTGTGGCCGGGGCCGAGGTCGTGGTCCCAGTAGCGGACCGGGTAGCTCTCGTGCAGGATCGCGCTGATGCCGGCGTCCTTGCGCGCCTTGCGGCGCTCCTCCTCGGCCGCCTCCTCGCCGGTGAGCACGTCGGCGGCGAACACCACCACGTCACCGGCCGTACGGAAGGCGCCGACGCCGCCGGGACGGGCGGCCACCTGCCGGGCCTCGCCGCCCGAGCGGGGCAGCAGCCACAGCGAGGGCACCTCGTCGGTGGCGTCCTTGACGGTCGGGTCGGGGCGGGCCGAGGTGAACAGCACGTCGCCCGCGTCGGTGAACTCCGCCGCGCTCTCACCCTTGGCCGAGCGGGTCAGCCGGTACGGCTCGCCGTCGATCGGAATGGCCCAGAGCGCGGTGCCGTACGACTTGCCGTCGGGGTTGAGGGACTGGACTGCGGAGATCAGCCGGGAGCCGTCGGGCGAGAGCTTCAGCGAGAGAACCCGGGGGATGGCAACATAGTCACGAATGTCGTTGAATGCGCTCACTCAACAAAACGTACCTGCTTATTGCCTCGCTCTGTGAGACCGGCTCGGCCGACGCTCCTCCTGCAGGCGGAGGCGCTCCCTCACCGGAATAGGGTTGTCTCGTGGGGAAATACGACGCTCTGCTGGTGCTGTCGTTCGGTGGGCCCGAGGGGCCTGAGGACGTGTTGCCGTTTCTGGAGAACGTGGTGCGGGGCCGAGGCGTGCCGCAGGAGCGGCTGCTGGAGGTGGCCGAGCACTACCAGGGTTTCGGCGGCGTCAGCCCGATCAACGGCCAGAACCGCGCGCTCATCGAAGCGCTGCGTCCGGTGGTCGATGTGCCCGTCTACTGGGGCAACCGCAACTGGGAGCCGTTCGGCGAAGACACCGTCCAGCGGATGATGGCCGACGGGATCCGCAAGGCGGCGGTGTTCGCCACCTCGGCGTTCGCCGGCTATTCCAGCTGCCGCCAGTACTACGAGGACATCGCAAGGATCTCCGTCAAGGGCGGTCCCGAGCTGGTCAAGATGCGGCACTTCGGGGACCATCCGGGGTTCGTCGCCGCGATGGCCGACCACGTCGGGCAGGCGCTCGACCGGCTCGGCCGCGACGACGCCCGGCTGGTGTTCACCGCGCACAGCGTGCCGGTCTCGATGGCGCGCACCGCCGGGCCCTACGGCGGCCTCTACGAGGCGCAGCTGCGCAGGAGCGCCGAGCTGGTCAACGAGGCGCTGGGTCGCACCCAGCCGTGGGATCTGGTGTGGCAGTCGCGCAGCGGGCCGCCCGAGGTGCCGTGGCTGGAGCCCGACGTCTGCGACCATCTGCGCAAGATCGACGCCCGGTCGGTCGTGCTCGTGCCGATCGGGTTCGTCTCCGACCACATGGAGGTCGTCTACGACCTTGACACCGAGGCCAGGCAGGTGGCCACCGAGCTGGGCCTGCCCATGGAGCGGGCCGCGACGGCGGGCACTCACCCGGCCTTCGTCCGCATGATCCGTGAGCTGATGGAGGAGCCCGAGCCGCAGCCCTGCGGGCTCACCTGCTGCCCACCGCCCCGGAGACGTCAGGCGTAAGGCGCCCGCGGCCGTCAGGTGTAGGCGCGGGCGTACGCCTCGGCGATGCCCATCACCTTGTTCACGTAGTCCCACGAGTGGTTGTAGAACCAGATCGACTTGCGCAGCTTCTGGCCGCCCTGGCCGGCGCCGTTCGCGCAGAGGTACTGGGCCGCCGCGGGCACCGCGTCGTACGGGCTCCAGATGTCGGACTTGCCGTCGCCGTCGCCGTCCACCCCGTAATGCTTCCAGGTGGCGGGCATGAACTGCATCGGCCCGAGCGCGCCCGCGCTCGACGGGCCGTTGTTGCGGCCGTGCCCGCTCTCCACCTGCCCGATCGCCGCCAGCACGGTCCAGGACAGGCCGGGGCAGCGGGTGGCCGAGGCCTTGTAGAGGTCGAGGTAGCTGCTGGGTCGCCCGACGTTGACCTGCTGCTGCGGCTTGGCCGTCTGCTGGGCCGGCTGCGTCGGCTGGGCCTTGGGGCGGGCGCCCAGCGTCACGACCTGGGCGCCCTTGCCGAGCAGCTTGCGTACGCCCGGCTCGCTGATGCCGGGCTTGCCGTGCAGCAGGACCGCGACGCCCGGCGCCAGGCCGAGTGCCTTGCCCATGTCGGCGCCCACCAGGCCGTCGATCCCCGACAGGCCGAGCGTGGCCGAGGCTGCGACGCGCAGGCGGGGGCCGCCGTCCACCTGGTACTCGGCGCCCAGGATCATGCCGAGCCTGCGTACGGCCGAGGTCTCGGCGACCAGTTCGCCCCTGGACAGCGCGCTCCACACGGCCGGCTGGTCGGCGACGGCCTTGGGCGTCCAGGAGCGGAAGTCGGCCGGGTCGACGGCGAGCAGGTTCAGCCCGGTGCCCGACACGCGTACCGAGCCGGCGTCGACGATGGCGACCTTCTGCACGTGCTTGAGCTTCGCCAGCTCGAAGCGGGTGGTCTTGGGCACCTCGGCGCGGGCGATCGCCAGCACGCGGGGCGGGGTCGGGGTGACGCTGGGGCCGCCCGTGCCGAAGTCCTTCACCGGCTCGGTCGTGGGCACGATCTTGTCGAGACCGGCGGTCTGCGGCTGCGTCTTCTGGACCGGTTTCGGCGATCTCCGTGCCGGCTGCTGGTCGGCCGTACTCGCGAACAGGTCGTCCCGCGTGGACAGCGCCACTCCCACGGCCACGACCGAGACGGCGATGACCGAAGCGATCACGATCAGGACGGCGCGGAACGAGGGAAGACCGGACACCCGGCACACGTTAGCCGAGTTGCCGGAAAAATCACTTGCTGTCCGGTCAGCGCACGCGTAAATGTTGGGGCGCATCAAGGGAGAGGAACAGACGTGGTCGGGCCTTATCGGGGGTTGTTCAAGGGGCCCGGCATCAAGGGATTCGTGCTGGCCGGCTTCGTCGGCCGGATGCCGATGTCCATGCTCGGCATCGGCATCGTGCTGCTGATCTCCGGCCTCACCGAGTCGTACGCGACCGCGGGCGCCGTGGCCGCCACCACCAACGTCTCCTTCGCGGTGGCCGCCCCCTTGACCGCGCGGCTGGTAGACCGGTTCGGGCAGGCCCGGGTGATCGTGCCCTTCTCGATCGTCAACGCGCTCTCGCTGGCCGCGCTCATGCTGGCGGCGGGCTTCGCGCTGCCCGAGTGGACGTTGTACGCCGCCGGGCTGTCGGTCGGCGCGACCTCCCTGTCCCTGGGCGGGATGGTCCGCGCGCGCTGGTCGCACCTGCACGGCGGTTCGGCCAAGCTGCACACGGCCTTCGCGTTCGAGTCCGTCGCCGACGAAATGATCTTCGTCGCCGGACCGGCACTGGTCACCGTCCTGGCCACGGCGGTCAATCCGTACATGGGACTGCTGGTGGCGCTGGTCTGCATGCTCGGCGGATCCCTCGCGCTCGCGGCGCAGCGGCGCACCCAGCCGCCGATACGGCCGGGCGAGTCCGGCGCCGGGATGGCCATCCTGATTCCGGGGATCGCCCTGCTGTCCTGCGTCTACCTGGCGCTGGGGGCGGTGTTCGGGTCGATCGACCTGATCACGGTGGCCTTCGCCGAGGAGCACGGGGTCAAGGGCGCCTCCGGGTTCCTGCTGGCCGCCATCGCGGGCGGGTCGATGGTGTCGGGGCTCTGGTTCGGGTCGCGGCACTGGCGGGCCTCGCTGCGCCACCGGTTCGTACGGGCGCTCGGGGTGCTCGTGGTGGGACTGCTGCCGATCATGTTCATCGGCGACGCGCGGATCATGGCCTTCGGTCTCTTCCTGGCCGGGCTCGCGATCTCGCCGACGCTCATCACCGGCTTCTCTCTCACCGAGCGGCTCGTGCCGCCTTCGGTGCTCACCGAGGGGCTGGCGTGGATCTCCACGTCGATCGGGTTCGGGGTGGCGATCGGGGCGTGGGCCGGGGGACGGCTGACGGAGGCGTTCGGGGCGTCCAACGCGTACGGCTTCACGCTCGGAGCGGCGGCGGTCGCTGTTGTCGTGGGCGTCGGAGGTTCGGGTTTGCTGAGACTTCCCGAGGCACCTTCACCGGCCGGGAACTGATCCGCTACGGTCGAACAACCCTCGCAACACCCTTCACAAACGAAAGCTTTCGCATGTCCCGACAAATCACTTCACTTCTGGCTATCGCGGCTGTTGCTGTCACTCTGACACCGGCGACCGCGTCCGCCACCCCCAGTCAGCCCGCCGCCCCGGCCAAGTCGGCCGCCGTCGCCCAGGCCAAGGCGAAGGCAGTGGACTGCGCCGACGAGCAGGTCAAGTGCCTCGCCCTGACCTTCGACGACGGGCCGGGCAAGTACGCGGGAAAGCTCCTCGACACCCTGAAGAAGTACAACGCCAAGGCGACGTTCTTCCTCGAAGGCCAGTACGTGAAGAGCCGCCCCGCCTTCGTCAAGCGCATGGCCAAGGAGGGCCACGAGCTCGGCAACCACAGCTACACGCACAAGAACTTCACCACCATCGAGCCGGGCGCCATCAAGAGCGAGATCCAGAAGACGCAGGACGCCGTCAAGAAGGCCGCGGGCGTCGAGCCCAAGCTGCTGCGGCCCCCGTACGGCATGCTGGACCTCCAGACCTCGGAGGTCGCGGCCGAGTTCGGCATGCCGATGATCCTGTGGACCGCCGGTTCGCGCGACTGGGCGACCAAGAACTCCGCGGAGATCAAGAAGCAGACGCTGGCCGTGGCCAAGCGCGACGGCATCATCCTCATGCACGACTGGGTGAAGCAGACCGTCGACGTGATGCCGTCGCTCGTGCAGCTGCTGCAGAGCCGGGGCTACACGCTGGTGAAGGTCTCCGACATCATCAAGTCGCAGAACCTGCAGCCCGGCGACGCCTTCCCGCTTCCCGAGGGCTGGGAGAACTGAGTATCGTTCACGTTTAATCCGAACAATGCTCTAGCGCAAGGGCGGCCATGGTCTTCACGAACTGGGCCCGCAACCAGACGGCCGCGCCCGCCGAGGTGCGTACCCCGGCCTCGACCGAGGACGTCGTACGCGCCGTCAAGGACGCCGCCGCCGCCGGCCGCCGTCTGCGCATGATCGGTACGGGCCACTCCTTCACCGGAGTGGCCCTCACCGACGGCGTCATGCTCCGCCCCACCGCGCTGACCGGCCTCACCTCCGTCGCCGACGACCGCGTCACCGTACGCGCCGGCACGCCGGTGCGGGAGCTGAACTCCCTGCTCGCCGCACGCGGGCTGGCGCTGGCCAACATGGGCGACATCACCGACCAGACGGTCGCGGGAGCCATCCAGACCGGCACGCACGGCACCGGGCGCGACAGTGGCGGCCTGGCCGACCAGGTCGAGGCGCTGGAGTTGGTGCTCGCGGACGGCTCGGTCGTGACGGCCGCCCCCGGGGAGGACCTGTTCGACGCCGCGCGGGTGGGATTGGGCGCGCTCGGGGTGCTCACCTCGGTGACGTTCCGGGTGGAACCCGCTTTCCTCCTGCGCAACCGGCGGCGCCGGATGACACTCAGCGGCATCCTCGACTCGCTCGACTCCCTGACCACCGACAACGAGCATCTCGACTTCTTCTGGCTGCCGCACACCGACGCGTGCCTGGTCAAGACCAACAACCGCGACCCCGGCCCGGCCCGGCCGCCCGGCGCGGTCAAGTACTGGCTGGACAACGTCTTCCTGGAGAACACGCTGTTCGGCGCCGCCTGCGCGCTGGGGGCCCGATCCCCCGGGCTGATCCCGCGGATCAACGGTGTCAGCGCCGCCGCGCTCGGCGACTCCGAGGCCGTGGACGCGTCGTACAAGATCTTCACCTCACGCCGGGACGTGCGCTTCCTGGAGATGGAGTACGCGGTGCCGCGTGAGCACCTCGGCCAGGCGCTGCGGGAGACGCGGGCGCTGGTGGAGCGGATGGGGTGGCGGATCACGTTCCCGGTGGAGGTGCGGGTGACGCCGGCCGGCACGGCGTGGCTGTCCACGGCGTACGGCCGTCAGTCGGCGTACATCGCCTGCCACATCTATCGGCCCACGCCCAACCCCGCCTACTTCGCCGGGGTGGAGGAGATCATGACGCGGCTGGGCGGGCGGCCGCACTGGGGCAAGCTGCACACCCGGGACGCGGCGTATCTGGGGACGGTCTACCCGCGGTTCGCGGACTTCGTGGCGCTACGGGATCGACTGGATCCGGGACGGCTGTTCGGCAACGCCTACCTGGAGACGGTGCTGGGGTAGGCGTCTACTTGCTTTTACTGTGCCTCGGCGGGTTCGTCCTGCTGCGCCGGTTGTGACTGCTGCGGCGGCTCGGTCGGGGTGGACGGCGCTTCGGTCATGCGGCCGGGGTCCTGGGCCGAAGTGGTCGCTGACGGGGTCGACGGCTCCACGGTGTTCTTGCCGGGGTCCTTGCTCGCGTCCTTGTCCGTGCCGGTGGGCGTCGGCGTCGGGCTCTGGGACGAGCGAGTCGGCGAGGCGGTCGGGGAGGTCGTCGGTTTACCGCTGGGCGTCGCCGGGTCGCTGTAGAACGTCCGGGGCTCGACCGCGGGCTCTTCCTTCTCCTTGACGGGCGCCTTGCCGCGCTCGGTCACCGGCTTGCCACCGGTGAGCTGGTCGTGCACGGTCGTCTGAGCGATGGTCTGGTACGTCAGGATGCCGCCCATGCTCACCCCGAACACCAGCGCCGCGGCCAGACCCGTCTTCGCCCACGGCACACGCCTTCGCGCCGGCACCTCGATCGGCGCCATGACCAGCGTGGTCTCGCCGGGCCGCGAGGGCTCACCCGGCCCCTGGGCCTCACTGAGGTTACGCACCGTAGCGTGCGCGGCCGTCGCCAGCTCGCCCTGGCCCTCGTCGCGCTCGGGCGGAGGATCCGCCGCGCCGGACTCACGCCAGGCGATCACCGTGTGCTGCTTGACCTTCTCGCCCGTACGTTTGAGGTAGTGCGTGTAGACCGCGGTGGCCACCGTGCTCGCCACGCTCATCAGCGCCGCGCCGATCACCGTTCCCCCCACGCCGAGGTAGGAGGCTCCGACCGCCGCCGTGACCGCCGCCAGGGCGCTTCCCGCGATCTGCGGCATGCTCAGCTCGAACTTCCGCTGCTCGCCGCTCATCCCCCGGATCAGTCCTTTCTCGCCCGCGTTCGGTAAAGAGCTTTCTCGTGAATAGACGCGAGGGCGTGTCCTGTTGTTCCTGTGACGTGTGTGACAGACACCCTCGTCGCTCGTGCCCCGACGAATCGGCCTGCCCTCTCTCTACCTCGCCGCGGCCGCGGCGACGGCCGTGACCACCGCGATCCCCATCGCCATGGCGCCCGCCTCCGGCATCGCCTCCCGGCCGCCGATAACCGAGCCTACGCGCCCGTACGTCGTTACCGTGCGTGACCGGGCCGAGGCCCGCGACCTGGTCGGCGAGATGCGATGGCGGGTACGCCGCTTCTACACCGCCGCACTGCCCGGCTTCGCCACGCTACTGAACGCGAGCGAGCTGGCGGAGCTCAGCGCGGACCCCAGGGTGGTGGCGGTCGAGCCCGACCGCGAGATCCACCCCATGCCGCTCACCACGTCCGCCCGACGCCACGCCCGCCGCGCCCCCCGTGCCGCCAGTACCCCCCGCACCCGCCGTGCCATCCGCGCCGCTCGTGCCACTGGGAAGGGCGTCACGGTCTACATCGTGGACAGCGGCGTCGCCCACGGCCGAACCGGCGCATTCCGCTCAGGGAATCCCCATATGTCGGGACGCACGGAGACTCTCCGTATGTCGGATGGATTGAGGGATCGGCTCTGGTGGGCCTTCGACGCCACCGGGCGTACCGGCGAAGACTGCGACGGCCACGGCACCCGGGTGGCGCGCGCCGTGGCCGGCCGGTCGCACGGCGTGTCGCCCCAGGCGAGCGTCGCCTCGGTACGGGTGCTGGGCTGCGACGGCTCCGGCAGCCTGTCGGACGCCCTGGCCGGCCTCGACTGGGTACGTCGGCACGCCCGGGGTCCCGCCGTGGCCAATCTCTCCCTCGACGGCGCCGACTCCCCGGCCCTGCGCACCGCCATGGCCCGCCTGGCCCGGTCCGGCGTCTTCGTCGTCGCCGCCACCGACACCGGCCGATGCCGGCTCTCCCCCACCGGCGAGACGTACTCCGCCAGAGCCCCCCGCCTGGCCGGCGCCGCCGCCCACTATCTGGAGCTCCATCCGGGCGCCAACCCATCCGTTCTGGCCTCTTGGCTGAAGTGCTCGGCGACGCGTGACACTATTCGCCAGAATCCGTCGAGGGCTTTGCGCACGGGCAGGCCTTGAAGATGATGGAATCAACAAATGTGACTGGCGTCACATCGCCCCTGGGCTATCCCAGGAAGGCGATGTTCGGACATGCCGGGTACGGTGCTGGCAGGCAACCGGCACACGCGAGAGACTCAAGGGTCCGGGGGAAGAATGAGCAGCACGCTGACGAAGGGACTCGCATGCAGGAGCTCCGACTCGTCGCGGTAAGTGAGGACGGTACCTATCTCGTGCTGGCGACAGCAGGGCGGGGTACACGGTTCACGCTTCCCGTGGACGACCGGCTCCGTGCTGCCGTCCGCGGCAACTTCTCCCGTCTCGGCCAGTACGAGATCGAAGTGGAGAGTCCGTTGCGCCCCAAGGAGATCCAGGCCCGCATTCGTGCCGGAGAGACAGCCGAGGAGATCGCCGCCACAGCGGGCATCCCGGTCGAACGCGTCCGCTGGTTCGAGGGCCCCGTGCTCCAGGAGCGCGAGTACGTGGCCCAGCAGGCGCAGCGCGTGTCCGTACGCATGCCCGGAGAGTCCTCAGCCGGCCCGACGCTCGGCGATCTCGTCGCCGAGCGGCTCACCAGGCGCGGCGTGCCCACCGACGAGATCGACTGGGACTCCGCCAAGCGCGACGACGGCCTCTGGCGCGTCAAGCTCGGCTACGTTTGGAACGGTCACACCAGGCACGCCGAGTGGCTCTTCGACCCGCGCAGGCGGCACGTCACGCCGCACGACGACGAGTCGATGCGGCTCTCGGCCGCCGACTTCGACCCCAGCCCCGTGGTGGAGGACACCACGGTCACGCCGTTCACGCCGCGAGTGGCCAAGCTGCAGCCGGTGCCGCCGCTGGCGTCGGACCCGCTGCCGTTCCCGTCGGTGATCCGCCACGAGCCGGAGTCGCAGGAGCCGGCGGTCGGCTACCAGCCGAGAGGCACGGAGTCGCCCTACGGCCGCCCGCCGTCCCGTGATGTCCCGTCCCGTGATGTCCCGTCCCGTGATGTCCCGTCCCGCGAGACTCCCTCCCGTGAGACGCCCTTCACCCCAGCGCGAGAGGCCCCTTTCGACCGCGCCCCCGCAGCCGACCCCGCCGGCCGCACGGCGGAGCCCGGCTACCGCTCGGACCCGCCCGCGAGGGACTACCGCTCGGAGCCACCCGTGCCCGGCTACCGTGCTCCCGCGCAGGAGACCGGCTACCTTGCCGAGCCGTCGGCACCGGAGACGGGCTACCGCGCCCAGGAGCCCGGCCACCGTTCCCATCCTTCGGCGTCGTCAGCACCTACGGCATCTTCGTCGTCGGCGTCGTCGGCGCAGGACACCGACTACACCCGCCCCAGCGACCCTTCGGCACGCCATGGTGACCCTTCGTCCTGGCTGCCCGACTACGGCACTCCCCGCCCGCCTGACCGCCAGCCCGACCGCCCGACCGGCCGAGACGGCGAGGCCATCTACGCCGCGGCGAGCCGCGAGAGCACGCCTCCGGGCACCCGTACCACTGCGTCCGCGCCCGAAGACACTGTCACGCTGCCCCCGGCACCGGACGCGACCCCCGGCACACACGCCGCAGAGAGGTCGGTTTACGATTCACCCGCTGTAGACGGCCCGGCCGCCACCGCAGGCGCCGCAGACGGCCCGGCCACCGGCGCAGGCGCCGCAGACGGATCGGCTGTTGGCGCGACCGCAACAGAGGCACCGGCCGCCAACGCGTCCGCAACGGAGGGCCAGGCCGTCGCCGTGCCCACCGCAGAGGACCCGACCGTCAACGCGCCCGCCGCAGAGGGCCCGGTGGCCAACGTGCCCGTCACAGACCACCCAGCGACCAGTGCGCCCGCCACTCAGGGTCCGGCCGTCAACGCGCCCGGCGTTCAGAGCTCGGCCGCCGACGCGCCCACTGCGCAGATCTCCGCGGAGTCGGTGCCCACCAAGGATTCGCCTTCGTCTGCGGATTCGCCGTCTGCCGTGGCAGGCACCGACGCCCCGGCTGCGGAGTCCGTACAACCCGCTGGGACCCCGAAGCCCACCACAGCCTCAGGACCGACCACACCACCCCAAACCGAGTCGAAGCCCACCACAGACGTGGCAGCCGAACCGCAGGCAGCCGCCAGCTCCGCCTCCGAGGCGGAGCCCGACAGCACTCTCACCGAACCGCAGTCCGCTGGGACTGTCACTGAGCCGAAGCCCGGTGACATCGTCGTCAAGCAGCCCGCCGGCGCCGCAACGGCGAGCACCGCCGCAGAGAGCACCGCTGTGGAGAGCACCACCGCTATGGGGGGCGCCGCTCTGGGGGACGCCGCTCTGGGGGACGCCACGGTGGGGGACGCCACGGTGGGGAGCACCACCGCGCCGCAGACGTCCCCCGCCACGGAAGCCCAGACCGAAGGCCCAGCGCAGAAAGCCACCGGCCAGGAAGCCGCTGCTCAGGAGGCTTCTGCTCAGGAAGCACCTGGCCAGGAAGGTACTGGCCAGGCGGCCACCGCAGTGGTCGGCACGCCCGCCACTACGGACCCCATCACCACACCGCCCGTCACCGAGGCCGCGCCTGCGGCTAAGGACGCCACTGCTCCCGCGACGGCAGCCGACCAGGACGCCTCCAAGACCGCGCCCGAGACGGCCGAGCGGTCGGCAGCCGAGCCGACTGCCGACCTGACCGCCGAGCCCGAGCCCACGACAGCGGCCCCCAAGCCCAGCCCCACGGCTCCCGAGCCCCAGACCGCCGCAGGCGTACCTGAGGCAGGCACCACCCCGACGGCCAACGCAGCCCCCAAGGCCGGCGCAGCCCCGAAGGCCGAGTCGACCGCGAAGGCCGAGTCGACCGCGAAGGCCGAGTCGACCGCGAAGGCGGACACAGAGGCGACTGCCGCCGAGCCGGTACCGACCGCGCCCGTACCCAAGCCCAAGCCGCAGCCCTCGAAGCCCCAGCCCAAGGCCGAGTCCTCGGCGCCCGCGCCGACCACGGCACCCGCGCCCAAGGCCGAGCCCGCAGTGGCCGAGCCCAAAACCGAGCCCGCCACTGAGCCCAAGGCTGAGCCGGCGGCGGCCAAGGCTGAGCCGACAGCGCCCGAGCCTGCCGTACCAGCCGCGAGGTCGAGCAAGGACGACACCGCGAAGCCCGAGCAGCCGGCGGCCAAGGAGGAGCCCCCGGTCCCGGTGCCCTCTCCCCCGCCCGCCCCTGCGGCCCGTCAGCCGCGCAAGGGCTCCAGGGGGCGTCGGGCCTCGGTACCGACCTGGGACGAGATCATGTTCGGCGCCCGCCGCCAGGACTGAGCCGAGCACCGCCCGCACACCGCTCAAGCGCCGTCCACACACTGGCGTCTGAGCGCCACCCACACCGCCCGCGCACTGCCCGGCGGTTCGTCGGTGATCTCCCCGCAGGACTTCTCAGGCCGCAGGACCTCCCAGGCTTTAGGGCCTCCAGGGCCTCCCGGGCCTCAGGGCCCCTGAGCGCCCTGGGGCCCAGGTTGAAGGCGCGAGGACGTGAGCGGGGGCGAGGGCTCAGGCGGAAGGGCGTCGGCTGACCTCACCGACACCGTAGAACAGCGCGTCCGGAGATATCCCCTTGGCGAGCAGCGGAGGGTGCCCGCCTACTGCTCCTTGGACAAGAACGGAGCCAGCCACTCCGGTGTCACTTCGGCCGGGAAGCCGATCGCCTGGGACTGTGAGACGTCGATCGCCGAGTAGCCGCCCTTGCCCGCTCCCACCCCGGCGGTGAGCGTGTACACCCCGGCTCGCCGCTGGAACCACGTCTGCCTGAGGTGCCAGCCCACCACCGCGCGGCGTTCCACCATCGCTTGCGAGCGGCGGAGGGAGCCTGAGCGGACCGCCAGGCGTACGCCGTCGTATCCGTGTCCCAGAGACCTGTATCGGTCGAGGCCGAGGGGAATCCCCAAGCCCGCCAGGAGGAGAGCGACCACGGTCCCGATCCACCAGATCGGCTGAGCGGTCAGCAGGGCCGTCAGGGCGGTGGCGAGGGCCGGCGCGAGCCACGGGGCGACGGCGCGGAAGAGGCGGCGGTTGCGGGCGATGGGCGGGTGGGGACGGAGTTCGGCCTGGTAGGTGCCGATGGCCTCCCCGGTGACCCGGAAGGCGACCGCGCGCGGGACGTCCGGCAGGAGTTGCCCGCGGGTCTGGGAGTCGCCCAGGCCCGTCACGATGGCCCAGACCCGGGCGACGCCCGCCCAGCGCTCGGCGAGTCCTTCGATGATCTCGTAGCCCCGTACGCGCCCCGCCTCCAGGGACACGCTGCGCCGGTTGATCAGCCCGCGTTCGGCCACCAGGTAGCCGTCGCGGCTGATGAGGCGGAAGTTCCAGTTGAACACCGCGTACATCACACCGCCCACGAACGGCATCGCCACCACGAGCAGCAACACCACGGCGAGCAGCAGGTAGGGGTGCTCCCAGAGCCACTCCCCGACGGTGAGCGCGGCGTCCCGGCCGTAGCCGAGGTCGTCGCCCCACTGGAACGCCAGCCCCACGGCGCCGCCCGCCAGGGCGAACGGCGTCAGCAGGTACGCGCCGGACAGCGGGCCGTACAGCAGCCAGGTCCACGGCACGCGGATGATCTCCTGCTCGGCCTCCACCGTCTCCCCGCGAACCGCAGCGGACACCGTGACCGCGGCGGGATCCGTGGCGGGATCCGTGGCGGCGACGGCGGCGGAGCCCTCATCGGGCGTCGCGGCTCGGGCGGGGCGGGTGGCGCGGGTGCGTCGGAGCAGGACCGACTTCAGGCGTTCGGCCTCCTCGCGGGTGACGCCGTCGAGCTTGCCCTCCTCCTCGCCGCCGCTCGCCCCCGTGTCGATCTTGAGTACGGCCAGACCGAGCAGCCGGTGCATGGGCGGGGTGGAGACGTCCACGCCGCGGATCCGCTCCAAGGGGATGGTACGGACCGACCGGCTGATCAGTGAACGCTTGATCTCCAGACGATCGCCCACGATCTCGTAGCTGAATATCGCCCACCGGACGACGGCGAAGGCCAGCGTGACGCCGACCCCGACCGCCGCCCAGGTGTACGACATGCCGGAGAACCCACCCACGAACAGCAGCCCGACAAGGGGGAAGATCAGCGACGGGATCATCCGTACCGGGTGGATGAGCAGCACCTTGGGGCTCAACCGCATCGGCACCCCAGCGGGCTCCACAGGCCCAGCGGGAACGGTCACCGGCGGGAACGAGCCCTCACGAGCGGGATCAGCTGGTTCGGGCGCCGACTGGTGCATGGGAGGCCCGGGATCAGCTTCGGGCGTGGACGCGTGCGAGGAGGGCCCAGGGCGAGGTTCGGGAGCCGCCGGGTGCTCGGGAGGCCCGGGATAAGGTTCGGGCGCCGACGGGTGCGCGGGAGGGCCGGGGCGGGGTTCGGTCACGTGGCATCGTCCCTGAGCTGCTCCGCGCGGTGCGCCAGTTCCTCCGCAAGCCCGGCCGCCACCGTGTAGTCCAGGCCCTTGATCGTCGACGAGCCCGCGTGAGAGGCCGTACGGATCTCCAGGGTCGCCAGCCCGAGCAGCCGTTCGACCCACCCCTGCGCCTTGTCGACCGTCTGGATCCGGCTGACCGGCACGAAGACCCACTCCCGGGTCAGGAACCCCGACCGGGTGTAGACCACATCACCCGACAGTTCCCAACGATGTACGGCATAGCGTACGAACGGCTCGGCCACCAGGAACGGCGTGGTCAGCACGCCCACCCCCACCGGCAGCAGCCACGGATCGTCCGCGAACCAGCCGGGCACCCACGACCACCCGCTCCCCCCGACCCACTGCGCGACCAGGATCGAGCACCCCACGAGCAGCACGAACCCGAACAACGCCTCAGCGAGCCAGAGCCGGATGGCCTTGGGCGAGACACGGTGTTGGGGGTCACGCAACGGGCCAGAAGACGTCACGAGGCCAGCTTATGGCTCCCGCCCGCGTCGGTGATCGGCCAGAGGCGCCGGATGCCGGCCGGACGCCGGCCGGAACGCCAGCCGGAAACTGTCGGTGCCGTAGTCCAAAGTGGAGGCACCGAGGAGAAGGGGCGGGTCATGCAGTATGCGATTCAGGCAGACGGCCTGGTGAAGCACTATGGCGAGACCAAGGCACTCGACGGTGTGGACCTCGCCGTGCCGATTGGCAGGCTGCTCGGCGTGCTGGGGCCCAACGGCGCGGGCAAGACGACCGCCGTGCGCATTCTGGCGACGCTGCTCACGCCTGACTCGGGCACGGCCACGGTGCTGGGGTTCGACGTGCGCTGGCAGGCGCATCAGGTGCGGTCGCTGATCGGGCTGACCGGACAGTACGCCGCGGTCGACGAGATGCTGACCGGTGTCGAAAACCTGATGATGATCGGCCGTCTGCTGGGCTTGTCGCGAGGTGAGGCGAGGGAGCGGGCGAAGGCGTTGCTCAGCCGGTTCGACCTGGCCGACGCCGGGGGCCGGGCCACGAAGACCTATTCGGGTGGGATGCGCAGGCGGCTCGACCTGGCGGCGAGCCTGGTGGGCAGGCCGCAGGTGCTGTTCCTGGACGAGCCGACGACCGGTCTCGACCCGCGTAGCCGCACCGAGCTGTGGGGCGTCGTGCGCGGTCTGATGGCCGACGGCGTGACCGTGCTGCTGACCACCCAATACCTGGAGGAAGCCGACCAGTTGGCCGACGACATCGTGGTGTTCGACCACGGCAAGGTCATCGCGTCGGGCACGTCCGACGAGCTCAAGGCCACCACCGGCGCACAGGTGCTGGAGGTGCGGCCGCTCAGGGAGGACCAGCTCGACCTGGTCGCCAAGGTGGTCACCGACGTCCTCGACGTGGCGCCCGACCTGTCCGGCGCCATGGTCACGGCCGCCGTGCGCGACCCGGCCGTGGTGCCCGCCATCGTCCGCCGCCTCGACGACCTCGGCATCGTCGCCTCCGAGCTGGCACTGCGCAAGTCCAGCCTCGACGAGGTGTTCCTGGCCCTGACCGGGCACCGCGCGGAGGACGAGCAGACGGAGGAAGCCCTCGCGTCAACGACCCCCTCCTGATGGAGGGGGCTTGAGGTGCCGTCAGGTGCTTTGAAGCCCCGCGTTGACCAGCCCTAGTCATCACCGTTGGAGGTGTGATCCAGATGGCTACCTTTCACGCAGGACCGCAGACCCACCAGCGAATGCTTCCTCAGTTCGCTGCTCTGG
>NZ_JBFANB010000020.1:0-209674 GCF_040659625.1 Nonomuraea sp. NPDC049750
CGGGCCAACGCCCACTGATCATGGGAAGCCTTCGTGATCGCCCCCGCCCACCGCGACGACGACTCCGACGTCAGCTCCCGCTTACGGTCCGCCCATGCCTGAGCGGAATGCTCCAGCCCCGTACGACAACGCACCGCCAGATCCCGCGACGCCAGCACACCCAGATGCGCGCCCACCCGGCGCAACACCTGCTCATCTTGCGCGGTCAAGCCCTTGAGCCGATCACGGACAGCCACCCCGGACGGCCCGGCAGCCACGAACGGCGCAGCGATCGGCCGCAATGCCTCAGCCATCCCCGACCGCCCCCAGCACCATGCCAGCCAGCAAACTCATCGGCTGGCGACAACAGCAGCGGACGCACCACGCGAGCGGCGTCTCCACGCCATCACCCCACCGACCCATCCAGATCACCTGCCACCAACCCGCACTTTCACTGACAGTGACTGTTAGGCTACCAAGGTTTTGCCTGTCGAGGCGAACATTTGAGCGACACATCCGCCACTCACCGCCCACGCCGTTACAGGCGGGCCCCGCCGCCACGCGGGTTGGCGTCACAGGCATCGACGCCGACCACGATCGCGCCGACCAGACCCGCCCGGCCGCTACCGCGAGCACACCGTTACGTAACCACTGCGAGACCGCACAAAGGACTGACCCCGCGCAGGCCCCATTGACATGTCCACACGAAGATCGAAGCGCAACGAGAAGCCCCTAACGCACATCTATGAGCACTCAACGGCTAACAGGTGCAACCCTTCGGGGTCGGAGGCGGAGGAGCGGGGTCAGCCGCGGCGCATGATGGCGGCCGCTGCCGCGACGTTGATCAGGACGATGGCGAACCAGGCGATGGCCAAGCCGAGCCCGCCGCCGCGGGACGCCGCGATGGCCGTCAGCGGGATGCCGATGCCCATCGACCCCAGTGCGATCGGGATCATGGCCGACCCCGGGTTCTTGGACCTGGCCGGGACGGGACCGGCGCCGTGGGCCTGGAGCTCGGCGCGCACCCGGGCGGCGATCGTGGCGTCGAGCCGCTCCACGAACGACTCGACCAGGGCGGCTTCGTATTCGGGGCCGAGGTCGCGGCGGGCGTCGAGCGTCGCCTGCAGATCCTCGCGGATGGGGCGCATGTCTGGCATGAGGCTCATCATCGCGGCTGCGCGGCGCGCCGTCATCAACCCTGAGGGCCATGGTGAACTCATCCCCAGGTACGGTTCTGACATGCGGATCATGACCCCGCGCGGCCCGGCGCAGGTCGAGTTCGACGAGGTGGAGCGGCCCCGGCTGCTGCTGGTGCTGACGCACGGGTCGGCCGGGGGAGTGGACGCGCCCGATCTGCTGGCGGTGCGCGACGCGGCGCTGAACGTGGGGGCCGTGGTGGCCAGGGTGACGCAGCCGTTCCGGCTCGCCGGGGCGCGGGCGCCGGGCTCGGCCGTACGGCAGGACGAGGCCTGGGAGGTCGTCCTGGGCGAGCTGCGGGCGCGCCGGCCGGGGCTGCCGCTGGTGCAGGGCGGCCGGAGCAACGGGGCCAGGGTGGCCTGCCGTACGGCCGAGGTGGTCGGCGCGGTCGCGGTGGTGGCGCTGGCGTTCCCGCTGCACCCGCCGGGCAGGCCCGAGAAGTCGAGGGCCGGCGAGCTGCGCGAGGCGGGCGTGGACGTGCTGGTGGTCAACGGGGACCGGGATCCGTTCGGCGTGCCCGACGCTGCCGACGCGGCACGCCTGGTTGTGCTGCCGGGCGAGGGGCACGACCTGAAAAAGGACCCCGCCCGGGTGGGCGAGGTGGTCGCCGAGTGGATCGTCGGCTATGGGGCGCCGGTGAGCGGGTAGCGGCTCAGGCGGCGCCGACGAGCGGATCCGGGCGGTGCGGAGCGATGGCGGTGCCGCCAGGCAGGAGCTCCCCGGTGTCCTCGAAAAGGACGACGCCGTTGCAGAGAAGGCTCCACCCCTGCTCGGGGTGGCAGGCGAGGGTACGTGCGGCCTCGCGGTCGGGCGCCTCGGCTGCCGGACAGGCCGGGTCGTGCGGGCACATCGGCGTGCCTCCGATATCTCGTGAATGGCTCCCGCGGGTAGGAAAGGGGCGGGAACGCCTTGGGTGTTGTCTTTCTTTCAAGTGTGCGGCGTATGTCACACGTTCGGACATAGTCCGTTAGGACTGTTACAGGAGGATGCGAAAGTGTGACCTTCGACACAGCGTGCCTTATACAGGATAACGGTCCAAGCTCGACACGCCCACTAGCTTTGCAAGCCCTTCAGCAAGGCGTCGAGACCACGCTCGAAGTCGACGTCGGCGCGCTCGTCACGCCTGGTCCACTCATCGACCTCGGGGTCGGCCCAGCCTGACTGCTGGACCTCGACCGCCACGCTGCCGAACACGAAGGCCCGCAGCGCTCGTACGGCCTCAGGCGCGTCGTTCAGGCCCGCGTCGGCGAGTTGCTCCGTCTGCTCCCTGATGGCCAGCGCGGTGCCGCCCTTGGGCGGTTTGGTCAGCGCGAGCGCCAGGACGCCGGGATGTTCGCGCAGCAGCTCCCGACCGGCCCGGCACCACGCCCTGGCCGTGTCCTGCCAGGTGGGACCCTGCTCCACGTGGACGGCGGTGACGTGCTCGGCCAGCGCGTCCATCAGCGCTTCCTTGCCCCGGGGCAGATGATGGTAGATGGCCATGGCCTCCACCTGCAGGGCGTCGCCGAGCCTGCGCATCGTCAGGCGCCTGAGCCCTTGTGAGTCGGCGATGTGAAGGGCGGCGTCGATGATGCGCTCGCGGGAGAGGGGAACCGGCGGTCTCTTGGCGGGCATGGAGATCATCTTACTATGTAAAGGGCGCGGCGCGGGTCCGATTATGGAGCGTGTCGCGGTCGGGCGTACCCTGGTCGCGCTGATAGGAGCCGATTGGGATGAGGGGCAGAGTCGATGGCGTTTTTCCGGCCGCGGGTGAGCCGCGAGGCTGAGGTCCGCTACCACGCGGACGTGGAGATCTCCAAGAGCTACCCCGAGCTGCTCGACCGGGCCAGGCTGGCTGAGGGGACGCTGCGCGACCTGCGGGCCGCCGCCGCGGATGAGCTCGAGTTGCTGGCTGCCGGAGTGGCGTTCGACAAGGCGCTCAGCGAGGCGCTGCGGGCGGCCGAGAGCGGGCAGCGGGCCACGTTCGGGGTCAAGGCCTACGACGACCGCATCGCCCGCCGCAAGGCCAAGGCGACGCCCACGGGGGCCACGTGGACCGCCGAGGTCGATCGGCTGCGTACGCTGCGTGAGGACAACCGGCTGTGGGGGATCCCGCGCGTGCCACGCCCGGTGCCCGCCGTCCGCTAGCCGTCCGTCACTTCCCCGGGTTATTCGTCACGCGACCGTCTCGATCCCTGTGACGGTCTGTGCAGGGCTGGTGTCCTTTGGTGGGATACCCCCCTTCGGGGGGCGGTATAAGACGGTCCGTTGTGGCTGGGTCCCTCGGGAGTCGGGGGAGAGGGCGAAGGCGGTCCGCTGGAGACATGACGAAGCCCCGGCACGAGAAGTGCCGGGGCTTCGTCGCGGATCAGCTGGCCCAGTCGAGCAAGGGGCGGGTATTGCTCGGGTGGCGCAGCTTCGAAAGCGATTCCTTCTCGAGCTGCCGGATGCGCTCCCGGGTCAGGCCCAGGTGCTTGCCGATCTCGTCGAGTGTGTGCGGTTTGCCGTCGACCAGGCCGAAGCGCAGGGCCATGATCTTCGCCTCGCGCGGCGTGAGGTTGCCGAGCACGCCGCGCAGCTGGTCGCCTAGCAGCTGGCGGTCGACGATCTCCGACGCCTCGGGGGAGTCGACGTCCTCGATGAGGTCGCCGATCGTGGTCTCGCCGTCCTCGCCGATCGTCGCGTTGAGCGAGATGGGCTGGCGGCTGGTGCGCAGCAGCTCTTCGATCTGGTCGGGGGTCTTGTCGAGCTCGATCCCCAGCTCCTCGGGCGTGGGCTCGCGGCCCAGCCTCTGGTGCATGTCGCGCTCGATGCGCGACAGCTTGGAGAGCATCTCCAGCACGTGTACGGGCAGGCGGATCGTCCGGGCCGAGTCGGCGAAGCCGCGCTGTATGGCCTGCCTGATCCACCACATGGCGTAGGTGGAGAACTTGAAGCCCTTGGTGTAGTCGAACTTCTCCACGGCCCTGATCAGGCCCAGGTTGCCCTCCTGGACCACGTCGAGCAGGGACATGCCGCGGTCGGTGTACTTCTTGGCGACCGAGACGACGAGCCGGAGGTTGGCCTCCAGCATGTGGTCCTTGGCCGCCCTGCCGTCCTCGATGACCAGTTCGAGGTCGTCGCGGGCGGCGGCGGACAGGTCCGGGCCGGTCTCCAGCTTGTACTCGGCGTACAGGCCGGCCTCGATCCGGCGGGCCAGCTCGACCTCCTGCGCGGCGGTGAGCAGCGTACGGCGGCCGATCGACTTGAGATAGGTGTGGACCGAGTCGCCCATGACCGACTGGTTGTCATCGAGGTCGATCGTCTCGGACTCCAGCTCGGCCTCGTCCGGGGCCGTGGCGTCCGGGCTCAGCGCGAGCTCGTCGGGGGCGTCCTCGTCCTGCGCGGCGGATTCCGTCTTTGGCTCCGCGGCCTTGGAGCGGGTAGACTTCGCTCGCTTGGTCGTGGTCTTGCGGGTGGCCTTGCGCGAGGGCGCACGCCCGAGGGACGGCTCGTCCTCGGCGGCCAGACTGACACCCGCCTCGGTGAGCTCGCGCAGGATCGACCGGCCGTCCGAGGGGCTGATGCCGGCTTCGGCGAACGCGTCACGCAGCTCCGCCAAGGAGAGGTGACCCTGAGCTCGCCCTCGGTCAATCAGCTGGTCGAGGGTCGTGGGTGGGGTCGCCACGGCGGTTCGGGGCATGAGGACACCTCCTCCATACGGAGTCGAATTCGATCAGACCAAGATTGTGGTGGGGCGGCTGCGGCCGCTCGGCGCACCAGTATCAATAACGCCGTTCAGCGCTATTTGTTCCCGGAGGGACAAAAAAGGGGGCGGACCGCCCTAAAGGTGACCCACCCCACACGCGAGGAGCGTCACTCCCCGGTGGTGAACTCGCCTGGCTTCACCTCGGGCATGGGCATGGGCTGGGCGTCCTCCATGCGCTTGTCCGTCCAATACTCGATGACCTTCTGCGGGTCCGGGTTGAGCTCCTTGGACACGACGGTGCCGTCACTCGGCGCGGGCGAGGCGGTCAGCTCCGAAAGCTGATCGTTCTGGACGGACGGCGGCTGGGCGGACGGTTCCTTCTCCACCACTGCTCTGGTCTCCCTGCCGACCCTTTCGAGCCTGCCCGCCGAGGCGGCCGCCGCGACTGAGACTCCGCCGACGAGGATCACACCGACGACCGCCGCGGATGCCCACATCTTGCGGGTCTGGTTCATGAAGGCTCCCTCCTTGCTCTCCTCCATAAGACGCACCCGCAACTCATCAGGTTCCTGTCCTAAGGCTAACGAGATCCGTTTTACCATTCGCTAGCAGCGGCAAACGGGACATCAGTCGCAGTTGGCGCGGCGCGGCGTAGACGGGGAGCCGGTCGGCGGCGTAGGCGCGGAGCTGGTCCAGCGTGGGCGGGCCCGCGGGGTCGGCGGGCACCACGACGGCCACCACGATCTCGCCCCATTCGGGGTCCGGCCGGCCGATCACGGCCACGTCGGCCACCTCGGGGTGGGCGCCGAGCACCTCGGCCACCGAGGCGGCCACCACCTTCTCGCCGCCGGTGTTGATGACGTCGTCGGCCCTGCCCAGAACGCGCAGCCGGCCTCCGGTCAGCTCGCCCAGGTCGGAGGTGACGTACCAGTCGCCGTCGAAGGGGGCGGGCTCGCCGAAGCGGTAACCGGAGAACAGCACCGGCCCGGCGACGCGGATGCGCCCGTCGTCGCCGATTTTGAGATCTACATTGTAAAGGGGCCGGCCGTCGTACACGCAGCCGCCGCTCGTCTCGCTCATCCCGTACGTCGTGAACACCCGAGCGCCGAGCGCCCGAGCCTCGGCGACCAGGCCGGCCCGCGGGGCGGCGCCGCCGAGCACGATGGAGCGGAAAACCGACAGGTCGGCGTTCAGTTCGACCAGCCGGTGAAGCTGGGTCGGCACCATCGACACGTGTTCGGCGCCCGAGGTGAGCACCTCGTGGGGGTCGAAGCGCGGGTGGATGATCGGCTCGCTCTCGCAGAGCAGGGCGCGGACCAGCACTTGCAAGCCGGACACGTGGGAGGGCGGCAGGCAGCACAGCCAGCGCTCGCCCTTGGCCGCCTCCAGGCGGCGCAGTGAGGAGGCCGCCGAGGTGCGCAGCGCGGTGGCCGACAGCATCACACCCTTGGGCGCTCCCGTGCTGCCGCTGGTGGCGATCACCACCGCCACGTCGTCGGGCACGCCCTCGCCGTCGTCCTGGCGGGCGCCGTTGACGTGCGTCGGGCGCAGCGCGCCGGGGGCGCTCGCGGCGGGCAGGGGGAGGATCGCCGGGCCGTCGCCGGACAGGGCGGCGCGGATCGCCGCGAAGAGCTCAGGTCCCGGGGGTCCGACCACGGCGTGCAACGGCCGGTCCGGATGCGACGGCTTCCTCAACATGCTCGTAAGGTTAATGGCGACAGGTCGGTCAGCGGTGCAGGGAGGGTCGTGACGCGTTCTCCCGTGCAATTCCGGGCTCCCGTCGTCTTCCGGGTCGCGATGCGCACCCGTTTCCGTGGTCAGACCGTCAGGGAAGGCGTTCTGCTGCACGGTCCGGCCGGTTGGGGCGAGTTCTCGCCCTTTCCCGAGTACGGTCCGCGCGAGTGCGCCCGCTGGCTGGCGTGCGCCCGCGAGGCCGCCTTCGAGGGCTGGCCGGAGCCGGTGCGCGACAGCGTGCCGGTCAACGCGACCGTGCCCGCCGTGTCCGCCGAGCAGGCCTTCGAGCTCGTACGCGGGTCGGGCTGCGCCACGGCGAAGGTCAAGGTGGCCGAGCGGGGTCAGAGCTTCGCCGAGGACCTGGCCCGGGTGGAGGCGGTGCGTGACGCGCTCGGCCCGGCGGGCAGGCTGCGCGTCGACGCCAACGGCGCCTGGGAGGTCGGCGAGGCCGTACGCCACCTGAAGGAGCTCGACCGCTTCGACCTGGAATACGCCGAGCAGCCCTGTGCCACGCTCGAGGAGCTGGCGGCGGTGCGGCGGGCGGTCGACGTGCCGATCGCGGCCGATGAGTCGATCCGGCGCGCCGAGGACCCGCTGCGGGTCAGGGCCGCGGAGGCGGCCGACATCGCGGTGGTGAAGGCGCAGCCGCTCGGTGGGGTGCGCAACGCGTTGCGGGTGGTGGAGGCGTGCGGGCTGCCGGCGGTGGTGTCGAGCGCGGTGGAGACCTCGGTGGGGCTGGCGGCGGGGCTCGCGCTGGCCGCGGCGCTGCCGGAGTTGCCGTACGCGTGCGGGCTGGGCACGATGCCGCTGCTCACGGGTGATGTGGTGGACGATTCGCTGGTGCCCGTGGACGGGCGGCTGGCCGTGCGACGTCCTGCGGTGAATTTTCAGCTTTTGTCGGCATTTGAGATTGAATCTCCCTCGTGGCTTCGCCGGATGCAGGAGGCGTCACTGTGAACCCCGCCACCGCGCTGGCCACGGTCCTGGTCGACGAGCTGGTGCGCTGCGGCCTCACCGATGTCGTGCTCGCGCCCGGCTCGCGCTCGGCCCCCCTGGCGCTGGCGCTGCACGCCGAGTCGCGGGTGCGGCTGCACGTGCGCATCGACGAGCGCTCGGCCTCCTTCCTGGCGCTCGGGCTGGCCAGGCGCGCCGAGCGGCCGGTCGCGCTGATCTGCTCGTCCGGCACGGCCGCCGCCAACTTCCATCCGGCCGTCGTCGAGGCGAGCGAGTCGGGCGTCCCGCTGCTCGTGCTCACCGCCGACCGGCCGCCCGAGCTGCGCGGCACCGGCGCGAATCAGACGATCGACCAGATCAAGCTGTACGGCTCGGCGGTGCGCTGGTTCGCCGAGGTCGGCGTGCCCGAGGACCGGCCGGGGCAGGTGGCCTACTGGCGGTCGCTGGCCTGCAGGGCCTACCAGCGCGCCGCCGGGCCCGCCGCTCCGGGGCCGGTGCACCTGAACCTGGCCTTCAGGGAGCCGCTGATCCCCGACGGTGACACCTCGTGGTGTGAGTCGCTCGACGGCGACGCCAACGGTCCCTGGGTGCGCGCCCGCGTCGCGCCGCCGCCCATCGCCCTGCACATCCCGCCGACCAGGCGCGGCGTGCTGGTGGTCGGCGACGGCGCCGCGAACGTCCGCCGCTACGTCGCCGCGGCCGGCATGGCGGGCTGGCCGGTGGTGTCGGAGCCGAACGGCGGCGGACGCTACGGCGACCACGCCGTGTCCACCTATCACTATCTGCTCGGCACGCCGGAGTTCGCCGACGCCCACCGCCCCGACGTGGTGGTCACGCTCGGCCGTCCCGGGCTGTCGCGGCCGCTGCTGTCGTGGCTGCGGCGGGCCGGGGAGCACATCGTGGTGGCCACCGACCTCGATCGCTGGCCCGACCCGACCCGGTCGGCGACGCAGGTGGCGCAGGCGGTGGAGATCCCGGTCGCCTCGGGTGACGACACGTGGCTGCACGCCTGGCGGCAGGCCGACCAGGCGGCCAGGTCGGCCATCGACGAGGTGCTCGACGCCTCGGGCACCAGCGAGCCCCGGCTGGCCCGCGACCTGGTCGACGCGATGCCGAACGGGGCGCTGCTGTTCTGCGGCTCCTCGATGCCGATCCGCGACCTGGACCAGGCGATGCGCCCCCGGCGGGGGCTGCGGCTGCTGGCCAACCGGGGCGCGTCGGGCATCGACGGGCTGGTGTCGTCGGCCATGGGGGCGGCGCTGGCGCACAACGGGCCGTCGTACGCGCTCATGGGCGACCTGTCGTTCCTGCACGACCAGAACGGCCTCATCCTGGGCCCCCGGGAGCCGCGGCCGGACCTGTGCCTCGTGGTGGTGAACAACGACGGCGGCGGCATCTTCTCGTTGTTGCCGCAGGCTGCGGTGAGGGATCCGTTCGAGCGGGTCTTCGGTACGCCGCACGGCGTCGATCTCGGTTATGTGGCCGCTTCGACGGGCACCCCGTACCAGCTGGTGGAGGATCTGTCCGACCTGCCCAAGGCGCTGCGCGGCGAGGGGCCGCGCCTGGTGGAGGTGCGTACGGACCGGGAGGCGAACGCCGTGGTGCACGCCCGGCTGCGCGAGGCGGCTCATGCCGCGATCCGGGACTGCATGACCTGATCCGTCAGGTGGGTGATTCCCGGTGATTTGGCCGGTCTTCGCGTATCCTGCGGCTGTGGGATCCGAGTCTCCTACGGCGGTGGACACCGAGTCGGCTCATACGCGCGCCGCGGCGGCGGCGCCGACGGTATCGGGGCGCGGGGTCGCGGAGGCGTTCGTCGCTCTGGCCGACACGCTGGTCACCGGTTCCGACGCGGCCGATTTCATGGGTGTGCTCGCCGAACGCTGCGTGGAGCTGCTGGGTGTGGACGCCGCCGGGCTGCTGGTGACCGATCAGCGGGGGGGAGTTGCGGCTGATGGCCGCCTCCGGCGAGCGGGCCCGGTCACTGGAGCTGTCCCAGTTGCGGTACGCGCAGGGGCCCTGCCTCGACTGCGTCGGCGGCGGCGAGGTCGTGCACTGCCCGGACGTGGACGGAGCCGAGGCGCGGCGGAGCTGGCCGCGCTTCGCCCAGCAGGCCCGCGACCATGGGTTCGGCGCGGTGAGCGCGCTGCCCATGCGGGTGCGCGAGGAGGTGATCGGCGCGCTCGACCTGTTCCGTGAGGCCCCGGGCGACCTGCACGCCGACACCGTCGTGCTGGGGCAGGCGCTGGCCGACATGGCCACGATCGGGCTGCTGCACGAGCGGGCCGTGCGGGGAGAGCGGCTGCTGGCCGAGCAGTTGCAGGCCGCGCTCGACAGCCGCGTCGTCATCGAGCAGGCCAAGGGCGTGCTGGCCGAGCGGCACGGCTGGGCGATGGAGGAGGCGTTCGCGCGGTTGCGCGGGCACGCCCGCGATCGCAACCGGCGGCTGGCGGAGGTGGCTCAGGAGGTCGTGTCGTATGGGGGCGACCTCCTGTAGTTCTACAGGGGTTTGTGCGGGAAGTGGCGGTTGAGTCCGGTGATCAGGAGCAGCCGGTCGACCTGTGGGGGGATTCCGGACAGCAGCAACGGTATGGCGTTGCGCCGCGCGTGATCGTGGATGCTCACCAGAGCGCCCAGGCCGGCCGCGTCGATGAACGACAGCCCGCTGAGCTCCATGACGACCTCGTCGATCTTCCGGTGTCCGTTGCAGGTCTCCCTCAGGATGTCGAGCAGGTGGTCACGAAGTACCGAGGTGGTGGCGATGTCCAGCTCCCCGGAGATGTGCACGATAACTTTCGCCCCCTGACGGCTTGTCGTCAGGTGCAGTGGCTCCATGCGCTCGGCTCCCCTGTTGTGTTCCCACACTGGAACATCCGCCGGCTGCGAGAGCCTTCTCCCCGTCAGGACCCTCGCGAGTCCGGGGACATGCCCGGCCGCCGACTTCGACACCTGACGTGGCGCGGGGTCCGGACGCCACGTGGAATCGCAAATGCGATTTGCACCAGATGTGTGGATTATCACTTTGTGTAACCGTGTGCTTCCAGAACGAAGTGTACAAGTCCTTTGGCGCTCGCAGGGTCAAGAGCTGTGATATCAGCCAGAAATGATGACCACGGTTCACCGACTGCTTCGACGGGCGCCTCTGAGGCTTGCTGCGGTCCTGGGGAAATTTCCACCATATTTGCCGACTTGCCCTGATGCTGGCCTGTTCTATGCCGTAGACGCGTCGGCGTCAGCGGCCTTCCCCGCGACGGGCGGTTACACCGCCTCGAACGCGGCCATCAAGAGGCTGCCGGACTTCCTGGCCCAGGAAGTCCGGCAGCCTTGATGGCCGACCAGATCGCGATCATCGGTGGGATTGATCATGGTTGGGATGTCTCGGCCGCTATGACGCGGGCGGCTGGCCATGGCCGCGGCGGCTGGCCTTGGGGGTGCTGGTGCTGCCGGGCGAGGGCCTTGACGGCGGCGCGGCCGCGCCGACATTGTTGACGGCGCTCAACGCCGCAGATCGTTTTTCGGCTCGTCTACAGGTCGTTTCTGGTGAGCCAGGTCAGGCAGGCGTCGGCCACTTCACGCCAGCCGTGGTCGATGGTCAGGGAGTGGCCCCGGTCGGGGAACTGCTGGATCTCGGTGATCGCGGTGGAGTCCCGGTACTGCTTGAGCGTCGCTTTGGTGACCGTCTCGGGGACGGTGTGGTCCTTGCCGCCGGCGATCAGCAGCAGCGGCCCCCGGGCGTCGTTGCCGGTGTCGACTTCGGCGGGCGAATGGGGGGAGAAGTTCGCGACGGCGGCCTCGAACAGCGGCTTGCCCGGCGCGGGGATGGTCCAGCGTTCGTACAGCTCAGCGGCTTCCTGAGCTGGGATGGCGTTGCCGAACGCGTAGGTGAACTGGTCGAGGGTGAGGGAGACGGCCCGGTGCTTGTTGGCCGGGTTCTTGAACACCGGCAAGGTCGAGCGCAGTGCCGACAACGGCAGCGGCAGCACCCCCTTGATCTGTGCGGCGTCGATCGCGATCGCCGCCCTGGCCAGGTCCTGCCCCAGCAGCTTCTCGGCGATCATGCCGCCGAAGGAGTGACCGATCAGGATCGGCTTGACGTCCAGAGCGTTGATGATCTCCGTGTAGTGGGCGACAACGTCGTCGATGCCGTGGTCGGCGATGCTGTCGGGGTCTTTTCTGGACAGTTCGACGCTTTCGCTGTCGCCAGGCCAGCCGGGGGCTGTCGCGTCGTAGCCGGCGGCCGTGAACAACTCGGTCCAGGAGGACCAGGACGTGGCGTGCAGCCACAGGCCGTGGATGAAGATGACGGGAATGGTCGGTGTGGTCATCGGTTGCTCCTCAGGAACACGGCTGTCATGCCGGATGGGTGTGCTTGACGGCCTGGGTCGCGGTGACGGCGGTGCGGATATGGTCGGCCACGGCTGCCGGTCGCGACAGCGCGATCGCGTGTGAGGCGTCGACCTCGATGGTGTCGGCCCCGGCGCGCTGGGCCATGAAACGCTGTGCGGCGGGATGGATCGCCTGGTCGGTGGTCGCCACGACGTACCAGGACGGCAGGCTCTTCCAGCTCGCCGTGGGAGAACTCTCCTCGAACGCCACCGCCGCGATGGGGCGCTGCGCGACGGCCGCCACCGAGGTGAGGCGCTCGGGCAGGTCGGCGGCGAAGACCGCGGGGAACCGGTCCTCCCTGAGGTACAGCTCCACGGCCTCCGCTCCATCGCCGGTGCGGAAGACGGCCGGCCGCAGCGCCGGGCCCAGCAGGCTGTCGGGGAAGCGGCCCGTGATGTCCAGCACGCTCTCCCCTGACTCCAGAGCGAAAGCGGTCACGTAGACCAGCCCGACCACGTTGCCCGGCTGGGCCGCGGCCCGGGTGATGACCACACCGCCGTAGGAGTGACCCACCAGCAGGACCGGACCGTCGATCGCGGCGACGACGCCGGCAAGGTAGGCGGCGTCGGTGGCCGGTCCGCGCAGCGGATTGGCCACCGCGGTCACGGGGATCGCGGAAGCCTGGAGCTCGGCGATCACGCCCGCCCAGCTCGACGCGTCCGCGAAGGCGCCATGGACCAGCACGACGGTCGGCGTGCTGCCGTTCTTGAAGGAGTTGCCTGTGGTCATGGCCTCACCGTAGGAAGCCCTCGCGCGCCTCGCGAGCGTCACATGACTGCGTCACCGAGCGTCCCCGGGCGTAACCGAGCGTCACCCGGGCGAAGCGGTCAGGTCAGGCTGATACGCGCAGGGCTGTGCTCAACGCCGATCGCGAGGTGATCCCCAGCTTGGGAAAGATCCGGTAGAGGTGGGAGCTGACAGTTCGATGAGACAGATAGAGCTTCTCGCCGATCTCCCGGTTCGTCAGGCCATCGGCCGCCATCTGGGCGATCTGGAGTTCCTGCGCGGTCAGCACGTCGCGTGCTTCACTGCTGCGGCTGCGACTGCTCTCGCCGGAGGCCCGCAGCTCCTGGCGCGCTCGCTCACTCCAGGGGATGACTCCCAAGGCGTCGAACGTCTCGCGAGCCATACGTAAGGGCGCCCTCGACTCGGCCGTACGCCGCTGGCGCCGCAGCCATTCCCCGTACGCCAGCTGCGCCCGGGCCCGTACGAAGGGCCGGCGCCGCAGGTCGGCCCCGAGCGCGGCATCGAAGAAGGGCTCTGCCGCCGCCTCATCGGCCAGGACGGCCCGGGCGTAGCGCAGGTCGGCGTGCAAGGACGGCGACGGTGTGGTGAGCGCCACCGTCTCCAGTTCCTCGATGATGCCGGCGACCGCGCGGCCTTGACCGCAGTGCGCTGCGGCGTCTGCGAGTTCGGCGATGGAAAAGCAGCGTAGCGCCAGGTGGAAGGCCGGATCGGCGGGGTCGTGCATCCGTCGCAGATGGTCGAAGGCGTCGGCGTAACGTCCCTCGCCCAGGGCGGCGAGCCCACGCGCGAGCTGCACCGTGGCCAGCACTGGGCGGGCTCCGATGGGCAGGGCCACCTGCTCGGCCGCTACCGCGAGGCTCTCCACGCGATCCTGCTCGCCGCGTAGCGCGGCGAGCACCGCGCCCGAGGCCTGGGCGATGGCGTGCATCAGCGGCTGGGAAGTCTCGTGCGCCAGACGGGCGGCCTCCTCGGCCGCGGGGATGGCCACGCTCAGGTCGGCCAGCCGGGCCGCACTCCAGGCCTGTGCGCCGAGGGCTCGTGCCAGCAGGCTGAGCCGGCCCTGCGTGCGCAGGGCCGGCAGCGACGCGGCGCAGAATTCCGCCGACAGGTCGAACGCCCCCACCATCAATGCCGAGCTGCCGAGCAGGCTGGCCGCCAACCGGTCGCCGGTCGGGTGGGCGGCCAGATGGCGTAATCGCTCGATCACGACCTTGCCCCGCTCGATCGGAGCCGCGAACGCCAAGACCGTCAGCAGCCGCCCGTCCAGATCGTCGACGGGCAGGCTCTCGGCCACGGTGACGACGCGTTGCCGCGACTGCTCGTCAGCATGAGCCCAGAAACAGCGCAAGGACGCGCTGGACAGGAGTTTCAGCGCGAGATCGACGTCTCCCTGCGCCGCCATCGTCTCGGCGAGGTCGGCCAGAGAATGCGCTGCCGCGCTGTGGTCGCGGATGCCATCCTCGAAGCTCTCGCGGATCCACACGATACGGGCCCGTTGCTGGGCCGTCAGCCGTAGCCGCTCGCCTTCGCCCAGCAGTCGCACGACGATATCGCGCCGTCCCATCTCAGCCGCGTACTCGGCGGCCCGCACCAGCCGTTCACACCGGTAAGCGGGATTCTCGCTGAGCCTGACCGCGTGCTCCAGCGCCGCGACGGCCGACAACAGGTCGCCCCGACGTCGGCTGCTTTTGGCCGCGGTCTCCAGCTCGACGGCGATGCTCTCATCCGGCCTGGCGGTGGATGCCGCGCGGTGCCAGAGGCGACGATCCGGCCGGCCGGTGAGAACGTCGGCCAAGGCGCCGTGCGCCGCGTGCCTCTGGGAGATGCTCGCCCCCTGGTAGATCGCCGAGCGCATGAGCGGGTGCCGGAACGACACCCCGGTTTCGTGCACGTCGATCAGCCGTACGGTGACGGCGGGAGCCAGATCGTCTGCCGTGACCGGTACGCCGGTGATCAGCGCGGTGGCGTCGAGGGTCTCGGAAAGGGCGGTGCTGTCGTTGAGCGCGGCGACCAGCAGCATGGTCCGAAGGGTCGGGGGCAACCCCGACGTGCGGGCGGTGAAGGTCTGTTCCAGCCGGGTGGTCAGCGGGAGCCACCCCGGCGGCAGGGGCCCCTTCCTGTCCTGCGTTTGCGCGGCGATCGGCAGCTCGACCAGGGCCAACGGGTTTCCCGCGGCCTCCCGCAGCAACCGGGTGCGCACCGTCGGCGTCAGGTTGGGGCTGCAGGCGTCCAGCAAGGCGGTCGCGGCCGTGTCATCGAGCCGATCGAGCAGCAACTCGGGCAGCCCTGCCTCGTCAAGAGGGCTCCAGAAACCGTCGCGTATCGCGGCCAGCAGCACGATCGGTTCGGAGTCCAGCCGCCGCGCGACGAAGGCGAGCACGTCGGCGCTGGCGCGGTCCAGCCAGTGAGCGTCCTCGACAAGGAGCAGGACGGGCGAGCGGGCGGCGGCCTCGCCCAGGAGGTTCAGCGCCGCCAAGGCGATGAGGAATGGGTCGGGCACCCGGGCGTCGGTCAACCCGAACGCCGCCCCCAGCGCGTCGCGCTGGGGGGCGGGCAGCTCCCCGATCTCGGTACGAAGCGGAAGCAGCACCTGATGCAGACCGGCGAAGGGCATGTGCGTCTCTGATTCCACACCGGTCGTCCGCAGGATCCGCATGCCCCGGGCGGCCGCGATTCTCGCCGTGTCCAGCAGCAACGCCGACTTCCCGATGCCCGCCTCGCCGCGCACCAGCAGCGCCCCACCGCTCTCGCGGACGCCGTCCACGAAATCGCCGAGACGCCGCTGTTCGGACTCCCGCCCGAAAAGCGCGCTCGCCGACCGGTCCGCTGACATATGAAGCCATGCTCGCTTGCGCTCGGTGTCCCGTCCAGCGAACTTGGCCTCCGGGCGGGGACTGACCGGTGAGCCGGCCTTGTCACGTCTGTCGACAGATCGCTCCTGGCCAGAGGGTGTGGCGTTCCCGCGGTCGGATGCCGTGCCTTCTTCGGGGATGGCGGTGATGAGGGGGCCGCCGAGGACGAGGACCAGGCCTTGGTCGGGAACGCGAGTCATGGGGATTCCGGCCTTTCACTGATGCGCTCAGTTCTGCGGGTGTGTTCTGGGCGGCTCGCATGCGGCGGCGCTGTTTGAACGCCTTCTGAGCAGCGCCTTGTCACTTCATGGAACTGTCCGGCCGGATGCGGCTGGTATCCGATCGCGCGAGGGCGGACGTCGTCAGGCGGCGGCCTCGCGGATGAGGCCGGCGACCGCGGCGGGCTGGGAGACGTGGACGGCGTGGCCGCCGATGACCTCGACGGCCTTCGCTCCGGCGCGCTCGGCCATCATGCGCTGGGCCGGCGGCGGAATCATCCGGTCCTCGGTCGCCACGAGGTACCAGCTGGGCTTGTGCCGCCACGCCGGTTCGGTGACCGACCCGTCGAGGGCGTCCACGCTCCACGCAAGCTGGGAGTCCGTCATGAACGCGGCGACGTACACCAGCGACGCGACGTTGGGGTGGGTGCCGGCCTCGCTGATGACGACCCCGCCGTAGGAGTGGCCGACCAGGACGGCCGGGCCGTCGAGGCCGTCCAGGACCCGGCGGGTCACCGCGGCGTCATCCTCCAGCGACAGTGTGGGGGTCTGCACGATGTGGACGCGGAGTCCGTCCCTGGTCAGCTCGTCGTAGACGCCCCGCCAGCCGGATCCGTCCACGAAGTCACCGTGGACGAGCACGATGTTCCTGACGGTGGTCATGCTCGCTCCTGAGCTGGATGGACAGGCCCGGCGCCGGTCCCGGTGCACTCCATCCAAGTCGCGCGCACCTGGCGCGGCCACGCAGAACAGGACGCAGAAGTAGCGCGGGGAACTGTCAGGGCGCGGCGTTCGCCAGGTCGCGGCAGCGGCTGCTCGCCTCGGCGTCGCCGATGGTCTCGTACACCTCGGCCGCCCGCGCGTAGGTCTGGCGGCTCTCGCCGGTCCGGTCCTCGTCGGCCAGCATGGCCGCCAGTGTCTCCAGGGAGTGTGCCTGCGGGACGGACAACTGAGCCTGCTCCATGAGGCTGATCGCCTCGGTGAGCTTGGTGATCGCTTCGGGCCGGTGGCCGAGCAGTCCCAGACATTCGCCGACGCGGGCAAGCGCGATCGGCCGGGTGAACGCCGCGACGCTCGGTGTTATCCCCGAGCGGTCGTCGTTCAGCAGTGCCAGCAAGTCGAGGTACTGCTCCAGCGCTTTGGTGTGGTGTCCGGCATCGCGCAGGCAGGTGCCGAGGGCGCCGAGGCAGTGGCAGTACCGATCGATGTCGCCGTTGGCCTTGTGGATCTCGGCTGCCTGGGTTTCCGACGCGATGGCCTCATCGAGCCGCCCGAGCCGTCGAAGCGCGCCGGCCGCGTGGTGGTGGGCCAGGGCGATCTGCGTGGTGGCACCGCTGCGGGTTGCCAGGTCTATCGCCTGGGCTGTGTAGCGCAGCGTGGTCTTCAGGTCCTCTCGCGGCACCAGATGGACCCAGGCCAGCATGTTCAGCTGCGCGGCCTGCCGGGCCGGATCGCCCAGGACGGCGGCGGCCTCGGCACCGAGGGTGAAGACCTCGTACCAGTGCGGCGCGTGCATCCATCGGTCGGAGAACCAGTCCATGGACTCGGCGCAGTCGAGGACGGCGGCGAAGCGGCCGATGCTCGCCGCCTGGCGTAACGCGCCCAGCCAGTTGTCCGCGTTCACGCGCAGCCAGTGGTCGGCCTTCTCGGGGGAGGACAGGTCGGCGAGGTCGGGGTCGGTCCGGTCGGGACGGCCGTACGTGGGCTCGAACCACCGCCCGGCGGTGGTGGCCGTCCGCAGCAGCCACGACGTCATCGTCACGGTGAGCGCGTCGTGCTCGGCCGCGGGTTCCTCCTCCCGAAGCCGGTCGCGGGCGAACAGCCGGACCAGGTCGTGGAAGCGGTAGCGTCCCGACGTGCTGTCCTGCAGCAGGCCGAGGTCGACGAGTTCGTCGAGGGCGTCCCATGCCCCCTCGATCGACGTGCCGCCCACCACGGCGGCGAGAGCGGCCTCGAAGCTGTGACCCGGCACCAGGGCGAGCCGGCGGAAGACTCGCCGCGTTGAGGGGGCCAGCTGCTCGTAGGACAACCCGAACGCGGTGGCGATCTTGAGGTCGCCGGCGCTGAGCTGGTCCAGGCGGCGCTCCTCGTTCGTCAGCCGGGCGGCGAGGTCGGCGGCGTTCCAGCCGGGCCGGCTGACCAGCCGGTTTCCGGTGATCCGGAGCGCGAGGGGCAGACCGCCGCAGAGCCGCGCGAGCTGCCCGACGGCCGATCCTTCGTCCGAGGCGCCGCGGTCTTTCAGGATTCCGGTCAGCAGTTCGGTGGCCTCCAGCAGGGGCAAGGGCCCGAGGCCGAGTCTGCGTACTCCTTCCAGACCGGCCAGCAGGCGGCGGCTGGTCACCAGGGCCTTGCCCGCGCCGCCGCCCGGCAGCAGCGGCCGGACCTGCTCCTCGGAGGCGGCGTTGTCGAGCACGATCAGTATGAGCCGGTCACGCAGCAGGGACCGGTATAAGGACGCACGTCCGGCGACGTCGCCCGGGATCTGCTGATCCGCGATGCCGAGTGCGCGCAGCAGCATGCCCAGGGCCTCGTCGACGGGCAGCGGCCGCGCGGACATGCCGAACAGGTCGAGGAAGAACACTCCGTGGGGGAAGTCCGGCCGCAGGGCGTGGGCGGCGCGGACGGCCAGCGTGGTCTTGCCCAGCCCGGCAGAGCCGGTGATGAGCCGCACGCCCGCGGCGCCCGGCGCGTCCCCGGCGCGTAAGAGGTCGCCGGTCCAGGCCAGTTCCGCGACTCGGCCGGTGAAGTCGTCGACGGAGCGCGGCAGCTCGCACAGCCCGGTCGGGCGGGCCCAGTGATCGCGCAGGCGGCCCTCGCGCGCCAGCTCGACGAGCTGTTTGCGGTCGGCGTCCGTCAGGCCGAGGGCGTCGGCCAGCGCCGTGACGGTCCGATGCTGGGGGCCCTTGCTGCGCCCGCGTTCCATGTCCGACAGCGTCCGGTCACTGACCCCCGAGGCCTCGGCGAGTTGCTCCAACGTCAGACGTGCCGCGTGCCGATGGCGACGCAGCACCTCCGCGAAGCTGGGTGGGGCGGTGATCGAGTGCTCCTTCTCCGCGTTCTGATGGAGATCACCCAAAGCTTACGGGGAAGACCGGTGACAGCGGCATTGGTCGCCCTGCGCGGAATCGGCGGCACGAGACGCTCGCATCAAGCCCGCGCTGAGCGATGTACACGGTCCGGGACAGTCACCTAGCGCTCGGTGACGCAGTCAGGTGACGCTCGCGCGGCAAGCGAGGCGGTTTTTACGGTTTGCCCCATGAACACCCAGCGCTCCTTGAGCAGTGATGCCGAGCTCCCGGCAAACCGCCGACGACGCCCCGGTCCAGCGTGGAGAGATCGGCGAGCCGGACCGCGCGGTCGGCGCGTCCAGCGGCCTACGGCCATCGCTCGCCTCGAACAGGGGAACGTCTTGTGAAAAGGACCCACTCCATCCTGGACCCGAAGCTCCGCCGCGGCGCCGTCATCCCGATCGCGGTGATCGGCATGCTCGCCTACCTCGCCCCTGCCGCCTCCGCCCAGGCCGCCCCGGTGCCCATCACAGCCATTGCCTCCAAGGCGCCGTCGGAGACCGGCGATGAGCCGCGTGTTCCGGCGGGTTTCCGGGAGCGGAGAGTTCAGGTCGGCGACGTCGCGATCAACTACGTACGCGGTGGGAACGGGCCGACGCTGGTCCTGCTGCACGGATATCCGCAAACCTGGTACACCTGGCGCGAAGTCCTGCCCGAACTCGCCAAGCACTACACCGTCATCGCGCCGGACCTCCGCGGAGCAGGCAAAAGCGACGCACCCGCCGGTGGCTACGACAAGAAGACCCTCGCCGCCGACGTGCACAGGTTGTTGACCACGCTCGGCCTCGAGCGGCGCATCAGGCTCGTGGGGCACGACATCGGCACGATGGTCGCCTACGCCTACGCCGCCGCCCACCCCGGCGACGTCACCAAGCTGGTGCTCAGCGAGGCGCCCATCCCCGACACGACCCTCTACACCTTCCCCTCCCTCACTGCGAAGGGACCGGGCTTTTGGAACTTCGGCTACTTCAGTGTCGCCAACGGCCTGCCCGAGCGCATGGTGAACGGCAGGGAAGAGCAGTGGGTGGAGCGTTTCGTCGACTCCCTCGAAGTCAAGAAGAACGGGGTCAGCGACAAACAGGTCCGCGAGTACGCCCGCCACCTGCGCGACGATGCCCACCTGCGGGCGAGTTTCGAATGGTTTCGCGCCCTTCCCAAGGACGTCGCCGACAACAGCGCCTATGGCCGGAAGAAGCTCACCATGCCCGTGCTCGCCATCGGCGCCCGCGGCAGCCTCGGTGACTTCGTCCCCACCCAAGTCCGCCGGTACGCCAGCGATGTGACCGGGATCGTCATCGAGGACTCCGGTCACTGGATCTTCGAGGAACAGCCCGAACAGCTCACCCGCACACTCCTGCGCTTCCTCAAGAAGAACTGACCCAGGAGCACACCATGAACAAGAGACGTCCACCCCACACCGGTGACACGCAGAACCCCTTCTGGTTCCTCGGCGGCCGGGTCCAGATCCTGGTGCCGGGTACGGCGACCGGCGGCACCTTGAGCCTGATGGAGTTCACCGACCCCAAGGGCCACGCGCCACCCCTGCACGTGCACGAGGCAGAGGACGAGATCTGGATCGTGCTCGATGGTGAGATCACCTTCTTCGTCGGGGACGACCGCCACGACCTGCACGCCGGTGCCGTCGCGCACGGCCCTCGCGGCGTCCCGCACAGCTACCTGGTCCGCTCACCGGACGCCCGCATGGTCGTCGCCTTCGGCCCCGCCGGCATCGAGAAGTGGTTCGCCGCCAACGGCTCGCCCATCTCCGACGTCAACGACGCGCCGGCCGCCTTCGACATCGAAGCCATCGTCGCCTCGGCCGAGGCGTACCGCCTGCGCGTGGCCGGTCCTCCACCTGCGGCCTAGGCGCACCGCTCCACCACGCCGCGCCACCCCTGTGCCCCGGCCCTGCCCGACGGGCGGACAACGGCTGGAGCCTCGCGCTGCCTCAGCGCCTCGCTTGAGAACCCCACCCCACCAAGGAGATCCGCCATGTCCGCGTACGCGTCCCCACAGACCTCTCCGCTCTCCCGGCCGAGAAGCGGGATCCTGCTGTCCGTGACGCTGGCCGTCCTGGCCATCCTGGTCACGGTTCTCTGCTCATCGGCCACCGCCTCCACCGCGGCGAGCCGGCAGACGGCCAAACCCACCGTGGTGCTGGTCCACGGCGCGTTCGCCGACGCCTCGAGCTGGAACAAGGTCGTCGCCCGGCTCCAAAGGGCCGGCTACCCGGTGATCGCCCCCGCCAACCCCCTGCGTGACCTGGCAGGTGATTCGGCCTACCTGTCGAGCGTCGTCTCCACCATCGACGGACCGGTCATCCTGGTCGGCCACTCCTACGGCGGAGCGGTCATCTCCAACGCCGCCACCGGCCACCCCAATGTCAAGGCCCTGGTCTTCATCGCCGCGTTCGCACCCGAGGAGGCCGAGTCGGCGCTCGACCTGACCGGTGAGTTCCCCGGCAGCCAACTGCCCACCAGCCTGATCACCCGCCAGTACCCGCTGCCCGGCGGCGGCACCGGCACCGACGCCTATGTGGATCCGGCCAAGTTCCACGCCGCCTTCGCCGCCGATCTACCCGCCCGCGACACCGAGCTGATGGCCGCCACCCAGCGTCCGGCCGCCCTGGCCGCGCTCGGCTCCCCGAGCGGACCGCCCGCCTGGAAGACCATCCCCTCCTGGTACCTGGTCGCCGGCGCCGACCAGGCCATCCCGCCCGCGGCCCAGCGGTTCATGGCCCAGCGCGCCGGCGCGCACACCAGCGAAGTCAGGCAGGCCTCACACGTGGTCATGATCTCCCGGCCTGACGCCACCACCGCCCTCATCACGGCGGCGGCCCGCGCCACCGGCTGATCCCACACGACGACGAGCCGTCCGGCACCGCGACAGGCGAGATTCCCCGCGCCTGTCGCGGTGCGGCCACACCTTACGAAGGGAGACGACCCGCATGATCCACTCCACCGCCCACTCGAGCAGGCGAACCTTCCTCGCCCGAGCGACCGTCGCATCGGCGCTGCCCCTGGCCGCCGGCCTGCTCCGGGCCGGCGCTGCCCCTGGCCGCCGGCCTGCTCCGGGCCGGCGAGGCGCCGGCATCCGGCGCCCTGCCCGACTACGCGCCCATCCCCGAGGCGGCGAAGGGCCCGAAACTCAATGAGAAGGGCTACTTCGTCGGCCGGATCGACGGCGACCTGTACTGGGTCACCGACTCCTCCTATCAGGCCATGTTCCTGACCACGCGCCAGGGCGTCGTCCTGGTCGATGCGCCCCCCACCATCGGGCACAATCTGCTGCGCGCCATCGAGGAGGTCACCCGGGCCAACGGCCGCCCCCGGAAGGTGACCCACCTCATCTACTCCCACTCGCACGCCGACCACATCGGAGCCGCCTCGATCCTCGACAAGGACGTCATCCGCATCGGACATACCGAGACCGCGAGACTCCTGCGCCGCGACGCGGACCCGAACCGGCCGGCGCCCACGCTCACCTTCGACGATCACCATGTCCTGCTGGTCGGCGGCGAGCGTCTCGAACTGGCCCACCACGGCCCCAACCACTCACCCGACAACATTTTCATCTACGCCCCCAAGCAGGAGACCCTGATGGTGGTAGACGTGCTCTATCCCGGCTGGGTGCCGTTCAAGAACCTGGCCGTCTCCCAGGACATCCCCGGCTGGCTGCGGGCCCACGACATCGCCATGAGATATCCGTGGCGCACCCTCGTCGGCGGCCACCTCGGCCGCCTCGGCATCCGCGCCGACGGCCACCTGCAACAGCGATATCTGGCCGACCTGCGGACCAGCGTCCGTGACACGGTCTCCAGCCTCGACCCGGCGCCGTTCTTCGGCAAGTACGGTCCGGCGGGCAACGCGTGGGCGGTCTTCGCCGGCTACCTGGACGCGGTCGCCCAGCAGGCCGCCGCCCCGGTCATCGCCGACTACCTCGGGACGCTGGCCGCCGCCGACGTGTTCACCAAGGACAACGCCTTCGGCCTGCTGGAGTCCATGCGCATCGATACCGGCCTGCTCGGGCCCTTCGGCATCCATCCGTGACCAGCACACCCGACGCCGGCCAACGGCTTCGGAGCGGACGCGACCCGAGCGGGGCTGCTGATGCCGCCGGGCTGGTCATGCTCGCCGTCGAAGCCGATTAAGAGAGAACTTCCTGCTTTTGGAATGATGGTCTAACATTCGGAATTATGTCCGAGCCTGTGGATGAGCCCAAGCTCGTCGGGTCCGATCGGGTGCTGGCGGTGCTGGCCGAGCTGGCCCGCCACCCCGACGGGATCGGCCTGGAGGAGATGGCCCGCGCGGTGGCCAGTCCCAAGCCGACCGCGCATCGCGCCCTGGCCGCGTTGCGCCGCGCCGGGTTCGCCGCCCAGAACGGCCACGGCCAGTACGTGCTGGGGGATGAGTTCCTGCGGATGGCCTTCGCCCACCACGAGGCCCGGCCCGACCACGTCCGGGTCATCCCGATCCTCAAGGCGCTGTGCGAGCGGTACGGCGAGACGGCTCACTACGCGGTGCTGGACGGCGCCTCGGTCATCTACCGCTCCAAGCTGGACCCGGCCGCCGGCGCGGTGCGGCTGACCTCGGTCGTCGGCGGACGCAACCCGGCCCACTGCACCGGTGTCGGCAAGATGCTGCTCTCCTGCACCCTGCCGGACGCGGACGCGGTACGCGCGTGGGTGGGCGGCCGGACGCTGGAGCGGCCGACCGAGCGCTCGCTCGGCACGGTCGAGGAGCTGCACACCGAGCTGGTACGCGTCCGTGAGCAGGGCTACGCCGTCGACGACCAGGAGAACGAGCCGGGCGTCAACTGCCTGGCGGTCCCGGCGTACCTGAACTCACCCGCCGTGCCCAGCGGCGCGATCAGCGTCAGCGGCCTGGCCTACCGCACGCCGCTGGACAAGCTCGTCGCCGACCTGCCCGCCATCCGCGCCATCGTGTCCGGCAAGGACCTCTCGTGAGGCCCGCCACCGCCCTGATGAAGATTCACGGAGACTGATCTTGTACCTCATGCGCATCGGCGCCCCCGGCGCCGAAAAGCCCGTCGTCCGCGTGGACGACACCCACTACGTCGACGTCTCTGACCTGACGCCAGACTTCGACGAGCGCTTCTTCGGCGCCGGCGGCACGGCCCTGCTGGCCGGGCCGGTCGCCGAACGTATCGCGGCCGGCCAGGTGGCGGAGTTCGCCGGCGAGCGGGTCGGCGCGCCGATCGCCCGGCCGCACCAGATCCTGTGCATCGGCCTCAACTACAGCGACCACGCCGCCGAGACCGGCCAGGCCGTCCCGGATGAGCCGATCCTGTTCACCAAGTCGCCCAACACGCTCGTCGGCCCCTACGACGAGGTGCGCATCCCGCGCGGCTCGACGAAGACCGACTGGGAGGTGGAGCTGGGCATCGTCATCGGCCGCCGTACCTCCTACCTGGACTCGGTCGAGCAGGCCCGCGACGTCATCGCCGGCTACTGCGTGGTCAACGACGTCAGTGAGCGCGCCTTCCAGATGGAGCGCGGCGGGCAGTGGAGCAAGGGCAAGTCCGCCGAGACGTTCAACCCCGCCGGTCCCTGGCTGGTCACGCCCGACGAGATCGCCGACGTCACCGATCTCGGCATGCGGCTGGACGTCAACGGCGTGCGCCGCCAGACGGGAACCACCAAGACGATGATCTTCGATCCGTACGTCATCGTGCACCACCTGAGCCAGTTCATGGTGCTGGAACCCGGCGACCTGATCAACACCGGCACCCCGCCCGGCGTCGGCATGGGCCACGAGCCCCAGATCTGGCTCCAGCCCGGCGACGTGATGGAGCTCGCCATCGACGGGCTCGGCAGCCAGCGCCAGCGGGTCGCAGGGCCCCGCTAGTGCGCGCCCTCGTCCTGACCGGCCCGGGCAAGGCCGAGGTGCGGGAGGTCGAGCCGCCGATCGCCGCCCCCGGCGAGGTGGTCGTGGACGTCGAGCGGGTGGGCGTGTGCGGCACCGACGTGGAGCTGTTCACCGGCGAGATGAGCTATCTGCGTACCGGCCGGTCCTGGTACCCGCTGCGCCCCGGTCACGAGTGGACCGGGGTGGTCAGCGCGGTCGGCCAGGGCGTGGACCACGGCTGGCTGGGCCGCCGGGTCACCGGCGACACCATGCTCGGCTGCGGCCACTGCGACCGCTGCCAGGCCGGTAACCACCACGTCTGCGCCGACATGGTGGAGATCGGCATCAGCCGCGGCCGTCCCGGAGCGCTGGCCGAGCAGCTCGCCGTGCCGGCCACGGCCCTGCACGCGCTGCCCGACATGATGGACGCCACACTCGGCGCGCTGGTCGAGCCGGGCGCCAACGCGCTCAGGGCCTTCCGCGCCGCCGGGCTGCGGCCGGGGGAGCGGCTGCTGGTCCTCGGCACGGGCGCGATCGGCCTGCTCGTGGCCTTGTTCGCCCGCGCGGAAGGCGTAGACGTGCACCTGATGGGGCTGCACACCCCCGATGTCGCGCGGGCCCTCGGCCTCACCGGCGTCTGGACCCGGCGGACGCTGCCCGAGCTGCCGTGGCATGCCGTGGTCGACGCCTCCAACGCCCCGCGGCTGCCCGCCCTGGCGCTCGACCTCGTCGAGCCCGCGCGACGCGTCGTCTACATCGGCCTGGCCGGGACACCGAGTACCCTCGACACCCGCGACCTGCTGCTGCGGGACGTCACCGCCATCGGCATACTCGGCGGCTCGGCCGGGCTGGCGGGCGCCATCGCCGCCTACGCCGACGGTTCGCCGGCCCCCCGCCCGCTGGTGGCCGCCACGGTCGGCCTGGCCGCGACGGCCGACGTCCTGGCCGGGCACCGGCCCGACGACGCCGGGCCGGGGCCGAAGATCCACATCGATCCGCGACTGTGAGGCAAGCACGCGTGAGCAGCACGATGCCCGTCCCCGATGCCGCCCTACTGTCGGCGGTGGAGGCAGCCGTCCCCGGGATCGCCCGCACCAGGGCCAGCGACCGGCTCGGCATGGCGCACGACGCCTCGCACTACCTGCTCACCCCGCAGGCGGTCCTGGTGCCCGAGAGCGCGGAGCAGGTGGCGGCGCTGCTGCGTACGGGCCTGCCGCTCACCTTCCGTTCCGGCGGCACCAGCCTGAGCGGGCAGGGGGTCAGCGAGCACCTCCTCGTGGACACCCGGCGGCATTTCCGCGGCATCGAGGTGCTGGACGGCGGGGCGCGGGTGCGGGTGCAGCCGGGCGCGGTGCTGCGGCAGGTCAACGCCCGCCTCGCGCCGTACGGCCGCAAGCTCGGCCCGGACCCGGCGAGTGAGTCGGCGTGCACGATCGGCGGCGTCGTGGCCAACAACTCCAGCGGCATGACCTGCGGCACGCACGCCAACACCTACCAGACCCTGGAGTCGATGACGCTGGTACTGCCCAGCGGCACCGTCATCGACACCGGCGCCCCCGACGCCGACGAGCGGCTGCGCGCCCTGGAGCCCGCGCTGGCCGACGGCCTGGAACGGCTGCGCGAGCGCGTGCGCGGCAACCCCGACTCGGTGGGCCGCGTCACCGCCCAGTTCTCGCTGAAGAACACCATGGGCTACGGCCTCAACAGCTTCCTCGACCACTCCTCGCCCGTGCAGATCCTGGCCCACCTGGCCATCGGCAGCGAAGGCACCCTGGGCTTCGTCGCCGAGGCGGTGCTGCGCACGGTCCCCGCCCACCCGCTGGCCGCCACCGGCCTGCTCGTCTTCCCCACCCTGCGCCAGGCCATGGCCGCGATGCCCGATCTGGTCGCCGCCACGCCCGCCGCCGTCGAACTGCTGGACGCCGAATCCCTGCGCGTGGCCCAGACCGACCCCAAGGCCGACGAGGTGCTGCGCACGCTCGCCGTCGCCGAGCACGCCGCCCTGCTGATCGAATGGCAGGAAGCCGACCCGGACCTCCTGGCCGAACGTGAACGGACGGCCGAGGAGCTGTTCCCGAAGCTGCCACTGTCCGCCCCGGCACGGCTGAGCAGGCAGGCGGGCGGCCGGGCCGCGTTGTGGCATATCCGCAAAGGCTTGTACGCCTCCGTCGCCGGCGCCCGCCCCAGCGGCACCACCGCCCTGCTGGAGGACGTCGCCGTTCCGGTGCCCGCCCTGGCCGACCTGTGCGACGAGCTGATCGCCCTGTTCTCCGAGCACCGCTACGAGCGCAGCGTCATCTTCGGCCACGCCAAGGACGGCAACCTGCACTTCATGCTCAACGAGCGCTTCGACACCGACCTGGAGCGCTACGCCGACTTCACCGAGGACATGGTGCGGGCCGTCCTGGCCCGGGGCGGCACCCTCAAGGCCGAGCACGGCACCGGCCGCGTCATGGCCCCGTTCGTACGCCGCCAATACGGTGATGAGCTGTATGAGGTGATGCGCGAGGTCAAGCGCCTGTGCGACCCGGCCGGCGCGCTCAACCCCGGCGTCGTCCTGACCGACCGGGACGACGCGCACCTGCGGGACCTCAAGGCCGTCGTCACCGTCGAGCCCGAGGTGGACCGGTGCGTGGAGTGCGGCTACTGCGAGCCGGTCTGCCCCAGCCGCGACCTGACGACCACCCCGCGCCAGCGCATCGTGCTGCGCCGCGAGCTGGCCGCCGCCCACGCCGCGGGCGACCACGAGCTCGCCCGCCAACTGGAGGAGGAGTACGGCTACGACGCCCTGGACACCTGCGCCGTGGACGGCATGTGCGCCACCGCCTGCCCCGTTTTGATCAACACCGGCGACCTGACCAAGCGCCTGCGCGGCGAGCGTCACGGCCGCCTGGCCCAGAAGGGCTGGAAGGCCGCCGCCAAGCACTGGAGCGGCGTGACCGGCGCGCTCGACCTGGCGCTGGACACGGCGAAGGCGGTCCCGCCCCTTCTGCCGGAGGCGGCCGGTCGTGCCGCTCGCGCCGTCACCGGCTCCGAGGCCGTTCCAGAGTGGACCCGCGACCTGCCGCGGGGCGGGAAGCGCCGCCGGCCGGATCCGGTGGAGAACGCGGACGCGGTGTACATCCCGTCCTGCCTGAACACCTTGTTCGCCCCCGCCGACGGCGGCCCCGGCGTGATGTCGGCGTTCACCCGCCTGGCCGCGCGGGCGGGCGTGCGGCTGCACATTCCGGCGGGGATCGGCGGCCTGTGCTGCGGCACTCCCTGGTCGTCCAAGGGCTACACCGACGGCCATGACCTCATGGCCCGCCGCGTGCGCGACACCCTGCTCGAAGCCACTGGGCTCAAAGCCTCCGGCCAGGGCCGGATCCCGGTCGTCAGCGACGCCGCCTCCTGCACCGAGGGCTTCCACCGCCTGACCGACTCGCTGGGACAGGACCTCCAGGTGCTCGACGCGGTCGCCTTCACCGCCGAGCACCTCCTGCCCCGCCTGACCGTGCACCGCCGCCGCCCGTCCCTGGCCCTGCACCCGACCTGCTCCTCCACCCGCCTCGGCCTGGACGCCGCCATCACCCGCATCGCCGAAGCGGTCGCCGAGCGGGTGGTCGTCCCTGACGGATGGCAGTGCTGTGCCTTCGCCGGCGACCGCGGCCTGCTCCACCCGGAGCTCACCGCCTCGGCCACCCACGCAGAAGCCGCCGCCGTACGGGTCGGCGACTTCGCCGCGCACGCCTCGGTCAACCGCACCTGCGAACTCGGCCTGACCCGCGCCACCGGTGAGCCGTACCACCATCTGCTCGAACTCCTCGACCAGGCCACCGCCTGAAGATGAACGTCCGCCTATGGCGGCCCGCCGGGCTAGGGTTGCTGCGTGCACATCGACGAACTGCTGCAGGCCATCCCGCCCGCGTGGCTGTGTGCCCTGGTCGGCCTGGTGATCGGGATCGAGAGCCTCGGCATCCCGCTGCCCGGCGAGATCGTGCTGGTCAGCGCCGCGCTCTTGTCCGCCAAGGGCGTCGTCAGCCCCGTGTGGGTGGGCGTCTGCGCGAGCGCGGGGGCGATCGTCGGCGACTCCATCGGCTACGCCATCGGCCGCAAGGGCGGCAGGCCGCTGTTCGAGCGGCTCGGACGGCGCTTCCCCAAGCACTTCGGGCCGGGCCACATCGGCAAGGCCGAGCACTACTTCGACCGGTTCGGGGTGTGGGCCGTGTTCGTCGGGCGCTTCATCGCGCTGCTGCGCATCCTGGCCGGGCCGCTGGCGGGGGCGTTGCGCATGCCGTACTGGCGCTTCCTGATCGCCAACGTGCTCGGCGGGATCGTCTGGGCGGGCGGCACCACCGCGGTGATCTTCTATCTCGGCATGGTCGCCGAGAAGTGGCTGAAGGGCTTCTCGTGGGTGGGGCTCGTGGCGGCGGTGCTGTGCGGCATCGCCACCACCTGGTACGTCAAGCGGCGCGCGGCCTCAGCGCTCGATGAGGGTGACCTCAAGGGAGTAGAGCGAGGCCCGGTAGACATGTGAGCCGTGCTCGACGGCCCTGCCCTGGTCGTCGTAGGTGGTGCGGAGCATGGTCAGGAGCGGGGCGCCGCGCCGCTCGTCCAGCAGTTTGGCCTCGGCCTGGTTGGCCGCGCGGGCGCCGATGCGCTGGTTGGCCACCCGCATCCGCACGCCCGCGCCGCGCAGCAGCTCGTACAGGCCGCGGCCCTCCAGGTCGGCCGCCGTCAGCTGGGCCAGGCCCAGCGGCAGCCAGTTGTGTAGCACGGCCAGCGGCTCGCCGGCGGCGAAGCGGAGCCGTTCGAGGTAGAGCACGTCGGCGCCGGGCTCGACGCCCAGGACGGCGGCGATCTCCTCGCTCACCGGCCGGGGCTCCAAGGCGAGGACCTGGGTCGCCGGCTCCTGGCCCGAGCGGCGCAGGTCGTCGTAGAGGCTGGTGAGCTCGACCGAGCGCTTGACCTGCCCGTGCACCACCTGGGTGCCGACGCCGCGCTTGCGGACCAGCAGGCCCTTGTCCACCAGATATTGGATGGCCTGGCGGATCGTGGGCCTCGACAGGCCCAGCTTGTCGGCGAGCAGGATCTCGTTGTCCAGCCGGGAGCCGGGCGCCAGGTCGCCTCGCCGGATCGCCTCGGCGATCTGCTCGGCCACCTGGAAGTAGAGCGGCACGGGGCTGGAGCGGTCCAGGTCGATCGCCAGGTTCGCGGTCATGCTGATCAGATTAACCCAGGTCAGAATGTCCTGACAAATCTCGCGCGTAGGCAGTAGGTCATGACAATCTGCTGTCTTGACATAATAGGGGATGTACGTCGAGTGCGCGGAATTGGGCATGACCGTGCTGATGAGCGTGAAGTGCCCCCGGAGGAGACATGGACGCGACACAGTTGCTCGACACCGCCTCGGAGGCGGCCAGGGCGGTCGGGCCGAGGCTGCGCAAGGCCTTCAGATCGAGACCGCCGGTCGCCACCAAGCGCGACTTCCACGACCCGGTCACCGAGCATGACCGGGCGGCGGAGGAGACGATCCGCGCCGCCATCACCGCCCGCTGGCCCGGCAGCGCGATCGTGGGGGAGGAGGGCGGCGTCACCGGCTCGGGCGAGCTGCGCTGGTATGTCGACCCGATCGACGGCACCGCCAACTTCGCCGCCGGCCTGCCGTTCTTCTGCGTCTCCATCGCCGCCGCGCTGGCGGGCGAGCTGGTGGCGGGCGTCGTGTACGACCCGGTGCGTGAGGACGAGTTCACCGCCTCCACGCTGGGCGCCTGGTGCAACGGCACCCCGATCCGCAGCAAGGGGGCCACCCGTGACAGGGAGGCGATGCTGCTGTCCAGCTACCCCACGCCGCTGGACCTGGAGCTCGACGGGGAGCGGGCGCTGCGCCGCTACGGCCGCTTCCTGGAGTCCTTCTCCGCCGTACGCCGGCCGGGCAGCGCCGCGCTCAAGCTCGCGCACGTCGCCGCCGGGTGGGCCGACGTCGCGTACGGCACCCGCTCCCACCCGTGGGACGTGGCGGCGGGCGCTCTGCTGGTCCGGCAGGCGGGCGGCGTCTACGTCGGCGACCCGCTGGAGGCAGGCGACTATCTGGCGCATGTGGGCGGCTTCGACCTGCGCGGCTCCGCCCTCGCCGAGGTGGCGCCCTGAGCGGCCCGTAGATCCGCGTTGACGAGTCCGCGGGATTCCTGGACACCGGTGCACAAGATCCGGTAGGGATGAACGGCTTCTGGTCCCTCTTGATCGGAATTCCGAGTGTCCAAGTCGCCGCTGTCCACCGCCGTACCCCGTGGGCACCGCGTTTACCGCGCGCTGGCGGCGTTCGCGGTCGTGGTGCTCCTGTTGGCCACGCACGGCAGGGACCAGGGGCCGGAGCGGATCACCTCGGCCACGTCGAAGGTGTGCCGGCCGTGGAAGATGTCCGTGTTCATGAACAAGCAGCCCACACCCGCGGAGCGGAAGCCCGCGTTCGTCTGCGCGGTCAGGCAGCGCTTGGCCTTCAACGGGCGCTACGCCACCGTGCCCGATGAGAGCCTCGTCAAGATCGGCCGGCACCTGTGTCAGGTGTCGCTGCGTCATGACCAACGCGAGATGCAGACCGTTATGGAGAGGCGTGGCTTCGTGGTGGACACGGAGGCGAACTCGAAGACGCTGGGATATCTGTGCCCAGAACTCAATCGGCGCCAGACGGCCGAGGAGGAGGCGGTCCGGAAACGCGAACAGGACGTCATCGCGACCGCCCGGCGGCGATGCGACTCCCTACCCCGGCATCGGCCACCGGCACACCCCTCGCTGCAGGCCAGGGCCATGCTGTGGGTGGATCCCTCCGGCACGCTCGATGTCCTGGAGGGCGACCTGGACACCGACTTTCCCTCCTCCTTCGACAAGGCGTCCGCCAACGAGCTGGTCGGGGCCACGCCCGGCGATCTCACCATTCTCACCGCCGACGAGGAGACGCACGTCTGCGCCACCGTCGAGGTGTACGACGAGCGCCCCCGGGTCGAGGTCGAGCGATGGGAGAAGGTCGTCGAGGTCGGGTACGTGAGCCCCGAGGGGGAGATGGTGATCATCGACGGTGAGGAACAGGAGCTGCCCAACCTCGCCCTCCACGGCGCCGGCCGCTACCGGGTGCGGGTGCACACGCGGGGGGCGAAGGCGGCCCGGGCAAAGGATGGGGACGCCCGGCAGGAGTTCCTGATCGTCGTCTATCCGGGGACGTCCGCACGGACTCAGGTGCTCAAGTGACCCCCTTGGGTCGACGGCCGAAGTCCGTGGCGAGCCAGGTCGCGAGGTCGTCGGCCGGCCGGCCGTGGTCGCCGGACCCCGGTTCCCCCGCCTCCGGCTCCCGCACGCGGTCGAGGCGGAACACCCGCCAGCCGCCGGCGTCGAGGTCGTGGGCGAGAACGTACCAGCGTCCGCGGGTGTAGAGGCACCGCACCGCCTCCACCCGCCGCCGGCTGGCGCTTCCGTGCCGGTCGCGGTAGCCGAACCGCAGCACGAGGTCCTGATCGGCAGCCTGGAGCAGCGCCGCCAGGGTCGAGGGTTCCACGCCCCCGCGCTCGCCGTCGACGTTCTCGCTGCCCGCGGCGGCGGTGTCCAGGACGGCGCGCGGCCGGCGCGGGAGCACCTGCGACAGCTTGGCCAGCGCCCGGTGCGCGGCGTCCCCGGCGAGGGTCCCCTCGGCCATGCGCAGGGCCGCCACCAGAGCCACGACCTCGTCGTCCTGGAAGACCAGCGGCGGCATCCGGTGCCCCGGGCGCAGCGCGTAGTGGCCACCCGGCCCGGGCCGGCCCTCGACGGCGTAGCCGAGCCTCTGCAGGCGGGCCACGTCGCGACGCACGGTGCGGGTGCTGACCTCGAGCCGTCCGGCCAGATCGGAAGCCGACCAGCTCGGCCGGGCGGCCAGCAACTCCAGCAGCAGGAGGGTCCGTCCGGCGGGATCGCCATCGGCGGGGGCGAAATCGGTCATGACTCCAGTGTCGCCACAATCACGGACAGGATCCGGCCACATCTATCCATACGGTGGATGTCATGGAGATCGCAATCACAGCACCGTCCGGCAACGTCGGCCGCTTCCTGGTCGGTCACCTGGTCCGCGCCGGCATCCGTCCGCGGCTGCTGAGCCGCCACCCCGCGAGGCCCCGCGCGACCTGGGGCGACCTCGTCGACGCCCGCGAGGTCGACCTGCGGGACGCCGCGGCCGTCACCGAGGCGACGCGCGGCGTCGACGCGCTGTTCCTGGTCGTGCCGCCCGGTGAGGCCGACGACCCCGTCGCGGCGTACGCCGAGGTCGGCGAGGTCGTCGCCGCCGCGGTCGCCGAGAACCGTGTCCCCCGCACCGTCCTGCAGAGCAGCGTCGGAGCGGAGTTGCGCGAGGGCGCCGGTGAGATCGACGGGCTGGCCCTTGTCGAGGAGGCGCTGGACCGGGTCGTCGCCAAGCACGCCGATCTGGCCGTCACCCACCTGCGGTGCGGCTACTTCTTCAGCAACCTGCTGTTCGAGCTCGACAGCATCCGCTCGGGCACCGTGGCCGTGCTCCTGCCCACCGGCCAGCCGTTCTCCTGGGTCGCGCCGGCCGACATCGCCGCGGTGGCCGCGTCCCTGCTGCTGCGCGCCGACTGGTCGGGACGCCGGGTGCAGGCCGTGCACGGACCACAGGACCTGTCCTGGGACGACGTCGTGGCCGTGGTCGGCGACGTCCTGGGCCGCACGGTCACCGCCCACCGCGTCGGCGACGACGACATGCGCGCCACGCTGGCCGGCGCCGGCATGTCCCCGGCGCGGGTCGAGGCCATCATGGGCATGTCGACCGGACTGCGCGACGGGTTCGTCCCCGAGCAGCCGAGGACCCCCGTGACCACGACCGACACGACGCTCGGAGCATGGGCCTGGGCCGAACTCCGTCCCACCCTCGACGCGACCGGGTGAGGCGTGCCCGACCTGTGACGACCACCGCCTGGTGACAGAATCTCCGCACGCCGGTTCGTCGAGGTCTACGCCTTCTCGGGGGTGTCCGGCTGGGGGCGGTCAGTGGCCCTTGCGGTAGTCGCCGGCCAGGCGTACGTGCTCGATCATGATGTGCTCGGCCGCGGCGCCGTCGGCGGCGGCCAGCGCGGCCAGGATGCCCTCGTGCGCTTCGAGTTGCAGCTTGACCTGCTCGTCGTCGAGCCACAGCGACGCTCCGGCGGGCACGGGGAAGCTGTCGCGGACCGCCCTGGCGTGCTGGCCGAGGAAGGCCGGGCCGCCGATGTCGGCGATGCGCAGGTGGAACTGCCGGCTCTGCTCGCCCAGCCGCTCGTGCCGGCCCTCTTCGGCGTCGCGGATCATCGAGGCGTGCAGCTCGCGCAGCGCGGCCAGGTCGGCGGCGGTGATCCGGGTGGCGGCCAGCCGGGCGCCCAGGCCCTCGACGACCGCCCGCAGGCCGTAGTACTCCTCCACCGCGTCGTCGCCCAGGTCGACCACGGTCGCGCCGTGGTGGGCCTCGTAGCTGATCAGCCGGTCCTTCTCCAGCCTGCGCAGCGCCTCGCGGACCGGCGTGACCGAGACGCCGAGCCTGCGGGCCACCGCTCCGGCGCGCAGGGCGGTGCCACCGGGGATCCTGGCCGTGCGGATCTCCTCGAGCAGCACGTTGTAGACGTATTCGGCTTTGCTCATGGGAGGACGCGGCTCGCTGGTCGGCATGACCATCAGTGTCCCGCAATCTGAGAAGCGTATTGACCTATGACATATTTCTTATAAGTTACACCGTTATGACGAGCCTCGCCGACCTGCGGGTCATCGACGCCGCGACGTTGTTCGCCGGGCCATCCACCGCGATGATGCTCGGCGACTTCGGCGCCGACGTGATCAAGATCGAGCATCCCCGCCGCGGCGACCCCTCGCGCGGGCACGGCGCCTCGGTCGACGGGGTGGGCCTGTGGTGGAAGACGCTGTCGCGCAACAAGCGCGCCGCCGCCGTCGACCTGTCGCGCGCCGAGGGACAGGAGATCCTGCGCCGCCTGGTCGAACGCTCCGATGTCCTGGTCGAGAACTTCCGCCCCGGCACCCTGGAACGCTGGGGCCTGGCCCCCGCCGACCTCATGGACATCAACCCCCGCCTGATCGTGGCGCGGATGACCGGCTTCGGGCAGTTCGGCCCGATGTCGAGCCAGCCGGGGTTCGGCACGCTGGCCGAGGCGATGAGCGGGTTCGCGGCCATGACCGGCCAGCCGGACGGCCCGCCCACCCTGCCGCCCCTGGCCCTGGCCGACGGCATCGCCGGGCTGGCCATGTCGTACGCGATCATGGTCGCCCTGCGCGCCCGCGAGCAGACCGGGCGCGGCCAGGTCGTCGACATGGCCATCATCGAGCCGATCCTGGGCATCCTGGGCCCGCAGATGAGCGCGTACAAGGCGCTCGGCGTCGTGCCCCAGCGCACCGGCAACCGCTCCAGCAGCAACGCGCCGCGCAACACCTACCGCACCCGCGACGGCCGCTGGCTGGCCATCTCCACCAGCGCCCAGCCCATCGCCGAACGCGTGGTCACCCTGGTCGGCCGACCCGACCTGGTCGAGCAGCCCTGGTTCGCCAGCGGCCAGGGCCGGGTCCAGCACGTCGACGAACTCGACGAGGCCGTCGCCTCCTGGATCGCCGAACGCGACGCCGACGAGGTCATCGCCCGCTTCAAGGAGGCCCAGGCGGCGGTCGCCCCCATCTACGACGTCTCCGACATCGCCAAGGACCCGCAGTACGCCGCCCTCGACACCTTCATCGAGGTGCCGGACGAGGAACTGGGCACGGTCACCATGCAGAACGTGCTGTTCCGCCTGTCCGACACACCCGGCGCGATCTCCTGGCCGGGACGGCCCCTCGGCCAGGACACCGACCAGGTGCTCGGCGAGCTCGCCTACGGGGCCGAGGAGATCGCCCGGCTGCGCGAGGACGGGGTGATCGCGTGAGCACCCCCGTCACCTGGCTGTACGTCCCCGGCGACCGGCCCGAGCGGTTCGACAAGGCCGCCGCCTCCGGGGCGGACGTGGTCATCATCGACCTGGAGGACGCGGTCGCGCCCGCCCGCAAGGACGAGGCCAGGGCCAACGCCGCCGCCTACCTGGCGAGCCGAGGCCGTAGCGGATCCGTCGAGATGCACGTCAGGATCAACGACCTGGCGGGCGGGCGCGGGCGCGACGACCTCGACGCGCTGGCCGGCCTGCCGGGGCTCGACGCGGTCCGGCTGCCCAAGGTCGAGTCGGCCGCCGTCCTGGACGGGCTGGGCGTCAGGGCGTACGCGCTGCTGGAGTCCGCGGCCGGGATCGTCGCCGCGCACACCATCGCCGCCCACCCGGCCGTGGCGGGCATCGCGCTCGGCGAGCAGGACCTGGCCGCCGAGCTGTCGATCACCGACGAGAGCGCCATGAACCACCTGCGGCTCCAGACGGTCATCGCCGCCGCGGCCGCCGGACTGCCGCCCGTGCCGATGTCGGTCTACCCCGACGTCAAGGACGAGGCCGGTCTGGCGGCCTCCTGCCGGGCGGGCCGCGCGCTGGGCCTGTTCGGCAGGACCGCGATCCATCCCCGCCAGATCCCGGTGATCAGGCGGGCGTTCGCTCCCACACGGGAGGAGACGGAGCGGGCCGCCGAGATCGTCCAGGCGGCCGAGCAGGCCGAGCGGGCCGGGGCGGGCGCCGTCGCGCTGCCCGACGGCCGCTTCGTCGACGCGCCGATCGTCGCCAAAGCCCGCCGTACGTTAGACCTCGCCGAGCGGCTCGCGCCCGAGGACTGACCTTTCACAGCGGCCGGTTCCGCGCGTTCGCGGCGGCTGGTTTCCGCCCTCGAAGGCCGATCTTTCGCCGCGGCCGGCTTTTCCGCGCCCGAGCGCCGACTCCACAAGCCGCAGCTCCCTTTTCGCCACCACCCCCAACGGAGGCCATTTCGCCATGGGCATCGCCGTCTGGGCGCTCGTCGCCTATATCGCCATCATCGTCGTCTGGAACGGCGTCCTGAAACGCAACATCGGTGAGGCCATGCTCATCGGTTTCCTCGGGGTGTGCCTGTTCGGCGGTACCGGCTTCCTCAGCCTGGCCTGGGCGGGCATCTCCGACGCGCTGGCCGAGGAGGTCGTCTTCGCCGCCCTGGCCTTCGTGTTCATGGGCTACCTGCTCACCAAACTGGGGCTGATCCAGGAGCAGGTGACCGTCCTCAACTCGATCTTCGGGCGGCTGCGCGGCGGTGCCGGGTACGTCTCCACCTCCGCCGCGGCGCTGCTCGGCGGGCCCGCCGGGTCCGGGTCCGGCATCGCCGCCTCGGTGGGGTCGGTGACGATCCCCTGGATGACCAGGTCCAACTGGCGGCCCGACCTGGCCGCCGCGCTGGTAGCGGGCAACGCCGGGCTGGGCATCTCGATCCCGCCGAGCTCGTCGATGTTCCTGCTGCTCGGCTCGGCCGCCGTGGCGCCCGTGCTGACGGCCGACCAGCTGTTCGTACCCGCGCTCGTCGGCGGGCTGTGGACCGTGCTCTACCGCTTCGTCGTCGTGTTCGTCTGGGTACGGCGCCACCGGATCGAGGCCACCGACGCCGCCGACCTGATCCCGTTGCGGGCCGCCCTGCGCGCCGGGTGGACGTCGCTGCTGGTGTACGCGGGCATCGCCGTACCGGTGGTCATGACCCTCGACTTCGGTATCAAGTGGATGGAGTCGCGCGTCGGCGAGGCCGCGGACGACATCAGCATCGTCGTCTGGATCCCCGTCCTGACCATCCTGGCCACGCTGGCCGTGGCCTGGAAGCGGCTGCCGCGCACCGGGCGGGCCTGGAACGAGCTGCTGGGCGACATGGCCCCGCGCTACGCCGTGATCGGCGCGACGCTGTTCTTCGCCTTCGCGGCCGCGGCCAGCCTGGGCGAGCTCGGCCTGGTCGACCAGCTCACCGCCATCATGAAGGGGCTGAACGCGCCGGTCGCCGTCATCGCCACGCTGGTCGGGCTGCTGATCGTGATCATCGCGGCGCCGCTGACCGGGAGCGCGACGATCGCCGCCGTCGGCGGGGTGGCCTTCAGCGCCCTGACGGCGGCCGGGGTCTCGCCCGTGGCCGCGGCCACCGCCATCATGATCTTCGCCTCCACCGAGGGCGCCTCTCCGCCCGGCGCGGCCCCCATCTACATCGCCAGCGGCATCGCCGGGGTGGACCCGGCCAGGACCTTCGGACGGCTCATCATCTGGTTCGTCATCCCGATCCTGGCCCTCGGCGTGCTGGTGGCGACCGGCGTGCTGCCGATCTGATCCGATCTCCCCGAAAGGAATCCGCAATGGACACCCTCAAGCGCGTGACGATGGCGCTGTTCAAGATCGGGCTCGTCGCCTTCCTCGTCCTCGGCGTCGTGGTGGTGCTGATCCAGGCCGTCGGCCTGGTCGCCGGCACCCCGGGGCTGGTCTCCGGCGCCGTGTCGAGCCTCGGCATGGCGATGACCGTGGCGGCCGGGGTCACCGGGCTGTTCGGCTTCGTGATGTCGTACCTGTTCCACTGGAAGGCGGGGGAGGACTGAGGCTTCCGGTGGACGCGGGAAGAACGGAGGCGGGATCAGGGCGAGCCGGGCGTCCAGCGGGCGCGCAGTTCGGCGTCCTGCGGCGGCGGGCCGGGCAGCGGCCGATGGGCCGGCGGCCGCCGCAGCGAGTCGAGCAGCAGCGCCAGGTAGCGGTGCCGCAGCTGCTCGGTGCGCTCGTGCTCGCCCAGCTTGACCGAGGCCAGCTGCTCGAACAGCAGCGCCACGTCCGACACCGTGACGTCCTGCCGCAGCACACCGGCGGTGGACGCCTTGCCGTGCACCTGGGTCGCCAGGTCACTGGCCCGTACGGCGGCCTGGTACAGCTCCTCCGTCGGCTGGAACGTCCCGGCCAGCGCGATCGTCAGGGAGTGGGTGTCGGCCTCGACGATCTCCCGCATGTACGTGGCGAAGGCGTCCCAGGGGTCGCCCTGGTCGGCCAGCGCCTTCTCCGAGGCGGCGATGTACACCATCAGCCCGTCGAAGCAGAGCTTCTGCAACAGGGCCTCTTTGCTGGGATAGCGGCGATAGAGTGCGCTGATCCCGACGCCCGCCCGCTCGGCCACGGCGGCGATCGGGGCGCCCGGGTCGGCGGTGAACACCGCCCGTGCCGCCTGGAGGATCAACGCGTCGTTGCGGGCGGCCTGCGCCTTGCGGCCGCTCATCGGTGCTGAGGTCGTCATCCTCTCAGCATACGGGAACGTACGATTCCGTTCTACTCTCTGGGGTTCGGCCAGGTAGGCGGCGTAGAATCGAGGGTGATCGCGGCTCCTTGTCGCTCGTCCTTCCTGGAGTGCGTGGCGACCATCATGTCCTGACATCAGGACGAAACCATGATTGTCACCATTGGTCCGCATGTCTATACAAGCAGATGACATTGGGGTAGAACCAGGGACGAGCCCGTTGGTCTTGGAGGTGTCGGATGAGACGAATCCCGATCGTGGTGGCGTTGCTGGGCGCTCTGGCGTTGAGCGGCTGTTCCTCTGCGCCGCAACCCGCCGCGCAGAGCAGCGCACCCGCCGCAGGATCCGCGCCCGCCGCGGCGAGCGGCGGCACCTTCGCCGTCATCACCCACGCCGGACCCGGAGACTCCTTCTGGGACGTGGTCAAGAACGGCGCCGAGGCCGCCGGCAAGCAGTACGCCGCGAAGGTCACCTACCAGGGCGACGGCGACCCGGCCAAGCAGTCGCAGCTCATCGACCAGGCGGTTTCGGAGAAGGTCGACGGCGTCGTGGTGTCCATGGCCAACCCCGACGCCCTCAAGGAGGCCATCGGCAAGGCCGTCGCCGCCAAGATCCCCGTCGTGACGATCAACTCCGGCGCCGACTCCTCCAAGGCGTTCGGCGCCATCACCCACGTCGGGCAGTCCGAGGAGGTGGCCGGGCGCGGCGCGGGCGAACAGCTCAAGGCGGCCGGCGTCACCAAGCTGCTGTGCGTCATCCACGAGGCCGGCAACGTCGGCCTCGACCAGCGGTGCAAGGGCGCCGAGGCCACGCTGGGCGGCACGGTCGAGCGGCTGCAGGTCGACGTGAGCAACCTGGCGGACGTGACCTCCAAGGTCACCGCCAAGCTGCAGTCCGACAAGCAGCTCAACGGTGTGCTCACGCTCAACCCGGCGGTCGCCATCGCCGCCCGCGACGCCATCAAGGACGCCGGGACGCAGACCAAGCTGGGCACGTTCGACCTGTCGGGCGACGTGGTCGCCGCGATCAAGGACGGCGAGATCCTGTTCGCCGTGGACCAGCAGCAGTACCTGCAGGGCTACCTGCCGATCGTCTTCCTCTACCTGTACAAGAACAACCTCAACACCGTCGGCGGCGGCCTGCCCGTCAACACCGGCCCCGGCTTCGTGACCAAGGACAACGCCGAGCAGGTGGCCAAACTGGCAGAAGCGGGCACCAGGTGACCACTGTTCCCGCCGATGAACGGATCGGCAGCGTCGGCCTGGCCCGCCGGCTGCTGATCCGCCCGGAACTGGGGGCGGTCGTCGGCCTGGTCGCGGTGTTCGCCTTCTTCGCCGCCCAGTCACCGGTGTTCCGCTCGCCGGCGGGCATCGCGAACTGGCTCGACCCGGCCGCGACGCTCGGCATCATGGCCGTCGCCATCGCGCTGCTGATGATCGGCGGCGAGTTCGACCTGTCGGCCGGCGTGCTGACCGGCACGACCGGGCTCATCCTGGTCACGCTCGCCACCCGCTACGGCTTCGACGTGTGGACGGCCATGCTCGTCGGACTGGTCGTCGCGCTGCTCATCGGGCTGGCCAACGGGCTGGTGGTCACCAGGACGCGGCTGCCCAGCTTCATCGTGACGCTGGGCACGTTCCTCATGCTGCAGGGCATCAACCTGGGCGTCACCAAGGCCCTGACCGGCACCGTACAGGTCAGCGGACTGCGCAGGGCGGCGGGCTACGAGAGCGCCCGGACGATCTTCGCGGGCACCATCGACATCGGCGGCACCTCCTTTCGCGTGGCGATCCTGTGGTGGGTGCTGGTCACCGCCGCGGCGACCTGGGTGCTCATGCGTTCCAGGGCGGGCAACTGGATCTTCGCGGTCGGCGGCAACGAGCAGGCCGCCCGCGCGGTCGGCGTGCCCGCCGCCCGTACCAAGATCGCACTGTTCATGACCACCGCGGTCGCCGCCTGGCTCGTCGGCTCGATCCTGGCCCTGCGCTACACCTCCGTGCAGGCCAACATCGGCATCGGGCAGGAGTTCATCTACATCATCGCCGCCGTGATCGGCGGGTGCCTGCTCACGGGCGGGTACGGCTCGGCGATCGGCGCCGCCATCGGCGCGGTCATCTTCGGCATGGCCGACAAGGGCATCGTCTTCCTGGGCTGGGACGCCGACTGGTTCAAGTTCTTCCTCGGCGCCATGCTCCTGCTGGCCACGCTGGCCAACCGCCTGGTCCGGCGCTACGCCGAGGAGGTGAAACATTGATCATCCAGACGCGCGACATCGGCAAGACCTTCGGCTCGGTTCTGGCGCTGCGCGAGGTGTCGATGAGCGTCGAGGCGGGCCAGGTCACCTGCGTCCTCGGCGACAACGGCGCCGGCAAGTCGACGCTCATCAAGATCCTCGCCGGGGTGCACCAGCACGACACCGGCTCCTTCCTCGTGGACGGCGCCGAGGTGCGCTTCGGCAGCCCGCGCGAGGCGCTGGACCGCGGCATCGCCACCGTCTACCAGGACCTGGCGATGATCCCCCTCATGTCGGTCTGGCGGAACTTCTTCCTCGGCTCCGAACCCCGCAAGGGCCTGGCCTTCGACGTCGCCACGGCCCGGCGGGTGGCCCGCGAGGAGCTGCGGGCCATGGGCATCGACATCCGCGACGTCGACCAGCCCGTCGGCACGCTGTCGGGCGGCGAGCGGCAGTCGGTGGCGATCGCCAGGGCCGTCCACTTCGGCGCCCGGGTGCTCATCCTCGACGAGCCGACCTCGGCGCTGGGCGTCAAGCAGGCGGGCGTCGTCCTGCGCTACATCGCCAGGGCCCGCGACCGGGGCCTCGGCGTGGTCTTCATCACGCACAACCCGCACCACGCCTATCCGGTGGGGGACCGGTTCCTGCTGCTCAACCGAGGGACGAGCCTGGGGGAGTACGGCAAGGGGGACATCACGCGGGAGGAGCTGACGGGGCTGATGGCGGGGGGAGCGGAGCTGGAACAGCTGTCGCACGAACTGTCCCAGGAGCCGGACGGGGACTGAGCGCGGGAACGTGCTGCCGAGCCGTCAGAACATCGTCTTGACCGCGACGTCTTGACCGCGACCGTTGGCATGGACGCGGTGGGCCCGTACCTCCCGGCCGGGTTCTGTCGGTGCCATCGTTCATGATGCTCACATGACGTCGTGGAAAGAGTTCGAGATCCAGGCCCCCGAGCTGGCGGCGGTCGCTCGGGGGTTGATGGAGCGTCACAAGCACAAGGTGCTGGCCACGCTCCGTAAGGACGGCTCTCCCAGGGTGAGCGGCACCGAGTCGCGCCTGGACGGCGGTGAGCTGTGGATGGGGTCCATGCCCGGTGCGGTCAAGGCGCTCGACCTGCGGCGAGATTCGCGCATGGCCATCCACGTCACCTCGCCCGACCCTGATGAGGCGGATCCGTCGTCATGGGCCGGCGACGTGAAACTGGCCGGCCGGGCGGTGGAGGTCACCGACCCGAAGGTGCTGGCCGAGGCGGGCCTGCCCAGCACCGACTCGCACCTGTTCAGGATCGACCTGTCTGAGGTGGTGTGGACTCGGGTCGAAGGCGACGAACTGGTCATCGACACCTGGCACGAAGGCGCGGAGGTGCGACATATCCGCCGCAAGTAATCTACAAAGTAAAGGCGCTCGGCTGATTCAATGCACGAAAAAGCCACCGTCAACAAACAGCATCTGGCCGGTGACAAACGCGGAGGCGTCACCGGCCAGAAACACCGCGGCACCGGCGAAATCGTCTGGCACGCCGTTACGGGCGACCATGTGGCGCGCGGCGAGCGCCTCGACGCGGCCGGGGATGGCCTGAGCCGGCTCGGTCAGCGGCGTCAGCACGAATCCGGGGATGATCGTGTTGACGCATACGCCCTGGCTTGACCAGGCTTCGGCCTGCGACCGCGTGAGGCCGCCGATCCCGGCCTTGGCCGCACCATACACACCGCTGTTGCCGAAGGCGCTGACGGTCTGCTGGGAGCCCACATTGATGATCCGCCCCCAGCCCCGCTCGGCCATGCTCGGCCCGAAGTGCTGGCCGAACAGGTAGGGGGCGGTCAGGTTGACCGCGATGGTCTGCTCATAGTCGTCGTCGGTGAGCTCGGCCATGGGCTTGCGGATGTTGTTGGCGGCATCGTTGACCAGAATGTCGATCTGGCCGGCGCCGGCGCAGACCCGCTCCACGGCCGCGCGGTCGCCGAGGTCGGCGCTGATGCGGGAGGCGGTCACGCCGTGCTGCCGCAGCTGGTGTACGGCCTTGTCGAGCTCGGCCTCCCGGCGAGCCACGATCACCACTTCGGCCCCGGCGCGGCCGATCGCCTCGGCCATGGCATAACCGATTCCTGAACTGCCGCCGGTCACCAGGGCTCGCCGACCGTCCAGGGAGAAAAGATTACGAAGATAGTCAGACACGAAGGGTCAAGCTAGCATCCGGCGCACGGCTGTCCCCGACGGGGCAGGGCCGGAGGGCATGGGGTTGTTGATCTTACGACCGGGGAGTCTTCCAGGAGATTGTCGGGGTGCGGGCCGGCCAGGTCGGCGCCAGTGTCCGTCCAACGTCCACCTCGTTCGCAGACAGGCCGATGGTGGCGGACGCCGGTCAACGCCCGCGGCGCCTGCCAGTTCACGAGGCGCAAGGGCAACGCCGACACCCTGACCAAGGAGACCGACTCAGCCTGCTGCTCCCCACCCACCACATCGGGCGACGAACCGGTCACCGCCCCCGATGGGAGGAAGCGGTGGACCGGGCCTTTCGCCGCTTACCGGCGGATTGCCCTGCTGCCAGGGCCGGCGGGTTGCCGGCTCTCAGGCGTCCGAGTCAGCACCAACGGGGCCTCCGCACCGGGTCTTCGTAGGGGCGGTGGCTCGGGGTTCATGCGGTGGGGAGCGGGTTCTGGCCGAGGAAGCGGTGGCCGTTGTCGGCGGAGGCGCGTACTGCGGCGAACCCGTAGCCGGTCATCGCGGTTTCGTATTCGCGCAGTGCCGCGACCAGCGGGCGTCCGTGTGCCGCCTCGTTCAGTGCGTCCGCCAGCGTGGCCGCGTCGCGCAGCGCGGTGTTGGCGCCCACCCCACCGGCCGGGCTCATCGCGTGGATGGCGTCACCGAGCAGGGTGACGGCGCTGGTGGGCCATGGCTCGATGGGGACGCTGGTACGCAGGACGGCGGGGAAGATGCTGGCCGGATCCCACTCCCGCACGATGCGCTGGACGCGGGGATGCCAGCCGTCGATCAGCTCCAGCACCATCGCGCGGAGTTCGGCGCCGGTCATCCGGTGGAGTTCGTCGTCGGTGCGGGGTAGGTGCTCGCGGCGGATTCCGAAGCTGACGGTCATGTAGTCCCGTACGTCCATGTAGTCCCGTACGTCGTGGAGCTGGACGTCGGGGGCGTGCCGGGCGACGGCCTGGTCCATCGGCTCCGGGAACTCCACTGGAGCCACGCCGACGAAGGCGCTGCCGGGGCCGACGATCGCGGTGAAGACGTTGAACATGTCGTCGCTGAACAGGGTTCTGGTCTGGGCGGTCAAGGGGATCCTGCCGTAGAGCTGGCGCAGGCCGGTGTCGATGACGCGGGCGTGGGGGAGGCGCTGGCGGCGGATGACGGAGTTCACGCCGTCGGCGGCTACCAGTACGTCGCCGGTCGCGGTGCTGCCGTCGGCGAAGTGGGCGGTTATGTGGCTGTCGTCGGTGGGGGTGGTTTGGAAGCCGGTGCAGGTCTTGCCGTAGGTGACGACGTCTTCCAGTCCGGACAGCAGTATCTGACGCAGGGTCAGCCGGTCGGCCGCCAGGGGCGCGGGTCCGGCGTCCGCCTCTGCCGTCCATCGCGGAAGGAGTTGTTCGTCGAGGAATACCGAGCGGGGGCCGGGCGTCCCCGTCGTGGCCAGGAAGAGTCGCCAAAGTCGTGGCGGGAGGGCGCGTTCGAGGGCGTGCCGGCCGTCGGCGTTGATGTGGAGGCGGTAGCCCTGGTGGCGGAAGACCGGCGTGGTGTCCCGCTCGTGTACGGAAACGCTGATGCCGAGTCGGCGCAGTCGTTGGGCCAGGCACAGGCCGCCGAGTCCGGCGCCGATGACGATCACATGCATGGTGGTGATTCCCTTCTGGTCGTCGGCAACTGTCGGCGTCGGACGGGGGCGAAGGCGATCCAGGTGCTGCGACGCGGCGGTTTCCGGCATGAGGGGCAGGCGGTCAGCCGGAATCCGGCGAACGGTCTCAGGTCGGGCCGCTCCTGAACACCGGGCCCCTCCTAGTGGAAGCCGGGCAGGATGGCGCCTGCTCGCTTGACGGTCCGGATCAGGGGCGCCGTCTCCACATGCCGTACGGCCTTCAAGGATCCGATGCGCTCGGTCAGATACCGATACAGGTCGCGGGAGTTGCGGCAGGTGACGCCGGCGAAGAGGTTGGCCGGACCCGTGGTGGCGGCGGCGACCGTGACCTCCGGGTGCTGGGCCAGGGCTTCGCCCACGGCGGCGAGCTTGGCGGGCTTCACGGACATCCACAGCCATGCTTCGGCGTGGAAGCCGAGGGGTTCGGGTGGGATGTCGACGTCGAAGTAGAGGATCCCGGTTTGCCGCAGGTGTGCCATGCGCCGTCGTACGGTCGACTCCGACCAGCCGGTGATCGCGGCCAGGTCGGTATGGGTGGTCCGCCCGTCCTTCGACAGGGTCTCCAGCAGTGCGTGGTCCGCCTCGTCGAGCTGGAGGGTTTCGTCGATGGGGGAGGCGGTTTCCTCATGCGCGACCGGATCGACGAGGAGTTCGGCTGCTTGCTCGGTGGACAGCGCTCGCAGGCCCGCCCAGCCTGCCGGGCCGCCCGCGAACCGGTGCAGCATGCGGTGCGCGGTGACGCCCACCACTTGCCGGCTGCGGGGAAGTTTCTCCAGCAGGAAGGCGTCGCGTTCGGCCGGCGTCCGGGCCAGTGTGCCGCAGGCGATCTCGGTACCGCCGGAGAGCAGACTCACCCAAGCGGTGTCACTGCGGCGTGCCAGGGCGGTGGCGACCGCGCTCGCGGCGTCTGGTGTGCAGCGCAGCCGAATCGCCCAAGAGACATGATCGAGCCGGAGCCCGTCGACCACGCCGACGACGCGGAGTATCCCGGCCGAACGCAACCGCCGGTATCGGCGGGCGATGGTGTTCTCGGAGACGCCGAGCACTTCGCCGATCTTGCTGAAGGGCGCTCGGCCGTCGATCTGGAGCGCGTGTGCCAGGCAGCGGTCCAGGGGGTCCAGGGTGGCGGTTTCCATCTGGGTACGGTATTCCGGCGCCGGTTGACGGCATGATGATCGCCGCGCGGGTGGTGGGATCGACGGCTGGAGCCCGAGAGACGGCTCGCTCTGCCTGAGTGGCTCGTCGCCCCGTCCGAGCGACAAGCCGCGCTGCCTGAGCGGCATGTCATGCCGCTGTCGCCGCCGGGACGGCAGCTCGGCGGGCGGCGCGGGATGACGTCCCGCGGAGTGGTGTAGCTCCACATTCGCTCGGCTCTGTTCGCCCACGTAGGAAACGCACAACGAGATCGTTGATCCACCACTGGATGGGACACCACCTCGCGCGCCGCCGTCGACGCGTGATCGTCCTGCTATATTCGCGGCCAGTTGTGAGGTCGTGTCCCGTACCCGAGAGATCCGGCTGGAGCGATTGCGGGGGCCGTCCACGGGCGGTGGCGTCAAAGGTGAGCAGCGCTTCCGGCTGGCGACGCGGGTTGTCATGGCGCCTTTATGGCGTCATAGTGATGTCATGGATCTCGCGCCGTACGTCGACAATCTGCGCCGCGAACTCGCGGTCGCCGCCGAGGCGGGTGGCGATGACGCGCGCGCCCTCGCCGAGCGTCTCACCTTGCCGTTGGAGTCGTCGACGCGGCTTGTTCTGCTGGAGGCGTTGTCCGCCGCCGCCGATGAGATCACCCGGGAGCTCGCACCGGGCTCGGTCGACGTACGGTTGCGCGGGCGCGACCCCTCCTTCGTCGTGACGCCGCCGCCTACGGACCGCCCGTTCGAGGACGGGGGCGAGGGCGGTTTTGACGCGTTGCCCGGTGTGGCGGGTGGTCGGCGGCGGACGGCTTCGGGCGGCGCGGGCGCTCCAGGGGAATCGGGCGTTCCAGGAGCCCGGAGGGCTTCGGAGGCTGGGGCGCCGGCCGGTGTGGGGGTGCCGCAGGAGAGTGAGGACGGCGGCACGTCACGGATCTCGCTGCGTGTCCCCGAGCACCTCAAGCCGCGCATCGAGGAGGCGGCCGGTCGCGAAGGACTCTCCGTCAACGCCTGGCTCGTCCGGGCGGTCACGGCCGCACTCGAACCCGATGGTGGAGGGCGCCGTTCCGGATGGCGCGAGGAGCCGAAGGGCGGCCGACGCTACACCGGCTGGGTGCGCTAGCGCCACTCGCTACACCCGGCTGGGCCACCCGCCGCCGCTGACCGACCACTCCGCCGCCTGGCTGGAGGTGACCTCCCGCTCCGGCGTCACCACTGTGTTCGTTCACCGGAGCGCCAGGTCAGCGTTCGGAGCCGGGGCCGGTCACCTGGGTCGGCCGCTTCGAGTAACCCCTTCGGGGCAAAGGTAAAGCCATGGTCTAGCGTGATCGCCATGAGGGCGGCGGCTTGGTATCTGTGCCGGCTGGCCTGGGCGCAGAAGGGCCGGGTCGCGCTGGGCGCGATGCTGGGCACCCTGTGGATGGTAGGCCTCACGCTCCCGCCGTACCTGCTGTCCAGGGCGATCGACGACAACCTGGCGCCCGGCTGGGTGCTGGCGCTGCTCGGCGCCGGCCTGGTCAACGCCTGGCTGGCGATGATGCGGCACCGCACGATGACCAAGATCCGGATGGACGCCAACTTCCGCACGGTGCGCGCCCTGGTGGAGCAGATCAACACTCTGGGCGCGGACCTGAACAAGCGCACCTCGGCAGGCGAGGTCGTCACGATCGGCATCGGCGACGTCGTCACGATCGCCGCGTCGTTGACGGTGACAGGTCCCGGGGTGGGCGCGGTGATCAGCTACGGGGTGGTGGCGGCGCTGTTGCTGCGGGTCTCCGTGGTGCTGGCCGTGGTGGTGCTGCTCGGCGTGCCGGTGCTGGCGCTCGTGCTCGGGCCGCTGCTCGGGCGGCTGATGAAGGTGCAGAACGGCTACCGTGAGAGCCAGGGCAGGCTGACCACCCGGCTGGTGGACCTGATCGAGGGGCTGCGGGTGCTCAACGCGTTCGGCGGCAAGGGCGCCTACGCCGAGCGTTACCTCGCCGACTCGGCGCGCCTGCGTGAGCAGGGTTACCGGGTGGCGTCGCTGACGAGCTGGATCGGCGCGCTGGGCGCTGGGCTGCCCGCGCTGTTCCTGGCCGCGGTGACCTGGCTGGGTGCCAGGCTGGCCGCGGAAGGCACGATCACGGTGGGCGAGCTGGTTGGCGTCTACGGATATATCGCCATGCTGGTGGTTCCGGTGTCCTTCTTCATTGAGGGCAGCTTCCAGATCAGCCACGGCCTGGTCTCGGCCCGGCAGGTCGTCGGCTTCCTCGCGCTGCGGCCCGGTGACCGGCCCCGCTCCCTCGGGCTGGAGGTCACGCCGGGAGGCTTTGTGGGGCTGGTCAGCGCCCGCCCCGAGGAGAGCGTGGCGCTGCTGGAGAGCCTCGGCGGGTTCGACGGCACCTCGTTGATCGCCGACCACGACGCCGCGCTGTTCGCCGGCACGCTGCGCGAGGTCCTGCAGGGTCGCGGCGTGGCCGACGAGGAGACCATTCGTCGCGCGGTCACCGCCGCCGCCGCGCAGGATGTGGTCGCCGGGCTGCGCCATGGGCTGGAGTCCATGATCGAGCCCGGTGGCCGCAACCTGTCGGGCGGCCAGCGCCAGCGGGTACGCCTGGCCAGGGCGCTGGTGGCCGATCCCGAGGTGCTGCTGGCGGTGGAGCCCACCTCGGCGCTGGACGCGCACACCGAATCCCTGCTCGCGCGGCGTCTTCGTAGGGCGCGCGCCGACCGTACGACGGTCGTCGCCACCACCTCGCCGCTGCTGCTGGGCCAGGCGGATCAGGTCGTCCTGATCGAGGACGGCCAGGTGACCGCGACGGGCACCCACCGCGACCTGCTGGAATCCAGTGAGGTGTACCGGACGGTGGTGTCATGATCGGCGACCTGCCCGTCGCCGATCGTAAGCACGTCCGGCAGGCGGCCCTGCGCCTGATCCGCCGCGACGTCCCCGGTTTCACCGCCACCCTCCTGCTCAACGGCCTGGCGGCGGCCGCGGCCCTGGTCAGCCCGTGGCTGCTGGGTCGCATCATCGACACCATCTCCGCCGGCGGCACGATCGACCTGCTTGCCGCGATGGCCGTGGGCGGGGCGCTGCTGCAGCTCATCCTGTCCCGATACGCCGAGAAGATCGGCACTCGCTTCAGCGAGCGTACCCAGGAACACATCCGCCAGGAGTTCCTCGATCGCGTGCTCGCCCTGCCGGCCGCCACGGTCGAGCACATCCGCACCGGAGACCTGACCGCCCGCGGTACCACGGACGTCGGCGTGGTCGGGCGCACCCTGCGCGACGCCGCCCCTGCCGTACTGATCTCCGCCCTGCAGGCGCTCTTCCTCGTCGCGGCCGTCTTCCTGGTCGACCCGCTGCTGGGAGCCTGTGGTCTGCTCGCGCTCGCCGGCATCGCCGCCGCCTCCCGCTGGTATCTGCGCCGCGCTCGCGCCGCCTACCTGGAGGAGGGCGCCGCCCGCTCGGAACTGGCCGAACACCTGGCCGCCAACGCCGCCGGCGCCCGTACCATCCAAGCCCTCGGCCTCCAGGACCGGCGCACCCGCGCCGCTGAGCGGGTGATCGAGCGCGGCCGGGTCGCCCAGCTCAGAACCCTCTTTCTGCGCGGTGTCCTCTGGCCGTCGGTGGAGGTCTCGGCGCTCCTCCCGCCGGTCCTGGTCCTGCTGCTCGGCGGGGTGCTGCTGGACGGCGGCCGGGTCACCCTCGGCGCCGTGGTCTCGTGCGTGCTCTACCTTCGCCAGCTCCAGCAGCCCATCGAAACCATCCTCATCTGGATGGAACAGCTGCAAAGCAGCGGCGCCTCCTTCGCCCGGATCGAAGGCCTCCAGAGCGCGGCGACGCAGACCGCTGTGGCCGCTGCGGAACCCAGGGACGGCCACATCGTGGCGACCGGTGTGCACTTCGCCTACGAATCCACCGACGACGTCGTCACCGGAGTGGACCTGACCGTATGGCCCGGCGAGCGCCTGGCCATCGTCGGCCCTTCGGGAGCCGGCAAGTCCACGCTCGGCAAGCTGCTGGCCGGCATCGACCGTCCCCGCCTGGGCATGGTCGCCGTCGGCTCGGTCCCCGTCGCCGACCTGCCTCCCGCCCAGCTCCGCGAGCATGTCGTGCTGGTCACCCAGGAGCAGCATCTGTTCCTCGGCATCGTCCGCGACAATCTCCGCCTGGCCGATCCCACGGCCGACGACGACCAGCTGGAGAAGGCCCTGGCGGCGGTCGGCGCCGACTGGGTCGCCTCGCTGGACGACGAACTCGGTTCGCACACGGTCGGTTCCGAACTCGGCCCCGACCGTGTGCAGCAGCTCGCCCTGGCCCGGGTCATCCTGGCCGACCCGCACACGGTCATCCTCGACGAGGCCACCGCCATGCTCGACCCGCGTACGGCCCGGCGCGCCGAACGGTCGCTGGCGGCGGTGCTGGAGGGACGTACGGTGATCGCGATCGCGCACCGGCTGCATACGGCGCGGGATGCGGATCGGGTGGTGGTGATGGAGGGCGGGCGCGTGGTGGAGGTCGGCGCGCATGATGAGCTGGTTGCGGCCGGTGGGGTTTATGAGGCGTTATGGAGATCCTGGCACGGCTCACGCCCTTAGGGGAACCACTGATCGGCCGTCCACGGACGGTCGTGTCGGCGCAGGCGGTTGTCCAGGGTTTACAGACCTGTCAGTATGGCGTGGTGGAGAAGTACAGCCCGGGTGGGCGGCGGTTGCTGGAGGTGGCGACCGAGGTCTTCTACGCCGAGGGGATCCGGGCCACCGGCGTCGACGCTCTGGTGGAGCGGGCCGGGGTGTCCAAGCCGACCCTGTACGCCCAGTTCGGGTCGAAGGAGAACCTGGTGGCCGCCGTGCTGGAGTGGCGGCGGGCCGTACGGCAGGCGGAGCTGACCGAGTTCCTTCTCGACGGCGGCGGGTCGGCCGAGGAGCGGCTGCTGGCGGTCTTCGACTGGCTGGCGCGGGGGCATGGCAGCGAGGGGTTTCGCGGGTGCCCGTTCACCAACGCCGCGGTGGAGCTGCCCGATCCGGACCATCCGGCGCGCAAGGTGATCTCCGCGTACAAGGGGTGGTTGCGGCAGCGGTTGACCGAGCTGGCCGAGCAGGCCGGGCTGGCCGACCCTGACGGGCTGGGTTATGCGTTTTTGCTGCTCATCGACGGGGCCAATGCCCGGGTCGTGGTGGATGGGGATCGGTCGGCGATGCTGCGGGCCAAGGCCGCGGCCGCCCGGATGATCGGTGGAGTACATGGCTGAAGGGCTGGTCGCGGGGCTGGAGCACGAGTTCGCGTTCCTGGTGCCGGAGAGCAAGATCGTGGCGGGGCTGTATCCGGAGTCGGCGGAGTTCGGGGTGATGCCGCCGGTGTTCGCCACCGGGTTCCTGGTGGGGCTGCTGGAGTGGACGTGTGTACGGGCGGTCCTGCCGTACCTGGACTGGCCGCGTGAGCAGACGGTCGGCACGCGCGTCGACATCACCCACCAGGCGCCCACGCCGGCGGGGATGACGGTGACCTGCCGGGTGCGGCTGGTGTCGGTGGAGGGGCGGCGGCTGCGGTTCGAGGTGGCGGCCGGTGACGGGGTGGACGTCATCGGTGAGGGTACGCACGAGCGGGTGATCATCGACGCCGAGCGGTTCACGGCGCGTGCCCTGGCCAAGGGCAAGCCCTCCTGAGCCGGGCCGGCCCCGGCAGAGTCTCAGAGCAGGGCGCGGACAAGGTGTTCGGCGAGGGCGAGGACCGGGAGGTTGGTCGTGGCCCGGGGGATCACCGGGATGATCGAGGCGTCGATGACCCAGAGGTTGTCGCTGCCGTACAGCCGCCCGGTGGCGTCGACGACGGCTCCCGCGGCCGGGTCCGTGCCGATCGCGCAGGTGCCCACGGGGTGCCAGTAATGAGCGGCGGCGGCGCGCATCGCTGCCTCTGGCGGGCCCGTGAGCTTGCCGCGGGACGGACCTGCGGGGTCGTCGCGGGACGGATCCGCAGCGGGGCCGTCGCGCGGATCCTCGGCGAACTCCTCCAGCCAGGCCGCGGTGAACTCGTCGAGAGGCTGCCCCAGGGCAGGGGCCAGCGCCGGTGAGGTGGCCATGCGTCGGCACAGGTCGATGCCGTACCGCAGCACCTCAAGGTCGCTCCCGCCGGGGTCCGTCAGGTACGCGTGGTCGATGAGGGGTCTGGCGGCGGGGTCGGGTGAGGTCAGCCGCAGCGTGCCCCGGGATCGCGGCGTGAGACACGCGGCGGGCAGCACGCAGGTCCAGCCTCCGGGCTCTTTGCCGGTCCACGGGAGGAGATGCAGGTCGTAGGGTGCGCGGCCGCCGGCCGACAGGGCCTTTCCGATGACCTGCTCGTCCGGGACCGGCCGCCCGCGTTCGTAGTCGGCGAGCCGTCGTACCAGTTCCTCGCTCGCGGCGAAGCGCAGCTCCAGGGTGGGGTGGTCGTGCAGGTTGCGGCCGACGCCGGGCAGGTCGAGGCGGGGTGCCACGCCGAGCGCCGTCAGCTCGTCGGCCGGTCCGATGCCGCTGCGCAGCAGTACCTCGGGGCTGCCGTAGGCGCCGCCGCACAGGATGAAGCGGCCGGCCTCCACGGTCAGGCGCTCCTGCCCGCGCCGCACGTGTGCGCGGTGGACCACCGAGCCGTGCAGTTCGAGGCGGTCGACCAGCGCGTGGTCCAGCACGCGCAGCCGCCGATCGCTCCGCCCCGGCTCCGGGCGGTCGCGTACGGGGTCCAGGTAGGCGAAGGCGCTGTTCCAGCGGACGCCGTCAGGGTTGTTGACCGGTGAAGGTCCGCAGCCGGCGCCGCCGAAGAGGTCGTCCAGGTCATCCGTGCGCGGTACGCCACAAAGGATCATGGCCTCCATCGCCGCCGCCTGGAACGGGGTGAGGTCGTCGCCTGTGTCCCGGCGGACGCGCAGTCTGGCAGCCGCCTGGCGCATCACCTCGGTGAGCGACGCGTCGGTCCAGGACGGGCCCCATGTCCGGTAGTCGGCGGCGTGGCCGACGGTCTGGGAGCAGCCGTTGTGGGAGGAGCAGCCGCCGATGACGCGGGCTCGGTCGAGCGGCAGGTCGTGCCCGGGAGCGGCGCCGGGGCCCCGGTATCCCCAGTCGTGCGTTTGCGGCAGCGTGGAGCTGTCGAGCAGTTCGTGCGGCCACCGTCCGGCGGCGTGCGGCCCGTAGTCGGGTCCGGCCTCCACGACCACCACGGACAGGGAGGTGTTCTCGATCAGGCGCCCGGCGACGAGCGCGCCGGCGGTGCCGCCGCCGAGGACGGCGATGTCCGCGCGAACGCGCTGGTCTCTGTCGCTTCCAACGCTTACCATGGAGCGAGTTTAATCGATCGGTCGATAAAATCAATCGTGCCGGACGTGACGAGAGCAGGGAAGAGAACGTGGACGTCGCCATCCTCATCTACGAAGGTTTCACCTCCCTCGACGCCACAGGGCCGTTCGAGGTGCTGCGGCGCCTGCCCGATCCGCGGGTGCGCTTCGTGTCGGGCACGCCGGGGATGTGCGCCGCCGATCAGCCGGGCTTCGGGCTGGTGGCCGACCCGCTGGAGAGCATGGAGAGGCCGGACATCGTCGTGGTCGCCGGTGGCAGCACCACTCAGGGGCTGCTGGCCGAGGAGATGATCCTGAGCTGGCTGCGCCGGGCGCATGAGACGAGCACCTGGACGACGTCGGTGTGCACCGGCTCGCTGCTGCTCGGGGCCGCGGGCCTGCTCCAGGGACGTCAGGCCACCTCCCACTGGTATGAGCTGGAGAGCCTGCGCTGCTTCGGCGCCGAACCGGTGTCGCGGCGGGTCGTGGAGGACGGGAAGATCATGACGGCCGCGGGCGTGTCCTCCGGCATCGATATGGCGCTGCTGCTCTGTGACCGGCTGGCGGGGCCGGCCTACGCCCAGGCCGTACAGCTGGGGATCGAGTACGACCCCCAGCCCCCGCACGACGCGGGCTCGGTGGGCAAGGCCCCGGCCGAAGTGGTCCGGTTCATGCGCGACAACATGGAGCGGCACTACGGCCCGTCCTGGGATCGGCGAAGCGCCCGGAGTGCGTAGTGTCACTCCCGATGGAGCGCCGCTACGGCCTGTTCTGGGTCCGGCGATCCGCTCAGAGCCCGTAGCGTCGCTCCTGGGATCGGTGAACCGCTCAGTACTCGTGGCGCCAGGCGAAGTGGCACCAGACCCGCTGCCCGTCCCGCCGCTCCTCGGACGGCTCCGACGTGCCGCACACCGCCGCCGCCCGCGGGCAGCGCGGGTGGAACCGGCAGCCGGGCGGGACGTGCAGGGGGCTCGGCGGCTCGCCCGCGAGCCCCCGTAGCTCCCCGAGCTCCCCGAGCCCTCCGAGCCCTCCGAGCCCTCCGAGCCCTCCGAGCCCTCCGAGCCCTCCGAGCCCTCCGAGGTCCCCGAGGTCCTCAACCCTTCCGGGCCCTCCATGCGCCGGAGCCGTGGCGCCGGAGCGGCGCCGGTCGCGGGAGGGGACCGCGTCGAGCAGCACGCGGGTGTACGGATGCCCCGGCCGGGCGAAGACCCGCGCGACGGGCCCCTCCTCCACGATGGATCCCAGGTACATGACGGCGACCCGATCGCACAGCCCCCGTACGGTCGCCAGGTCGTGCGAGATGAACAGCACCGACAGGCCGAGCCGCTCGCGCAGGTCGCTCAGCAGGTTGAGCACGGCGCCGGCCACCGAGGCGTCGAGCGCGGCCACGGCCTCGTCGGCGACCAGCACCTCCGGCTCGACGGCCAGGGCACGCGCGATCGCGACGCGCTGGCGCTGACCGCCGGACAGCTCACGCGGGAGCGCGTGTGCCTGCCGCTGGCCCAGCCCGACCATCTCCAGCAGCTCGCGCGCCCGGTGCGCGATCTTCTCGGCGGGGACGGTGCGGCGCAGCGGTTCGGCGAGCGTCTGCGCGACCGTGCGGCGGGGGTCGAGTGAGGAGCCCGGATCCTGGTAGATCATCTGTATCCGGCGGCGCATGCCCGGCGGGCGTCGCCCGGGTACGGGCACACCGTCCAGCAGCACGCCTCCAGCCGTCGGCGGGGTCAGGCCGACGATCGCGCGGGCGAGGGTGGACTTGCCGCATCCGCTCTCGCCCACCAGCCCCAGGATCTCGCCCCGCCCCAGCTCCAGGTCCACCCCGTCGACCGCGCGCAGGCGGCGCCGCCGCAGGAACCCGGCACGCACCGGGTGCTCCACGACCAGGCTGTGGACTTGGATCAACGCGCTCATGTGGCCTCCGGCTCGTGGTCGCAGGACGAGGGGTCGCGGGAGAAGGGGTCGCGGGAGGAGGGGATGCGGGAGGAGGGGATGCGGGAGGAGCCGGTGCAGGAGGAGCGGATGCAGGACGAGCGGTGCTCGATGGCGAGCGCGTCGATGCCGGGGACGACGCCCGAGCAGGCCGCGACCTGGTGGGCGCAGCGATCCCGGAAGCGGCAGGCCGGGCTGTAGTCGGCCGGGGCGGGCGGCGCGCCCGCGATCGGGCGGAAGCGGCCGATGGGCCCCTCAAGCGTGGGGACGGCCTCGATCAGGGCCCGGGTGTAGGGGTGGCGGGGCCGGTCGAGTACGTCGGCCACGGGTCCAGCCTCGATGATCTGCCCGGCGTACATGACCGCGACCACGTCCGCGATCTGCCGGATCACCGCGATGTCATGGCTGACGAAGACCATGCCGAGTCCCCGTTCGGCGCGTGCCGCGTCGAGCAGCCGCAGGATCTCGGCCTGCAGTGTGACGTCCAGCGCTGTGGTCGGTTCGTCGCACAGCAGCACCCGGGGGTCGGTGGCGAGGGCCAGCGCGATGGCGACGCGCTGACGCATGCCGCCGCTGAGTTCGTGCGGGTAGGCGTGGAAGCGCAGGCCGGGGTCGGGTACGCCGACCGCGGCCAGCAGTTGCACGGCCCGCCTCCTGGCGGCGGCACGCGAGGCGCCGGTGCGGCGGCGGACGATGTCGGCGACGAAGGCTCCGACGCGCATGGTGGGATCGAGCGAGGCGTGGGAGTCCTGGAAGACCATCGCCAGTCCGCGTCCCGCCGCCTGGCCTGCGGGGACGGCGGTGGGGGCGGCATCGGCCTGGTGGCTCAGGCGTATCTCACCCCCTGACAGTTCGACGCCCGCGGGCAGCAGTCCCATCGTGGCGCGCAGGGTGAGCGACTTGCCGCACCCCGACTCGCCGACGATGCCGAGGCACTGCCCGGCCGCGACCGCGAAACAGACGCCGTCGAGTAGGGCGCCGCCCCCTTCGGGGGCGACGCGCAGCCCGTCGACTTCGAGCAGCGGGTACGACGTCATCCGGCCTCCCCTCGATCGCCCAGCCGGTCGCCGAGGGCCGCGATGCTCGATCCGATGACCACGATCGTCAGGCCCGGGAAGGCCGCCAGCCACCAGTGGCTGCGCAGGAACACCTGAGCCTCCGCGACCATGGCGCCGAGCTCGGGTGTGCCCGCTTTGACGCCGAGCCCGAAGAACGACAGGACCGCGATGCCCTGCAGCGCCATCCCCATGTCGGTGGCCAGGTAGACCAGCGACTGGCGCAGCGCGTTCGGCAGCACGTGCCGAAACAGCACCGCGGTGTGGGAGAGGCCGAGCAGGTAGCCGGCCGAGACGTAGTCGCGTTCGCGTACGCGGCGGACCTCGGTGCGGATGAGCCGCGCGTACACGACCCAGCCCAGCACGCTGAAGGCCACCAGCAGTGAGGAGGTGCCCGGCCCCAGCACGAACACGAAGGCGATCAGCAGCACGTACACCGGCAGCGCCTGGAAGATGTCGGCCGCCCAGCGCAGCGCGGCGTCCAGGAGGCCGCCGCGGTAGCCGGCCACCGCGCCGATCAGTGTGCCCAGGAGCATCGGCAGGCCCGCGGCGAACACCATCAGCAGCAGGTCGGTGCGCAGGGCGAACAGCAGGCGCGACAGCACGTCCCGGCCGAGCGCGTCGGTGCCGAGCAGATGGGCGGCGCTCGGCGGCCGGAGCTGGTCGAGCGTCAGCTGGGCCGGGTCGGCCGGTGCCAGGACGGGTGCCAGGAGGGCGGCCAGGACCGTGAGCGCGGTCAGGGCGACGGCCGCCGACCGCGTCCAGCCGAACGCGCGGCGGGCCCGCGACGCCACGGTGCTGTCCAGGAGTGGCGGGGGAGTGGTGGTCATCGCCATGTCGTCCTCGGATCGAGCAGGGCCACCGCCAGGTCGGCGAGCAGGTTGATGCCGATGATGGCCGCGCCGAAGATCAGCGTGAGGGCCTGGACGACGGGGAAGTCGCGCTGGCTCGCGGCGTTGACCATCTCCGCCCCCAGCCCCGGCAGGCCGAAGGTCTGCTCGACGATGACCGCGCCGAACAGCAGCGCGGCCGCCTGGACGGCCAGCAGGGTGACGGCCGGTGGCAGGGCGTTGCGCAGCAGGTGGCGCCGTACCAGCGGCCATCCGGACAGGCCCAGCGACCGGGCGGTGGTGACGTGGTCGGCGGCCAGCACCTGGCGCAGGCTCGCGGCGCCGCTGCGGGCCAGCAGCGGCATCGCCGCCAGCCCGATCGTCAGGCAGGGCAGGATCATCGAACGCAGCCGCTCGCCGGTGCTCTCTCCGAAGCCGCCGACGGGCAGCCAGCCGGTCCGCAGCGCCAGCACCGAGGCCAGCATCAGCCCGACCCAGAAGGGCGGGCAGTTCAGGATGACCGTGAGCGAGCGCGCGCACAGCCGTGCCGCCGCCGAGCGCGGGCGCAGCGCCATCACCAGCGCGGCGGGCGCCGCCAGCAGCGTGCTCACGACCAGGCCGCCGGCCAGCAGCCACGCCGTCACGGCGGTCCGCTCGCCCACGATGGTGGAGATGGGGATCCCGGTACGGTTGGACCGGCCCAGGTCCCCGTTCGCCAGGTGTGTCAGGTAGGTCCAGAACTGGCCCAGGATCGACTGGTCGAGTCCGAGGTCGTGGCGTACCCGCTCCACCTGTTCCGCGCCGGCCCGGGGTCCGGCGATGACGCGCGCGGGATCGCCGGGCATCAGCTGCTGGAGCAGGACGACGATGAGCAGCAGGGCGATCAGCACCGGCAGTACCTGCACCAGCCTGCCCGTCACGAAGCGCGAGCGTCCGGCCGGCATGCTCACGCCGCCCAGAGCAGGTCGGCCGGATAGGACAGGAAGGGCGTGACCTTGAGCCCCTTCACCTTGGGGGAGACGGCGAAGAGGCGGTCGGGGAAGGCGGTCGGGATGTAGGGCAGGTTGTCATGGATCCAGGTCTCGGCCACGCGTACGGCCTCGGCCCGTTCCTGGTCGGTCCGCGCGACCTCCAGGCGGGTGAAGGCGTCGGAGATGGTCTTCATCGGCAGGCCGGAGTACAGCCCGCCCGTGGCCACGATGAGGCCGAAGATGTCGCCGACGGTCGGTGAGACGCTGCCGACCTCGCCCAGCGACAGGTCGTAGGCGCCCTTGGCCTGCCGGTCGACGAGCACCTGCACCTCGAGTTTCTGCAGGTCGACCTCGATGCCGGCGGCGCGCAGCAGGGCGGCGGCGGTCTCGCCGGCGCGGGTGGAGAAGGGTGTGGTGGCGTCGACGACCAGCTCCACCTTCGTTCCTGGCCGGTAGGAGGATTGGGCCAGCTCCCGCTTGGCCTTGTCCAGGCCGCTCTCGTAGGTGCAGCCGCAGCCGACCGAGCCCTGGACGCGCGGTGGCAGCCCGCCGGTGGCCGGTGCGGCCAGGCCGCCGAAGACGGCCTGGATGTAGCGGGTGCGGTCGATCGCCAGGCTGACCGCGCGCCGGAAGTGCAGGTCGTTGCCGGGTTGGCGGGCGGCGTTGACGAAGATGCCGTGGATGGTGGCCGAGGGGTGGACGACGACCTGCTCCTCGCGGGGGATCTGCGCGGCCAGGTCGAGCGGCACGGCCTCGATGGCGTCGGCCTGGCGGCTCTGGTAGCGCAGCATCTGCTGGTTGGGGTCGGCGACGACGTCGTAGGTGAGGCGGTCCAGGTACGGGCGGGCGGGGTCGTGGTAGCGCGGGTTGCGTTGGAGGATGAGCTGCTGGCCCGGCCGGTAGGAGGTCACGACGAAGGGGCCGGCGCCGATCGGCTTGGTGAAGAAGTCCTTGCGGTTCATGCCGCCGAAGTCCTTGGGCACGATGACCGAGGAGCCGTTGCTGAGCCAGGTGAGGGTGAAGGTGCTGGCCTTGCTCATCTTGATGACCAGGGTGCGCGGGTCGGGGGTGGCGGTGCCGGTGATGGCCGCGTACAGGGTGCCGAGGGACAGTCCTTTGCGCCACAGCTCGACGGAGAACGCGGCGTCCTGCGAGGTCAGCGGCCGGCCGTCGCTGAAGGTCAGGCCGGGGCGCAGTGTGAAGGTGATGGTCTTGGCCTTGGTGTCGAGCTTCCAGCTTTCGGCCAGGCCGGGTTCGATCGACGTGCCGTCGGGCGCGTAGCGGACCAGGCCCTCCATCACCTGCGGCAGGGTCTGGAACGTGGCCAGCTGGATGGCCTTGTCGGGATCGAAGCCGTCGATGTCGGCGGCGCGCAGGATCGTGAGGCTGCCGCCGCGTTTGGGCGTCCCGGCGTCGCGGGAGGCGCCCTTTTCAGTAGGTTCGTTACCGCAGGCCGCGGCCAGCAGGGCCATCACCAGCAGGACGCATCCCACCGCTTTCCTTCGCATCATGGGCACTCACCATTTCGAACGATCGATAGATTAGGTGGGGGAGGTACGGCACTCCTGAGGTCGAGGGGCCGGCGCTCAGCGCAGGCTGGCCATCACGTGCTTGACCAGGGTGTAGTCCTCCAGCGAGTACGCCGACAGGTCCTTGCCGTGACCTGACTGCTTGAAGCCGCCGTGCGGCATCTCCGAGGCGAGCGGTACGTGGTCGTTGATCCACACGCAGCCGAAGCGCAGCGCCTTCGACACGCGCAGCGCCCGCCCGATGTCGCGCGTCCAGACCGAGGAGGCCAGGCCGTACGGCGTGCCGTTGGCCAGCCTGATCGCCTCCTCCTCCGCGCCGAAACGCTGGACGGTGATGACCGGGCCGAAGATCTCCCGCTGCACCAGCTCGTCGTCCTGCCGCAGCCCGGCCACGACCGTCGGCTCGAAGAAGAACCCGGGCCGCTCGGCCGCCCGCCCCCCGGTGACGACCTCGGCGTGGCCGGGCCGCCGCTCCAGGAAACCGGCCACCCGCTCGCGCTGGCGCAGGCTGTTGACCGGGCCGAGGGTCGTCCGCGGATCACTCATGTCGCCCATCACCCGTTGCCCGGCCTTGGCGGCCAGGCCGGCGACGAGGTCGTCGTACACGCGGGGGGCGGCCAGCACCCGGGTGGCCGCCGTGCAGTCCTGCCCCGCGTTGTAGAACCCGGCGCCGGAGATGATCTCCAGTGCCGCCTCCAGGTCGGCGTCGTCGAACACCACGACCGGCGCTTTGCCGCCGAGTTCGAGATGGGTGCGCTTGAGGGTGCGGGCCGCGTGCTCGGCCACCCATCTGCCGGTCTCGACCGACCCGGTGAGGGAGACGAGCTCGACGTCCGGGTGTTCGACCAGCGCCGCGCCGGGCTCGTTGCCGCCGGCCACGACGTTGAGGACGCCGGGCGGGAAGATGCCGGCGGCCAGTTCGGCGAGCTTGAGCGTGGTCAGCGGGGTCGTCGGCGCGGGCTTGAGCACGCTTGTGCAGCCCGCGGCCAGAGCGGGGCCGATCTTCCACACGGCCATCATCATCGGGTAGTTCCACGGCGTGATCTGGCCGACCACGCCCACGGGCTCGCGGCGGATCATCGAGGTGTAGCCGGCCACGTACTCGCCGGCCGCCTTGCCCTCCAGGCAGCGGGCGGCGCCGGCGAAGAAGCGCAGGTTGTCGGCCATGGCGCCGATCTCATCGCCGGTGACCACGTGCAGGGGTTTGCCGGCGTTCGCGGACTCCAGCCCGGCCAGTTCCGCGGCGTGCTCCTCGATCGCGTCCGCCAGCTTGAGCAGCGCGAGCGCGCGTTGTCCCGGGGTGGTCTCGGCCCAGCCGGGAAAGGCCGCCTTGGCCGCCGCCACCGCCCGGTCGACGTCCTCGGGCCCGGATCGGGGGGCCTGCGCGATCGTCTCGCCCGTCGCCGGATCGAGCACGGGCATCGTCGCGGCGGCGAGCGGTTCGGTGAACTCGCCGTCGATGAAGTTCCGCAGAACGGTCATGTCTCGCTCTCCAAACCGGCGCGCCGCCGCAGCTCCACTTTGTCGATCTTGCCGATGGGCAGCTTCGGCAGCTCGGCCGCCAGCCGGAACACCTTCGGCACCTTGTAGTTGGCCAGCCGCGCCCGCGCGTACTCGCGCAGCTCACCCGCCGTCACCGGCCCGGCCGCCACGACGAACGCGTGCCCGACCTCGCCCCAGCGCTCGTCGGGCACCCCGACCACGGCGGCCAGCGCGACGGCCGGATGCTCCTCGATCGCGGCCTCGATCTCGCGCGGGTAGACGTTGTAGCCGCCCGACTTGAACATCTCCTTGAGCCTTCCGACCAGGCGGATGTGGCCGCCCGGTTCCTGTACGGCCAGGTCGCCGGTGTGCAGCCAGCCCTCATCGTCGATCGCCGCCCTGGTCGCCTCCGGAGCGCGCCAGTAGCCGCGAGTGATGAAGTCGCCCCGGATGAGCAACTCGCCCGCCGCGCCGTCGCCGTCGGGAGCGCGCAGGGTGACCTCGTAGTGCGGATCCACCCGGCCCACGCTCCAGGCCAGCACCTCCAACGGGTCGTCCGGGCCGGTGTAGGTCACCGAACCGGTCGACTCGGTGAGGCTGTAGCTGGTGGCCAGGTGCGCGCCCGTCTTGGCCAGCGTCCGCAGCAGGCTGTGGGGCGCGGCGGCCCCGCCCCACACGATGTACTCCAGCGAGCCGAGGTCGCACTGCGACCACTCCGGCGTCCCCACCATCGCCAGCAGCTGCGTCGGAATGCAGTACAGGTGCGTCAGGCGCTCGCTCTCCACCAGGCGCAGGGCGCCGGCCGGATCGAAGCGCGGCATGTACACCACCGTGCCGCCGGCGGTGAGGATGGAGGTGCTGATGTCGCCGAGACCGCCGATGTGGTTGAGCGGCAGGTCGCACAGCTTGCGGGGCGCCTGGCCGTACCACCGTCCGGCCTGCACCACGCCGCAGTGGGCCAGCCCCCGGTGCGGGACGAGCGCGCCCTTGGGCCTGCCGGTGCTGCCCGAGGTGTAGATCATCGCCGCCGGGTCCAGCGGCCGGACCTGCTCGCGGGCGCTGGCCAGGTGCTCTCCCGGCTGCGCGGCGTCGAGGAAGTCCTCGTAGGACAGTGACAGCCCGTCCACCGCGCGGCCGCTGGTCACCACGCGCATCGGCGCCAGGCAGCGCAGCGCGTTCAGCGTCTCGGGCTGGGTGGCGTCGTCGAGCATGCCGAACAGCAGCGCCGGCTCGCTGTCGGCGACCACGTGGGACAGCTCGGCGAGGGTGTACTTGGGGTTCAGCCCCACCCAGATGCCGCCGATGCTCGCCGTGGCCAGGAAGACCACGAAGCATTCCGGCCGCGGGTGGCCGAGCAGCGCCACCCGGTCGCCGTGCCGCACGCCGGCGGCCAGCAGCGCGGCCGCGCACCGGTCGACGTCCGCGCGCAGCCGCTCATACGTCCAGCGGCCGCTGTGGCCGACGAGCGCCTCCCGGGCCGGACGATGGGTGGCCCAGTGGGTGACGTAGTCGGTGATGCGCGCCAGCTGCGGGAGGCTCATACCGGCACCGTCTCATGGGCCGGCGACAGCAGCCGCCTGGCGTTGCCGTGCAGCAGCGCGTCCAGCGTCTCGGTCCGCAGGCCGAGGCCATGCCACTCGCGCAGCGCCCGCAGGTGCGGGAAGACCGGCCAGTCGGTGGCGAAGAGCACCTGGTCGCGCAGGACCCGGTCCATGAAGCGCAGCATCGTCTCCCAGCCCGATCCCGGCACGCCGAGATACTTGGGGGCCAGGCCGCCGAAGTCGACGAGCACGTTGGGGTGACGCCGCGCCACGGCCACGATCTCCGGCACCCACGGCCACGCCCCGTGGCAGGCGATGAGCGTCGCCTCGGGGAAGTCGCAGGCCACCTGGTCCAGGCGGATGGGGCGTTCGGCCTCGATCGGGTGGCGGCGCGAGTAGTTGACGCCCGTGTGAATGGCGATCGCCAGCCCCAGCTCGATGGCCTTGGCGTAGAGCGGGTACAGCTGCCGGTCGTCGATCGCGTGGCCGAAGAAGGACGGCTGCACGTTGATCCCGGAAAGTCCCAGCGCGGCCACCCGCTCGACCTGGCGTACGGCGCGCATGATCGACAATGGGTCCAGCGTCACCGTCCCGAAGCCGGAGAAGCGGTCGGGCCGCAGCCGTACCTGCTCGGCCACCTCCTCGTTGAGGGCGTCGGCGTAGTCGCCGTGCTCGTACTCCGCGTGCAGCACGGCGTGCCCGACCCCGGCCTCGTCCAATTCGGCGAGCAGGTCGTCCATGCCCTTGTGCCAGCCGTCGCCGATGTCCAGGACCGCCTCGTACTGGGTGTAGACCTCGCCGCCGGCCGACAGCGGGGGGCGGGCGGCGCTGGGCACCCGTACGCGGAAGTCGATGATCGTCGAAGTCGGCGGGCCGGTCAGATCCATGTGGTGTTCCTCCTGAGGGGTGCGGCGGGGTCGTTCACCGGGACAGGCCGGCGGGCCTGCGGTGTCGCCATGGGTGGGCGCGTTCGAGCTGGCCGGCCAGGGCCAGGACGGTGCCGTCGCGCCATCGGCCGCCGATGAGCTGGACGCCGAGCGGCAGGCCGTCGCTCTGCTCCACCAGCGGGATGGAGATGGCGGGCAGGCCCAGCATGTTCGACAGGGCCGTCAGGGAGGCGGTCTCCTCCGCGCGCCGCAGCGGCAGCCACGGGTCGGCGTCCTGCCCCTGCCACAGGGCGCCCTCGCTCGGCGCCAGGACGGGGTTGGTCGGGGTCAGGACGACGTCGACGGCCTGCCACGCCCGGTACATCTGCGCCGAGCGCAGCTGCAGTTCGAGCATGGTCGTCACGTACGTCAGCGAGTCGGTCTCGCGGGCGGCCCGGCGAAGGGTGCGGTTCAGCGGCTCGACGGCGGACTCGTCCACGACCGCGCAGTCGGCCGAGCCCGTGGCGTACAGGATCTCGAAACGGGGCTGGAACCAGTCGGGGTCGAGCCCGGGAATGCTCTGCTCGACCACCTCGTGGCCGAGGTCGGCCAGCAGGTCGGCGGCCCGGCGGGCCAGCGCGGCGGCCGAGGGATGGACCTCGGCGGGGAAGGCGGGCTGCAGGTTGAGCCCGACGCGCAGCCGCCGCGGGTCACGCCCGGCCTGGCGCCGGTAGGGCTCCTCAGCCGGGGGAGCGCTGTACCAGGTGGATTGGGGGGCTGCCGCGAAGAGGTCCAGGATCGCCGCGGTGTCCAGCACGGTGCGGGTGAGCACCCCCTCGGTGGCGAAGCCCTCCATGTAGTGGGCGTCGGAGGGGACGCGGCCGCGGCTCGGCTTGAGCCCGACGAGCCCGCAGTAGCTGGCCGGCTCGCGGATGGAGCCCGCCCCGTCGGATCCGTGCGCCACGGGCAGCAGCCCGGCCGCCACGGCCGCGGCCGCGCCGCCGCTGGAACCGCCCGGGCTGCGCGTCAGATCCCAGGGGCTGCGGGTGACGCCGTGACGCGTCGACTCGGTGACCGACACGGTGCCGAACTCGGGCGAGGTCGTCGCGCCGACGAACACGAACCCCGCCTCCCGCAATGCCCTGACCGCCGGCGCGTCGGCGGCCATCACGCGGTGCTCGACGCCGTTGGAGGCGCTGCACAGCGGCCAGCCGCGTACCGGATGCAGGTCCTTGATCGCGATGGGGACGCCCAGGAACGGCGGCAGCGGCCCGCCCGCCGCCACCCGCGCGTCGGCCGCGTCGGCGGCCTGGCGGGCCCGCTCGTGGTCGAGGTGGCAGAAGGCGTTCAGCGCGGGATCGAGCGCGTCGATGCGCGCCAGGTAGCCTTCCAGCACCTGCCGCGCGCCGATCTGACCCGCCGCGATGCCTTCGGCCAGTTCGGTGGCGCTCGGCCAGCCATCTGGCCCGGTGCCGACCGGTTCCCCGAGCGCTGGGGTGGTTGCGGTCATCGTGTCTCCTTCGCTTCTTGAACGATGCGGCGGGCAGGGCGCCAGCCGGGGCCGGGGACGCTCGCGCGCAGCAGCCGCGTGTACGGATGCTCGGGCGCGTCGAGCACCTGGCCGGTGGGTCCGCGTTCGACGATCGAGCCGTGCCGCATGACGATGACCTCGTCGCTGACCTGGCGGACCACGGCGAGGTCGTGGCTGATGAACAGGTAGGCCACGCCGGTGCGCTCGCGTACCTGCGACAGCACGTTGAGAACCTGGGCCTGGATGGAGACATCCAGCGCGGCGACGGACTCATCCAGGATGAGGACGCGCGGTTCGGCGGCGAGCGCCCTGGCGATGGCCACCCGTTGGCGCTGCCCGCCCGACAGCCTGGCCGGCCGCGCCGCCATCTGGCGTTCGTCGAGTCCGACGAGGTCGGCCAGCTCCGCCACCCTGGCGCGCCGCCGCCCGCGATCCAGAGCGGTGTGCAGCCGCAGGACCTCCTCCACCGCGGCGGCGGGGCTCTGGCGCGGGTCGAGGCTGGCGTAGGGGTCTTGGAAGACGATCTGGACCTCGCCGCCGCGCCGGCGGCGTTCGCGCGCCGAGCGGGCCGGCTGGGAGCGGTCGCGGCCGCAGGCGGTGACGCGCCCGGCCGTCGGCCGTTCCAGGCCCACGATCATGCGGGCCACGGTGGTCTTGCCCGATCCCGACTCGCCGACGACGGCCAGCGCGCCGGCGGGCGGCAGCGAGAAGCTCACCTCCCCTACGGCGACGGCCTGCCCGAACACCTTGCGTAGCCCTTCGACCCGCAAGATCGCCTCACTCATGCGGCACCGCCCGCTCCTGGCGCAGCTCCTCGGCCCGCAGGCAGGCCACCTGCCCGCCCTCCAGGGGCCGCAGGTCCGGCCGGGTGTCGTGGCAGCGCTGCCGTACGTGCGCGCACCGGGTGGCGAACGGGCAGCCGTGCGGCGCCTCGAAGGCCGACAGCGGTCGGCCCGGGGTGGTCACCAGGCGCTCGGCCCGCCGCTCCAGGCTGGGGCGGGCGGCGCTCAGCGCCGCGGTGTAGGGGTGCAGCGGGTGCTGGTGCAGCAGCGCCGAGGCGCGCACCTCCATGACGCGGCCCGCGTACATCACCGCGGTCCGGTCGCAGACGGCCGCCGCGAGTTCGAGGTCGTGGGTGATGAACAGCATGGCCAGCCCGCGCTCGCGGCGCAGCTCGTCGAGGATGGCCATCACCTCGGCCTGGGTGGTGACGTCGAGCGCGGTGGTGGGCTCGTCGGCCAGCAGCAGGAGCGGCTCGGTGAGCAGCGCCGCCGCGATCATGACGCGTTGCAGCAGCCCGCCCGACAGTTCGTGCGGGTACTGCCGCAGCCGTCGCCGGCCGCCGGCCACGCCCACCTCCTCCAGCACGCCCACGGCGCGCTCTTCGGCGGCCCGCCGGGGGGTGCGCCCATGGGCGCGCAGGGCCTCGGTGAGGAAGTCGCCGACCGTGCGCACCGGGTTGATGTGCGCGCGCGGATCCTGGAAGACCATGGGCACGCGGCGGCGCAGCTCGCGCAGCGCGGGCCCGCGCAGTGCCGCGACGTCGGCCCCGCCGAAACGGATGCTGCCCTCGGCGTGCGCGCCCGCGGGCAGCAGGCGCACGATCGAGCGGGCCGTCATGGACTTGCCCGAGCCCGATTCGCCGACCAGGCCGACCGCTTCGCCCGCGCCGACGCTCAGCGACACCTGGCTGAGGACCGTCCTCGGGAGGCCTTGCAGCGGCAGCGTCACGGTCAGGCCCTTGATGTCGAGCAGGTCGCTCATGCGGCGGTTGATCGGGTCGCTCATGCGGTGCCTCCCCGGCCGGGCCGCCGCCAGCGCGACGGCCCGAAGGCCGCGCCCTGCCCGGAGTCGTCGGACAGCCGTTCGCCGAGCACGTTGAACGCCACGACCAGGACGACGATGCAGCCGCCCGCCAGCGACGACTCGGCGAGATAGCCCTGAAGGACGCCCGGCTGCCCGCCGGCGACCATGACGCCCCAGTCCGCGGCGGGCGGCCGCACCCCGAGGCCGAAGTAGGACACGATGGCCAGATCAACCATGGCGTACCCGAAGAACAGCGTGGCCTGGGCGGCGATGAGCGGCATGAGGTTGGGCACGAGGTGGCGCAGGCAGATCGCCACCGACCCGGCCCCCTGCACCTCCAGCGCCTGGACATAGGGTTTGCGGCGCTCGGCCAGAGCGGCGCTGCGCAGCAGCCGCGCGATGTAGGGGACGTAGGCCACGGAAAGGGCGAGCACCGCCGCGCTCAGGCCGGGACCGAAGACGGCCGCCACCAGCATCGCGAGCAGAACCCCCGGGAAGGCGAACACCACATCCAGGGCCGCCGACACCACGGAGTCCAGCCAGCCGCCGAACCAGGCGGCCGCGATGGCGATGAGCGTGCCCGCCGTCATGCTCAGCGCGACGACCCACAGCGGGCCCAGCAGCGAGGTCCGCGCGCCGGTCAGCAGGCGCGCCAGCAGATCGCGGCCCTGCCCGTCGAAGCCGAGCGGGTGCCCGGGCCCGGGTGGCGCGTAGGCGTTGGCCAAGTCGCTGGCGTCCGGGTCGGCCGAGGTCAGCGCCGGTCCGAGCACGGCCAGCACGACCGCCGCGACGATCACGACCGCGGCCGTCGTGCCGAGCACCCCCAGGCCGCCGCGGCGGCCCCTGCCCAGCAGCGCCAGCGCCGTCATGCTCGCCCGCCCAGCTTGATCCGGGGGTCCAGGAGCGCCGCCCCGACGTCGACCAGGGTGTTGACCAGGACGAAGGCGGTGACCAGTACGAGCGAGATGCCCTGTACGACGGCGAAGTCCTTGGACAGGGCGGCGCTGACGAGGTAGGCGCCCAGCCCGTTGAGGCTGAAGGCGCGTTCCACCACGGCCGCCAGCGCGATCATCGAGGCGACCGTCATGCCGGCCAGCGTGCTGATCGGGACGGCGGCGTTGCGCAGGGCGTGGCGGCGCACGAGCGCCGGGTAGGGCAGTCCCCGGCTGATCGCCGTCTGGACGTGTTCGCGGCCCATCTCCTGGCGCACGGTGGTGCGGGTGACCCGCGCGACGGCCGCGGTGGCGGATGCCGCCAGGGCCAGGGCCGGAAGGGTGAGATGCCGGATCCCCTCCCACAGCCCCGCGCCGTTGCCGAGGGCCGGCAGCCACCGCAGCCGTACCGCGAAGACGCCGATGAGGACGATCGCCGCCACGAAGGGCGGGACGGCCACCACCAGCGCGCTCGACATCACCACGATCGCGTCCACGACTCCCGGCCGAAGGGCCGCCAGCAGCCCGAGCGCCACCCCGCCGACCAGCACGATCAGGGCCGCGTAAAGGATCAGGGCGATGGTCGTGCCGGAGCGGGAGGAGATGAGGTCCGACACGTCCTGGCGCAGGATGATCGACACGCCGAGGTCGCCGCGCACGGCGTTGCCCAGCCAGGTGACGTACTGCACGAGGAACGGCTCGTTCAGGTGGTAGCGCTGCACGAGGACGGCTACGCTCTCCGGCGGCAGCGACCGGCCGCCCGAGAGGGTGGCCAGCGGGTTGCCCGGCGCCAGCGACAGCCCGGCGAAGACCACGAAGCTCGACACCAGCAGGGTCGCGGCCAGCATGAGCGCCCGTCGCATGAGGTAGGCGGCCATGTGCCTAGCCCACCGCCCCGAGCTTGCTCGCCCACGGGGCGAACAGGTGCTGGGAGGAGACTGTGGCGCCGGTGAGTTTGGCGTTCAGGACCAGGACGGTGTCCGGGGCGGCGATCGGGATCCAGGGCAGGTCCTTGGTCACGATCGCCTGCGCGCCTGCGGTGGCCTCGGCCCGCTGCCGCGCGTCGGCGCTGCCACGGGCCCGTCGCAGCAGGCTCGCCGCCTCGGGGTTGCGGTAGCGGCCGTAGTCCTGCGGGCCGCCCGGCAGGGTCAGTGTCGCGTAGAGGGCTCCGGGATCGGCCCAGTTGGGATAGTTGGTGGTGAAGAAGCCGTCGATGTCGGCGCGGGCCTTCGGATCGAGGAAGAACCCGCTGTAGGCGTCGGTGGACACCGCCTTCAACTCGGCCTTGAGGCCGATCTTCTCGGCCGCCGACTTGACCAGGTTGGCCTCGGTGGCCAGCTTGTTGAGCTCGTTGCTCATGCCGAACCGCACGGTCTTACCGCTCGCGCCGGCCTCCTGGATGAGCCTGCGGGCGCCGTCGAGGTCCACGCCGGGAGCGGGCAGCGCGTCCCAGGCGGCCTGGAAGACCTCGCGCTGGGCTCCCCAGGTGCCCGGGGTGGCGAGGGCGCGAGCCGGCTGGGCGCTGCCCTTGTACAGGGTGCGGATGTAGGACTCGCGGTCGATGGCCAGCGACAGTGCGCGGCGCACGCGCGGGTCGGCGAGCGGGCCCCGGCCCATGTCGGCGACGATGAGCGCGTCGATGAGGTAGGACGGGCCGTGGTAGACCTTGACGGTGCCGCTGGCGCGGATCTGCTCCATCGTCGACAGCGGCAGTTCGAGGTAGGCGCCGTCCACTTCCCCGGTGAGCAGCGCCGCCGTCAGCGTGGTCTCGTCGGGGATGCCCTTGAAGTCGATCCGCCGCACCAGCGGCGACTCGGCGCGGTTCCAGTAGCCGTCGTTGCGCACCACCGACAGGACGTCGCCGGTGCGCCACTGGCCGAGCTTGAAGGAGCCGGTGCACATGGCGCCGCCCTTCACCGTGCCGTAGTCCTTGCCCTTGGCCTGGACGTAGCGCTTGGAGACCACCATGCCCGGCATGTACGACAGGACGTCGCGCAGCCAGTAGTCCGGCTGCCTCAGCTTCAGGGTGACCTCCAGCGGGCCGCTGGCCTCGACCGAGGCCACCCGGTCCAGGACGGGCACCCAGTAGCCGCCGCCCTTGGGGTCGCGGTTGCGCTCGATGCTGAAGGCGACGTCGTCCGCGGTCATGGGGGAGCCGTCCCAGAACCGCACGCCTTCGCGCAGCGTCAGGACGGCGGTCTTCGGGTCGGGGAAGTCCAGCCGCGTGGCCAGGCCCGGCTCCACCGAGCCGTCCGGGCTCTGGCGGAACAGCGACTCGCACATGAGGCTCGTCACGGTGATCTCGGGATAGTCGCCCGCGGTGATCGGGTCGATCGAGGTGGTGCCGCGATACAGCGCCCAGGTGACGCTGTCGACCTGCCCGACCCCGGCCGGGGTGATCGTGACGAGGTCCTTTCGCGGTGTGCCGCCCGGGGCCGGCGTCGAGGCGGCGCCGTTGTCGCGGTAGCAGCCGGCCGCCAGTATCGCCAGCGCCACCGCGGTGGCCGCGACGGTCTTTGTCCGCACGCGTTGCATCTGAACCACCCATCGTCAAGCTAAGTAGTCGAACGATCGCTCAAATAAATGCCTACGTCAAGGCATGACTTCTCTAAAGGGATGCTTCGACCTCGCCCAGCGCCTCGCCGAGGACGTCGAGGAACATCTCGCAGTCCGCCCCGCTCAGCACCAGGGGCGGCTTGATCTTGAGCACGTTGTCGTCCGGTCCGTCCGTCGAGACCAGCACCCCGCGCGCCTTCACCGCCTCCTTGACCGCGCTCGCCTGCGCGCCGGCCGGCCGCCGATCGTCCAGGCTCAGCTCCACGCCGAGGAACAGCCCCTCGCCCCGCACGTCCCCGATCAGCCGATGCCGCTCCTGCAGCCGGCGCAACCCGCCGAGCAGCTGCTCGCCGCGCCGGCGCGCGCGGGCCTGCAGCCCCTCCTCACCTACGACGTCGAGCACGGCCAGCCCGATCTCGGCCGAGACCGGGTTGCCGCCGAAGGTGTTGAAGTACTCCATCCCGGTCTCGAACGAGCGCGCGATCTCCGGCGTCGTCACCACGGCGGCGAGCGGATGACCGTTGCCCAGGGGTTTGCCGAGCGTGACGATGTCGGGCACGACGCCCTGTAACTCGAACCCCCAGAAGGTCCGGCCCACCCGTCCCAGCCCCACCTGCACCTCGTCGGCCACGCACACCCCGCCGGCCCGCCGCACATGCTCGAACGCGCCGCGCAGGTAGCCGTCGGGGTAGACGATCTGACCGCCGCAACTCTGCAGCGACTCGGCGAAGAACGCGGCGGGCCGGCGCCCGGCCGCCGCCAGCCCGGCCAGCCGCTCGGCGACCGAAGCTGCGTAGCGCGGGCCGAGATCGCCGTCGCGTCCGGCGCGCAGCCGGCCCCGGTAGGGATCGGGCAGTTCGCAGACGTGGGTGGTGTCCGGCCGGCCGCGCCCGCCAGGTCGGTTGAACTTGTACGGGCTCAGGGCGATCTGCGAGCTGAGATGGCCGTGGTAGGCGTGGTCGAGGACCAGGACGTCCTCGGCGCCCGTATGCGCCGTGGCCAGCCGCAGCGCCAGGTCGTTGGCCTCGGAGCCGGAGTTGACGAAGAAGCAGACCCGCAACGGGTCCGGCAGCAGCTCCACCAGGCGGCGGGCGTACTCCACGACGGATTCATGCAGATACCGGGTGTTGGTGTTGAGCCGGGCCGCCTGCCGACGGCCCGCGGCCACCACCCGGGGATGGCAGTGCCCCACATGGCAGACGTTGTTGACCAGGTCCAGCCACGGCCGGCCGGAGGCGTCGAAGAGATAGGCGCCCTCACCCCGCACGATGTGCAGCGGCTCGCGATAGGACAGGCTCATCGCCCGGCTGAGGTTCGTCCGCCGGCGCGCCGCGATGGCGGCCGTCTGCCGCCGTGGCCGCGCCGCGCCGCCCGCCCGGCCGTGGAGCAGGCCGGGGTCGATGCTGACGGCGGTCCACAGGTCCGCCTCGTCGGCGGGCGCGGTGTCCGGGATGCCGGCTCCCATGCCGAGCAGGTGGGTCAGCAGCTGCACGCGTAGCGGCGCCGCCTGGCCGGTGCTCCCCAGGCGCGCGCCCGGTCTCGTTTCGCCGCCGGGAGTCAGGTGCGTGATCGAGTCCGGGTCCAGGTGCCGGTAGAGGGTCCAGAACGGTACGCCGCCGCCGGTGCGGTGTTCGAGCACGACGACCCCGGTGCCGGGCCGCACGCTGTGCACGAGCGAGGGGAGGGGGCACCGCACCGTGACGCCCTCGCCGGCGGGCAGGTCGCCGCCCAGATTGATCTCCGGACGCTTTCCGGGCGGCGTCGTGGACCGCTCGCCGTAGCGAGCCGATGCGGCGGCGTCTTCTGGGATGACGTCCTCTGGCGCGGTGTCCTCTGGCGCGGTGTCCTCGTCCAGCAGGGGCACCGGGCGGGCGGCGCCGGACTCGAAGTGCTGGCGTACGGCGCGGGCCAGCGGGTTGGGCGCGAACCCGACCGCCTCGCGCAGCCGGAAATGGGCCAGATCCGGGCTGGTCCCGGCCAGCCGCCGCAGCACCTGTGTCACGCCGTGCCGGCTGACCAGCAAGTACGCGTTGGCCGGGTCGCCGGCGTGCTGGTGGGCCGACAGGCACACGCTCATCGCCAGCCGGGTGCGCATCAGGTCGAACAGCACCTCCAGCTCGGCCGGCCGCAGCGGCGACACCTCGTCGTACCCGCTCACCAAAGGCAGCACCGCCCGCAGCGGATCGGCGTGCCCCTGCATCGCGTACGCCCCTGCCACCGCCAGCCCGCAGATGCGCGGGTTCCACGCCACGTCACCGAAGTCGATCAGCGCGGCCACCTCGCCGGCGTCGTCCACCAGGATGTTGAGCTCGTTGGCGTCGTTGTGGATCACCTGGTGGGGCAGTGCCGCGACGCGCGGCGCGACATGCGCGCCGTAGCGGTCGAACACCTCGCTCACCAGCGGCCGCAGCTCGCCGTCCAGCAGCGGCGCGTGGCCGGCGACCGCGGGGGCGGCGGTCAGGTTCCACACCAGCTCGCGCCGCATCCCGGGGTGGGTGAAGCCGGCCAGCGCCTGGTCGACGGCGGCCACATGACGGCCCAGGTCGCGCAGGCGCCGCGCCGTCGGCTCGACCTGCGTCCAGGGGCGGCCGGCCAGCCAGGTGAGCACCCTGGCCGTACGCGGGCCGTCGGCCCACGAGGCGGCGGCCGAGCGGCGTCCGTCCAGGCTCGCCACCACGCGCGGGGCCGGTGGCGCGCCGGCCTGTCCGGCCAGGTGCAGCAGCACGGCGTCCTGCAGGGCGAGCTCGGCGGGGTCGGTGTCCGGCGCGTGCAGCTTGAGGACGTAGCGCTCGCCGCCGGCGGTGCTGACCTGGAAGTTGCGGTCCTTCTCTCCTGGCAGCGGCGTCAGCCTGCCCTCCAGGCCGTAGAGATCGCGGGCGAGAGCGGCGGCCTGCTCCAGCTCGCCGTCCGAACGCGGGTCCGGTTCGCTCGCCGAGCTCGGGTCCGGCTCCTCACCCGACCTCGGGTCCGGCGCGCCGCTCGAACGCGGGTCCAGCTTCTCGCCCGACCTCGGGTCCGGTGCGCCGTCCGAACGCGGGGACGACGTGGCCCGCCGCCCGTCCTCATGGTGCGTACGCGTCACGTCGCTCTCCCCCTCAAGGCCGGTATGTTGTCGAACGATCGCTCAAATTAGTGGCGATGTCAAGACACTGGCGGGCCCGCGCGCTCGCGGGCCCGCAGGTCACGCTCCGCTCGGCTTGCGGCGCGGCTCGATCGCCAGCTCGACCCGTTCGAGCAGCAGCTCGGAATCGGGGATGGTCAGATCGCGCACCTCAAGCGGCCGCCCGTCGCGGTTGGCGCCCATCAGCGCGAGCCCCATGTCGGCGAACCGCTCACACAGCTGCGCGATGTCCAGCTCCCCGCCGGGGCGGTACCAGTGCGCGATCCCGGTCGCCATCTGCAGCAACGCCAGCCGCGCGACATTGCCGCGATCCTTGAACACGCCGGCCCGGACGCCGGCCTCCAGGGTGTCGGCCCACACCTTCTCGTAGGCGTCACGCAGCCGCAGGATGTCGCGCCGGGCCTGCCCGGTCAGCGCCTGGAACTCATGGTCGGCCACCTTGGCGGCGCGCGGATTACGCGCGTGGAAGGCGACGTGCACGGCGATGAGCGCGACCAGCCGCTCGGCGGGGTCGTCGATGTCGCGGACCGTCTCCTCGCTGCCGGCCGCCAGCACCTCCATGACCCGACGCGTGACCGCCTCCAGCAGCTCGTCCTTGGAGGAGGCGTAGTAGTACATCGCCGACACGGCCACCTCCGCGGCCACGGAGATGTCGCGGATGCCCGTGCCGTGGAAGCCTCGCTCGGAGAACAGCCAGCAGGCGGTGCGCAGCAGCCGCAGCTCCGTGCGGGCCGACTGAGCCCGCCGCGCGGACGTCGCCTTCATCCGGCCGCCCTTCGTCTGGCGGCTGCCGGCCGTCTGGTTGCCCGTCTGGTTGGTGGTGGCCATGGCGCCGACTATCCCATAGCCAGGACGGTCGCGGGGTTGGCGACGGTCACCATCATGATCTCGCTCTCGCGCATCCCCATGCGGCGCATCAGCGGGATGGCGCTGTCGAGGATGTGGGTGTAGCCGGGGCCGCCGTAGCGGCGCAGATAGACCTTCTGGCAGATGTCCTGCGCGATCAGCAGGCGCTGGCCGTAGCCGGCCTCGATCAGCCGCCGCAGCCATTCGATCCGGGTACGGTCGTTGGGCCGGCGCGCGTCGGGATTGAAGGCGTAGTAGCTGGACTCCTGGCCGAACAGGTCGAGCTCCAGATAGCAGCCCGTGCCCGCGAGCTCCAGCAGGTCATCGGGGCGCCACAGCGTACGGTCGAGATGGGACATGATCACGCGGGCCGGATCGCCGCCCGCCTCGACGACCGCGCGCATGGCCCGCAGCGGCGCCTCGGGATGGCGTCCGGGATGGATCTGCAGCGGCGCCCCGGTCGACACCTGCGCTTGGCAGGCGGCGCGCAGCACCTTGTCCTCGGCAGGATGCACCGGCCAGCTCAGGCCGATCTCACCGATGAGCCCGGCGCGGACTCCGGTGTCGCCCACGCCGTCGCGCACGTCCGCGACGATCTCCGCGCTGATCGCCGCCACCGAGGCGTCGGCCAGCCCCGCCGGATGGTAGTCGCGGCAGTAGTAGCCGCTGCCCATCACGATGTGCACCCCGCTGGCACGAGAGACCCGGGCCAGCCCGAGCGGGTCGCGGCCGAGCCCCACCGAGGAGGAGTCCACCACCGCGCCGCCGCCGGCCGCGCGGTAGAGGGTCAGCTCCTCGGTGGCGTCCTGCTCGGAGTGCAGCCGCAGGTTGTCCACGTTGAGGACCGTACGCCGGATCCAGTCGTAGTTGTCCAGCCGGACGGGCTCGGTGACCCGGGCGCGCACCGACGCCGGGAGCTCCTTGCCGATGCCGCTCCCGCCGCCGTCTCCGGCCACAGGCTGCAGACCCCAGGGCTGGATGATGGCCGACATGTCGCTCAGGACGTGTTCGTGTGGCTGGGTGTGCCCGAGCGCCGAGGGGTCGACGTCCCCGAGCACGGTACGCACACGACGAGCCGGTAGTGCCGGAAGCTCCGCCATGCACGTTATTCTATCGATCGTTTGTACAAACAATCAACGCGGCAGGCCGCCACACTGGTCTGGGTCGCACTTCGGTCGGATCGCTGCCCTGGGCCGCTGGGCTGGGCCGGTGAGTCGCAGGGCCGCTGGGCCGCTGGTCTGGGTCGTGGTGCGGGCGTTAGAGGAAGCTCACGTTCTGGGCGAGGGTCAGCTGGTCGGAGTAGTTGACGGTGCCGGTCGCGCGGCGCATGTAGGCGCGCCAGGAGTCCGAGCCGGACTCGCGCCCGCCGCCGGTCTCCTTCTCGCCGCCGAAGGCTCCGCCGATCTCCGCGCCTGAGGTGCCGATGTTGACGTTGACGATGCCGCAGTCGGAGCCGTCGGCGGCCAGGAACCGCTCGGCCTCCCGCAGGTCCCGGGTGAAGATGCTGGAGGACAGCCCCTGAGGCACGTCGTTGTTCAGGGCGATGGCCTGGCTCAGTGTCCGGTAGGTCTGCACGTACAGGATGGGCGCGAAGGTCTCCTCCCGGACGATGCCCGACTGCGCGCCGCTGCCCGGCTGTGCGTCGATGTCGATGCGGACGATGGCGGGCTCGGCGTAGTAGGCGGCGGGGGCGGCCTCGGCGAGCCGGCGCCCGCCGCCGGTCAGGATCTGGCCGCCCTCGGACCGCGCGGCGCTCAGCGCCCGCCGCATCGCCTCGTGCGCCTGAGCGGAGATGAGCGGCCCGACCAGGGTGGTGTCATCGAACGGGTCGCCGATGGGCAGCTTCGCGTAGGCGGCGGTGAGCCGGTCGATCAGCTCGCCGGCGATGTCGGTGTGCGCGATGAGCCGGCGCAGGGTGGTGCAGCGCTGCCCGGCGGTGCCGGCCGCGGCGAACACGATGGCGGAGGCGGCCAGGTCGAGGTCGGCCGACGGGGTGACCACGGCGGCGTTGTTGCCGCCCAGCTCCAGCAGCGAACGCCCGAAGCGGGCGGCGACCCGCGGCCCGACCTGGCGTCCCATGCGGACCGAGCCGGTGGCGCTGACCAGCGCCACCCGCCGGTCGTCGGCCAGCCGCTCCCCGATGGCGCGCTCGCCGAGCAGCAGCCGGTGCACGTCACGGGGCATGCCGCTCTCGGCCGCCGCCACGGCCAGCAGCCGGTCGCAGGCCAGAGAGGTGAGCGGCGTCAGCTCCGACGGCTTCCACACGACGGTGTCGCCGCAGACCAGCGCTATGGCGGTGTTCCACGCCCACACGGCGGCCGGGAAGTTGAACGCGGAGATCACGCCGACGACGCCCAGCGGGTGCCAGGTCTCCGACAGCCGGTGGCCGGGCCGTTCGGAGGCGATGGTGCGCCCGTACAGCTGGCGCGACAAGCCGACCGCGAACTCGCAGATGTCGATCATCTCCTGGACCTCGCCGAGCGCCTCCGAGCGGATCTTGCCCGCTTCGATGGTGACGAGGTCGGCCAGGTCGTCGCGGTGCTCGCGCAGGAGCTCGGCGAGCCGGCGTACCACCTGGCCGCGGCGGGGGGCGGGCACCGTACGCCATGCCAGGAACGCCTCGTGCGCGGCCCCGATCGCCTCGTCGGCGTCGGCGGGCGTCGCGGCGGTGAGGCCGAGCAGGGTCTCGCCGGTGATCGGCGTACGGGCGTGCAGGACGTCGCCCTCCTTCGGGGTGACCTCCAGGCGGGCCAGGATGTCGAGGGCGCGCCGGCGCAGGACGCCGGTGGCGGGCAGGGTGGTCGTGGTCATGAACGGCTCTCCGTCGCAGTACGAGGTCGGGCTCGGGGGTCAGGTGATCTCGGGCAGGCCGAGAGCGCGGGCGGCGTCCTCCAGCGAACGCCGCTGCCGGCTCTCGTACAGGGTGAACGGGTCCAGCACCTCGGCCCCGATGGCGCCGGCCAGCCAGTCGCTGTCGTAGTCGGCGGCGGCGCGGCTGTCGTCCCTCAGGCCCTGCCCGGTGAGGTTGGACTGGAAGATCCCGGCCGCCGAGCGGGGCAGGAAGTCCTCGTAGACGATGGGCTCGGCGCGTACCCAGCCGTGGTCGATCAGGTCGGCGAGCCCGCTGCCGGGCCGCCGCCCGTCACGCGGGCGATCCGGCACCGTCCGATAGGTGAAATACGCCAGCCGCTCGATCGCCAGATCCCGCTCCGTCGCGGGAAACTCCCGCTCCCAGAGGGCTGCGCGGTCGGCGGTGTGGGCGTCGGCTCTGGCTTGCAGGTCGTCGTAGCGTTCGCGGCCGGTGCGGGTCAGCGCGATTCCGCGCGCCTCCACCTCGCCGAAGCGCACCCGCAGCGATCCCGTGGTGAGGCCGCCGTCAGGCCGGCGCAGCGCGCGCGGCTCGGCCAGGGCGCGAAAGGAGGTCTGGCGCAGCAGTACGTCCGGACCGGACCAGCGCGGCGGTCCCTGGATCTGGTCGATCATGGTGATGCCGCGCTCGGTCATCCGCGCGTACAGCTCGTCGATGTCGAGTACGCGCGGCGTCAGGTGGTTGATGTGGGTGCTGGTCACGCCGCCGATGTCGGCCGCGACCGCCGAGACCCGTTCCAGGGTCTCGTACCAGGCCTGGTCGATCGGCTCCCGGCCCAGCGCGAACGCCTGGACGGCCAGGTGCGTGAAGCGTTCGGCCTGCTCGCGCGGCAGTTCGCGCTCGCGTCCGGCCCGATCGGCCAGCTCCAGCAGCTCCGGCGGGAACAGCCGCCGCGCGGCCAGGAACCGCTCCAGCCGCTGACGCAGATCCGGGTCGAAGAAGCGGGGATCGGCCGGGGTGAGCATCGAGGTGAAGACCCGGAAGGGATCGCCGGCCAGCTCGTCGGCCGCGATGGGACGAAAGGCGGTCGAGACCACGGGCACGGCGCTGGCGGCGGCCTCCCGCAGGTCATAGAACCCGACCGGGCGCATCCCCAGCGCCCCGAAGATCCGCGCGACCTGCCGCAGCTCGGCCGGGGTGCCGACGCGGATGGCGCCGTGCCGTTCGGCGGTGACGCGCTCGATGGAGCCCAGCCGCTCGGCGCCGGCTCCCGCCCGCCGCAGCACGCCGTCGTTGACCTTCTGGGAGACCTCCACCAGCGTCCGGTAGGCGGGCACCTCCTGCCCGTACATCTCCGACAGGCGCCGCGCGAACGCCGCGCGCAGCCGCCCTTGAGAGACCATGACCATGCGTTATCTCCTCCAGGTACGGATGGCTTTGTCCACGATGGAGGCGATCCCGGGTGAATCCAAGCCCCAGCAGACCGATAGATTTCCCGCCAAAGCCCAAGCACTGCTTAGGGTGCTCTACTGGCGGCGCGGAGTCGGCATGATCAAACCCCTGCATCTGCTCACCCTGCGAGAGGTGTGCCGGACCGGATCGTTCGCGCTGGCGGCGCGCGAGCTCGGCTACACGGCCTCGGCGGTGTCGCAGCAGATCGCGGCGCTGGAGAAGGACACCGGGCTGGAGCTGTTCGAGCGCGAGGCGCGCGGCGTGCGCAGCACCGCGGCGGCGCACCGGCTGGTCGAGCTGAGCCAGCGGGTGCTGGCCACGCTGGAGGATTTCGGCTACGAGGTGCGCGAACTGGCCGCCGGCACCACCGGCCGGCTGCGGCTGGGCAGCTTCCCCACCGCCAGCGTACGACTGGTGCCGCCCACCCTGTCGGCCTTCACCCGCCGCTACCCCCGCGCGGAGATCCTCCTGGAGGAGGGCGAGCCCGAGGAGCTGATCCCGCGGGTGATCGACGGCGCCCTGGACCTGGCGCTGGTCTATGAGTACGGCCTCACCCCGCGGCAGTGGCCCGACGGCCTGGCCGCCCACCACCTGCTGCGCGAGGACCTGCTCCTGCTACGGCCCCGCGGTCATGCCCTGGGCGCCGAGCTGTCCGAGCTGGCCCAGGAGCGCTGGATCACCAGCCGCGAAGGCACCGGCGGCGCCCTGTCCCTGGCCCGGCTGTGCGCGGCGGCCGGGTTCGTGCCCGCGGTCACCTTCCGCAGCAACAACTACGACGTGGTCCGCCACCTGGTGGCCGCCCGGCTGGGGGTGGCGGTGGTGCCCGCTCTGGGCCATGTTCGCGACGATCGCGTCGTGGCGACGCGACTGGACCTGCCCGCCGCCCACCGCACCGTGGTCGCCCTGCACCGGGAGGCCAACGGCAACCCCCTGCTCGCCGACGCCCTGCAGACCCTGCGGCAGGCGGCCGGGCCGCACTTGAACCAAGACTGAGGCACGAGCGGCTACCAGCGGATGAGCGCGGTCAGCTCCTGTGCGAACGCGGCATCAGCGATGAGCGGGCACTATCCCTGCGGCCCGCTCAGGAGGGCGGCCAGCATGGCGATCTCGCGCTGCCTCGGCGTCAGGCCCGGGACGTTGAGGTCCATCAGCGCGAGCGGGCGGGCGGTTGCGGGAAGGCGGGAGGGGCGGTACGCTCACTTACTTGGCACTTCGAGCCAAAGCTATATACAAGCCTCCCGTTAGGAGTATACCAGCGAATGGCTAATCGTCAAGATGCTCTCGCGGAAGCCCTTGACGTCGAGCAGGGGACCGTGTCCATGCTCTACGGCAGACTCGACGCGGCGCGTGAGCGGGCGCGGACGGTGCTGCGTGAGGTGTACGGCCGGGGCGGCGCGCTGGGTACCCGCCAGGCCAGGCTCGAGCGCGAGGTGAGCGCCTCGGAGCAGGCGCGGCGGCTGGCGCAGCTGGACGGGGTCGAGCGCGGGCTGTGCTTCGGCCGGATCGACGACAGCGGCGGCGAGACCACCTACATCGGCCGGATCGGGCTGCGCGATGAGGAGCACGAGTCGGTGCTGATCGACTGGCGCGCCCCGGCGGCCCGTCCGTTCTACGTGGCCACGGCCAGCGATCCCGGCGCCCTGCTGCGCCGCCGTCACCTGCACACCCGCGAGCGCACGGTGGTGGGCCTGGATGACGAGGTGTTCGACCTGGAGCGGATGAGCGAGGGCGAGCGCCGCACCCTGGTCGGCGAGGCGGCCCTGCTGGCGGCGCTGCGCCGGGGCCGCACGGGACGCATGGGTGACGTGGTGGCCACCATCCAGACCGAGCAGGACCGGGTGATCCGCGCCTCCCTGCAGGGGGCGCTGGTGGTGCAGGGCGGTCCCGGCACCGGCAAGACGGTCGCGGCGCTGCATCGCGCCGCCTACCTCCTCTACACCCACCGCGACACGCTGGAGCGGCGGGGGGTGCTGGTGGTGGGGCCCAACCCGATGTTCCTGCGCTACATCGGCCAGGTGCTGCCGGCCCTGGGCGAGACGCAGGTGGTGATGTCGACGGTGGGGGAGTTGTTCCCCGGGGTGCGCGCGGTCGACGTCGACGAGCCGCAGGCGGCGGTGGTCAAGGGCGACACGCGGATGGCCGAGGTGGTGGCGGCGGCGGTGCGTGAGCGGCAGCGGCTGCCCGAGGGCGATCTGGAGGTGCTGCTGGACGGCCGGGTGCTGCGGGTGCCGCGCGCGGTGTGCGTGGCGTTGCGCGAGCGGGCGCGGGCGGTGCGGTTGCCGCACAACATGGCGCGCAAGCTGTTCGTCACCGAAGTGCTGAAGGAGCTGGCGCGGGCCGAGGCGCGGGCGGTGGAGGAGGCGCTGCGGCTGGCGGAGATGGAGTTCGAGGATCCGGAGCTGGCCGAGCCGCTGGATCTGGAGCGCGATCTGGACGAGGTCGATCTCGCGCTGGCTTCCGCGCGGCTGTGGCAGGAGCCTGCGATATACCAGGCGGTGGAGGGGTTGTGGCCGGAGCTGACGCCGCAGCGCCTGATCGGGGAGCTGCTGGCCTCCCCGGAGACGCTGTGGCAGGTCTCGCCTCCGGGGCTGGAGTGGCGGGCGCTGGTCCGGCCGGCGGACTCGCCATGGACGGTCGGCGACGTTCCGCTGCTGGATGAGGCGGCCGAGCTGCTGGGCGAGGACGACTCGGCCGACCGGTCGGCCTCGCGGCAGGCCGAGGGCGAGTGGGAGGAGCAGGAGCGCTACGCCCAGGAAGTGCTGGTGACCACCGGTCTGCTGGAGGAGGGCATCTTCGACCGGGCCGACGTCCTGGCCGATCGCCACGCCGACACCGGCCTGGACCTGAGCACCGCCGAGCGGGCCGCGGCCGACCGCCAGTGGGCCTACGGTCATGTGATCGTGGACGAGGCGCAGGAGTTGTCGGCGATGGCGTGGCGGATGGTCATGCGCCGGGTTCCGGCCCGCTCGCTGACGGTGGTGGGCGACATCGCCCAGACGGGTTCGGCGGCGGGCGCGCGCTCGTGGGGCGAGGTGCTGGATCCTTATCTGCGTGGCCGCTGGCGGGAGGAGCGGCTGCTGGTCAACTACCGGACGCCGGCGGAGATCATGCGGGTCGCGGCCGACGTCCTGCGTGTGGTCGATCCGTCCCAGAGTGTGCCGGAGTCGGTCAGGGACGGCGAGGCCGAGCCCCGCGCGGTCCGTACGGGCCTGGCCGGGCTGCCCGCGCTGGTGGCCGAGGAGCTGGCGCTGATCGGTGAGGGCCGCCTGGCCGTCCTCACCCCGGACGCCGCTCATGCGGAGGTGGCGGCGCTGCTGCCGGGCGGCGGCGACCTGGAGGCGCCGGTGGTGGTGCTGACGGTGACCCAGTGCAAGGGGCTGGAGTTCGACGCCGTCATCGTGGTGGAGCCGGCGGTCATCATGGCGCAGTCGCCGATGGGCGGCCAGGACCTCTACGTGGCGGTGACCAGGGCCACCCGCCGCCTGACGATCACCCACGAGAACGACCTGCCGCCGGTCTTGTCCCACATGTCCAAAAAATCTACTTTGTAAAGGCGTTCGGGCGGGGGCAAAAACCCAAACACACAATCGAATAAATACCCTCATTTAGGCCCAAGGGGCTTACGGAGGGTTACGGGTAGAGCTGGTCGGCGACCTCGCGGACGCGGGTGGTCACCTGCAGCAGGCAGCGCAGGGTCTCGGTGTCGAGGTGGTCCATGATGCGCCGGTAGTGCTCCAGGCCGACGTCGTTGATCTCGGCCAGGAGTTCGGCGCCCGCGTCCGTCAGCTCGACCCGGCGCACGCGCCGATCGTGGGGGTCCTCGCGCCGGCTGACCAGCCCATGGCTGACCAGCCGGTCGACGATGCCGGTCACGGTGCCCAGGCCGACGCCGAGGTCGTGGGCGAGCTCCTGCCCGGAGGCCGAGCCGGTGTGGGACAGCAGCATGACGACCTTGAGTTGCCGCATGGTGAGGTTGGAGGTGAATAAGGCGGACTGGGTCTGGCTGAGGGCTCGCCCGAGGCCGCGCTGGGTCTCGGTGATCCGGCGGATCAGGTCTTCGCGTTCGTTGTCCACACTCACCTCTCGCTTCCTGAGAAGGTTATCAGGAAAGCCAAGGCAGCTTAAATATTCGTACAAGGCGAAGTGTTAGTCTGGGGCGAAATCTGAAGGGACGCTCATGACCGCATTCGCCCGGTTGAGTCTTGCCAACCGCAGCCTCGTGATCTTACTGTCGATCGTGATCACCGCGTTCGGCGCGTTCACGATCCCGCAGCTCAAGCAGCAGTTGCTGCCGTCGCTGTCGTTCCCCGGCGCGTTCGTGATCGCCTCCTATCCCGGGGCTTCGCCCGAGATCGTGGAAGACCAGGTGACCAAGCCGCTGGAGGACTCCTTCCAGGGGATTGACGGCATGGAGCAGATGACCTCCACCTCCAAGGAGGGCATGACCCAGGTCCAGGTGGCCTTCGCCTTCGGCACCGACATCGAGGCGTCGATCAGCAAGATGCAGCAGGCGGTCAGCCGGGTGCAGCCGCAGTTGCCCGCCGGTGTGGAACCCCAGGTGGTCGCGGGTAACACCGATGACATTCCGGTGCTGGTGCTGGCGGTGGGCGACGGCGGCGATGAGCGGGCGATGGCCGACAAGCTGCGCCAGATCATGGTGCCGGAGCTGCAGGCCGTGCAGGGGGTACGGGAGGCGACGGTCACCGGCACCCGTGACGAGGTCGTCACGATCAAGCCGGACCTGAAGAAGATGGCGCTGGCCGGGGTGTCGGCGGCGCAGATCCCGGACGTGCTCAAGGCCAACGGGACGCCGATCCCGGCGGGCACGCTCAACTCCGGCACCTCCTCACTCACGGTGCAGGTGGGCGAGCGCGTCGATTCGATCGACAAGCTGAAGGACCTGTACCTGACTCCGGCCCAGCCGCAGGCCACCCCGGCCCAGGCCCAGCCGCAGGCGCAGGCGCAGCAGGGCCGGCCGGGCGGGCAGCAGCAGCCGGGCGGCCGACCGGCGCAGACGACCGCGCTCGCCCAACCCAAGCCGCTCAAGCCGGTGAAGCTGGGTTCGGTGGCCGACATCACCCGCGGCCTGGCCGAGGCGACGACGATCACCCGTACCGACGGCCGGACCAGTCTGGGCGTGTCGGTGACGATGATGCCCGACGGCAACGCGGTGTCGATCTCCAACGCCATCCGCGAGAAGCTGCCCGACCTGGGCCGCTCGCTGGGCGACTCGTCGGAGACCGCCGTGGAGGTGGTCTTCGACCAGGCCCCTTACGTTCAGGAGTCGATCGAGAGCCTGACCACCGAGGGCCTGCTGGGCCTGGCGTTCGCGGTGCTGGTCATCTTGGTGTTCCTGCTGTCGGTGCGCTCGACGCTGGTGACGGCGGTCTCGATCCCGCTGTCGGTGGTGATCGCGCTGATCGCGTTGTGGGCGGGCGACTATTCGCTGAACATGCTGACCCTCGGCGCGCTGACGATCGCGGTCGGCCGGGTGGTCGACGACTCGATCGTGGTGCTGGAGAACATCAAGCGCCACCTCGGCTACGGCGAGGCGAAACTGTCGGCGATCTTGTCGGCGGTACGCGAGGTGTCGGGTGCGGTGACGGCCTCGACGCTGACGACGGTGGCGGTGTTCGCGCCGATCGCGGTGGTCGGCGGCATGGTGGGTGAGCTGTTCGGCCCGTTCGCGGTCACGGTGGCGGTGGCGTTGCTGGCCTCGCTGGTGGTGTCGCTGACGGTGGTGCCGGTGATGGCGTACTGGTTCCTCAAGGCGCCGGTGCTGACGCCGGAGGAGGCGCGGGCGCAGCGGGAGGCGGCCGAGGCCAAGGAGCTGCGCAGCCCGCTGCAGCGCGCCTATCTGCCGGTGCTGCGCTTCGCGACGCGCTTCAAGCTGGTGACGATCCTGATCGGCCTGGCGGTGATGGTCGGCACGCTGGGACTGGCGGGCAGGCTGCAGACCAACTTCCTGGACTCGGCCGGCCAGAACACGATCTCGGTGTCGCAGAAGATGCCCGTGGGCACGGACCTGGCCACCACGGACGCGGCCGCCAAGAAGGTGGAGGGCCTCCTGGCCGGCCTGGACGGCGTGGAGACCTACCAGGTGAACGTCGGCGGCGGCAACGCGATGCGCGGCGGCGCCGGTGGCGGCGCGGATCGCGCGTCCTACTCGCTGACGCTGAAGGACGGCGCCGACACCCCGGCGGTGGAGCAGGCGCTGCGCGACAAGCTGAGCGGTCTGTCGGGCATCGGTGAGGTGACGGTCGGCGGATCGGGCGGCGGCGGCTTCTCCTCCGACTCCATCGACGTGATCGTGCAGGCGGCCGACGCCGAGACGCTGCGGACCGCGGCCGACGCCGTCAAGACGGCGATGGGCCAGGTCTCGGGCCTGCGTGATGTGTCGTCGAACCTGGAGGCCAGCGCCCCGCGCGTCGAGGTACGGGTCGACAAGGAGAAGGCGGCCGCCAAGGGGCTGTCGGAGGCGCAGATCGGCCAGTCGGTGGCGCAGGCCTTCCGCGGCGCGCCGCTGGGCCAGCTGACGCTGGACGGGCGGGCCAGTGACCTGGTGCTGCGCGTGGGTGAGGCGCCCGAGGACGTCAAGGAGATCGAGAAGCTGAAGCTGGCCACGGCGACGGGCCTGGTGAAGCTGTCGTCGGTGGCGGATGTCGAGCGGGTGGCCGGGCCGACGCAGGTGACCCGGATCGACGGTGAGCGCTCGGCGACGGTGTCGGCCAAGGCGACGGGTTCGGACCTGGGCAGCGTGACGCAGGCGCTGACGACCAAGCTGAACGGCGTGACGCTCGCCTCGGGCGCCTCCTACGAGATCGGCGGCGCGTCGGCGGACCAGCAGGACGCGTTCGCGGATCTGGGGCTGGCGATGCTGGCGGCCATCGCGATCGTGTTCATGATCATGGTGGCGACGTTCCGCAGCTTCGTGCAGCCGCTGATCTTGCTGGTGTCGATTCCGTTCGCCGCGACGGGCGCGGTCGGGCTGCTGGTGGCCACCGACACGGCCATGGGCGTGCCGGCGCTGATCGGCATGCTGATGCTGATCGGGATCGTGGTGACCAACGCGATCGTGCTGATCGACCTGATCAACCAGTACCGCGCTCAGGGGCTGGGGATCGTGGAGGCGGTGATCGAGGGCGGCCGGCGCAGGCTGCGGCCGATCCTGATGACGGCGGTGGCCACGATCTGCGCGCTGACGCCGATGGCGCTGGGTGTGACGGGGCAGGGCGGGTTCATCTCCCAGCCGCTGGCGGTCGTGGTCATTGGCGGCCTGATCACCTCGACCCTGCTGACGCTCGTGCTGGTTCCGACCCTCTACACGATGGTGGAGCGGGCCAAGGAGCGGCTGCGCCGCAAGCCGGCCGAGCCGAAGAAGGAAGAGGCGAAGGTTTTGGCTGCGACCCCGTAAAGCAAGAGGGGTGCTCCGCCCGTACGGCCTGGTGCCGTGCGGGCGGAGCTGTGTGAATAGACTTGTCCGACGTGACTTCCAAGCCGCGTATCCCCGATGTCCTGGCCGCTCGTTATGCCTCCCCGGAGCTGGCCCGGTTGTGGTCCCCCGAGTACAAGGTCGTCGCCGAGCGGCGGCTGTGGCTGGCGGTGCTGCGGGCGCAGGCGGAGCTCGGGGTCACCGTCCCGGACAGTGCGGTCGCCGACTACGAGAAAGTGGTCGAGCAGGTCGATCTGGCCTCCATCGCCGCGCGGGAGCGGGTGACGCGCCACGACGTGAAGGCGCGCATCGAGGAGTTCAACGCGCTGGCCGGGCACGAGCAGGTGCACAAGGGCATGACCTCGCGCGACCTGACCGAGAACGTCGAGCAGCTGCAGATACGCGACAGCCTCCTGCTGGTACGTGACCGGGTGGTGGCGTTGCTGGCCCGGCTGGCGCGGCTGGCCGAGGAGCATGAGGCGACGGTGGTGGCGGGCCGTTCGCACAACGTGGCGGCGCAGGCCACCACGCTGGGCAAGCGGTTCGCCTCGGCGGCCGATGAGCTGCTGGTGGCCTTCGGCCGGCTGCAGGAGCTGATCGCCCGCTACCCGCTGCGGGGCATCAAGGGGCCGGTGGGCACCGCCCAGGACATGCTGGACCTGCTGGACGGCGACCGCGCGAAGCTGGCGGAGCTGGAGGGGCGGGTGGCCGCGCACCTGGGGTTCGAGCGGCGTTTCACCAGCGTGGGCCAGGTGTACCCGCGCTCGCTGGACTTCGAGGTCGTCTCGGCCCTGGTACAGCTGGCGGCCTCGCCGTCGTCGCTGGCCAAGACGATCCGGCTGATGGCCGGGCACGAGCTGGTGACGGAGGGGTTCAAGGAGGGGCAGGTCGGCTCGTCGGCGATGCCGCACAAGATGAACACCCGCTCCTGCGAACGGGTGAACGGCCTGACGGTGGTGCTGCGCGGTTACGCCTCGATGGTGGCCGAGCTGGCCGGCGATCAGTGGAACGAGGGCGATGTGTCGTGCTCGGTGGTACGCCGGGTGGCGCTGCCGGACGCCTTCTTCGCCTTCGACGGGCTGGTGGAGACGATGCTGACGGTCCTGGACGAGTTCGGCGCCTTCCCTGCGGTGATCTCGGCGGAGCTGGACCGCTACCTGCCGTTCCTGGCCACGACGAAGATGCTCATGGCGGCGGTCCGCGCCGGGGTGGGCCGGGAGCGGGCACACGAGCTGATCAAGGAGCACGCGGTGGCTTCGGCGCTGGCGATGCGCTCGCGTGGCGCGGTCAACGAGCTGCTGGACCGGCTGGCGGCCGATGAGCGTTTCCCGCTGGAGCGTGAGGCTTTGGCGGCGCTGCTGGCCGACCGGGTGTCGTTCACCGGGGCGGCGGCCGAGCAGGTGGCGGCGGTGTCGCGGTCGGTGGGCGAGATCGTGGCGGCCCATCCGGAGGCGGCGGCCTACCAGCCGGGCTCGATTCTGTGATCGTTGAGCTGTCGCGGCTGGATGAGGTGCGCTCGGCGTGCGGGGACGACGACCTGCTGATGTGGGCGGCGCAGGGGTTGTCGGATGGCGTGCGGGTGTGGGCGGCGGGTGACGGGGTGGTGGCGGCCTCGCCGGGCCTGTCGCGCCGGGACCGGCTGGCGGTGTGGGGCGGCGCGGCATGCGCGACGCGGCTGGTACGGCACGCGCTGGGCGAGATGGGGCCCTCCTATCGGCCGGTGGGAGGCCGCCCTGATGGCAGAGGTGACGGCGAGGCTGGCCGTGCTGGAGGTGGCGGGCACGTTCTGGTGGATGAGCGTCTTCGGTTCCCTGTGTTTACCTAGGTAAAGCGGACATCGGCGTAGTCTCGTCGCGCCCGACCGGGGCCGGGAAGTGATCTGGTGGAAGCCGATGCCGCGTCCGTCCGGCGAGCCGGGTGGACCGTGGTTGAGAACCGCGTTGTCGGGGCCTGACTGCGCGCTCCTGGAGGAAGTGCGCCTCTTGGGCCGCCGCCCCGCCGGACGCTGTCCCGTTGGTGCGGACACCAACGGGGGTGGGGACCGAGCGCCAGTCAGGCACCCGGATGTGACAGGAAATTACCTCACGATTACCATCCGTCGCAACCAAGCGAGCCAGAGAAATCCAATGGGTTTCGGGCGAGATGGCTGCGGCGCGGGGCCGGGCGGCGCTGATGGTGGATGATGACAACCGGGCGGCGATCGGGGTGTACGAGCGGATCGGCTATCGGCGCCGCGCGCTCATGGCCTCGCAGGTGGTGTAGAGCGGGCCTACCGAGAGGGGCCGCTGCCGTTACGGGGATAGCGGGTTTGTGCGCCTTTATGGGCGGGCGTGGCGGAGCAGTTCGGTGAGCAGGGGGCGCAGGGCGGCGGGCACCTCGGACTCGGTCAGCTCGGTCACCTGGTCACCGGTGGGCCGGTGGACCGTCAGCCGGTAGCGGGGCTGGGAGGAGCCGGACGGCTCGGCGGCCGCGCCGGAGCCGAGGCTCCGCAGCAGGTCGTCGACGGACTTCTCCAGGTCGGTGTCGAGGGTGGCGGTGCGGCGCAGGCCGGTGAAGCCGCCGCTGGTTTCGAGCGTGACACGCATGGGCGTCCTTCCGGCTGGCTGTTCACCCCACGGTACGGGGCTGCGCACGGATCCGGGACGGGGCTTGCCGCGCAACCCCCGCGGCAAGCCTTGTCGCCGGACCCGTGCGCAAGGGGTTACCAGAATCCCTGCTGCCTGGCGGCGCCGCGGACGGTCTGGGGCGACTGGCGGGGGACCAGCCCGGCGCGGGCCAGGATGCGGGCCTGGGCGACGGCGACGGCGGCGGCGTCGGCGAACTTGGCGTTGGGCCACAGGTTCTGCAGCGTCTGGTACATGATCACGGTCGCGGCGTCGAGGCCGAGGTCCTGGCTGATGAGGTAGAACCAGCGGTTGGTGATGCCGGACATGATGTGCGGGTCGGCGGGTTCGAAGTAGCCGGACATGTCGCGAGGTTGCGGGTCGCGGCCCATCAGGGGGTTGTCGAAGGCGGTGCCGGGTTCGGCCATGTTGCGCAGCGCCTCGCCGTACAGGTCGTCGGCCATGATCTCATCACCGATGAGCCAGTTGTGGGTGTGGGCGTCCTGGCCGCCCGCGTAGGCGTCGATGGCGGTGCCGAGCATGTCGCTGAAGGACTCGTTCAGGGCGCCGCTCTGGTCGTTGGTGTAGTTGAGGTTGGCGCTGAACTGGGTGACGCCGTGGGTGAGCTCGTGGGCGCACACGTCCATGCTGGCGGTCAGGTCCTTGAAGACCTGGCCGCTGCCGTTGCCGAACACCATGCGCAGGCCGGAGTCGTCCCAGAAGGCGTTGTCGAAGGCGAGGCCGAAGTTGACGTTGGCGACGAGGTTGAGCCCGGCGTTGTCGATGGACTCGCGGCCGAGCCGGTCCTTGTAGTAGGCGCGTACCGCGCCGAGCTGGTCGTAGGCGTCGTTGGCGTTCTGGGCGGCGACGGCGGGGTCTCCTTCACCGCGGATGAAGGTGACGTCGAAGGTCCACTGGTTGAGGTCGTCGTAGACGAGACGTCCGCCGGTGCCGGGTTTGGGGACGGTCAGCCCAGGCGGGACGCTTTCGGGTTCGGCGGTCAGGCGCTGCTGGGCCAGGGGGAGGGCTTCGGTGCTGCGCCGGCCGCGGCGGAACTGCGCGGAGACGACGGCCGAGCGCTGGGCGGGTGAGGGTTCGGCGCTCTGCTGTGCCTGGACCTTGGCGATGTGGTCGAGGACGTGGGGCGGGACGAAGGAGCAGCGATATGCCATGGCTGAGCCCTTTTGGCGGGAACGGATTCTGACGTTTCCACGTAAGCGGGGCCGGGTGCGGGGCGCATCGGTGGCGGTCTCAGGGCTATCCCTAGGCGGCGTTCGGGCCGGGATTGGGGGTGGCCGGAAAATCGGATGAGGTTCGGCAGGCCGTCAGGCACAGTTGACAGTGTGATGTCCGATTTTGTTCCTGGTATCGAGTTGTCCCGAGACTTTTATGCCGAGGTGGTGGCGCCGCTGGTGGAGCGGGTGCCGCACAGCGCCGCGTTGATCGGGCCGGGCTCGGAGGTGCTGGCCTTCGACACGGGCCGCTCCGCCGATCACGACTGGGGCCCGCGGGTGCTGGTGTTCGTGGAGCCGGAGCGGGTGGCGCAGGTGGAGGCGCAGGTGCTGGCCGGGCTGCCCGAACGGTTTCGGGGGCTGGAGACGGTCTTCGACTACCACGGTGCCCGGCGGCCGGGCGTGGTGGTCGCCGATCTGGAGGCGTGGCTGGTGGAGCGGCTGGGGTTCGACCCGCGGCGGGGGGTGTCGCTGCTGGACTGGCTGTCGGTGCCGTGGCAGAGCCTGGCGGAGGTGACGCTGGGGGAGGTCTTCCATGACGGGCTGGGCGGCCTGGAGGAGGCCCGGGCGGCGCTGCGCTGGTATCCGGGCGATGTGTGGCGGTACGTACTGGCTTGCCAGTGGCGGCGCATCGCCCAGGAGGAGCCGTTCCCCAGCCGGTCGGGAGAGGTGGGGGATGAGCTCGGCTCAGCCGTCGTGGGGGCACGGCTGAGCCGGGAGGTGATGCGGCTGGCGCTGCTGCTGCGCCGCCGCTACCCGCCCTACGCCAAATGGCTGGGCAGCGCCCTGGCGCGGATGCCCGGCTCGACGGAGCTGGGAGAGTCGCTGGGACTGGCGGTGGCCGCCCGGTCATGGCGGGAGCGCGAGGACGGGCTGGCCGCCGCCTACGGGCGGCTGGCGGCGCTGCAGAACCGGGTGGCGCTGGCCGAGCCGCAGGATGAGCGGGTACGGGACTTCCACGACCGGCCCTTCCGCGTCATCGGCGGCGACCGGTTCGTCCAGGCGCTGCTGGGATCGGTGTCGGACCCGGTGATCAGGGGGTTGCCGGTGGTGGGGTGCGTGGACCAGCTGTCGGACTCGGTGGACCTGCTGCTGGAGCCGCGCCGCGCCCGCGCGGTGACGGCGGCGGCTCTCGGCCTGAGCGCCTGAGCGCCTGAGCGCCGCTCAGGCCCGCGTACGGCCGAACAGGCGGGCGCCGCCGAACACGCACACGGCCGCCAGGGCCACGGTGACGGCGGCGCCGGTCAGGACGGTGGCGTTGGCGTAGTGGCCCTGGAAGACCTGCCGTACCGCGTCGACGGTGTAGCGCAGGGGCACCACCCGGGAGGCGGCGTCAAGCCAGCCCGGCGCCAGGCTCATCGGCAGCAGCAGGCCCGACAGCAGCATGAGCGGCATGCCGGCGGTGTTGGCGATGGCCGCGAACTCCGGCGGCGTGGCGACGTTCATGGCCAGCCCGTAGGACAGGGCCGACAGGGCGGCGGCCAGGACGGCCACGAACAGCAGGCCCAGCACGATCCCGGCCAGCGGGGCGCGCAGCCCGAAGACCAGGCCGAGCCCGATGAGCAGGATCGACTGGACCAGCAGCTGCACGACGTCGCGCAGCGTGCGGCCCAGCAGCAGGGCCAGCGGGTGGACGGGGGTGACGCGCATGCGGTCGATGACGCCGAGATTGCGGTCCATCAGCAGGCCGAGCCCGACGAACGAGCCGCCGAGCAGGGCGAGCTGCACCAGCACGCCGGGCACCAGCGCCTGCCAGGACGATCCGCCCACGCCGAGGTCGAGCCTGGTCAGCAGCGGGCCGAACAGCGCCAGGAACAGCAGCGGCTGCAGCATGCCGAACCACAGGCTGGTCGTGGAGCGCAGCGTGGCGCGCAGGTAGCGGCCGAAGATGATGCCGGTGTCGGTGAGAAGGGTCATGGGATCTGTGTTCCTGTGGGTCTAGATGGACAGAAGGATCTAGATGGACAGAGGTTCGCCGGCGGTCGTGCGGCCGGTGATGGCCAGGAAGGCCTCCTGCAGGCTGGCGGCCGGATCGCCGGTGTGGCGGGACTTGAGCTCGGCGGGGGTGCCTTCGGCGACGACCGCTCCGGCGTCCACGACGACGATGCGGTCGGCGAGCGCGTCGGCCTCGTCGAGGTAGTGGGTGGTCAGGAAGACCGTGGTGCCGTGCTCGGCGCGGATGCGGCGCACCAGCTCCCACAGCTCGGCGCGGCTGCCGGGGTCCAGGCCGGTGCTCGGCTCGTCGAGGAAGAGCACCTGCGGCCGGTTGACCAGGCCGAGCGCGATCTCCAGCCGGCGGCGCTGGCCACCGGACAGGGCGGCGCTCGGCCGCTCCATCAGCTCCTCCAGAGCCAGGTCGCGGGCCAGTTCCTCGGCCCGCTCGCCGGCCTGGCTTCTGCTCAGGCGGTGCAGCCGGCCCTGGGTGATGAGCTCCTCGCGTACACCGCAGCCGGGGTCGAGGCCGCCGGACTGGGCGACGTAGCCGATGCGGCGGCGTACCCCGGCGGGGTCGGCGAGCAGGTCGTGCCCGGCCACCTCGGCGTGGCCGCCGCTGGGCGGCAGGAGGGTGGTGAGCATGCGGACGGTGGTGGTCTTTCCGGCGCCGTTCGGGCCCAGAAAGCCGAGGATCTCGCCGCGCCGCACGGTCAGGTCGATGCCGCGTACGGCGTGGACGGGACCTTTGGCCAGGGTGAAGGTACGCGTCAGGCCCCGGACGTGGATGGCTGGTTCAGGCATGCCGCCGATGGAACCACACTCCACTCCAAAATTGCAATCGACTTAAAGTTTGGAGTTGAGTTAAGCTATTCGGCATGACCGAGGGCTTGCGGGAACGCAAGAAGCAGCAGACCCGCCACCGCATCCGCGACGTGGCCACCGCCCTGTTCGTCGAACGCGGCTTCGACCACGTCACCATCGCCGAAGTCGCCGCGGCGGCCGAGGTGTCCGTCAACACCGTCTACAACTACTTCCAGACCAAGGAGGACCTCGTCCTGCCGCCCGAGGAGGCCTCACCCCAGCGCCTGGCCGACATCGTGCGCCACCGCCCCGCCGGCCAGGCCGCCGTCCCCGCCGTCCTGGAACACCTGCGCCAGGAGGTACGGCGGCGCGAACGCAAGCTCGGCCTGACCGACGGCTTCGGCCGCGTCTTCGACATGATGCGCGCCGCCCCCACCCTCACCGCCCGCCTGGGCGACCTCGGCCGGCAGATGACCGACGAACTGGCCGCCGTCCTGGCCGAAGAGAGCGGCGCCGCGCCCGGCGACCCGCTGCCCGCCATGGTGGCCTGGCACATCGGCGGCTTCCACGCGCTGGTCTACGCCGAGATCGGCAAACGGACCGCGGCAGGGCAGGACCCCGACGCCATCGCCGCGGCCGTGCTGGAACTCATCGACATCTACGAGGACCTGCTCGGAGAGCGTCTTCGAACCTACGCCACACGTAAGGACTGACCAATGTTCAGAGTGACGATCCGCGGCACCTTCGAGGGCCTGGACGAGGCCACGCGTGAGGCCGTACGAGCCGCGGCAGGCGCCGCCTTCACCGAGGCCGGGACCTTCACCCACGACCAGAGCGTGTCAGCCTTCACCTTCCGCTGCCAGATCCCCGCGGGCCCCGACGACGGCGAGCACGAGGCCACCGCGGCCGCGATGGCCGCCCTGGACGCCCACGGACACCCCTACCGCCTGCTGCGCGTCGCGGTCACGGACATGCGCGACATCAAGATCCGCCGCAAGGGCCGCCCGAGAGCGAGCTCGGGCTGAGCCCCGCCACCGGCCGCCCGGCATCCCGGGTACGACCCGCCGCGTTCACGTGAGGGCGTCGGCGGCGCGGATCTCGGCGGCTTTGCGAGCCCTCACGTAACGTCAGGCGCAAGCCCGGGCTGGACTCTCCCACAGCCGGAGGCCCCATGCTGGGGGACGTGGACGACGACCTCCTGCCAATCGGACAGTTCGCCCGGCTCACCCGCCTGAGCGTCAAGCAGCTGCGGCACTACGACGAGATCGGGCTACTACGGCCCGCCTGCGTGGACACCGCCACCGGCTACCGCTACTACCGCGCCGCCCAGGCCCGCACGGCGATGTCGATCGGGCTGCTGCGCTCCCTCGACGTGCCGCTGCCCGTCGTCGGCCAGGTCCTGGCCGGCACCGAAGGCGCCCTGGAGTCCGTACACGACTCACTGGAGGCCGAACTGGCCCGGCGGCGGCGCACACTGGCCTCCCTGGAACGCGTGATAGCCGACGGCCTGCCCGCCACCCAGGTCCGCATCGTCACCGAACCGGCCCACCGCGTCGCGCTCGTGCGCGAACGCGCCACCGGCCCGGCCGACATCGCCCGCGCCACCACCGCCGCGATGTCACGCCTGACAGCAGGCCTGCCGCACGGGCCGGCGACCCGATCCGACACAGGCACTGCCACGGACACCGACACTGACGCGGGGAATGCCACGGGAAGCGTCGCCGGCACCGACCCGGCACACTCCGGCGCGACGCCCTCCGCGACGCCCTCCGCGATGCCCTCCGCGATGCCCTCCGCGATGCCCGGCACGATGTCCGGCACGGCGCCCTCCGCGAACTCTTCCCCGGCGCTCTCCGTTACCCCCTCCGCGGCCCCCGGCAGCCGTCCAACTACCGCTGACACGCACCCAGCGCTGCCCGGTGGGGGAGCGGCCGTCGGTGGCCCGCGTTTGATCGGCCTGTTCCCCGTCGACCTGACCGACGACTTCGACGTGAGCGCCGCGCTCGTCCTGGCAGACGGCTGGCACGCCGGCGGGGGAGCACAGGTGGACGTGCTGCCCGGCGGTACCTTCGCCGCCGCCACCCACCTCGGCCCCTACGACCAGATCTCCCTGACCGCCCACGCCGTCCTGGCCTGGTGCGCCGAACGCCGCCACCCCATCCGCGGCCCGATCCGCGAGGTGTACGTGTCCGACCCGGCCCACACCCCGCCCGACCAGCTGATCACCCACCTGATGATCCCTTTGGAGGACGAGTCATGAGCGCCGAACTGATCACCCAAGGCCCCGTCACCTGCCTGAACGTCACCGGCCTCGGCGAGCCAGGAGGAGCCGAACACCTGTCCGCGATCGGCGCCCTGCACGCCGTCGCCGGCGCGATGGGCGGCCCCGCCGGGCCGCTGGAGGGCCTGTGGTGGGCGGAGGACGAGCGCCCGGGACTGCAGGTGCCGCGCGAGCAGTGGCGCTGGCACCTGCTACTGCCCCTGCCCGCCACCCCCGAGCCCGGACGCCTGGAACAGGCCCGCGAGTCCGTACGCGCGAGCGGCGCGGCCGTCGACCGCGTACGGGTGGCCGTCTTCACCGAGGGACAGTGCGTACAGATGCTGCACCACGGCCCCTACAGCGAGGAGCCCGTGACCCTGAAGGTGATGGAGGAGTACATGGACGAGCACGGCCTGGTCGCCAACGGGCCGCACCACGAGGTGTACCTGACGGCGTTCGACGACCCCGACCCGCGCACGCTGCTGCGCCAGCCCGTCCGCCCGGCATGAACCGCCTCACCCGTTAATCAGGGGTTCATCTGGGGTCGCACGATCTTCCCCCGCCGCCGCGCCGGCTCCTACATTCCGAAGCGTCACCCCATCCCGAGCGTCACCGCGGACACCGGCCCAGCGAGGTCAGGCCGGTCGCCACCGCGGCCGCGTCGGGCGCGAAGGTAAGAGCCGGCAAGGAGACAGACCGTGTTCAAGCGCATCGCCCTCATCCCCGTGCTGTTACTGGCCTTCCTGGGAGTGGCGAACCCCGCCCCGGCCCAGGCGCACGAGCAGCGCCACCTGCGCATCCTGCTCACCAACGACGACGGCTACACCTCCTCCTACCTGCAAGGACTGCGCCAGAAGCTGATCGAGGCGGGCCACGAGGTGACGGTCGTCGCCCCCGACAGCGACGTCAGCATCACCGGCACGGCGATCAACGCCAAATTCGGCACCACGCTGCAGGCCACCCAGAAGGAACCCGGCGTCTGGGCCGTCGGGGGCAGCCCCAGCGACGCGGTCGCGTTCGGGACGCGCGTCGTGTTCGCCGGCAACCCGCCCGACCTGGTGGTCTCGGGCCCCAACCCGGGTGAGAACGTCGCCGCGACAGCCAACTACTCCGGCACCGTCGCCGCGACGATCACCGCCATCACCGGCGGCATCCCCGCCGTGGCGGTCAGCGTCGCCAGGAGCGGCGGCTCCTTCCCCAGCGCCGACCAGTCGATCGCCTTCGCCGTCAAACTCGTCGACCGGCTGGCGGCGACCTCACGCGGCGCCGTCCTGCCCGCCCGCACCGCGCTGAACGTCAACTACCCCGTCACCCCCAACGGCAAGGTCACCGTCGCCAAGCTGGGAACCTCACTGCCGTTCTCCACCGACTACACCCTCGACTCCACCGCGTGCGCCACCTGCTACCGCATCCTGCCCCTGCCGGCCACCGCCCCCGACCCGGTGACCGACGCCGACCGCACCCTGCTGGCCGCCGGCAACGTCACCATCACCCCGCTGGACGGCAACTGGGAAGCGGGACCGGCCACCGCCACCATCATCCGCCTCCGCCTCAACGCCCTGACCCCCTGAGCCCGGAGCACCCCCCGGAACACTGTGGGCCCGTGAGCACAGGAGACCACCACGGGCCCACAACCCGACCCCACCCCACGGCTATACGACACGGCACCACATGGCACCACACGGTTCCAAATCTGCGGTGCGCACGAACGGAGCGGTGAGCGGGACGGGGCCGCACAAGGGTGAGCACAACGTACGTCCCGAACGCGACCGCGTTGCTGGGGCTGCCCGCGCTCGCCGAGCGGGCGGCCTGGTCTGGGCTGCTCACGATGGCCCAGACGCCGGGCTCCTTATGGCTGCGCGGCTCATGAACCGCGGCTCCTAAACAGCGGTGAGGATGACAGGCCCGTCGTCGGTGATGGCCACCGTGTGCTCACTGTGGGAGGCGCGTGAGCCGTCAACGGTCCGCAACGCCCACCCGTCGGCGGCCGTGAGGTAGCGGCCGTCGCCGCCCCCGGTGAACATCGGCTCGATCGCCAGCACCAAACCCGTCCGCAGCACCAGCCCACGCCCCGGCCGCCCCTGGTTGGCCACGTGCGGGTCCTCGTGCATCTTCCGGCCGATCCCGTGCCCGCCGAAGTCGATCGGCACGCCATAGCCGCCCGCCACCGCGACCGAGGAGATGGCGTGCCCGATGTCGCCCATCCGGTTGCCCGGCCGCATCGCGGCGATGCCCGCCCGCAGCGCCTCCTGCGTGGCCTCGATGAGCGCCACATCACGGGCGCGCGGCAGCCCCACCACGAAGCTGACCGCCGAGTCGCCCGCCCACCCGTCGAGGTAGGCGCCGCAGTCGATGCTGACCAGGTCGCCGTCCTTGAGCCGGTAGCGGTCCGGGATGCCGTGCACGATCACGTCGTTGATCGACGCGCAGATGACCGCCGGGTAGGGCGTCGGCGCGAAGTGCGGCTGATAGCCCAGGAACGCGGGCGTGGCACCGGCCTCGGCGATGATGGTGGCCGCCAGTTCGTCCAGCTCGTCGACCCGCACCCCCACCGCCGCATGCTTGACGATCGCCTGCAGTGCCCGCGCCACCACGCGGCCCGCTTCGCGCATCGCGTCGATCTCGGCCAGTGTCTTGATCTCTACCATGTCGATAACTATACCGGTATTTTTATCCCACTGGTATGCGTATCCCGGCTGTAGACTCGGGTTCATGGTCCGACCCTCGCTGACCCCCGAAGAGCGACGGCGCGGCGAGCAGCTCGGCCTGCTGCTCCGCGACGTGCGCGGCGACCGCAGCATCGTCGAAGTCGCCGCCGCGGCCGGCATGTCCGCCGAAACCCTCCGCAAGATCGAGACCGGCCGCATCCCCACCCCGGCCTTCTTCACCATCGCCGCCCTGGCCGACGTCCTCGGCGTCTCCCTCGACCACCTCGCCCTGCGGCTCACCCCCGCCACACCCGCCTGAGCGAGACGAAACCGGGCCCGCCCAACCGCTCTCCCCGCCCAAGAGCCCACTCGAGCCAGGCGGAAGCGGGCCCGCTCACCGATCCGGGGGGTCGGCCCGCTTCAACAGCGGATGCGCCCGCATCGCCCCCTCCAGCTCACCCGGCAACTCATCGCGGTAACGCCCCAGCGTCGACAGATCACTGTGCCCCAGCACCCGCCGCACCGCGTCCATGTCCACCGCGTCCGCCAGCAGATGCGTCGCCGTCGTATGCCGCAACCCATGCGGCGTCACCGACCGCCGCTGCTCGGCCGCCACCCGCCGCTGCACCCGATCGATCACCCCCTGCACATCACCACGCGCCAGCCGCCGCCCCCGCCACGACAACAACAACGCCTTGTCCGGCAACGCCGCCCGCTCCCGCGCCAGATAAGCCTCCAACGCCAGCGCCACATCGCGGGGGAGCGGCACATCCCGCGTGCGGCCCCCCTTGCCGAAGATCCGCCAATAACGCACCCCGTCATTGGTGTAGAAATCCTCGACATTGGCCCGCACCAGCTCCGACACCCGCGGCCCCAGCGTCGACAACAACAACACGATCAACGCATCACGCAACTCCGTCCGCTGATCACGCCGCCCCGCCGCCGGCGCCTCACCCGCCGACCGCGCCGCCCCGATCAACCCCTGCGCCTGCTCCCGCGTCAACGCCCGCCGCTCGGGCCGCAACCCGCCCCGCTCCCTGGCCGTCACCGTCGACGACGCCATCGGATTGATCTGCACCCAGCCCGCCAGCGACGCGTACTTGAACAACGCCGAGATCGAACGCCGAAACCGCGCCTGCGACGACGGACTCTGCCCCCCGCCACCCGCCGGGCGCCGGCCATCCGGCTTACGCGCGAACGCCAGCAAGATCGCGTCGACGTCCTCACCCGACAGGTCGTCCAGCACCGTCGACTCCCCGGCCAGCGCCACCAGCGTCGCCACATCACGCGCATACAGCTCCGCCGTCGCCTGCGACAACGCCCCCGTCAACGTCTTGGCCCGCACCAGCTCCACATAGCGGTCGGCCGCCTCCACCACCGTCAGCCGATCGAGCTCAGCAGGCCGCACCGTCCCCCCTCACCCCAAGATCCACCGAAGATCCACACAGGCAGACGGTAGCGGGCCCCACCGACAGAAAATCAGATGTCGCGGAAGGTCTCGATCCGCGCCCCCAGCGCGTTCAGCCGCTCGGCCAGATCCTCATACCCCCGGTTGATGACGTACACATTGCGCAGCACCGACGTGCCCTCACCCGCCATCATCGCCAGCAGCACCACCACCGCCGGCCGCAGCGCCGGCGGGCACATCATCTCCGCGCTGCGCCAGCGCGTCGGCCCCTCCACCAGCACCCGATGCGGATCCAGCAACTTCACCGACGCCCCCAGACGCGTCAGCTCCGTCAGATAGATCGCCCGGTTGTCGTAAACCCAGTCATGGATCAGCGTCGAACCCTGCGCCGTCGCCGCGATCGCCGCGAAGAACGGCACATTGTCGATGTTCAGCCCCGGGAACGGCATCGGGTGGATCTTGTCGATGGGGGAGACCAGCTTGGACGGCCGCACCGTCAGATCCACCAGCCGCGTCCGCCCGTTGGCCGCCGGATACTCGGCACCCCGATCGTGATCGAGGCCCATCTCCTCCAGAACCGCCAGCTCGATCTCCAGGAACTCCACCGGCACCCGGCAGATCGTCAGCTCCGACTGCGTCACCACCGCCGCCGCCAGCAGGCTCATCGCCTCCACCGGGTCCTCAGAGGGGGAGTAGTCCACATCCCGCTCGATCGAGGCCACCCCGTGAACCGTCAGCGTCGTCGTGCCCACGCCCTCCACCCGCACACCCAGCTCCTCCAGGAAGAAGCACAGGTCCTGCACCATGTAGTTGGAGGAGGCGTTGCGGATCACCGTCACACCGTCGTGGCGCGCCGCCGCCAGCAGCGCGTTCTCCGTCACGGTGTCACCCCGCTCGGTCAGCACGATCGCCCGCGACGGCGACACCCCCCGATCCACCCGCGCGTGGTAGAAACCGCCCGTCGCCGTGATGTCCAGCCCGAAGTGCCGCAACGCCGACATGTGCGGCTGCACCGTACGCGTCCCCAGGTCGCAGCCACCCGCGTACGGAATCTGGAACTGGTCCGTACGATGCATCAACGGCCCCAGGAACATGATCACACTCCTGGTACGCCGCGCCGCCTCGGTGTCCATCGACTCCAGCTCCAGCCGGGCCGGAGGCACGATCTCCAGGTCACTGCCCTCGTTGATCCACCGCGCCCGCACCCCGATCGAGGCGAGCACCTCCAGGATCCGGTAGACCTCCTCGATCCGCGCCACCTTACGCAGAATCGTCCGCCCCGAGGTCAGCAGCGACGCGCACAGCAGCGCCACACACGCGTTCTTGGAGGTCTTGACATCGATGCTGCCCGACAGACGCCGCCCGCCCACGACCCGCAGATGCATCGGCCCGGCATAGCCCAGCGACACGATCTCACTGTCGAGCGCCTCACCGATCCGCGCGATCATCTCAAGACTGATGTTCTGGTTACCGCGCTCGATCCGGTTCACCGCGCTCTGACTCGTCGCCAAAGCGTCCGCCAGCTGCAGCTGTGTCCACCCACGGTGCTGGCGCGCGTCACGAATCAACCGGCCGATCCGCACGAGATAATCATCAGTCATAACACGACAACATATCTCACATATGAGATGTGGCCGCACCCGACCCCGCCGACGCGCCGGACAACTCCCGATGCACCGCCAGATGCTCCGGCGTCGCCACCACCTTACGCTTACGCACGAACGCCTGACGCGCCTGCCGGAACCCATTGCGGTCATCGAACATGTCCCGGCTCATCTCCGCCAGCTCCTCCACCCGATAGGCCTCCAACGGCTTACGCCGCTCATCGGCCTCCCGCACCTCCCGCCTGATCCCCAGCAACCGCTCATAATCATCGCCGGCCGCCAACCGCTCGGCGTACTCCAGCACCGACCGCTCGAACTCCAGCCGCGACCCCACCATCATCCGATCGGCCAGCCCCAGCTCCACCGCCTGCGCCGCACCCACCGGCAACGCCTCACCCGTCAGCCGCCCCGCCACCGACGCACCCACCCGCCGAGGCAGCACGTACGTCCAGAACTCCGACCCGAACAACCCCATCGTCCGATAGTGCGGATTCAACACCACACCCTCACGAATCAGCACCCGATCCGCGCCCAGCCCCATCATCACGCCACCCGCACCAGCGTTACCGCCCACAGACGTCACCACCAGCTGCCCCGTACAGGCGATCACCTCACGACACACCTGGTTGATCGCGTTGATGTTCATCCACGCCTCCAGCTCCGGATGACGCGCCGCCTCGATCACATTCAGATGAATGCCATTGGAAAACACCTCACCACCCCGCAGCACCACCACCCGCGTATCCTGCGCCGCCGCGTACCGCAACGCCGACGCCAGCCGCCGGCACTGCTCGGTCGACATCGCGCCGTTGTAGAAGTCGAAACTCACCACCCCCACCGCGTCACTACGGTCATAGGTCACCTCGCTGTAACCCGGCCGCTCCTCAAGCCCCGCCACCCGATCACCCAGCACCAACGCCGCCGGCAGCTTGATCGCCCCCGGCTCCTCCGCCCGCAGATGCCCCACCCACACCGTGCCGTCACCGGTGTGCACCAGCACCGCGCCCTCACGCCGCGCCACCACCGACCCCGGCGTCCCCACCACCACCGGGCCCCGATACACATCGAACACCCGCATCATCCGCCCCTCCAGCAACACCCGCCCACCCGGCGCCCCATCGGCCGAACGCACCCGCCGCAACACCGCGTCGGTCGGCTCCGACCAGGAGAACTCCCGGTCGCCATGCCGCATCGCCGGCCGCAACCGCCCCCGCACCAGCGGCGAACGATAATCCAGCGGCACCGGCGCGAACCCCGCGTCCATCGCCTTGGCCGCCACCTCCACCACCAACTCCACCGCCGCGTCGGCCACCGGCCCGTTGTAGAGGGCGGACTTGCGCGGCGGCTCGGCCGGCATCGCGAACGTCCGGAACCCCCAGATCGGCCCCGCGTCCATCTCCTCCACCGCCTGCAGCGCCGTCACACCCCACTCCGGCTCGGCGTCGGCGATCGCCCAGTCCAGCGAGGACGGGCCCCGGTCGCCAGGCGGCCCGGGGTGAATGATGATCGTGCGATGGTTCTGCCACAGCGGCGCCGGGATCTTCTCCTTCAGGAACGGGCAGATGGTCAGGTCGGGTTTGGCCAGCTGGGCCGCCTCCAGCATCACCTGCTCCGAGACGGCCAGCTCGACGGTGACGTCGTGACCGGCCCGGCGCAGTTCCAGCCAGGCGCGCTGGGTCAGGCCGTTGAAGGAGGAGCAGAGCAGCAGAATACGCAACGGAGAACTTCTTTCATGCGGGTCGTTCGAGGGGTACGGGGGCTCGCCGTGTGCGGGCCCAGGGGAGAGGGGCCGGCTCAGCCGGGCACACCTGGGCGCGGGTGACCCCACCGGTCCCAGATGTTTACGGCAGTCCCATATGGCCCGTACATGCCCTCGATGCTGACACGAACCTGCAAGTGCTGATGACACATCTCGGCAAAAATCCGCCCGGACCAGCCCCAAATGACCAGATTTGTCGGAATCGAATGTGGGGGAGAGGTCCCAAAACGACCCCGAAACCCCCTTCCACGTCCCGACAACCGGGCCCGCCTCGCGACCGAAACCCCGACCCGGACCGCTTGACACTTGCGGCGCCTCACCGTGATTGCGCCCCCTCCGGTCCGGCTTTCTGTCCTGTCGCAAAAGGGGCCCAACTTCACCGGCCACCGTGACCCGGCGCCCGATCTCAACGAGAACAACGGCGCCGCCACCATGGCGGTGATCGGGCTGGGCAAGGACCGCCCAGTTTCAGGGCCGAGACGCCGCAGGAGCCGGGACGTGCGACTGCTCGCGGGCCAGGAGCACACCGAGGACGGCGGCAAGGACAGGAAGGCCGGCGATGACCGCGACGATCGCCGGCCAAGGAGTCTCGAACGGCACCCGAACCGGCTCCTCCCACGTGGTACGCACCGTCAGAGGCCACAGCAGCAACATCCCGGCGGGACAGCCGGCGACCGCGCCCAGAACCGTTCCGCACAGGGCGCTCAGACCAGCGCGAAAGGCACAGAACCACCGGAAGGCCGCGCCCGATCCATTACCGGCCCGCCTCAGGACCCGAGCCTGACGCGCATTCGCGGCCCTTCCGAAGCCGGCGGTCAGCGCGCACACGAGGGCGACAAGGAGGGCCACCGCGACGACGATCAGCCACCCGGTCGAAGCCTCGAAGCCTCGTTCGACGTAAGCCTTGGCGACCGCGTCGTCCAGCCGGTCATCTAGACGCTTCTGCTCCTGCACCGTGACCCGCCGCAGGGTGGGGTCGACGATCAGCTCCTCCGGCTGGAGCTGGTATCCGAGGTCCCGGACGATCTTCGACGGGACGAAGATCGTCTCCATGCGCGGATCGGCGGCCCTGGCGCCGACCGCCGGGACGGTCCTGGTCGTCGTTGTCTTGTCGTTCTCGTTGATCTCGTAGGACAGCTCGACCGAGTCGACCTTCACCTCGGCTGACGTGATCACCACGACCGTGCCCTCGTCGTACGGCGTCGACTGATCACCCGTCAGATACCGCAGCAGCTTCTCGTCACCGATGGCCTGATTCCCATAGACAGCTTCCTCCGTTATTTCGACGTTCTCCGCCCTCACGGCGAAGAACCGAGACTCGGCCGAAGGGCGCTCAATCTGGGCAATCGGCACCCCGGGCAAATCGCGCTCGATCACCGCTCGCACGGTCGCCGCGTCCGCCGCCGAGAAAGGCCCCGCGAACAAGAGGTTCGGCTGGACCAATAAGGTGCCCGGCCTGGCTCTGGGGGAGTATTCGGCCCTGCTCAGCGTCGTTTGGCCGACCGCGATGACCATCAGCGCGATACCGAAAGCACTCGCCATCATCGCCAGCGTGATCGCGAGCACCGCGCGAACGCGACGATCGGCCAGGTCGCGGGCCGCCAGGCGGAAGGGCGGCGGCAGCCGTTCCGCATAGGGACCGGCAATCTCCAGTAGCCACGAAGGCAGCGGGCCGAGACCGGCGACAAGCAGTCCCGCGCCGATGAGGGTGATCAGCAGTATTCCGAAGGATTCGAGGGCGCCGTAACGCGAATCCTCATGCCCCAACCACGCACCAAGTCCCATCAACAACAAACTGGCGAACGACACGAACAATCCCACGACGACGAATCGCCGGCTTATGGACTCGTGGCGGTTGGGCGGGGCGGAGAGCAGCGCGGCAGGGATGGCCCCGGCTGCGGCCATCAGGGGAAGGCCGACGAACAGGATGAGGACCACTGCCGAGACTACGTAGAACGCAAGATCGAAGGACATGGCGGAATGGTAGTGAGCGGCAACGGCGACGCATACGCGCCATTGACGCCGCGGCATTTCACGCGCCCGCCACACGGGCCCCGCACACCGGGAAGCCGGCTTGATTCCCTGGGTGGCTATCGAAATGGAACTGTACGCGATACCGGACAGAATCCCGCTTCTGTCCGGTATCGCATATTTTCGGGTGATTTAGAGGCGGTTGACGAAGCGGGCGGCGGCGCGCTGGCTCATGCCGGTCTCGCCGCGTACGAGGAAGACGGCTTCCTGGAGCTGGCCGTGAGCCTTCATCTCGCGCGCCTGGTCGACGAGGTCGGGGCTGGGGGTGGGGCGGTTGCGGGGGTTCCTGGTCAGCCGGACGGCCAGGATGATCAGGTAGATGGCCAGGGCGGTGACGACGGCGGTGAGCGCGACGAGACCCGCGGTGGAGATCGCCAGGCTGTGCATCTCTCGATCGTAACGCCGCTCGTGCCGGAGATCAGCGGCGAGAAGACGCCCGGATGACGAGGAAGGCGATGATCGCGATCACGATCACGGCGAAGACGAGTAACTCCAGGGGCCCTATGTTCATATTGATCAGCGTAGGTGGCCAAAAGATGCCGTGTGCGGACCCTCTCCGTTTGCTTGATAATGAACATTATGTCAAGTAGGCCGCTTCGAGAGGGGCTCTGACTCGGGGTGGAGCCCCATGTGCGCTTAGTGACGTTGGTCACCCTGCCCGCCGGTCCGCCGAGTGGTGAACGTCGGGGCCTGGCCAGGGGGTGTTACGGGAGGTGACGGCCGCCTCCGGTGGGCCGGCGCGGTTCTTGATCATTACGGTGCGTGAGGCCGGAATGCTCTGACCGACGGGTTGACCTTCGGTTGATTCACTGTCCTGGCTGGCCGGATCGCCTTAGGGTGGGAAATCTGCTATCGCGCCGCGAGAGGAGCAGCACGTGGGGAATCAGTCGGTGTTATGTCCAGTGTGTCAGGGAGTTCTGCCCGCTACGGGCCGGGAGTCCTACACGACACTGCGGGGTCGTCTTATTGTGACCAACGGTTACTGCGGAGGTGGTTGCGCCGAGCGGCGGGCCGAGATGGAGCGGACGCAGCAGATGACGCGTCCTTCGGCCCCGGTTGTGCCGGCCGCTCCCCCGGTGGCTCCCGCGCCTTCCTTGGCTCCTGTCGCCGGTCCGGCGCGGGCGCGGGTGGCGGGCTGATCGTTTGTGTAGCCGGTGCCCGGGTTCTGCGCGGGTGCCGGGTGGGTCTCCGGGCCTGAGTAGTTGTAGTGGGTTTGTGGGCTGGCCGTTCTGTGCGTGTGGTCATACGTGGCCTTGTGTTGTGTGCCAGTAGTCGCGGGTCTGTACGGCGAGGCCGTCGGAGTCGAAGCGGGCGATGACGCAGCCCGCGAGGGTGATGGGTGTGCCTTCGTCGATGGCGTGGACGCGGAATTCGATGACCGCTTGGTCGCCGTCCACGATGGGGGTGGCGAAGGTGACGTGCGGTGCGGTTTCGGTGCTGAAGGACCAGCGGATGTAGTCCGCTATGGCGCCTCTCCCCCGGTGTGGTGGCCGGAAGGGCATGGAGGTGTGGACCGCGTCGTGGTGGTAGAGGGTGGCGATGTGGTCGGTGTCGTGGTGGGTCCAGCCGTGTTGCCAGGTGTCGGCGAAGCGCTGGGCGGCTGCTCGGGTGTTCATGGGTCTCAGTGTGGCGGCGTTTAACCGCTCGATTCTGTCGGTGGCGTTGGTTATGGTCTGAGCTCGTGTCTGGTGAGCAGTCGCTGGTCCGCGCGCGTGGGCTGGTGAAGCGGTTCGGGGATTTCGTCGCGGTCGACGGGATCGATATCGACGTGGCGCCTGGTGAGGCGTTTGGTTTCCTGGGTCCCAATGGGGCGGGTAAGTCGTCGACGATGCGGATGATCAGTTGCGTGTCGATGCCGTCGGCGGGTGAGTTGCGGATCTTCGGGCTGGATCCGGTGCGGGAGGGGCCGCGGATTCGGGGGCGGCTGGGTGTCTGCCCGCAGCTGGATAACTTGGATCCTGATCTGACGGTTCGCGAGAATTTGACGACGTACGCCCGTTATTTCGGGTTGTCGCGGGCGGAGGCGCGGGCGCGGGCGGAGGAGCTGCTGGAGTTCGCGCAGCTGAGTGATCGGGCCTCGAGCCGGGTGGAGCCGCTGTCGGGCGGGATGAAGCGGCGGTTGACGATCGCGCGGGCGATGGTCAACGAGCCGGATCTGGTGCTGCTGGACGAGCCGACGACGGGGCTGGATCCGCAGGCGCGTCATCTGCTGTGGGAGCGGTTGTTCCGGTTGAAGCAGCGGGGTGTGACGCTGGTGCTGACCACGCACTACATGGATGAGGCCGAGCAGTTGTGCGATCGGCTGGTGGTGATGGACGGCGGGCGGATCGTGGCCGAGGGGTCGCCGCGTTCGCTGATCGAGGCCCATTCCTCGCCTGAGGTGGTGGAGGTGCGCTTCGGCGGGCAGGAGCTGGCGGATTTCGTGGCGCCGCTGGCCGGGATCGGTGATCGGGTGGATGTGCTGCCGGATCGGATCTTGGTCTACGCCAAGGACGGTGACGCGGCGGTGTCGGAGGTGCATCGGCGTGGGCTGGTGCCCTCCAGTGTGCTGGTGCGCCGTTCGTCGCTGGAGGATGTGTTCCTGCATCTGACGGGCCGGACGTTGGTGGAGTGATGGCGCATCCGACGGTGGCGGTGCTGGAGCGGCATCTGACGCTGTACAAGCGGTTGTGGCGGGCGTCGTTGTTCTCGTCGTTCGTGTTGCCGGTGCTGTTCCTGGCCAGTATCGGGCTGGGGGTGGGCGGTTACGTCGGTGAGGTGGGCGGCGTGCCGTACGTGGAGTGGATCGTGCCGGGGGTGCTGGCGTCGACGGCGTTTCAGATGGCGGTCGGCGAGTGTACGTATGCGGTGTTCGGGGAGTTCCGGTGGAATCGCGGGGCGCATGCGATGTTCGCGACGCGGGTGTCGGTGTGGGACATGGTCGGTGGCTGGCTGCTGTACATCGTGTTCAGGGTTGAGATCGCGGTGGTGGCGTTCCTGCTGGTGGTGGGGGCGTTCGGGGCGTTGTCCTCGCCGTGGGTGGTGTTGACGCCGCTGGTGGCGGCGTTGCTGGCGGTGGCCGTGGCGGCGCCGGTGACGGCGTTCTCGGCGACGATTGATCATGAGAGTTATTTCGCGTTGCTGTTTCGGTTCGTGATGTTGCCCTCGACGTTGTTCGCGGGGGTGTTCTTCCCGGTGGAGCAGTTGCCGGCGCTGGTGCGGCCGGTGGCTTATGCGTCGCCGTTGTGGCATGGGGTGGAGCTGGCGCGGGCGGCGACGTCGGGGGCCGCTCCCCCGTGGCCGCTGTGGGCGCATGCCGGGTGTTTGGTGGTGTTCGCGGTGGGCGGGCTGTGGTGGGCGGGTTACGCGTTCCGTAAGCGACTTCAGGACTGATGATGGTGACGTTGGCGGTGGCCCGGCGGCTGGTGTCCGGCCGGGTTTGGGCGGGGCGTGTTTCGGCGGGCCGGGTGGGTGCGGTGGTGGGCCGCAATGTGGGCGCGTTGCGTTCGGGTGCCTCGTACTGGCTGGTGCTGGTGTCGGGGTTCTTCGAGCCGCTGCTGTATCTGCTGTCGATCGGTGTGGGTGTGGGTGCGCTGGTGGGGCGGATTCCGCTGGGTGATGGCCGGGTGGTGTCCTACGCGGTGTTCGTGGCGCCGGCGATGCTGGCGGTCTCGGCGATGAATGGGGCGTTGTCGGAGACGACGTTCAACTTCTTCTTCAAGATGCGTTATACGAAGACGTTCGAGGCGGTTTTGGCGACGCCGGTGCGGCCGATCGAGGTGGCGTTGGGTGAGTTGACCTGGGCGATGGTGCGCAGTTGTGTTTACACGGCGTTGTTCCTGGTGGTGATGGTGGTGCTGGGGCTGGCCGAGCCGGTGTGGGCGTTGGCGGCGTTTCCGGCGACGATGCTGGTGGGGGTGTCGTTCGGCGCGCTGGGGATGGCGGTGTCGACGGTGCTGCGTGGCTGGCAGGATTTCGATCTGATGACGGCGGCGCAGTTCTCGTTGTTCCTGTTTTCCGGCACCTTCTCCCCTGTGGCGGATTATCCGGGGGTGTTGGAGGTGGTGGTGCGGGTGACGCCGCTGTATCACGCGGTGGAGTTGGTGCGGGGTCTGGCCTCGGGTGTGCCGCAGTGGGGGTTGCTGGGGCATGCGGGTTATCTGGTGGTGATGGCGGTGGCGGGGTTGTGGTTCGCGGCGGGGCGGATTCAGCGGGTGTTGTGTGCGTAGCCGGCCGGCCGGCCGTGCCGAGGTGCGGGCGGGGGCGCCGGGGAGCAGGTCTTCTGCGTGCTGATCGCGTTGGTCGACGAGTCGCTGCTGCTCGCCGCGGATTCAACGCCCCGCGAGCCCCGATGCCGGACCCGTTAGCATGCGCTGAAGAACTCCCGCTGCGCCTGGGCCACGACGAGCGGGGCTCCGTCGTCTTCCGGCCCTGAATGCCCGGTTCCCGGCAGGGTGATGCGTCGCCCGTGCGGGAGTACCTCGGCCAGCTTGCGAAGGGTGATGTCGAAGTACGCCGCGCTTTTCGCGCCGCCGAGGAGGTGAGCTGCCCATCGACAGCGGGGGTTCGTACAGGGCGACGCGGTCGAGGGCGGGCGTGACCAGGGCTGTGCGCAGGACGACGAGCGCGCCTGAGCTCAGGCCGAAGATCTGGGATGCGCCGGTCGCCGCGATGAGCGCCTGTAGTTCTTCGACCTCTCTCATGAGGCTGAAGGCGGTTCCGTGGGGCCGCTCAGCCCGCGTCCGCGCCGGTCGGGCACGTAGACGGTGTGGTCGCTCGACAGAGCGGTGGCGAGCTTGGTGAGGTGCGCCATCCGAGGCCTGACGCTCGACGACCTAGACCTGGCCAACCGGCGAATAGCCCTCGCCGGCCGCCGCCAGCGACTCGGCGACCTCAGCCATCGAGCTCTACGCCACTGGCTCCGTCACCGCCGCGCCACCTGGCCGCACACCAGCAATCCGCACGTCCTCATCAGCGACAAGACCGCCCACGGCACAAGCCCGATCAGCCAACAATTCGTGACGCTGCGGATGAACCACACCGGATGCAGCGTCGACCGGATACGCAAGGAGGGCTGGGACGGAAAACGCAAGTACACCGTCCAGCAGATCGCGGACCGGCTCGGCATCGGCCGCGCAACCATCTACCGAAACCTCCACGTCTGAGCCCTGGAAGGGCGTCAGACGGCAGCAACGGCGAAACCCCACCCTCGGGCGGCTGAGACGGGACCGCGATGTTCCGGCCGGTCGCAGGACTGGCCAGCAGCTCGTGGATATCGTCCCAGTCCTACAACTTCCCGACCTGTACATCCGGCATAGCAACTACCCGCTCTGACTGGACCCGGTCAGCGACGCGCAGGCGGGGCGACGCCAGGTTCCGCGTGGTTGTGCGGCCTTGCGGCCGTCAGGCGCGGGCCGTCGTGAAGGCAGCGGCGCTCTCGCGGTCGAGCCAGGTGGCGAAGTCCATCAGGCCCGGGTGCTCCTTGCGTAGCGCGTCGATGTCGGCGTGCCAGCCGCCGCCGTGGTTGGCGAAGTCGTAGCCGGCCACGGCGTCGGCGTCGCGGCCGGCCAGTGCCTCGCGCGGGATATGCCGGTAGGCGATGGGCTGCCGCAGCGCCTGCTCCATGGCTCGGGCGATCTGCGGCATGGTCAGCTCGTCGCCGGCCAGTTCGATCGTCCGGCCAGCGTATTCGGCCGGACGGGTGAAGGCCAGCGTGGCGAACGCGCCGATGTCGGTGGCCGCGATGAGCTGGACCGGCACGTCCGGCAGGACGACGTCGGCCAGGACGCCGTCGCGCACGCCCGTCTGCGGATGAACCTGGTTCTCCATGAAACGGACTGGCCGCAGCGCGGTCATGGGCAGGCCCAGGTCGCGGGCGTACCGCTCCAGGGTGTCCTTGGTCTGCCAGCGCGCGATGCCGTGCGAGGCGTCGGCCGCGCCGACGGAGGCGTACACGAAGCTGCGGACGCCGGCCGCCGCAGCGGCATCGGCGACGTTGCGGCCATAGCGGAGCTCGTCGTCGATGGTGAAGCCGGGCGGCGTGCCGGGGTAGCCGAGGGTGGGCTGGACGCTGAAGACGCCGTCGACGCCGCGGGTGGCCGCGTCGAGCGAGGCGCTGTCGCCCATGTCGCCGCGGACCAACTCGGCGCCGGCGGCGGCAAGCGCCCGCGCGGCAGGGGTGCCGGGGTCGCGGACGAGAGCGCGGACCCGCTGCCCGGCGGCCAGCAGGCCGCGGGCCGTGGCGCTGCCCTGGGTGCCGGTGGCGCCGGTCACGAGAACGGTGATCATGTTTCCTCCGATGGCGGGGGTCGAGAACAGGTCAGGTGTCGGGCAGGTGGTGGGTCGAAATGGGGTCAGGTGTTGAGCAGGTGGTGGGTACGGCCGAAGGCCAGATCGTCGACCAGGCGGCGCTGCCAGGGGCGCTGGATGATGGCGTGGGTGAGCCGGCGGGTGGCGCGCGGCGCGGCCATGATCTCGGCGGCCAGCTCCCAGGCGCGCGGCTGCAGTCGCTCGTCTGGCACGACCTCGTTGACCAAGCCCAGCTCCAGCGCCTCGGCGGCGCCGACGCCTGCGCCGGTGTAGAGCATCCGCGCGGTCCGCTTGAGGCCGAGCAGTTCCTGGTAGACCAGGTGCTGGCCATCGCCGGGTACGGCGCCGGAGCGGAAGTGGGTGTCGTCGAACACGGTGCCGGGGGTGCACAGCGTCAGGTCGCAGGCAAGGGCCAGCTCCTGGTGGTAGCCGGGCCCGTTGAGCGCGCCGATCGTCGGCACGTCCACGGAGAAGACGAGGCTGCGTAGCAGCGCGATGCCGTCGCGGTAGAGGTCGTAGCGGTCCTCGCCCCGCTGCGCCGGCGGCCGCTCGCGCAGGGCGGGGTCGAGCCCGCCGGTCCACGCGCCGCCAGTGCCGGTGAGGATCAGCACCTCGTTGTCCAGGTCTGCGCCCGCTTCGTGCAGCACCTCGCCCCACGCGTGGTGCAGCGCGAGTGACATGACAGCCGGGCCGCCGCCGGTGTGCGTGCGCAGCAGGAGCACTCCGTCCCGGCGCTCCATCGCGAAATGCTCGGCGTGCCGGGCGGCGTACTTCGGTGGTTGGGAGTTCATGACACCTCCTAACCGGGGAGTCTCCCCGGTTTCTGTTCGGGTACGATACGGGGATAGTCCCCACTTAGGCAAACCCGGGAGGCGACGATGCGGGCCGACGCCCGGCGCAACTACGACCGGCTGGTGGCCTGTGCTCGGGCCGCCTTCGCCGAGCTAGGGGCCAATGCGCCGCTGGACGACATCGCACAGCGGGCGGGAGTCGGCAACGCCACGCTCTACCGCCACTTCCCCACCCGGCAGGCGCTGCTGGAGGCGGTCTTCCGCGACCACATCGACGCCCTGTGCCGCCGGGCCGGAGACCTGATGTCCGCGCCGTCGCCGGGCGCGGCGCTAAAAGAGTGGCTGGGCGCAGTGATCGCGCAGGGCAGTACGGAGCGCGGGCTGGCCGCATCGCTGCTGGCAGCGCTCGGTGAGGACGGCTCGTCGTGCCGCGCGGCGGTGTTCGGGGCGGCGCGGGCGCTGCTGGCGCGGGCACAGGAAGCGGGCGACGTCCGGACGGGCGTACCGGTCGAGCAGCTGTTCAAGCTGGTGAACGCCATCGCACTGGTCACCGAGACGGAACCGGACGCGGCGGGGCAGGCGGCCGCCCTGCTCGACCTGATCTTCCACGGTCTGACTCCGCGCCCGTGAGCGACGGGTGCGGAGTCAGAGCGTTGAGGAGCGCGCGAGTCCGGCGGGGTTAGCGGCAGGGCGAACAAGAGCGAGAATTCCAGCACCTTGGGCGCCACGTCGGCGAACATCCCGGGCGGCAGTTCGATCGCCCGGGCTGCCGCCAGCTTGCGAATCTCGGTCATCATCGACTCCAGGCTCACGTTGCCCGGCGCGGACTTGATGAACGCCAGCACGTAGAAGTCCTCGGCAGCCGTCTCGCTGGCGGGCTCCTGGCGGTCGCCGGCCGCCTCGGCTCTCGCGCGGCTGGCATCATCAATGCCGACCAGTGCGCAGATGCGCTGGGTGGTCTCGAAGCTCAACCGGGAGCAGATGCGCACCGACCAGGTGACCTCCGCCTTGTGCAGCGCCGAGGCCACGATCCGGGAGATCCGGCCAGGCGACGGTTTCGGCTGGGCGCTGCGCTGAGGGTCAACTTCCTGACCTGACGATGGCCGCGATGGTGCGGGGAGCGGTCCGCGCTCGTCTCCGGGGCCACGGCAGGGGCAGCCACGCCGTGGTGCAGGCGGGCAGGGCGCTTGGTGTACGGCCGATCGCGGTCGTCTCGTCGGCGAGCTCTGAGCGCCGAATGGTCAGGCGTAGGGGTGTACGGCGGTGACCGAGGTGAGCGGGAGTGGGCCGTACAGGTGGGGGAAGCCGTTTTCGAGGCGGATGTCGAGTCCGGCGGGGTCGATCTGCAGGATGAGCAGCGGCTGGGTGACGTGGCCGTAGAAGGCGGTGTGTACGCCGTGGAGCTGGTCGAGGTCTCGGCTGCAGTGGATGAAGCCCTCTTGGTCGAGGGTGCGGCCGAGGGTGGAGATGCGGTACTCCCCCGCCGGCTGGGCGTCGGCCCAGTCGGCGGCCAGGGCGAGGTGGAGGATGTCTATGGTGTCCATTCGGAGTCGAGCATGGCATAGATGACCTCGGAGGACCATTCGCCTTTGACGTGCTCGTTGTCGATGAGGTGGGCTTCGCGGCGCAGGCCGAGTTTTTCCAGGACGCGGCCGGAGGCGGTGTTGCGGGCGTCGAGGCGGCCGACGATGCGGTGCAGGCCGAGTCCTTCGAAGCCGAGGCGGAGCAGTTCGCGGCCGACTTCGGGGGCGTAGCCGCGGCGGTGGTGGTCGGGGTGCAGGATGTAGCCGATCTCGCCTTGGCGGTGTTGTTCGCTGGTCCAGATCAGGACGCCGTTGCCGATGAGCTGGCCGGTGTCGCGCAGGGTGATGGCGATGTCGATGGCGTCTCCTTCGTTGAGGAGGGCGACGCGGGTGATCTTCTTTTCGAGGAAGGTGCGTACGGTCTCGAGGTCGCGGGGTTCCCAGTAGAGGTAGCGGGCGACGTCGGGCCGGGATTCGTAGGCGTGCAGCGCGTGGAGGTCGTCAGGGGTGAAGGGGCGCAGCAGGAGGCGGTCGGTGAGGATCGGGTAGTGGGGTTTGAGCACGGGGGCAGTGTAGATAATCCGTCTTTGGGGGCGCGAGGCGTTTTCGCCGGGGCAGGCAGGCGGGCGGGCGGACAACAGGGCGGGCGGTGGCGGGCGAGGAGCGTTCAGTGTGCCAGGGGTCAGTGGGCGCCGGCGAGGTTGAGGACGATGACGCCGCCGATGATGAGCAGGATGCCGCCGATCTTGAGCGGGGTGAGGGTCTCCCCCAGGAAGGCGGCGCCGATGAGGGCGATGGCGGCGGTGCCGGTGCCGGACCAGACGGCGTAGGCGGTGCCGACTTCGAGCTGCATTTTCAGGGCGCGGGCGAGCAGGACGAAGGAGATGAGGTAGCCGATGGCGACGATGGCGGCCCAGCCGAGGTGGGACAGGCCGTTGCTGAGTTTGAGCGCGGTGGTCGCGATGACCTCGGCGGCGATGGCGATCGCGAGCAACAACCAGGCCATGGTGAATCCCTCCCCGTGAGCGGCATTGAGATGGCCTCGGTGTGATCGTGGGTAGTGCTGGAGCCACTGCCGGTCACCGCCGGGGCCATGAAGACGAGTGTGCTGACCGGGGCGGCGTGTGTCGAACCCCCGATCGGTGGGTGGCCGGTGAGGCGGAAGCGCTTGAAAAGGGAGTCGAATGCGTGTTCCACTGGGGCCGTGGGTTGGGACGCGCTTTCGCTTGTTGAGGCCGCAGATGATCGTCCGATGATCGAGCGGCGGGCGGTGTTGCGTGACGGCTTCTATGAGACGCAGGCCCGCACGATGATCGAGCGGGTGCCGCGGAGTGCGGGGATCGCTCAGCGGTGGTCCGTCTCCCCCTATCGTGGCTGTGCCCATGCCTGCCGTGGCTGTGGTGCCCGTGCGGGTCATCGGCGGCTGGGGTTGGACGCGGGGCGGGATTTCGACACGCGGATCGTGGTCAAGCCCAATGCGGTGACGCGGTTGCGGGCGGAGCTGGCGCGGTGGGGTGGTGAGGCGCTGGCGGTGGGGGTCAGTGGTGACTGTTACCAGCAGGCGGAGGCGACTTATCGGCTGATGCCGGGCATCGTGGAGGCGCTGGGTGAGGCGGCGGTGCCGTTCACCGTCTACACCAAGAGTCCGCTGGTGTTGCGGGATGCCGCGGTGCTGGCGCGGGCGGGGGCGCAGGTGGCGGTCTCGATCGCGTTCGTCGACGAGCGGATCCGGCGTGGGGTGGAGCCGGGCGCGGTGGGTGCGCAGGCGCGGCTGGAGTTGGTGTCGGCGCTGGTGGAGGCGGGGGTGTCGTGCCGGGTGCTGATGGCTCCGGTGCTGCCGTTGCTCAGTGATGGGGCCGATCAGTTGTCGGCGACCGTGCGCCGGATCGCGGCCACGGGGGCCAGGGTGGTGGAGCCGGTGGTGTTGCGGCTGCCGCCGGGGACGCGGCAGTGGTATCTGGAGTGGCTGGGTGAGGCGCATCCGCATCTGGTGGAGCGTTATGAGGAGTTGTACGACGGGGCGGGGTTGCCGGCGGCCGATTACGAGGAGCGGATCACGGGGCAGATCGGGCAGTTGTGCCGGGTCTACGGTATGCGGTCGGGGCCGCCGGAGCCGCCGGAGCGTGAGCCGCGGTTCCCGCAACTGGCGCTGGTCTGACTACTGTCAAGGTTTAAGGCTGTCGCCTTAGAATCTTGGGTGTCCTATCAGCGAGCAGAAGGGCGCCGCCATGACCGCCGAACCCGTCTCCCGTTACCCCTTCGACCGGACCGAGGCCCTGCAGCCGCCGCGCGAGTGGGCCGAGCTGCAGAGCGGGTGCCCCGTGGCGCACGTACAGCTGCCCAGCGGCGACACCGCCGAGCTGGTGACCCGCTACGACGATGTGCGCACGCTGCTGACCGACCCGCGCTTCAGCCGTGGTGGCGCCGACGCCGCGCGGGTGTCCACGACCGCCGACGGCGGGATCTTCGCCCGCGGCATGGCGAGCGGGAGCATGATCGCCGGGGCCGGGCATCGGCGATGGCGGCGGCTGCTGACCCCCTCGTTCACCATCCGCAAGATCGAGGCGTGGCGCCCGCGGGTGCAGCGGATGGCCGATGAGCTGGTGGACGGCATGCTGGCCGGCGGGTCTGCGGCGAACCTGTCGCGCGAGCTGGGCCTGCCGCTGCCGGTGCGGGTCATCTGCGCTCTGGTGGGGGCGCCGAGTGAGGATCAGGACAAGTTCGCGTACTGGTCTCAGGTGATGCTGACGCTGACCCGCTACGAGCAGTCGGAGGTGGAGAAGGCGTATGAGGAGTTCGGCGCGTATGTGTCGGACCTGGTGGCTGACAAGCGTGCGGCGCCGGGCGATGACATGCTCAGCGAGCTGACGCAGATCTCCGACAGCCAGGACGGGCGGCTCAGCCATGAGGAGCTGATCGCGACCGTGCAGGCGCTGCTGCTGGCCGGGCATGAGACGACCTCGAACATGATCGCCATCATGGTGGCGATGCTGCTGTCGGAGCCGGGGCGTTACGCGGCGGTGGTGGAGGACCCGGAGCTGATCCCGGGCACGGTCGAGGAGGTCCTGCGGCTGGACAGCACGCTCAGCGTGGTGGGCATGCCGCGGGTGGCGACCGAGGAGGCCGACTTCGGCGGGGTGCGGGTCAGCGCGGGTACGACGCTGATCCCGTGCCGGCCCGCGGCCAACCGTGATCCGCGTAAGTTCGCCGATCCCGACCTCTTCGACGCGCGCCGTGACAACGCGGGCCAGCATCTGGCGTTCGGCGCGGGGCCGCACTTCTGCCTGGGTCAGCCGCTGGCCCGGATGGAGCTTCAGGTCGTGCTCGGCACGCTGGCCAGGCGGCTGCCCGGGCTGGGTCTGCGGGACGCTCCCGGTGATCTGCGGTTGCGTACGGGGTTGTTGTCCGGGGGGCTGCAGGACGTGTGGGTCACCTGGTGAGGCTCGGCCTGCTTCGGCCTCTCAGCCGGTGGTGAACCACAGGCGGATGAGGTGGCGGCGCTGCGGTTCGGGGTGGTCTTCGTAGGCGGTGCGGCCGTGCAGGACGACGTGGTTGTTGAGGAACTGCATGTCGCCCTCCCGCAGGTCCATGGTGAGCACGAAGCGGGGGTCGTCGGTCAGCCGGTCGAGCAGGTCCATCGCTTCGCGCTGGGCCGGAGTGAAGGGCGGCACGCAGGCGCCGCGCTGGGCCGAGCGCAGGTAGTCGGGCCCGTAGGCGAACGACACCCTGCCGTCCTGGCCCAGGGTGCACAGTGGTTTGGTGTAGAAGCTGTCGGGGCCCTCGCCGGTGCGCCGGTCGTGCCACCACGGCTGGTAGAGCACCTCGGCCAGGTCGGGGCGGGTCCGGACGACCTCGTTGTGCACCGCTACGGAGCTGACGATGACGCTGAGGCCGCCTGACTTGGCCGGCCGCACGCACAGCAGGGCGACGACGTCGGTGGGGTCGCTGTGGTAGCCGAGCCGCCCGTTGTGCTGGTAGCTGCGGGTGCGTGGCTGGGAGGGGTCGGCGCCGGTGTCTCGTACGTGCACCAGCGGGACCGGGCCGGGTCCTTGTGAGACGATCGGGCCGATGTGGCTGCCGAGGCCGAGTCCGGCGATCTCGCGCTGCCGCTCGCTCATCTGGCCGACGGGTATCCCTTGGAGCAGGGCGAACCCGTGACCGTCCACGATCTCCTGACGCACTCGCCGCAGGAGTGGTCCGAGCGTCGGCAGCGGGAAGCCGTCCGGGGTGATCTCCTGCGGCGCCGGGCCGGCCGCCTCCACCGCCCGTACGGCGCCGAGCACCTCGTGCCGATGCTCCTCGTTGAGCGCGACCCTCCATGGGTCGCTGTCGCGGATCTCCGCCGCCAGCCATTGGCCGGGTCCCAGTACTTGTGCGATCGCCATGGTGGCCACCTCTTCGCTCGTCGTGGGTCTTGGACTCACCCTGTCGTCCTTGCTGTTGCGTGGCACCCCCTCATCGCCCACGGCGCAATCGCTTCACCCACAGCGGAAGGACACCGCGAACGGGGCTTGCCCAGCGCCCGCGCGGCGTAGGTGGCGGGTGGGCCGTCCGGACTGAGCGTGGACGCCACTGCCCCGGCGCGGCCTTGCGCGAGCAGCGGTGGGAGGCTGCCGAGTCGGCGGTGGCGGCCCCTTGGTCATTCGTTCGGCTTTGATGTACGAGGGCAAGCAGCACCTGCAGTTCTTCGCCGGTATCGACGCCGAGACCGTGGGCGCGCGCAATATCTGCATGCACCTGCAGACCATCCCTGCCTCGGGCAGCTGCCGGGCTCATAAACACGACCATCACGAGACCGCGATCTATGTCATCAAGGGCGCTGTAGGCGCCTGGTATGGCGGGTCGATGAAGCGTCAAGCATCCCGTTCCACAGCTCGTGCTGCTTACGCGGCATGGACTGCTGCGAAAGCAGCACGGGAATCCCCGCCCCTTCAGGACGAGGAGCACGTCAAATCCCCGCCAGTACGCCGCACATGCCCGTGAACCTCAGTAACAGCCAGCCCGCCGAGGTCGTCCTAGCCCGCACCAATCCGCGTGAGCAGGAGAGCACGATTCTTCTCCCCGATCTGGGGAGCCGACGGGCCCCTCTCGGCGGCCTCGAGGCCGGCTGAGCTGTCGAGCAACTGCGCTTGGTGCCGGCTCAAGGGAGCGCCGCCGATTGCGGGGCCTACAGGGCGCTGCCCTTCTTCCACTTGGAGAAGGGCAGCTGCCAGAAGCCCCAGCCGTTGTTCCATTCCAGGTCGCGGGTGGTGCCCTTGATGTCGACGACGTCGCCGCGCTGGAAGTGATTGTAGAACCACAGGGCCTGGTCGGGGCGGGAGTTGATGCAGCCGTGGCTGACGTTGGAGCGGCCCTGGGCCCAGACGTTGTCCTTGGCGTGGACGTACTCGCCGGAGTTGGAGATCCGCACGGCGTGGTTGATCATGACGTCGTAGTAGCCGGGGTCGCCCTTCTTGCGGCCGGGCGAGATCATGCGGACCGGGTTGCCGCGCTCCATGGTCAGGTGGACGCCGGAGGTGGTGGTGTACTCGCGGGTGGTGGCCATGCCGGCGCTGATGCGCATCGTCTGCACGCGCTTGCCGTCGCGGTAGACGTACATCATGTGCTTCTTGGTGTCGACCTTGCTGATCACGCGGGCGCCGATCTTCAAGGTGGTGGCGGAGTCCTTGACGCCGTACATGCCCTTGCCGCCCTTGACGCCGGTGAGGCGGGCGTTGAAGGTGACCTTCTGGTGGGCGGGCCAGTACTTGGCGGTGCGGTAGATGACGGTGGTGTCGTTGATCCAGCGCCAGGCGCCGTCGACGGGCTTTTGCGCCTCGACCTCCAGGGCGCGTTCGACGGTGGCCTTCTCGCTGACAGGCTGGTTGAAGGTGACGATGATCGGCGCCCCCACGCCGACCGTCTCCCCCTTGGCGCTGGGTGTGACGTCGATGACCTGCAGTTCGCGCTCGGGCTTGAGCGTCTTGAACGTGCTGGCGGCGCTGGTGACGCCGGCCTTGGCGCTGACGTTGTAGGAGCTGGAGGGCAGCAGGGTGCCCTTGGAGACCCATTTGGTCTTGTCGGCGTTGAAGGTGCCCTCGACGCTCTTGCCGCCGCCTTCGGCCGTGACCTCTTCCAGGGTGCCGCCGGCGGCGGTCACGACGATCTTCTTGTCGGGGCTGATCTTCGAGCTGCCTTCGGCGGGTGAGATCTTGATCGTCGGCGCTTCCGGGGTGGCGGAGGTGGTCGCCTTGGCCGCGTCGGCGTTGCCCGGAGCGGGGGGAGCGCTCGAGCAGGACGCGGTCAGTGCCGCGGCCGCGAGCAGGGCCATGCCCGTGACGGGCGTCCTCCAACCGGGCTTGACGTTCAAGTCAGTCCTCTCCCCCATAACAGCAAACTCAATGTCAAAGACCTTAATGCTCCTGCATGTAAGACGCGGAGGAGTTTGGGATAGTTCGGTAACATTTAAATCACTTGTTGCTGGGAACCCCAGGTCAGCCGGGCGCAACAGGAGTAATGAGGCGAAACCCTCAGCTCAGTGCTGGGCCAGGCGGTGGGTCAGGCTGGTGTGGCGCCGCCCGGCCCCCTTGGTCCGTACGGCCTGCGCCAGCGCGCGCCGGGACCCGACGATGACGACCAGCCGCTTGGCGCGGGTGATCGCGGTGTAGAGCAGGTTGCGCTGCAGCATCATCCAGGCGCTGGTGGCCAGGGGGATGACCACGGCGGGGTACTCGCTGCCCTGGGAGCGGTGGATGGAGACGGCGTAGGCGTGGGCCAGCTCGTCCAGCTCGTCGAAGGCGTAGTCGACCTGCTCGTCCTCATCGGTGGCGACGATCAGCTTCTGCTCGTCGGGGCGGATGTCGACGACGATGCCGACGGTGCCGTTGAACACCCCGGCCGCGCCTTTTTCGTAGTTGTTGCGCAGCTGGGTGACCTTGTCGCCGACGCGGAAGACGCGCCCGCCGTAGCGGCGTTCTGGCAGGTCCTCGCGCGAGGGGGTCAGGGCCTCCTGCAGCGCGATGTTGAGCGCGCCGGCTCCGGCGGCGCCGCGGTGCATGGGGGCCAGCACCTGTACGTCGCGGCGGGCGTTGAGGCCGAACTTGCGCGGGATGCGCCGGGCCACCACGTCGACCGTCAGCGCCGCGATCTCCTCCGGCTCCTCGCACGGGAACAGGAAGAAGTCCGTCATGCCCTCCAGCTTGGGGTGCAGGCCGGTGTTGACGCGGTGGGCGTTGACCACCACGCCCGACTCCTGCGCCTGGCGGAAGATCTGCGTCAGCCGTACGCGGGGGATGTCCTGGGCGGCCAGCAGGTCCTTCAGCACCTCACCCGCGCCGACCGAGGGCAGCTGGTCCACATCCCCCACGAACAACAGGTGCGTGCCGGGCGCGACCGCCTTGACGAGCTTGTTGGCCAGCAGCAGGTCGAGCATGGAGGCCTCGTCGACGACGACCAGGTCGGCGTCCAGGGGGTTGTCGCGGTCGAAGGTGGCATCCCCGCCGGGCCGCAGCTGCAGCAGGCGGTGAACGGTGGTCGCCTCATGGCCGGTCAGCTCGGCGAGCCTTTTCGCGGCCCGGCCCGTGGGCGCGGCCAGGATCACCTTGGCCCGTTTGGCGCGGGCCAGCGTCACGATGGAGCGCACGGTGAAGCTCTTGCCGCAGCCCGGCCCGCCGGTCAGCACCGCGACCTTCTCCGTCAGCGCCAGCCGTACGGCCTGGCGCTGCTCGGCGGCCAGGTCGGCGCCGGTCTGGCCGCGCAGCCACTGCTCGGCCCGCTCCCAGTCGACGCCGGCGAAGGCGGCCAGCCGGTCATGGCCGCCGCGTAGCAACGACAGCAGCGCCGAGGCCAGCGACAGCTCGGCCCGGTGGAAGGGCACCAGGTAGACCGCCGGCACGATGTTGTCGCCGGCCGGGATCTGCTCGCGTACCACGCCTTCCTCGGCGACCAGCTCTTCCAGGCAGCCGGCGACCAGGTCGGCGGGCACCTCCAGGATCTTGACGGCGTCGCCGACGAGGTTGGGGGCGGGCAGGTAGCAGTGGCCGTCGTCGGCCGCCTGGGACAGCGTGTAGCGCAGCCCGGCCTTGACGCGCTCGGGGCTGTCGTGCGGGATGCCGACCGCCTGGGCGATGGTGTCGGCGGTCTTGAAGCCGATGCCCCACACGTCGTCGGCCAGCTGGTACGGGCGGCTCTTGACGACGGAGATGGAGCTCTCGCCGTACTGCTTGAAGATGCGCACGGCGATCGAGGTGGACACGCCGACACCCTGCAGGAAGATCATCACCTCTTTGATGATCTTCTGTTCCTCCCAGGCGGCGGCGATCAGCTTGGTCCGCTTGGGGCCCAGGCCCGGCACCTCGACCAGCCGCTCGGGGGCCTGCTCGATCACCTCGAGGGTGTCGGTGCCGAAGTGGTCGACGATCCGCTCTGCCATCTTCGGGCCGATGCCCTTGATCAGGCCGGAGCCCAGGTAGCGGCGGATGCCCTGGATGGTGGCCGGCAGCACGGTGGTGTAGGACCACACCTCGAACTGCTTGCCGTACTTGGGGTGGGAGGTCCAGCGGCCGCTCAGCCGCAGTGACTCCCCCACCTGCGCGCCCAGCAGCGGTCCCACCACGGTCAGCAGTTCGGCGCCCGAGCGTTCGGTGGCCACCCGCGCGATCGAGTAGCCGGTCTCCTCGTTGGGGCCGTAGGTGAAGCGTTCAAGTACTGCGTTCAAACTGGTGCCAACATTTTTGGCGTCCACGTCCGGACTTCCTTCGGGCCTCCCCACATCGACGAGACTAGGGCAGATCTTCATCACCGCGACACCCGGCCGCTGTCACCTGCCGGAAGGGGGTCAACCTCACCGTGAGATCGGGGCGGGTGGAGGGCCTGATCGGTTCAGCCGGCGGTGAAGCCGTCTGTCGCGGTGCGGCAGAAGTCGCGGAAGCAGGTCAGCCACACAACTGTCGCGGAATAGTTGCGGTCGAGGTCGTCGCGGTGGAATTCGAACGAGTCGGGTTCCGTGGTGTTCGATCCGTCGAGCAGGACCCGTCCGCCGGCGGGGATGTTCGCCAGGTAGGTCTCCAAGAAGATGGCGATCCGCTGGGCCTGCTCGCCGGTCAGTTCCACGTCGATGTTGTCATGCAGCAGCTCGGTCGTGTCGGCGTCCAGAGTGCCGGACTTCTCTAGCAGCTCCAGAGTCGGCCGCCAGTTCCACGCGTTGACGTCCAAAGACTCGCCGTTCGGGGTTTCGAGCGTCCAGGACATCCGCTCATCCTATTGATCAGCAGCGCTTTCTCGAACCGCTCGAACGTCCGGATCAGAACTGTGTCACGTCGTCGGGGACGCCCGAGCCGCTGAGCCGGCGATCTTTCATCGGCACGTGACCACGTCCTCCGTCTCCGAACCCGACCCGTCATGCATCGCGCGGTCAAAAGCGCTGGCGTCAGCGGGATCACGCGAGATGCTGGCCCTCCACTTGCCGGCTCGTAGCGTTCCTTGCCGTCCGCAGGCGCGACGAGGGTCCTGTCGTGATAGGGCGGGTGAGGGACACGACCGCGCCTGACGTGCCCGGGCTGGGCGCGGCCGAGCGGAGGAAGTCCCCGGGCAAGACGGTTCTGAAATGCCTCGCCCCACTGCTCCCCCGCCCGGTCGGGCTCGAACGCGGCCGGCTCGAACAGCGCGCCGCGGGTAAGCTTGCCGAGCGATGGCCTTCATGATCCTCGTGCCCGTGCGGGCATAGGGGCCGCGCGTCGCGACGCCTATGCCCAGGGATCCTATGCGCGACTTGAACTAGGGAGCCGCGTCTCCGGCCTTTTCCCCCTTGCAGGTGCTGGAGAATATCTTTCCGGTCTTGAGGTTGACGCACCTCGTGCAGGAGGTGCCGGTCTCGTCGAGGTCTCCCTTGCAGAGAATTCCCTCTTGCTTCGGTTTCTCCGGCGCCTTTCCTGGCGAGCCCGTGTTTCCTGAAGATCCCGAGCTCTTGTCCTCGCAGTAACTACGCGTGTATCCGCCCTTCTTCGACTTGCACCACAGGCACTTCTTGTGCTTTCCCTCCAGCCATTTGCACGGCTTGCCGGAGCTTGTCGAAGTGCAGTGGGTGAGCGAGGTGGATGCGGCGTGGCCGCCGAGAGCGCGGGTCTTGTCAGGCTGGGCCAGTGCGGCCGCGGAAGGGACGATGGCGGTCGCCACCAGGGCCCCGGTAACGAATATTTCTTTGAGCACGAGACCACCCCCATTGTGTGTCTCTCGCTTGCCCTCCCATCGTGACATGGCGCGCTCGGCAATAGTCAAGACGTGCGCCAAGATTTATCGAGCGGCGGCCGGGCCCTTTTTCCGGAACATGAAACATTTGATGTGTATTTCTTGCGGGAGCGCTGGGGATGTCGGACGACGGCCGGTGACCTCGATGCCGATATTATTTATTCCGCTGCTATCGCCGTTGGCGGTGGCTTGACCGTCGATGCGCGTCTGGGCCGCCTTCTATAAGGCGACGCGCCGGAAGACGACGACCGCCTGGTAGCCGATGCCGTGCTCGGGGTCGCACTCGGCTTCCGCGCTGATGACGTCCAGTTCGGAGTCGGGGCCGAAGAAGTCCAGGGCCCGGGCTCTGGCCTTCTGGCGGATCTCGTCCGGGGTCGCTCCGCTGACGGTGACGCGCAGCGTGAGCGGGAACTGTGTGTCACTCATGGGCGGCCTTCTTTCGCAGAGGAGTGATCACTTTTGAGCGTAACATCAGGCCATCGCCGACATGCAGGCATATGGCTGCATGTATGTGGGTCCGTGTCTCGAACATGATTGCCCATCGACACTCACGGTAGTGGTATGGATACTCTTCGTGTAGGCCCTGGCTCCCCGGATCACCCCACTTCGAGCGCGGGTTCGTGCTGCCCGCCCGCCGCGGCGGGGTGATCCGGGGAACAACTCAAGGAGAGCGATGCACAAGAAGTCCCTCGCCCTGGCCGTCCTCCTCACCGGTGCGTGCGTGGCCACAGCCACCGTCGTCACCGCGGCCAACGCCACCACCGCACCCGCGGTCCAGGCCCACCACGCCTCCGCGCTGCCGCCCGGATACCAGCTGGTGACGCTGCCGAACGCGAACGTGCCCAACTTCCAGCGCCGTACCCTCTACTGCCCCGGCGCCAAGAAGGTCCTGGGCGGCGGCGGCGAGGCCCGCGGCAACGGGGCGATCCTCGTCGGCTCCTTCCCCACCGATGACGGGCGCGGCTGGATCGTCCTCGGCCGCCAGATCGGCTACAGCGACGTCGGCATCAGCGTCTTCGCCATCTGCGCCGACTGACCTACCGCAGCATCCGGCCCTGGTCGCTCGCCGACCGGGGCCGTTCTCATGCCCGCCCGTGCGTACGTATGCGGGGGGCGCCTTCCACCGGGCGCCCGTGAGAACATCTGGGCCTTCCAGCCCCGCCCGCCGCCCTGTAGGAAGCCATGCATGAGCGACGATGTACGCCTCACCCTCGAAGCGGTCCCCCGCGCCGGGCTGAGCGCCGGGCAACTGCGCCAGGCCGTGGCCGCCCACCCCGGCGTCCTGTCCGCGCTGGAGGTCGCCGACGCCGATCGGCTGATCACCGGCCCAGCGCCCACCGGCCGCCGCCCAGCCACGAGGAACTGCTCGCGGCCGCCGACGTGCTGCGCGCCGACCCGCACTTCCCGGCGGGCGACAACGTGATCGTCTACCGGCCCATGCCGCCCCTGGCCGACCTGGACAACCCCGACGGCACCACCGTGCGCCGCCCCAGCCTGGGCATCTACACCCCCGGCGAGCCCACCGGGGTACGCCACCGCATCGTCGCCGTCGACACCGCCGCCCGCACCGTCGACTGGACGCCGGCGGGCATCGACGTGCGCATGCACCACGACTGCGAGCACACCGTGCCCGAAGGCCTCACCCCCCTGGCCGACCACGGCGGTCCCGACCAGGTGCGGGTACGCCTCCTGCGGGGGGCCCGCGAGCTGTGGAACCTGCTGGTCGTGCGGCCGCGCGCCTCGGCCCCGCAGAACCCCGGCGCCGGATCGGGCGTGGAGTTGCGCGAGGTGCGCTACCGGGGCCGGTTGGTGCTGCGCCAGGCGCACGTACCCGTCCTGAACGTCGAGTACGAACAAGGCACCACCTTCCGCGACGACGCCTCCTCCGAGACCCGCTTCTCGGCCACCGGCACCGATCCGGTCGGCTGGGGCTGGCGGCTGTGCGACAGCCCGCCGCGTACCATCCTGGAACGGCCCGACACCGACTCCGGCGGCTTCCAGGGCGTGGCCTTCCACCACGACGGCGACGAGCTGCGCATCGTCAGCGAGCTGCAGGCCGGCTGGTACCGCTACGCCAGCGACTGGCGGCTCGGCGACGACGGCACCATCAGGCCCCGCTTCGGCTTCGCCGCCACCGCCAACCCGATGACCTGCATGGTGCACCGCCACCACGCCTACTGGCGCTTCGACTTCGACATCGAAGGCTCGGCCAATGACGTCGTCGAGCAGATCGACCAGGGGCCGATCAGTCCCGAGCCGGTGCCGATCGTCCGCGAGACCACTCGCCGCCGCGCCCCCGGCCGCTACTGGCAGGTACGCGAGAAGTCCTCAGGGCGCGGCTACCAGATCCACCCCGGGCCCTTCGACGACACCGCCGACGCCTACGGGGTCTCCGACCTGTGGTTCCTGCGCCACCACGCGGCCGAGCTCGACGACGGCAACCCCGGCCCGCGCGACCGGGCCGCCATCGGGCGCTTCCTCAACAGCGAGAGCATCGACGCCACCAACGTCGTCGTCTGGTACGCCGGCCACTACTACCACGACCAGGCCCACCCGCAGCCGCACCAGGGCGAGCTGATCGGGCCGGAACTGCTGCCCATCTGAGCACTAGGCTTGGCGCCCATGAGTCAGGTGGGTGAGACGACGGCGCGGGCGCTGCTGCGCAGGCTGGCCGTCGAACAGGCCGAGTGCAGGGTGCCGTCGCTGACGGCCGCGATCGTACGGGAGGGGAGGCTGGCCTGGTTCGGCGCTCGCGGCTTCACCGGCCCCGGCGCCGGGGCGGCCCCCACCGCCGACACCCAATACCGGCTCGGCTCGATCACCAAGAGCATGGTGGCCGTCGTGGTCATGCGGCTGCGTGACGAAGGCCGCCTCGACCTGCTCGACCCCCTGGCCAAACACCTGCCCGGCACCTCGTTCGGCGAGGTGAGCTTGGGCGAAATGAGCATCGCCCAGCTGCTCTCCCACACCGCCGGCCTGACCGCCGAACCGCCCACCGCCTGGTGGGAACGCACCCCCGGCCTGCCGGCCGGCGACCTGCTCGCCCTACTCGGGCCGCAGCACGTCAAGCACCGGCCCGGCCGCCGCTTCCACTACTCCAACATCGGCTACGGCCTGCTCGGCGAGCTGGTCGCCCGGCTGCGCGGCATGCCCTGGCTGCGCGCCGTACAGCAGGAGGTCCTGCAGCCGCTCGGCCTGTCGGCCACCACCGAGCGGCCGCGCGCCCCGCACGCCACCGGCTACGCCGTCCACCCGTGGGCCGAGGTGGTGCTGGCCGAACCCGAACACGACCACGCCGCCATGGGGCCCGCCGGTCAGCTGTGGTCCACGACCGCCGACCTGGCCCGCTGGGCGGCGTTCGTGGCCGGGGACACCGGCGGCGTCCTGTCCCCCGCCACGCTGGCCGAGATGCGCGAGCCCGCCACCGTCGACGACGGCGACGCCTGGACCTCCGGCTACGGGCTCGGCCTGCAGCTGACCCGGCACGCCGGACGCCGCCTGGCCGGTCACACCGGGTCCATGCCCGGCTTCCTGGCCACCGTGTGGGCCGACCCGGCCGACCAGGTGGGGGTGCTGTTCCTGGCCAACACCACCAGCGGCCTCAGCTACAGCCTGCCCACCGACCTGCTGGACATCCTCGACGAACACGAGCCTCGCCTGCCCGAGCAGTGGCGGCCCGCCGCCGCCGACCCCGCCCTGCTGGCGCTGACCGGGTTGTGGCACTGGGGTCCCAAGCCGTACGCGCTGCGGCTGCTGCCCGACGGCGGCCTGGCGCTGACGCCGGTGGGCGGGGCCGGCCGGGCTTCCCGGTTCGTGCCGCAGGACGACGGGACCTGGCTGGGGCTGGATGGCTACTACGCCGGTGAGACGCTGCGGGTCGGCGCCGATCACCTCGACCTCAACACCTTCATCTTCACCCGCGAGCCGTACGAGCCGCAGGCGCCCGTCCCGGGCGGCGTGACGGACTGGCACGCCTGACCGTTGTCGGCGCGGCACGCAGGCGGCCAGGCGCCGTCGTCGTCAACTCAGTCTCCTCACCCGGCGAGCGAGGAGGCGATGAAGCGCCGCGCCGACGCCGCCGTCGCATCCGGGTCGTCCCAGGTGTCGCGCCAAACGGCCAGCGTGCTGGACAGTCCAGGGGAGACCACCCGCGAAGAGAAGCTCTCGAAGGTCATCACCCCGTCGTAGCCGATCTCGCGCAGGGCACCGAAGACGGCGGCGAAGTCGACCGTCCCGGTGCCCAGGGCAACGCGATCGAGGACAGGTACTTGGACACTCTCGGGCCAGGAGGTTGATGGCCACGCCGGCGACGATGTGATCCACGCCGAGGGTGACCGTCGTGAGCGCGTGCAGGAGGCCGCCGAGCGCGCCGCAGGCGGCGCCCAGGACGAGACCGGCGACGGCCCCCCACCGCAGGGCTCCAAAGGCCGCGCCCCAGGTGCCGAGGATCATCATTGCCTCAAGACCGATGTTGACCACGCCCGCGCGCTCAGCCCACACCCCGCCCAGGGCGGCCAGGGCCACTGGCGAGGTCAGCGCGAGGGCCGCCGACACAGTGCCGCCGGATAGCAGTCCGGTTCCCTCCGGCAGGGTCAGCACCGTGGTCAGCAGCCCACCGGCCAGGGCGAGCAGTGGCCACAGCCGTCCCGCGGGAAGCAGGGCAAGGGCGCGCGGGCCCGCCAGGCAGATCATGTCGCCGCCTTTCCGCCGGCGGGCGGGGCCGCGGCCGTCACAGCCGCGGTGGCCGGCGGCGCGGCCGGGCTGGGCGTGTCCTGCCGTTCGCGGCGGGCGCGCTATCGGGCGCTCAACTCGTAGGCGATGAGCACCGCCAGGACGATCAGACCTTCCATGCGCCACCCGGCATCGCACTGACCAGGCCCGCCCGAGCGTTCGGCGGCCACCCGCGCGATCGAGCGAATCCACTCAAGGCACAGCGGACAGCGAGTTGGGCGGGCTGTCGGCGGCGCTCGGGGAGCTGGCGGCACGTCATCCTCTGCGCGAGCGGCTGCACGCCACCCGCCTCAAGGCGCTGCACGCCGCCGGGCCGAGGCGCTGGCCGCCTAGGAGGACTTCCGGCGCGCTCTGGCCGAGGAGCTGGGCGCCGATTCGGGGGCGGGATGCTCCTGACGGTCAGGGCCGCCATGAAGGAGAACGACGGCGACATGCGCGGCTCGCGCCAGGACCTCATCGCCGCCGCCGCGCAGCTGCGGGCGGTGGGTGAGCGGTGGGGGCCGTCGATGGCGCTGATGTCGCTGGGCGAGGCGCACGCGAGACTTCGACGACGCGCTCGCCTCGATCCTGGAGGCCACGGAGTTGGTGCGGCAGCTCAACCCCGACCTCGACCCCGGGCATCAGGTGTGGCAGGCCACCATCGGCATGCGCAAGGGACAGGTGGAGCAGGCGCGTGCCCAACTGCGCGAGATGACCGAGCAGCCGCACCGCGACCACTCGCCGCGCAACGCCGCGTTCGCCCACTGCGGGCTCGGTGACCTGGCGTGGCTGGAGGGCGATCTGGCGACGGCCGCGCGCGAGTACGAGCGGTCGGCCGCCACGCTGGAGTACGCCTCGGCGATCGCGCCGCAGTTCCGGGCGCTGGTGATGATCGGCCGGGCGCATCTGGCGCTGGCGGTGGGCGATCCGGCGGCGACCGGGCAGTTGCGTGGCGCGCCCGACGCGTTCAACCCCGAGGTGGCCCCCTGTCCGCGCGGCTGCGCGCCGAGCTCGGCGACGGCTACGACGCCGCCTACGCGGCGGGCCGGAGCCTGGACCGGCCCGCCGCGCTCAGCCTGGTACACGCCCCGGCCGCGCCACCGTAGCGGCCGGGGGCATCGAAGCGGCCCGCTCAGCGCGGCGGGCAGCGGCCGGGGACGCGGGTGCACGTTCCGGCCGCGCCCACATAGCGGCCGGGGACGGCCGGACAGCGGGTGGCTCAGGCGCGGCGGCGGTAGGCCGCGACGGCCAGGGGCGCGAAGATCGCCAGGAACACCAGCCCCGACGCGAGCGTCCAGACCACCGAGGCGGCAGCCGGGCCGCCGAGCATCAGCGCCCGCGAGGCCTCCATGGCGTGGTTGACCGGGTTCACCTCCAGCCAGGCCCGCAACCAGCCGGGCAGCGTGTCCTTGGGGGTGATCATGCTGGTGCCGAACGTCAGCGGGAACAGCACCAGGAACGAGGTGCCCTGCACCCCGCCGGGCTCGCGCATCAGTACGCCCAGCAGCACGAACGCCCAGCTCAGGCAGAAGGAGAAGAAGACCGTCAGCAGGCAGGCGGCCAGCGTCGCCACCAGCCCGGTGTGGATTCTGAACCCCAGCGCGGCCCCGGCGCCCATCAGCACCACGATCGCCACCACATAGCGGATCAGGTCGCCCAGGACCGAGCCGATCAGCGGCGCCGAGCGGGCGATCGGCAGGCTGCGGAAGCGGTCGAAGACGCCCTTCTTGATGTCGGTGTTGAGGCTGACGCCGGTGGCCATCCCGCCGAACATGACCGTCTGCACCATGATCGCGGGCAGCAGGAACTGCAGGTAGTCCTCGGTCGAGCCGGACACGGCGCCGCCGAGCAGGAACACGTAGACGATGAGGAAGACGATCGGCTGCAGGGTGACGTCGATGAGCTGTTCGGGGGTGCGCAGGGTCTTGACGACGCTGCGCCCGGCCAGCGCGAGGCTGTGGCGGACCAGGCCGAAAGGGCGCGGGTCCAGGCGGGCGGGGGCGGCGGTGCGTTCGGCGGTGAGGGTCATGCCGCGTCCTCCTTGCCGGCGTGGTGACCGGTCAGAGTGAAGAAGACCTCGTCCAGGCTCGGCAGGCGCAGCGACAGTTCGGTGACCGCGATGCCGGCGGCGTCGAGGCGGGCCACGATCTCGGTGAAGGCGGCGTCGCCCTCGACGGGCACGGTGCTCACGTCGCGGCCGGGTGATTCGGCGGGGCGGCCGGCGACGGCCGAGATGATCTCGGCGCTCTCGCGCAGCCTGGTGTGGTCGGCGGGCCGCACCAGCACGGTCTGGCCACCGACGACACGTTTGAGCTCGGCCGGGGTGCCGTGCGCGATGACCTTGCCGTGGTCGATGACGGAGATGTCGTCGGCCAGGGCGTCGGCCTCCTCCAGGTATTGGGTGGTCAGCAGGACGGTGACGCCGTCGGTGACCAGGCGGCGGATGATGTTCCAGACGTCCTCGCGCTTGGCGGGGTCCAGGCCGGTCGTCGGCTCGTCCAGGAAGATCACGTCAGGCCGGCCGACCAGACTGGCGGCCAGGTCCAGGCGGCGGCGCATGCCGCCGGAGTAGGTGGCGGCGCGGCGGTCGGCGGCCTCGGCCAGGCCGAAGTCGCTCAGCAGCTGGGCGGCCCTGGCTTTGGCGTCGGGGCCGCGCAGGTCGAGCAGCCGGCCGATGAGCACCAGGTTCTCGGTGCCGGTCAGGTCCTCATCCACCGAGGCGTACTGGCCGGTCAGGCCGATCATGCGGCGTACGCGGGCGGGGTGGCGCACGACGTCGACGCCGCTGACGCGGGCGTGGCCGGCGTCAGGGCGCAGCAGGGTGGCCAGGATCCGTACGGCGGTGGTCTTGCCGGCGCCGTTGGGGCCCAGCACGCCCAGGACGGTGCCCCGGCGGGCCGATAGGTTGATGCCGGCCAGGGCGGTGGTCGTGCCGAAGCGTTTGACCAGCCCTTCGGCTTCGAATGCGTTCATGAGCGCCATCGTGGGCGGCGGCGCTGGCAGAGCTCGCACAGATCGCTGTCACGCCGGCCCGCGCCTCTGCCAGGTCGAGCACGGGTGAGCTGCGCCCTGCCAGGTCACCCTGCCAGGTCGAGCACAGGTGCCCCCGCGTGCCGCCGTCGCGCTCAGCCGTAGGACGGCTCGGCGTGCCGTAGCTCGCGCAGGCCGGGCAGCGCGATGGCGCCCAGCCGGGCGCCGGTGCGCGGGTCCAGCCGCAGCACCCGCTCTCCCGCCCCGGCCAGCAGCTCGCCGTTCAGCCGGGCCAGCCCCCGTGCCGGGCCCGGCAGGTCCCAGACGCCTGCGGGGGCCAGCGTCTCGCCGTCGGCCGACAGCAGCCGCGTGCCCGCCGCCAGGTGGACGCGGCCGTCCCCGGCCACCGCGTACGCCTCGCCGTCGCCCAGCCGGCCCAGCAGGGCGCCGCGCTTGATCGTCAGGTCGTCGGTGGAGGCGAGCACGATGCGGCCGGTGGAGGCGTCGAAGACGTACAGTCGCCGGGCCTGGGTGTCCAGCGCCATCGCGTGCGCCAGTGGCGGGCCGAGGCCGAACGGTTCGGGCAGGTCCAGGCAGTAGGCCCAGCGCTGGTCCAGGCTGAGCACGTGGACGAAGGCGTGCGCGCCGGGGCTCAGGTCGTGGCCGGCGATCAGGTCGCGGGTGTGCAGGTGTTCGTCCTGGTGGGTGTAGAGGGTGTAGAGGGTGGCCAGGTCCGGGTCGTGTACGGCCTGGCGGCCCTTGCCGCGCATCTCCTCCTCCTTCGACAGCGGCACGGGCTGCTTGGCGCGGGTAAGCAGCGGTGTCATCCGGCCGGTGGCCAGGTCGTACATGCGTACGCGGTAGCGGTCGGGGTGTTCGGGCGGCAGGTGGTCCAGGACGTACATGACCTGGCCGTCGCCGGAGAAGGCCTCCGGTTCGATGTTGCCCTCCAGCCGCAGCGTCCGGTTGCCGCCGGCGCCGGTCAGGGTGAGGGTGGTACGGCTGCGGGGGCCGGGTTCGGGGCCGAGGGCGACGAGGCGGCCGGAGACGGCCTTGATGCGCCGGCCCGGGGCGCCGGCCAGGTCGCGCTGCTCGAGGAGGTGGCCCGTGGTGGCGTCGTAGGTGCGCAGCCGGTCGTGGGCGATCTGGTAGAGGCGCAGCCAGCGGGGGCCGGGCACCGCGCCGGGGTAGGTGGCCGTCACCGCGCCGGTGGGAAGCTCGACCAGGGACAGCCCGGCGGCGGTCTCGGCGAGCAGCCTGCCGCGTGGGCCGGGGGGTGCCGCGTTGGGGGGCGGCTGGGTGGTGGCGCAGGCCGATACGGCGGCCGCCGCGCCGAGCGCCAGGGCTTGGCGTCTGGTGATGGTGCTCACGTCTTTCCTACACCGGTGAGCGGCAGGGGGTTCCCGTTCAGGTGGTGACGCCGAGCTGAGCACGTACCTTGGCCAGGAGGTCGTGCGGGAGCGGGGCGTAGCCGTACAGGGACAGGTAGGACTGGCCTGCGTCGCCGGCGGTGTAGTCCAGGAAGGTCCGCACCAGCGGGTCTGAGCGGTGGGAGCAGATGATCTCGTAGGTGACCAGGATGATGGGGTAGGTGTCCTTGTTCTTGGTCAGGTAGTCGAACTTGACGATCAGGTCGCCGCTGTGGCCGGTGATCCGGGCGCCTTGCAGGGCTTTGGTGGCGCTCTGGGGCGAGAGGGCGACGAACTGGCCGGCGGCGTTGCCTATCTTGGCCGTGCGCAGGGCGGCGTCGCTGGCGTAGGCGTACTCCACGTAGCCGATGGAGCCCTCGGTGCGTTGGATGGCCTCGGTGATGCCGGCCGAGCCGGTGACGCCTTGCCCGGTGACGGCGAACTTCCTGGACGGCTCGTACGGCCAGCGGCCCGCCTCCTTGAGATAGGCGGTGAAGTTGTAGGTCGTGCCCGAGTCGTCGGAGCGGTGGAAGAGCCGGATGCCGGTGCGTGGCAGGTCCGCGCCGCGGTTGTCGGCGGCGATCTGCGCGGCGTCCCATCGGGTGATGCGGCCGCTGAAGATGCCGGTCAGGGTGGTGGGCGAGAGCTTCAGTTCCGGCGCGGACGGCAGGTTGTAGGCCAGGGCGATGGGGCCCACCACCATGGGCAGGTGTATCGCGCGGCTGCGGCAGCGTCTGTCGGCCAGTTGTTGTTCGGCGGGGTGCATCGCGACGTCGGAGCCGGCGAACGCGGTGACGCCGGTGATGAAGTCGCGGATGCCCGCGCCCGAGCCGTTGGCGTTGTAGTCCACCCGCAGGTCGGGGTGCAGCCCTTGGAAGTCGGCCCGCCAGGCGTCCATCGCGCCTTTCTGCGCGCTTGAGCCGGAGCCGGAGATCGAGGCGGTGATCGGGAGACTGGGGGGCGCTTCGTCGCGGGTCAACAGCGCGGTTCCGGTCAAGCCGACGGCAGAAGCGGCCAAGGTCAGGGCGACGAACAGCGCCGCCCTGATGATCCCGGTCAGCTTTTCCATCTCATCAAAATATGAAGTGGTCGCGGTCTTCTAGTTCATCACGCGTCCAACTCCTTGCCACAAAACAGTCATTCCCACCAGATTTGGGCAACGTTCTGGATCGAACCGCTGACGAGGGCAGTCACGCGTCCCAGGTGACCGGCAGGCTCTTGACCCCGTAGATGTCGGCGGTCTCCGGGCGCAGGGCGACCTGTTCGGCCGCTACCGCCAGGCGCAGCGTGGGGAAGCGGTTGACCAGCGCGGGGAAGGCGGCCCGCATCTCGACACGGGCCAGCTGCTGGCCCAGGCACTGGTGGATGCCGTGACCGAAGCCCAGATGCCCGCCGTCCTGCCTGCGCAGGTCGAGGGTGTGGGGATCGGCGAAGCGCTCAGGGTCGCGGTTGGCGGTGTTGATCGACAGGATGACCGCCGTACCGGCCTTGATGGTCTGGCCGCCCAGCTCGACGTCCTCCAGCGCCGTCCTGAAGAACGTCTTGGCCACACTCAGATACCGCATCAGCTCCTCCACCGCCTTGTCGGCGAGTGTGGGGTCGGCGCGCAGCGCGGCCAGCTGCTCCGGGTTCCGCAGCAGGGCGAAGGTGCCCAGCGCCAGCATGTTGGCGGTGGTGTCGAGCCCGGCCGCCAGCAGGATCAGGGCGACACCCTTCAGCTCCTCATCGGTCAGATCGCTGTCGGTCAGGTCGCTGAGCACGTCGTCGGTGGGGTTGGCGCGCTTGGCCACCACGAGTTCGGCGAGATAGGTCTGGACCGCGGTGTAGGCCGCCATCAGCTCCTCGTCGCCGGTCTCCCCGTCCATGAACTTGTCGACGTTGCCCTGGAAGGCGCCCCGATCCTCATACGGCACCCCCAGCAGCTCGCAGATCACGATCGCGGGGATGGGCTTGGCGAAGGCGGTCACCAGGTCCGCGGACGGCCCGGCCTTCTCCATGGCGTCCAGGCACTCGGCGGTGATCTGCTCCACGCGCTCGGTCAGTTGCCGCATCCGCCGCACGGTGAACTTGCCCACCAGCGGCTTCCTGTACCGGCTGTGCTGGGGCTCGTCCATGAGCAGGAACTCGCCGGGTGGCGCCGGAGGGACTTCGATGTCGCCGTAGTCGACCCACGGGTGGTGGCGCATGAGCTCTCTGCGCGAGCTGAACCGCGGATCGGCCAAGACCGACCGGACCAGGTCGAAGCCGGTGATCAGCCAGCCCTGATGACCGTCGGCGAAGGGGATGCGGCTGATCGGGCTCTGCTCGCGGGCCTGGAGGAGCTCCTTGGGCGGGTCGAAGGGGCGGCCGGGCTGACGTTCGGTCGGCATCGCGGTAACGGTGTGTTCCATGACGTCCACTCTCACCGACCGCTCTGATATGAGACCGTCGCCGACCTGACACGGCCGCTGACACCGCATGGCCGCGACGGCCGGTGAACGGCGCGGGGTTCGTGTCAGCGGCCACGTCAGGACGGCGACGGCCCGATATCAGAGCGGTCGGCCAGGTTGGACCCCATGAACGGTTCAGCCATTGTGGCCTCGGGGCTGCGCAAGGCATACCAAGACAAGACCGTGCTCGACGGCATCGACCTGGATGTCCGGACCGGCACGATCTTCGCCCTGCTCGGGCCCGACGGCGCCGGCAAGACCACGACGGTGAACGTGCTGACCACGCTGCTGGCCCCCGACGCCGGGAAGGTGGTCGTCGCCGGGCACGACGTGGCCACGCAGACCAAGGCGGTGCGCGCGGCGATCGGGGTCACCGGGCAGTTCGCCTCGGTGGACGACCTGCTCACCGGCGAGGAGAACCTGCTGATGACGGCCGATCTCCTGCACCTGCCCAAGGCGCAAGGCGAACGCGTCGCCGGCCGGCTGCTGGCGAGGTTCGATCTGGTCGAGGCGGCGGGCAAGCTGGCGGTGTCCTACTCCGGCGGCATGCGCCGCAAACTGGACCTGGCCATGACGCTGGTCGGCGACCCGCAGATCATCTTCCTGGACGAGCCCACCACGGGACTCGATCCGCGCGGCCGCCGCACCATGTGGGACATCATCCGGGAACTGGCCGCGGAGGGCAGGACCATCTTCCTCACCACCCGGTATCTGGAGGAGGCCGGCCAGCTCGCCGACCGTGTCGCCGTACTCGATCAGGGCCGGCTGGTCGCCGAGGGCAGCGCCGATGAGCTCAAGCGCCGCGTCCCCGGCAGCCATGTCCGGCTGCGGTTCACCGCCCGGTACGAACTCGACGCCGCGGCGCGGGTCCTGCACGAGTCCACCAGGGACGACGAAGAGCTGACCTTGCGTGTTCCCGGCGACGGCGGGGTGCGGTCCTTGCGCGCGCTGATCGATCGGCTCGACGCCCATGGTCTGGAAGTCGAGGAATTGTCGGTGCACACACCGGACCTGGATGACGTCTTCCTCGCCCTTACCGCTCACGCGAACAAGGAGGCCGGCGCGCGATGAAGGCCATGTCGGCTTGCCTGGGCTCGTACGACGTTCACGAGGCGAGCGTGATCTCGGCCAGCTCACGCCAGTCCCGCTGCTGCCCGGCACGGACCGCCTCGGCGAACACGGTTTCGCCGAGGTGATCGCGCGCGTCCGCGGCGATCCTGGCGGCGTCCGGCTGTGAACGGTCCGGCGTGCCGCGCACGCCGTCGCTCGCCCCGAGCAGTCGTACGGCCTGCTCGTGCTCTCCCTGGCGCAGCGCGAGGTCCGCGATCCCGATCAGCACAAGGGAGATCGTGGGGGGATGGGTGTGCTCGACGGTCGTGGCCGCGCGCAACGCCTCGGCCCGGTAGGCGCGGGCCTTGCCGAGATCCTCGGTGAGGTAGCCGTACAGGTCCATGGTGTGAACACGGACGGAGTCGGCCATGTCCGCCTCGCCCAGCACCGCCCGCACCGTGGCCAGGTGCTCGCGCGAGTGGTCCGGCTCGCCGCGCAAGCGCGCCAGCTGCGCCTGCGCGAGCGCCAGCTCGACGAGCGCGTCCGGCCAGACGATCCCATCGGCGATCCGCCGCGCCTCGGCCATGGCGGCGGCGCTTGATCGCTCATCGCCGAGCAGCCAGTGCAGCTGAGCCTGCCGCGCCCGCAGGCCGACCACGTCCTCGCTCGCGCCCACCTCCATCAGCGCCCGCGCCGCCTCTTCGTAGTGCTCGCAGGCACGGGCGAACTCGCCGCGCATGGCCAGCCGGTCGGCCAGGAAGGTCAGCGCGAGCGAGATCCCCATCCGGTCGCCCAGCGTACGGAACTCGGCGAGGGCGGTCTCGGCGTCGAGGTCCACGTCGGTCTCGTCGCCGCCGATCGTGAGCCGCAGCCGGCCACGGGTGAGCCTGGCCTGCGCGCGCACCCACGGATCGGCGGCGGCGACGAGCGGCTCGAAGGCGGGCATGAGCTCCGCCGGGCCCCGCAGCATCCGCTCCAGCAGCTCGACGAACCCCAGCAGCGGATGGCTGGACCCGCTGCGCTGAGCGAACCGGTGCGCCTGCTCGATCCACTCCCGCGCCTGATACTGATCGCCGGTGACCCCGGCGGTCACGAAGATCGTCACATTGAGGTACGCCAGCGCCCGCACCTCATCGGACACCTCACCGGGCAGCGAGGCCGCCGCGATGCTCAGCTCGGCGCCCTCGGCCCGGTGCCCGCTGAGGTACCAGTACCAGCCCGCGGCCGCGACCAGCCGCATCGCCTCCTGAGCCCATCCCTCGGCGATCGCGCCGCGCAGGGCCGTGCCGATGTTGTCGTGCTCGGCCCCGAGCCTGGCCAGCCACTCCACCTGCTCGGCCCGGCGCAGGCGCGGCTCGGCCGTCTCGGCCAGCTCGGTGAAGTACGCCAGGTGCGCCCGGCGCGCCGGCTCGCTCTGCCCGGCTTCGGCCAGCCGCTGCGCCGCGTACTCCCTGATGGTGTTGAGCATCCGGTAGCGCGGCATGCCCTGGCCGTCGGCGAGCAGCAGCGACTTGTCGATCAACGCGGTCAGCACGTCGAACACCTGCTCCCCGGCGGACGTCTCCTGCCCGCACACCTGTTCGGCCGCTTCCAGGCTCACCCCGCCGGAGAACACCGACAGCCGCCGCAGCACCTCACGTTCGGTCTCGGTCAGCAGGTCCCAGCTCCAGTCCACGACCGCGCGCAGCGTCTTGTGCCGGGCGAGCACCGTACGGCTGCCGCTGGTCAGCAGCCGGAACCGGTCGTCGAGCCGGCGGGCCAGCTGATCGACGGACATGGTGCGCAGCCGGGCCGCGGCCAGTTCGATCGCCAGCGGCATCCCGTCCAGCGCCCGGCAGATCCGCACCATGGCCGCCAAAGTGTCGGTGTCGGAGCCGATGTCCTTGCGCACCAGATCGGCGCGGTCGCGCAGCAGCCGCACCGCGGGCGAGGACCCGGCCTCGGCGGGATCGGCTCCGCCGGCGGGCAGCGCGAGCGGCTCGACCTGCCACAGCACCTCCCCGGTGATGCCGAGCGGTTCCCTGCTGGTGGCCACGATCCGCAATCTGCGGCACTCCCCCAGCAGCCGGTCGGCGAACGCCGCGGCCGCCTCGATCACGTGCTCGCAGTTGTCCAGGATGAGCAAGATCGCGCGCTCGCGGACCGCGGCGATGAGCCGGTCCATCGGCTCCCCGCCCCGCGAGCCGCCGAGCAATGCCTGGTCACGCAGGCCGATCGCGGTCAGGGCGGCCTGCGCCAGATCGCCGCCTTCCCCGACGGAGGCCAGTTCGACCAGCCACGCCCCATCCGGCAGGTCGGCGAGCATCGTCCGCGCGGTCTCGGTGGCCAGCCTCGTCTTGCCGGAGCCGCCCGCCCCCGTCAAGGTGACCAGCCGGTGCTTGGCGGCCAGAGCGGCGACCGCGGACACATCATTCTTCTTGCCGACGAAACTCGTCAGCTCGGCGCGCAGGTTCGTCTTGTGGTTGTCCGCCCGCTCGCCCAGCTCGCCACGCAGCAGCGCGGTGTGCAGCGCGGAGAGCTTGGCCGACGGATCGACGCCCAGCTCCTCGGCGAGCCGCTCGCGGGTGCGCTGGTAGACCGTCAACGCCTCGCTCCCCCGCCCCGCCTCGGCGAGCGCTCGCATCAACGCCGCCACGAACCCCTCCCGCAGCGGGTACGCGGCGACCAGCTCGGTCAGCTCCGAGACCAGCTCCGAGCCACGGCCGAGGCGAATATCGGCATCCACCCGATCGCCGAGCGCGGCGACGTGGAGTTCGTCCAGGCGCGCGACCGCGGCGTCGAAGGTGTCGCTGCCCTGCAGCGCGAGGTCGGCCATGGCCGTGCCGCGCCACAAGGCCAAGGCCGAGCGCAGCAGATCCGCCCGCGCCGCGGGCTCGGCGGCACGGGCCTGGCCGACCAGCTGCTCGAACCTGGATACGTCCACGGCATCAGGAGCCACGGCCAGCCGGTATCCGCCGGAATCGGCCTCGATCACCCCGTCCGGCAACACCCTGCGTAGCCTGGACACCAGTGCCTGCAAGGCGTTCACCTCGTCGGCGGGCGGCTGTTCGCCCCAGATCCAGTCCACCAGCCTCGCCCGCGTGACGATCCGGCCGGGTTCGAGGGCGAGCGCGGCCAGCAGTGCGCGCAGCCGAATCCCCGGAACCTCCACCACGGCCCCATCGCGGTTTCGGACCTCGAACGGTCCCAGCAATTCGACTCTCACAGCGGCAATTGTGCCGAACTGTGAGCCCGTCTTGCGCCATCTGTCCGTCTGGGCCCTCCGGCCGCACCCCCTGGACGCCGGCTGGGCCTTGCGGCCGCACCCCCTAAACGCCGGGCGGGAGGGTGGCGGTGAGCTCGAAGCCGCCGCCCGGGTGGGGGCCCGCCTCGACGCTGCCGCCTGCCTGGCTTAGCCGTTCGACCAGCCCGCGCAGCCCGCTGCCGCTCTCGGCCGGCTGCGGGCCGGGACTCTCTGTGGGTCGCGGGCCGTCGGTGCCGCTCTCGGTGGGTCCGTCGGGGCTGCTGCCGCTCTTGGTGGGCCGCGGCCGGTCGGGGCCGTTGTCGCGGATCGTCAGGGTCAGGCCGGTCAGGTCGATCTCGGCCTCGGTGGCGCCGCTGTGCCTGATGATGTTGGTGACGCCCTCGCGTACCACCCAGCCCAGCAGCGCCTCGGCCTGCGCGGCCGGTGGCGGCCCGGTGCGGCGGACGCGGGCGCGCACGCCGGCCGCGGCCAGGGCGTCGCGGGCGCGGGCGAGTTCGTCGGCCAGGCTACCCGCCCGGTAGCCGGTGACCGCCTCGCGTACCTCGGTCAGTGCCTGCCGGCCGACGGCCTCGATGTCGGCGGCCTGGCGTTCGGCCTGGCCGGGGTCGCGGCGGGCCAGTCGTCGTACGGCCTCGGCCTTGACCACGATGACCGACAAGGTGTGCCCGAGCAGGTCGTGCAGGTCGCGGGAGAAGCGCAGCCGCTCCTCGGCGACGGCCGCCTCGGCCAGGCGCCGCCGGGTCTGGTTCAGCTCGCCGATGACCGTGTGCAGGTGCAGGATGACGGCCACGACCAGGCCCGCGCTGAAGGTCCCCCACGAGAAGGCCAGGATCGACTCCAGGCTGCCGCCGCCGGCCCCCACCACCAGCGCCGTGCCGAAGGGCAGCGCCGCCGTGGCGAGTCGCACCGCCCGGCCGCGCAGGGTGATGCCGCACGCCACGCCGAGCAGCGGGAACAGGTAGTACCAGCCGCCGCCCAGCACGATCGACAGCCCGAAGACCACGGCCGAAAGCCCCGCCAGCGCGAGCCGGGCGGGCACCGTACGGCGCCGGAAGGCCATGATCACTGTCAGCGCGTACAGGGCGGACATGGCGGCCAGGCCCGCCCATGACAGCCAGCCCGGCCGCAGCGAGCCGTCGACGGTCTCCCAGATCGCGCCCGCGGCCAGCAGGACGAAGGGCAGGAACGCCCCTATGCCGGGCGCGTCGGGCGCCTCGTCCGGCGTGCCGTCGGGGTTAGAGGGCGGGGTTCGGGCCATCAGGCCAACGTTATCCGCGCCCGAGAGCCGCGACGAGCCGACCCGAGGCGTGAAGCACGCTGGGTCAGCCCGTCGCCGACATCGGGTCGAGCCGGGCCAGCCGGTCGGCGTCGGTGATGATGACGACCTCGGCGATCAGGCCGCCGCTGACGGTGAAGGCGACCAGCGAGACCACCTGGCCGCCGACCGTGGCGACGGATCCGGCGGCCCCGTTGACCAGCACCGGATGTCCCACCGAGCCGACCGGGCGGAACATGATCGCCTGCTTGGCCACCACAGCCGCCCCGCGCGCCACCAGCACGCCCCCCGCGGCGCCGCGGTCGGAGCGGACCACGACATCCGGGTCGAGCACCCGTACCAGCGCCTCGAAGTCTCCATCGCGCGCGGCGGCCAGGAAGGCGTCGACGGCCTGGCGCTGACGGCCCAGATCCGGATCGGGCACCGGGGCCGTGCCCCGCACGCGGCGGCGGGCGCGGCTGGCCAGCTGCCTGGCCGCCGCCGGGGTACGCCCCACGATCGTCGCGATCTCCTCGAACGGCACCGCGAACATGTCGTGCAGCACGAACGCCAGCCGCTCGGCCGGCTCGAGCGACTCCAGCACCACCAGCAACGCCAATCCGACCGAGTCGGCCACCAGCGCCTCGTGCTCGGGATCGACGCCCTCGGCGGGGCTGACGACCGGGTCGGGCAGGCGCTCTTCCAGGGAGTCCTCGCGCCGCCGCTCGCGCGAGCTCAACATGGTCAGGCACACCCGGGCCACGACCGTGGTCAGCCACCCGCCGAGATTGTTCACCTCGCTGGTGTCGCTGCGGCTGAGCCGTATCCACCCCTCCTGTACGGCGTCCTCGGCCTCGCTCAGCGACCCGAGCATCCGGTAGGCCACGGCCCGCAGATGGGAGCGGTGCTCCTCGAACCGGCCGGCCAGGAACTCCGCGTCGCTCGTCGTCCCAATATTCGTCGTCCCAATATTCGTCGTCCCAATATTCATCGTCACATTCCTTCGTCAAAGCAAGTCATAGCACTGACCAACCCGACGCCACCGATGTGACAACTCCCGCCGAGGTTTATGCCTGGACCAGAGTGATCACTCCCGCGCTCACGAGGGCGAGCGCCCACATGCGGTCCAGATTGAACCAGGCACGCCGCAGCACCGTGAGCCCGGCCACCTCGTACACCACCACGGCGATGACACCCGCCACCACGAACATCGCCAGCGTGTGCAGCGCGGCCACCGCCAGGCCGCCCGACAGGGCGTGCCCCTCATGGCCGGGGGCGTGCAGGCCGGTGAAGACGGGCAGCAGCATCAGGCCGGCGCCGTGGGCCGAGGACATCAGGAACGACCAGCCGGCCAGCTGCCACAGCGACAGCCGCATCCCCACCCAGCGGAAGTGCCGCTTGGACAGCAGCCGCCACAGGCCGAACCCGACCAGCACCACCCCGCCGCCGATCGACAGCACCCTGCCGGTGACCAGCGAGCCGGTGAGGCCGACGACGATCGCGACCACGGCGACCGAGCCCAGGTGGCCCAGCGCGATGACCGGCAGCGACTGCAGCAGCAGGTCCCTGCTGCGCTCCTGCAGGCCGCGGGCCACGGCGAAGAGCCAGCCCATGGCCGGGTTCAGGCCGTGGAAGGCGCCCAGCAGGAGCACGGTGGCGATCGTCACGGGTAGCAGTAGGAGTCGGAGGAGGCGTCGCCGCCCTGCAGGCGTACCTGGTGGGGGCGCAGGCCGCGGAAGGCCTCATCGTGCGGGAAGAAGCGGGTGTCGAAGGTGAAGGAGTCGGTGTCGATCTTGGCCATCCAGGCGCCGACGCCCTCGGGGTAGAACTGGTCGTCCCAGGCTCCGTACAGGGAGTTGGTGAGGTAGAGGCGGCGGCCGTCGCGGCTGATCTCGACCATCTGCGGCCCGCCGCGCAGCGGCAGTGACGGCTGGGCGGGGTGGGGTGCCTGCCGGGCGATGCCGCCGATCCTGAGCGAGCCCAGCTCGGCGGGGTTGGCCGGGTCCGACACGTCGTACTGCTTGATCTCGCCGGTGCCCCAGCAGGAGACGTACAGGCGCTGGTCGTCGACCGACAGGTCGATGTCGGTGACCAGGGGCGGCACGGCGCCGAAGGGCTGCAGGACGGGTGGCAGCAGGTCGGCGCTCGCGGGCTCGGCGGGGATGGTGATCACCTTGCGGGCCTGCCAGCGGCCGTCCTCGTGGAACCAGAGCCAGATCGAGGCCGACAGGTCCGCGGTGCTGGTGACGACGCTGGCGAAGCCGTAGGTGCGGGTGGGGTCGTGCGCCGGGCGCAGCTCCAGGACCATCTGGTGTTCATCGCCCAGGTCGACCTCCTGGACGTGCTTGCGCTTGCGCAGGTCCCAGAAGTGCAGCTTGTGGCCGTACTTGCGGCCGAGCAGCAGCTCTCCCACCACGCCGTTCTCGATCATCGACGGGGTGCCCCACTCGGAGCTGATCAGCACGTCGTGGTTGATGTGCCACCAGAAGTCGTAGGCGAGGTACTGCGGCCCTCTGTCGACCTCCCAGCGTTCGAGCACTTCGAACGTGGTGTGGTCGAGCAGCGCGATCCCGCCGGGCCCGTCGTTGCCGTCGGCGCCGCCGAGCGCGGACAGGTAGATCCCGCCGGGCCCGCAGTGCACGGTGTGGGGCCGGGAGTAGCCGGCCCGTTTGGCCAGTTCGTCGGCCTCGATGACCTTGACCAGTTCCGGGCTGAGGTGGTCCTTGGTGTCGAAGACGTGGATGCGCGAGGAGCGCAGTCCGGGCACGATGAGGTAGCGGCGTTCGACATGCGGGTGCGGGGCGCTGGGGCACAGGGCGGTGCTGCAGGCGTTCCAGCCGAAGTGGTGCAGCTCGTCGCCGGTGTTGGGCAGCTCGCTCCAGCCCACCACCTGGCCGTAGTGCGGCGAGTCGGCGTCGGTGTCGAGTACGGCCAGCGCGTCCGGCCTGGTCGCCGACCGGTCGAAGGCGACGACATAGGCCAGTTTCTCGGCGGGTGCGCCGGCCGCGTCCCTGGGCGAAGGATAGAACGTGGGGTCCGGGGTCCAGAGGCTCATCCCTTCACGTATTCACCAATTCCCTACAAGGTCAACAGGGTATTGGGCATGTTTTCGGAATGATCGCGCAAGGTGTTGTCCCGATCAGGGTCGATCGCGGGCCGGGCCTCGCAGGCCGTCGAGGGCGATGTCGATGAAGCGCCGCCAGTCGCCCACGGCGTTGCGGCTGATCGCCGAGACCGCTCCGGCGATCATGTAGAGGTCGCCGAGCTTGGCGTCGGCGCGGAGCGTGCCGTCGGCCCGGCCGCGCTCGAGCAGCGCCTCGCCGAGGGCCAGGAGGTCTTCGCCCACCTGCCCGCGCGGCTCGGTGGAGCCCAGCGCCGCCTCGATCGCGCTGGAGACCCCCCGGCCCTCGTCGTGCACCTGCCCGATGCGGGTCAGGAAGCAGGTCAGGGCCTGCCGAGTGTCGGGATTGGGCAGGCATTCGGTACGGGCGTAGGCCAGGATCTCGGCGAACCGCTGCTCCGTCACCGCCTCGATCAAGGCCTGGCGGGTCGGGAAATGCCGGTAGACGGTGCCGATGCCGACTCCGGCCGCCTTGGCCACCTCCGCCATCTGCACCTCGTCCCCGCGTTCGGCGAACAGCTCGCAGGCCACCTCCAGCACGCGAGCGCGGTTGCGCTCGGCGTCGGTGCGGGGCTTGCGGGCGGTGTGCTTTGACATCCCTGGCGGTCCTCTGTCTAGACTTGAAGCGGAATCGGATTCCGAATCCTCCTCCGGAAAGGATATCTCATGTCCAAAGATCGCTTCATCCTCCTGAGCCCCGGAGAGTCACGCCTGCCGTTACCGCCGGGGACGACGCTCAAGGCCGGAGCCGCCGACACCGAGGGCCGGTTCACCCTCATGGAGAACCACAGACACAACGACCTCCCCTCGCATGTCCACGACACCTTCGACGAGTTCGTCTACGTGCTCGACGGGGAGCTGGGCATCGACTTCGACGGCTGGACGCACCGCCTCACCGCGGGCATGTGCGCCCTGCTGCCGCGCGGCGTCACCCATGCCATGCGCACCCTGTCCGAGGCTCCGGTCCACGCGCTGCGGCTGTCGACGCCGGGCGGCCTGGAAGGCAACGTCCAGGACGTGGCCGAGGACAGCGGCGACAAGGACCGCTTCTACGTCCTGGGGCACGGCCAAGCCCGGCCGGGGCGCGTCAAAGTGCCGCCCGCCTTCGCCGCCAAGGCTCGCGCCACCGACACCGGCGGCACACTGTCACTGCTGGAAATGGCCGTGGCTCAGGACATTCCCCGCCATGTCCACCACGAGGCCGACGAGGGGATCTACATACTCGACGGAGAGCTCGTCGTCGAGTTCGACGACCGGACGGACAAGGTGGGCAAGGGGCAGTTCGTCCTGCTGCCCCACGGGGTCCCGCACGCGCTGCGCCGCGGGTCCACCCCTCCTCCGCGGGTCATCCAGATCTCCTCGCCGGGTGGCTGGGAGTGCTTCGTCGAGGACCTGATCGAGGCCAGGCCGTACGTCAGCGCGGGCGGCAGGCTCGACCCGGCCAAGCTCAACTCCATCGCCGCCAAGTACGACATCACCTACGAAGTGCCGTAACCCACGCGAAGCGGCAGCGGCCACACCCGGGGTGCCGAGCGGATGCCCCAGAGCGCGACGGCGATGTAGAGGACCTGCTCGGGAATGCGCAGCCACAACGGGGACGCCTCGCCGCCGTCGAACGGCACGTCGGCCAGCGCGGCGTAGATGTTGGCCGGCAGCAGGAGCACGAAGAGCGCGATCAGCCCGATCCCGGCCGACCAGCGCGTCCTGGTGATGATCAGCCCTACCGCGCCCATGAGCTCCAGCACGCCGGTCAGGTAGACCACCGCGTCGGCGAAGGGCACGAAGGGGGGCACCATGCGTACGAGATCGGCGTGGGTGGGCATCACCGTGACGCTTTCCGGGACGAAGTGCGCGCTGGCCGTCATGAAGAGCATGACGGCCAGCGCATGCGCCGCACTGACCGGCCACGAGGCGAACCGGCCGACCCCGAAGGCCCCCAGTGCGCGGAAGCCCAGCAGGGCCACCACCAGAACGATGCTCGTCTCCATTACGTCCCCCAATTGGGTAGTTGCGCTATCTAGTTGTTGGATAGCACAACTATCCTATGAAGGGAATGACTGTCAAGCGGCCGGGCGCCTTGGGCGCGGGGCCGCTTGTTTTGGCTCGCTCGCTTTGGCTTAGTTCGACCAGTCGCCGATGAGCGCCCTTATCTCCTCGGCCACCTCTTGCGCCGACCGGCCGTCCGTGTCGATGCGCAGGTCACCCGCTCCGGCGCGGTCGAGCGCCACGGCCTCGCGTGCCGCCCGTTCGGCGACGCGGCGCAGGGCTTCGGGGTCCAGTCCCTTCAGCTCATCGCCCGGTATCGCCGGCCCGCCTCCCCGGCCGCGCCGCGTGACGCGCTCGGCCAGCGTCGCGGGCCCGGCGTGCAGACGGCACACCGTCAGCGCCGCTCCGGGAAGCAGCTCGGCGTAGTCGCGGACGGTGTCGTCCCGGTCGTCGTGCCCGGAGACGATCAGGCACCTGGCCTCGGCCGCGCGGTATCCGGCCAAGAGGGCCGCGAGATTGCGCGCCTTGAGGCGATGGCCGTCCGGGTCGTCGTCCGTGGCGGGACGTAACACGCCGATCTGCTTCAGATCCACATAAGCGGCTCGTACGCCGGTCCGGACGATCTGCGAGAAGACCTCATAGCCGACAGTCGACTTCCCCACCGCGGTGGCGCCGGACAACCACAGCACCGGAACCGGATCGACGGCGAGCGGTGCGGCCGGTCGGGAAACATGGCCGACGGGTGGGCCGGGACGCGGCCATCCACCGGCTCGCTCGCGGACCATCCGGGCCGCCTCGGGCACGGTCAGCCCGCCGGTATCCAGGCACAGGTCGGCGAAGTCGCTGCCCTCCAGCGACTCCGCCTCGGCGACGGCCTCGGCCACCAGGTCGGGACGCCATCCCCGCCCGAGAAACCGCTCCTTGAGCTCATCGGTGCTCACGCGCAGCCGGCACACGGTGAAGGCGGCGTCCGGGAGACGCTCCGTGTACTCGCCGATCTCCTCAGCGGTGTCGACGAAACCCGACAGGACCACGCACCGCGCTCCCTGATCCCGGAAGTTGGGCCACATCGCGGCCAGGCTCCGGGCCCGGATCCGATGGGTGCCGAGCTCCGGCAGGGGGTAGCACAGGCTGATCTGGTCGGCGTCGACGAACGCCGCCCGGACGCCGCCCCGGCTCAGCTGGGCGAACACCTCCCAGCCGAGCGAGGACTTCCCGACACCTGACGGCCCGCACAGCCACAGCAACGGCAGAAGATCGCTTCCCACCCGCGCGACAGTAGTTGACCGTCCGCGCGATCGGCGATCACATTTCGCCCGCTCAGGACGGGCATCGCCCGTCAAGGGCGCTGAGGACGGCGTCGATGAACACCGGTGACGCCGGTTCGTCGGCATGCGCCACGCCGGCGAACTCGGCCCGGCACCAGACACCGGCGATGACGTCGTTGCGCGTCTCGTCGAGCGAACTCGTCAGCAACGTGTACTTGACCGGATCCGGCGTCGGGTCGCCGCTGTTGAGCTGGGCGATGAAGCTGCTGGTGGGGCACATCTGCCCGCCCTGACCGGCCGGCAGCAGGCAGGCGGGCCAGTAGCCGAGCTGCCCGGTGCCCATCGAGACGTAGCTGAGCGTCTTGGCGGCGCCGCCGAGGGATTTGAGGTAGTAGCGCGCGGACAGCCCTCCCATGCTGTGCCCGACGAGGCTGACCTTGCCGCCGCCGTGTTCGCCGCGTGCCTGCTCCACGAGGCCGGCGATGGCCTGGGCGTTGGCGAGGTTCTCCTCGCCGGGCAGGTCGATCGCGTACGTCGGGTAGCCGGCTTGCTCCAGCGCCGTGCGCATCTGGGCGAACTCGGTCGGCGAGCCGTTCCAGCCGTGAACCAGGATGACCGGCTCCCGCTGCGCGCCCTGGGCCGGCGAACCGGGGCAGAGCCCGCCCAGCAGGGCGACCGCGATGATCAGTAAGGGCCGGATGCGGTGGGGTCTGGGCGGCATCGTCGCACCTCGCTACTCGTACCGAAGGGGGGTTCACTTACCTAGTGCTCGGTAAGTGAGTTGCGTTAGGTTTAACACCGTGACCCCGAGCAGGCAAGGACCCGGCAGGCAGGAACGCGCTCGCCTGCGGCGGGAAGAGATCATCACGGCGGCCGGCGAGATGTTCGCCCGCGGCGGTTTCCGCGGCACCTCGCTCGCCGACGTCGCGGCCCGGGCCGGCATCACCGAGCCCGGTCTGCTGCACCACTTCGGCAGCAAGGCGGGCCTGCTGCTGGCGGTGATCGAGCGGCGCGACCTGGACAGTGAGGCGTTCGCCCTGGAACTGCTCGGGATGGAGCCCTCCGGGCGGCTTCGGGCGTTGCCGGAGTTCGCGCGCCGCAACAAGCAGCGGGCCGGGCTGGCCAAACTGTTCACGGTCTTGGTGGCGGAGAGCCTCGAGCCGGGCTCGCCCGGCCACCAACATTTCGTCGAACGCTACCGCGCGATGCGCGCCATCGTGGCCGACAACATCCGCTCCGCCCAGGCCGACGGCGTCGCCCGCCCGGACATCGACCCGGTGGCCAAGGCCACCGAGATCCTCGCGACCCTCGACGGCCTGCAGACCCAGTGGCTGCTCGACCCCGAAGCCGTCGACATCGTCGCCACCGTCGAGTCCTACGCCCGCACCCTGGAACGCGACCTCGGAGTGATCTAATGCCTGCGGGCGAAGGCTGAGCGGCAGGAGGGCGGCGCCAGGACATGCGGGTGACGATGACGAGCGTCGCGAAACGACCCGGCCGCGCGAACGAGGACTTCACCGGCGCCGTGCCGACGGCGGCGGTGCTGGTCGACGGCGCCGGCATCCCCGGCGGCGAAGCGACCTGCCGGCACGGCGTCGCCTGGTACGCAGGCCGCCTGGGAGCCAACCTCCTGTCCCTCGTAGGGGACCGCGGCCTTGCGGCGCTGCTCGCCGAAGCCATCGAGCAGGTGACGGACGAGCACCGCCACACCTGCGACGTCGCCAACCCCATCAGCCCGTCGGCGGCCGTGGCCGTCCTGCGCCTGTCCGGCGGCCTCCTGGAGTACCTGGTGCTCGGTGACGCGTTCCTCGTGCTCGACAGGGCTGACGACGCGCCGCTCGTCGTCTCCGACCCCCGGGAGGTGATCATCAGCCGGTCCTACGAGCCCGCGCTCGAGGCCGCCGCCAAGGGCAGCGAGGACTACCACCGCGTCCTGCGAGACCTGCGCGCCAACCGGAACCAGCCGGGCGGCTTCTGGGTGGCCAAGGACGACCCGCGCGCGGCGGACGAGGCGATCACCGGAAGCTGTGCGATCTCCGAGCTGAACGGCGCCGTCCTGCTCAGCAATGGAGCCGGCCGCATCGTGGACCCCTTCCGGCTCGCCGACTGGCCGGGGGTCATGGCCGCACTGGCGTCGAGCGGGCCCGCCCACATCATCCAGCGCGTCCGGCAGGCGGAGGCGCGCCACGCGGTGGCCGCGGACGACGCGACGATCACCTACTGCACCGACCTCGGCCAGGCATGAGGGTCACGGCGAAAAACCGGCGGCCAGCCCCCCATGACCTGACGCACTTCCTCATCGAGGGCCACCTTCCCCTGCGGAACGGATTCTGGGACCTGGTCGCCGACGGCGTCGACTTCGGCTACCGACCGGGCGGCAGGGTTTTCAATGCCTCCAGGTAGTTCAGCACGGTGACGGGGTCGTGGGCTTCGACGGTCAGGGCGAGATGGCCATCGGGACGTACGAGCACCATGGCCTCGCCGGTGACGCCGTAGCCGTCGGCCGCGTGGCCGTCGGCGTCGGTGAGCGTGCCTGCTTCGGCGATCAGGCACGTACGCAGAGGGCCGGGCCAGGCATCGCGTACGACGTCGAGCGAGCTTCGACCGCTCTGGCCGAATCCCACAAGGGTGAAGTGCGGGCCGCGGAAGATGTCGAAGAGCCGCACAGTGGCCCCCGACGCGTCACGGCAGGGGGCGTCCGGGGCGCGATCGCCGGCACGTACACCTCGACGGTGGCCCTCGCGCGACACAGGAGGCCGTGGTCGGGGTCGGCCCCGAGATGCAGCCGGTCCGGGCGCAGGCCCGTCACTTCGGCATCGCCGATGAGCAACGTCTGGCCGGGGTGCGTGGTGCCCTCGAAGGCGACGCCGAGCTGCTTGCGTACCGTGCTGTGGCCGCCGTCACACCCCACCAGGTAGTCGGCCGCGATGACGCGGCTGCCCGCATCGCGCTGGACGGTGGCCGTGACCTGATTGCCGTCCTGCTCGAACCGGTCCAGCCGGGTGCCGTACTCGACCGTGACGCCCAGGCGGCCCAGCAGGGAGCGCAGGATGGCCTCGGTGCGCCACTGCGGCAGCAGCAGTTGCGGGTGCGGCTCGGCCGGGCTGGTCTGCCAGTACGACGCCGGACGCTGGTCGGTGAAAGTGCCCTCACGGCCGTAGTGCCGCATGACGACCGGCGTGGCGGCCCGCACGGCCTCCTGGGCGAGGCCGAGATCGTCGAGGACCTCCACGGTGCGGGGGGTGACGCCTTTGGCGCGCGATCCGGGAAACGGCCCGGAGGCCTGGTCGATGACGCGTACGGCGACGCCGCGGCGGGCCAGGTCGCAGGCCAGCGTCAGGCCGGTCGGCCCGGCCCCGGCGATCAGCACCTGTAAGTCGCTCACCGGCCCGCTCCCGCCGGCCCCGTGATGCCCTCCAGCAGCAGGTCCACCGCCTGGTCGCGCAGCCGCGCCCGTGCCTGCTCGCTGGTGCCCCCTGCCAGGGCGGTCAGCCGCCCCGGCAGGGTGGGAAGCACCGTCAGCAGGCAGATCGCGGTGACGTAGAACAGCTCGAAGTCGCCGTCGGCCCGGAAGGCCCCTTCCCGCTGCCCTCGCTCGAACACCTCGCGCAGCGGCGCGGGCAGGTCCGCCGGCTCGATCGGCGGCCGGATCTCCCCCTCACCCAGCCCTTCGTGCAGCAGCAGCGGCACCAGCAGGGGACGTTCACAGACCAGGTCGAAGTACGCCCGCAACGCGACGCGCGTGACCTCGACCGGATCCTGACCGGTCAACCGGTCCAGAACCGGCCGCCACGCCGCTCCCATGTCGCTGCTCTGCGCGTCCAGGACCGCCCGGTACAGCCCTTCCTTGCTGCCGAAGTGGTCGTAGATCATCCGCTCGTTGACGCCCGCGCGCTCGACGATCTCGCGGACCCGGGTGCCTTTCAGCCCGTGGCGGGCGAACACCTCAGCTCCGGCGTCGAGCAGCGCCTGTTTGCTCTTCGAGGACACAAGTAAATGTTTACTGGGGCGATCTCGCCGGCGCAAGTGGGTCCCATCCGCACACGACCAGGTACCCGTCGATGGTGGTGATGCGATCGGAGGTTCGGAGAGTCGGATGCTGGAGCAGCGGGCGAAACCGGGTGTGGGAGCGGCGATGCTCCCCCAGCCCGAGCTCACCTCACCTGACGTGCGATGCCGGCCACTCATGGATGGCGCCCGCAAGGTGGAGATCTCCTACGAAGCGGTAGGGAGCGCCGACTCCCCGCTCGGACTGGTCCGCGTGCGCGACGAGGTCAGCTTCGGGCCCCAGGGCGGTGTTCCCCCTCGGCGTCGCCGTTCCCCGCGCTCGTCGCGATCGCGCTCGCGATGACGCCGAAGAGGTGATCGGCGCGGGGCGCGAGCGAGGGTTGATCGTTGAGCCACGCGAGAGCCCCGGCCAGCGCGAACAGGTCGGTGCCGTCGATGTCGGTCCGTGCTGCGCCAGCCGCCTGGGCGCGGGTGAGGAGCCGCGTGCCCGCCGCGCGCATCGTGACGCACGAAGCATGGAGCGCGGACCCGGCGTCTTCGATGGCGGCCACCATCAGCGCCACAACGCCCCGATACTCATGCGCGCAGGCGACGAAGTCGCCTAGCCACGAAACGAGGGCATCCCCAGGCGAGACCGAGGTTTCGAGCTCGCCCGCCTGTGCCGCCAGCTCGTCGAAGCTCGCGCGGAGCATGGCCTCGAGCAACGCCTCGCGCGTCGGGAAGTGACGGTACAGCGTGCCGAGCCCGACGCCGGCCCTGCGGGCGACGTCGCGCAGCGACGCGTCGGCGCCTTGCTCGGTCACGACGGCACGCGCGACCGCGAGGAGCTGGTCGTAGTTCTTCCTGGCGTCGGCTCGCATATGCCTCCTGAGTTGACAAGCGGAGCAGTGCCCCGCTTATATTTGGAGCACTGCTCCGGAAACGATAACTCATCTGCGGTGAAGGACGAAGACAATGCCGGCGAACACGATGAAGGCCATCCGGCTGCACGAGCACGGTGGCCCTGAGGTGCTGCGTTACGACGAAGTGCCGATTCCCGAGCCGAAACCGGGTGAGGTGCTCGTTCGCGTGCACGCGGTCGGCGTCAATCCCCCCGACTGGTACGTGCGCGAAGGAATGTCCAACGTGCCTCCTGAGATGAGGCCGAAGCTGAGCTTGCCCATGATTCCGGGGACGGACGTGTCGGGCGTCGTCGCGGCCGTCGCCGCGGATGTGGACGGCCTGTCCGTCGGCGATGATGTCTTCGGCCTGCTTCGCTTTCCCACCCTCGACGGCAGCGCATATGCCGAGTACGTCGCCGCGCCCGCCTCGGACCTCGCACGCAAGCCCGCTCGCCTCGATCACGCGCACGCCGCGGGGGCGCCAATGGCAGGGCTCACCGCGTGGCAGTTCCTGATCGAGCTCGGGCACGATCACCCGTCACCCTTTCAAGCGGCGCGGCATCGCCCGATGGCGCTGAACTCTGAGACGACGGTGCTCGTCAACGGCGCCGCGGGTGGCGTGGGGCACTTCGCGCTGCAGCTGGCCAAGTGGAAAGGTGCCCGCGTCATCGCGGTGGCATCGGGCGCGCATGAGTCGTTCCTGCGCGAGCTCGGCGCCGAGGAGTTCATCGACTACACCAAGAGTCGTCCCGAGGAAGTCACGCACGACCTTGATCTCGTGCTCGACAGCGTCGGTGGTCGCGACAGCGGTCGTTTCCTGCGCACGCTCAAGCGCGGCGGCGCGTTGTACCCGGTCTTCCCCGGCGGCTTCGATGACGAAGAGGCCGCGAAGCTGGGCGTCACGGTCTCGGCCACCCAGGTCCGCTCGAACGGCGCGCAACTCGCTGAGCTGGGACGCCTGCTCGACGCGGGCACGGTTCGCGTCGCGATTGACAGCACGTTTCCGCTCGCCGATGCCCGGGCGGCGCACGAGCGCGCCGCCCGAGGGCACATCCAAGGCAAGATCGTGCTCACGGTAGTTCAGGAACGAGCCCGCTTGTGAGACATGATTGTCTCGTCATGGGGCCTTAGCATGGTCGAGTGGTGAAATCGGATGCCGGGATGCAGCGGACCAGGTCGGCGATCCTCGACGCCGCCGCCCGGGCGCTGGGCCGGCGCTCAGACGCGGCGATGGCGGAGATCGCCGACGAGGCCGGTGTGGGACGCGCGACGCTGTACCGGCATTTCCCGACGCGGGAGTCGCTGCTGCGCGGTGTGGCCGAGGTCGGGATGGCCGAACTCGTGGAGGCCTTCGCGGCCGCGAACCTCGACGAGCTTCCGGCCGACCGGGCGATCACCAGGATCATCGCCGTGTATCTGCGAAACGGTGCCAAATACGCGGCGGTGATCGGCCAGGCCGACCAATTCTGCGACCATGACGCCATCGAGCGTACGGTCAGGCCCATCCGCGACGTCATCGCTCGTGGCATCCGCGACAAGGTGCTCCGCGACGACCTGCGCCCTGACGTCGTGCTCGCCATGTTCTCCGCGATCGTGGAACGCACCCTCTGGCTGACCGTCGGCGAGATCATGACGCCCGAGGAAGCCACCGAGGCGGCCGTGACGATTTTCCTCAACGGCGCACGGAAGCCCGAGTATGCCATCACTGCCCGCAGGGCTCAGGTGACGGGAGCGGGGGAAGGGTGATCGCGGAGGGGCGCAACCCCTCGGCGAGCAGGGCGAAGTAGCGTCTGCGGGCGGCACCCGCCGGATCCTCGGGACGTACGAGCGCTGGCCGGTTTCGGCGGCGAACGCCCGGAATTCCAGGGCGAGCGAGTGAATCGCCCGCCGTCGGACGAGCACCTCGACAGCGGCCTCGAGCGCGCCGACGAGATCGCGCCACGGATCGTCGGTGCGCACCGTGGTCATGGGCTCGATCTCCGTGGCCAGGACATGATCGAAGACGGCCCGGATGAGCTGGTCGCGATTGCGGAAGCGCCGATACAGCGTCATCACGCTCACCTGCGCACGCTCGGCGATCTCCTCCAGCGTCGCCTCCGGCCCGATCTCCTCGAACGTCGCGACCGCGGCGCCGACGATCGGCTCGTAGTTACGGGCAGCGTCGGCCCGTAGTCCCCGCTCCCGCCCGGTCACCAGGTCACGCGTAGCGAGCCCAGCGGCTGGACCCGGGACGGGTTGGTGCGGGCTTTGTGGGACGGAGACCCGCGGATCGCGGTCGGCGTGTTCGGCGTACCCGACGACGCGATCGCGCTGAACCCGCAGACGATCGAGCCGGGGGAAGACCGGGTGGTTCTCGACGCGCTGATTCGGCACCTGAGCTCTGGAGATGCGTGAACGCGGTCCCCGCGTGCGTTGGCTGGCCGGGGATCGTCAGGTGGCAGTGTGGGGGTCCGGGCCCGTCTCGTCGCCGCCGGAGAGCAGGGCGCTCAGGCCGCCCCGGGCGTCCTCCATCACGACGGCCTCGGCTGCCGCTGAATCGCCCGCGCGCAGAGCGCGGACCAGCGCGCGGTGGGTGGCGTAGCGGTCGAGACCGAAAGTCGGGTCCTGGGCGACCCGTTCGAGACGCCGGGCCCGGCTCTCGGAGCGGGAGAACACCCGCGTCTGCTTGAGCAGACGTACCAGGACCGGGTTGTCGGCGCAGGCGTTGACGGCGTCGTTGAACCGTTCCATCGTGTCCAGGAGCTGGTTGACATGCCGGGTCACCGGGGCGCCGTCCGCGTGACGCTGCTTGATGAGGATCAGCAGGTCGTCGGCTTGATCGAGGATGGCGTCAAGGTTGTCGAGCTGCTCGGGCGTCGCGTGGCGGGCCGCGAACCGGGCGACCATGCCGCGCAGGGCGACCTCCACTTCGGCGAGGTCCTGAAGCGCGGTGTCGCCGATGGTCGAGACCTTGACCGTGCGAGGTCCGGTGCGTTCGAGGAGGCCGTCTTGTTCGAGCCGCCTGATCGCCTCCCGCACTGGTGTGGGGCTCACGTCGAGACGCTCGGCCAGCCCGCGCTCGGTCACCTTCTGGCTCGGCCGGAGCTCGCCTGTGACGATGGCGGCCCGGATCGATCGGTAGGCCTGGTCGGCGAGGGTGTCGTTGCTGAGCGTTGCGAGGGATTCGGTGGCCACAGCCGTAGCATAGCTGCCCGCCATGGCAGCGAGTATATGCAATGCTTGACTAACTTGCTATAGCAAAAGTACGGTGTGTTGCCACGCCCCCGACGCTGAAGGAAGGACATGGTGTCTCGCGTCCTGATCACCACCGACTACCTGAGGCCGGATGACGAGGTCGATCACTACCTGCGCCGGCTCGGATACGAAACCACGCACCTGCCGATGCGCGGGCGGCGCGACCCGGCAGAGCTGGCCGCGGCGCTGCGTGACAGCACTGCGGCTCTGATCGCGAACGAGCCGATGACGGCCGACGTGCTCGCGCGGGCGACAGCGTTGCGCGTGATCGTGCGGACCGGGGTCGGGTACGACTCCGTGGACGTCGATGCCGCCGCACGGCTGGGTATCACGGTCAGCAACCTTCCGGGCATCAACGCGAACGCGGTGGCCGAGTACACCCTGGGGCTGCTCCTCGCCGCCGCCCGTCGCCTGGTTCACAGCGCCGCGGGTGTCGCGGCCGGCGAGTGGCCGCGCGAGGACGGGCGTGAGCTGCGGGGCGCGACGCTCGGCCTGATCGGTTACGGCGCCGTCACCCGGGCGGTCGTCCCGCTCGCGCGCGCGTTCGGCATGTCGGTGCTCTGCAGGACGAGCGTGCCCGCCGGCGAGCGGTCCGACGAGTGCGTGCGCTTCGTCGAGCTCGACGAGCTCCTGGCCGCATCCGACTACATCTCCGTCCACACGGCTCTCACCGAACGGACCCGGGGCCTCCTCGACGCCGCGGCATTGCGCCGGATGAAGCCGGGCGCCGTGCTGGTGAACACCGCGCGGGGGCCGATCGTGGACGAACAGGCACTCGCCGACGCGGTGCGCTCCGGTGTGATCGCCGGGGCGGCGTTGGACGTCGTGTGCGTCGAGCCGCTGCCCGCGGACAGTCCGCTGCGGGGCGTCGACGGGATCGTCGTGTACTCCCACCTGGCCGGCCAGTCGGCCGAAGCCCGCCGGGCCGCGGGGCTCGAGGGGGCCGCCGAGCTGGTGGCCTCGCTCAGGGGTGCTCCCCGGTTCGCGGTCAACCATCCGACCCTCCCGTCCGAAAGGGGAGCTAACCATGGATGACACCCCGGTCGACTCCGTCCGGATCATGACGCCCGTCGGCATGCTCGGTGCCGGGTGGGACGAGGCCACGATCGAGCGCGGGCTGGCCCTCGGCGTCGACGTGATCACGGTGGACGGCGGGTCCACCGACTCCGGCCCGCACTACCTCGGGTCGGCGACGGCGAAGACGGCCGCGCAGGCGGTGGCCCGCGACCTGCGCAGCCTGCTGCGGGCGGCGGCCCGCGCGGACGCGCCTTTGATCATCGGCTCGTGCGGCACCAGTGGCACCGACAGCGGCGTGGACTGGGTCGCCGGGATGGTCACCGAGCTCATGAGGGAGGAGGGCCTGGACCTCAAGGTCGCGCGGATCTACAGCGAACAGAACCCGGCCGACCTCAAGGAACACCTCGACGCCGGCCGGATCCACCCGCTGCAGCCCCTGGGCGAGATGCGGGCCGAGACGCTGGAGAGCTGCACTCACATCGTCGGGATGATGGGACACGAACCGATCGTCCAGGCGCTCGAGGCGGGTGCCCAGGTCGTGCTGGCGGGCCGCGCGACCGACACGGCGGTGGCGGCGGCGTACCCGCTGATGAAGGGGATGCCGGCCGGAGCGAGCTGGCACGCGGCCAAGATCGTCGAGTGCGGCGGTCAGTGCACCACCGACCCGCGCGCGGGCGGGGTCTACACCGTGATCGACGCCGACGGGTTCACCATCGAGCCGCTCGACCCGGGCAATTCGTGCACGCCGTACACGGTCGCCGCGCACATGCTGTACGAGACGGTCAACCCGTTCGAGATGCGTGAGCCCGCCGGAACCCTGGACGTGCGCGAGGCGACGTACGTCGCCGTGGACGGCCGCACGGTCCGGGTCGAGGGGTCGAGATTTCACACCGCTGAGCGGCACACCGTCAAACTGGAGGGTGCTCGGGTCACCGGCTACGAGACCATGTCCTTCACCGCTGTCCGCGACCCGCTCATTCTCGCGGACATCGAATCCTGGGCGGACCTCCTGGGCGCGCATCTGCGGCGGCGGGTGAGCCGGACTCTGGGACTCGCGGACGACGAGTACGCCTTCGACCTGCGCCTCTACGGCCACAACGCGGTACTGGACGACCTCGAGTTCGACACCGGCCCGCCGCGCGAGGTGGGCGTGATGCTCCTCGTCAACGCCCCGGACCAGGCCACCGCCACGGCGGTGGCGAAGCTCGCCAACCCGCTGATGCTGCATCTCCCGACGCCCGAGATGCACTATCTCCCCAGCCTCGCCTTCGCGTCCTCGCCGGCGGAGGTCGAGCGGGGCCCGGCATACGCGTTCGTGCTCAACCACGTCGTCGACAGCATCACGCCCACCGGCATGTTCCGCATCGAACACGGAGACGACCACCATGGCTGACATCACCGCGCGTACCGTCGGTGACCTCGCACTCGAGGTCCGGTCCAAGAACGCCGGCCCCTTCTGGGTGACGATGGAGCTGTTCATGCGGGATGCGGACGGCTACCGGATCGTGGCGGACGAGACGTTCCTCAACGAGCCGATGATCGCCGATCTCTACCGCGTGGACGCCGGCACGATCCAGATGTTCCGGATCCCGTCGCTCAACGTCGTCAAGATCTCCTTCCCGCGACCCGTCTCGCAGGGATCGCTGCGGGACCGCGACATGCACGCCGGCCAGCACCACGTCCCCCTTGCCGCGCTCCGTCTGCCGGCCACGGCTCCGGGCGTGAGTCGTGGCTGACGCCGACATCATCGTCGTCGGAGCGGGCCTCGCCGGCCTGGTGGCGGCGGCCGAGGCCACCGACGCCGGCCGGTCGGTCGTGCTGGTGGAGCAGGAGGGGGAGCAGTCGCTGGGAGGTCAGGCGTTCTGGAGCCTGGGTGGGCTGTTCTTCGTGGACAGCCCCGAGCAGCGCCGGATGGGCATCAAGGACTCGCGTGAGCTGGCCTGGCAGGACTGGCTCGGCAGCGCGCGGTTCGACCGCGAGGAGGATCGCTGGCCCCGGGCGTGGGCCGAGGCGTACGTCGACTTCGCGGCCGGCGAGAAACGCGCCTGGCTGCGTGGCATGGGGCACCGGGTCTTCCCGCTGGTGGGCTGGGCCGAGAGGGGCGACGGCCGCGCCGACGGCCACGGCAACTCGGTCCCGCGCTTCCACATCACATGGGGGACCGGACCCGGTGTGATCGCGCCCTTCGAGCGGCGCGTGCGCGCCCATTCCGGCAGCGGACGGATCCGCTTCGCGTTCCGCCACCGGGTCGACGCTCTCATCGTCGATGACGGCGCGGTCATCGGGGTGCGCGGACAGGTGCTCGAGCCGGCGGCCGAGGACCGAGGCCGCCCGACCTCGCGCATCGCCGTCGACGACTTCGAGTTACGCGCCCAGGCCGTGATCGTCACCAGCGGCGGCATCGGTGGTGACCACGACCTGGTACGCAAGGTCTGGCCGGCCCGGCTGGGGACGCCGCCACGGACGATGGTGGCCGGGGTGCCGGCGTACGTGGACGGCCGGATGCTGGGGATCAGCGAGGCGGCCGGCGCCCGGGTCATCAACCCGGACCGGATGTGGCACTACGTCGAAGGGCTGCGCAACTGGGACCCGATCTGGGACGACCACGGCATTCGCATCCTCCCCGGCCCCTCATCGCTGTGGCTCGACGCCACCGGCAAGCGGCTGCCCGCACCGTACTTCCCGGGTTTCGACACCTTGGGAACCCTCCGTCACCTGCGGCGGACGGGCTACGACTACTCGTGGTTCGTGCTCACCCAGAAGATCATCGAGAAGGAGTTCGCGCTCTCGGGATCGGAACAGAATCCCGACCTCACCGGCAAGGACATCAAGCTCGTCCTGTCGCGTGTCAGGGGCGGGGCGCCGGCCCCGGTGGAGGCGTTCAAGCGGCACGGTGCCGACTTCGTCGTCGCCGGCGACCTCACCGAGCTGGTCGCGGGCATGAACAAGCTCGCCGATCCGGACGCGCCGGCGATCGAGGAGCCGGCGCTCCGGACCCTCATCGAGGCGCGCGACCGTGAGATCGGCAACACGTTCACCAAGGACGCGCAGGTGACGGCGATCCGGGGCGCGCGCAACTACCGCGGCGACAAGCTGAGCCGGGTGGCGACCCCGCACAAGCTGCTCGATCCGAAGGCGGGGCCGCTGATCGCCGTACGGCTGCACATCCTGTCGCGCAAGACGCTCGGTGGTCTCGAGTCCGACCTCGACGGCCGATGCCTGCGCGCCGACGGCAGCCCCCTTCCCGGGCTCTACGCCGCGGGTGAGGTCAACGGGTTCGGTGGTGGCGGGATGATGGGCTACAACGCCCTGGAGGGCACGTTCCTCGGCGGTTGCCTCTTCTCCGGCCGGGTGGCCGGTCGAGCCGCGGCGCGGGCGGTCGGCTGACCTATCTGGCTAATCCCTGCCTGGCTCCACGCCGCAAAGTCCCATGGCAAAAGCGCTCTGCAACTCTTGACAGTTTTGCCATAGCATTCACAAGATGACGAGTGTCGCAGTGCGTCGACCGTGACCAGCGGTTCGCACGGCCCTCCGAGTCCGGCCCGGCGACGCCGCCGTCGAAACACCGAGGAACACCATGAGAAGGACCGCATTCCTGCCCCTCGCGCTCGCCACCGCCCTGACTCTCGCCGGGTGCGGCAGCTCGGCCGGTAAAACCGCCTCCACCACGCCCACGGCGACGGCGGACGTCGGACAGGCCTCGGCGGTCACTCCTGTGGACGAGGCCACCCTCAAGGCGGCGCGCGCCGAGCGTGAGGTGCTGCTCTACACCAACGCCGAAGACCAGCAGATGGCACCGCTCGTAAAGGGTTTCGAGAAGGCGTATCCCGGTATCACGCTCCGGAGCCTCACGCTGGGCACCTCGGAGATGTTCCAGCGTTACGAGACCGAGGTGGCGTCGGGGGCCCCGTCGGCCGACATGATCATGAATAGCGACGCGGTGGGCTGGCTGTCCTTCATCCGCGACGGCAACGTCGAGGACTACACCGATCCCAACACGCCGAACCTGCCCGACCACGCGGTGCTCGGCCCCGGCGTCTACTCCGTCTCGGTGGATCCGGTCGTCGCGGTGTTCAACAAGGCGTTGCTCCCCGAAGCGAAGCAGCCCACCACGATGGCGGCGCTGGCGGCGATGGCCCAGCAGCTCGATGGGAAGATCGCGACGACCGACATCAGCAACGTCATCCAGTTCGGAGCCACCAGCGCCTACCTCGACAAGCACGGCGAGGCCGGGTGGGGCACGCTGGAGAAGATCGGCCGCCACTCCGCGGTGGAGGCGAGCAACGGCCCCCTGGTGACCAAGCTTGCCCAGGGCCAGTACGCGGCGGAGTTCTTCGTCGCCGGCAGCGTCCGGGCGTTCATCACCGGTGACGTCGCCAAGGTCGTGAACTACAGCTTCCTCAAGGACGGGACGCCCTTGCTACCGCGCGGCGTCGGGGTGACCGCCAAGGCGAAGCACCCGAACGCGGCCAAGGTCTTCGTCAACTGGCTGCTGTCGGTCGAGGGGCAGGAAGTCGCCTGCCAGGGCGGTTTCACGCCCTACCGCGACGGGGTGAAGTGCGACTTCGGCCTGCCCCAGATCAAGGCCCTGGTCGGTGCGGAGAACGTGATCATCAGAAGCTACTCGCCGAAGCTCGCCGACGAGCACGACTGGATCGTCGCCCGCTTCAACAAGGCCTTCGGCCGATGACGGTCACGTCCGAACCGAGGTCAGGCGCGGCTCCGGGGTCCGGCCGCACCGGCCCACTGCGGCGTTCGTCCGTGCCGACGACCGCCAGTCACTACCTGATCTGGGCCGTGACCCTGGTCGTGGTCGTCGGCCCCGTGGCGCCGATAGTCCTCGCGTCGCTGTGGTCGACCCCGCTCTACCGATCCGGCGGTCACCTCACGCTCGGCAACTTCCGCGACCTCTTGACGGACTCGGCCTGGTGGGGCGCGGTCGGCGACAGCGCTGCCTTCGCGGCCCTGACGACGGTGTCGTCCGTGCTGTTCGGCGTCGGTGCGGCCGTGCTCCTGACCCGTACCAACGTGCCGTTCCGCCGGCTCTTCGCCGGTGTCCTCATCCTTCCGGTGATGCTCCCCGGACTCGTGCTCATCGTCGGCTGGATGGCGATGTGGGCGCCGTCGGGGTACGTCAGTTCCTGGCTCGAGATCAACACGGTGCTCCCGTTCCCGGTCGACCTGTACACCGTGCCGGGCATGGCGCTGGTGGCGACCAGCGTGGCGGCGCCGACCGTGTTCCTGTTCTGCCGCACCACCGTGCTCGCCATCGACCCCGCCTTGGAGGACGCGGCGCGCAGCGCGGGCGCACGCCCACTGCGGGCGCTGGTCTCGGTGACCGTGCCCTTGCTGCGGCCGGCCGTCCTCAACTCCGCGCTCCTCGTCTTCGCGATCTCCTTCGAGGTGCTGGGCCTGCCGCTGATTTTGGGATTCTCCAACAACATCACGTTCGTTTCTACCTATCTGTACGACAACTGGATCAACGCGACACCACCGAACCAGGGGCTCGTGTCCGCCGGCGCGGTCTTCCTGCTCATCTGCGTCTCCGGGCTCCTCGTCCTGCGCAACCGGCTCGTCGGAGACGCCTCCCGGTACACGACGGTCACCGGGAAGGCCACCGCGACTCGGGTGGTGAACCTCGGAACGGTCCGGTGGCCGGCGGCGGCCGTGCTCGCCACTCTGCTGGGAGCGCTCGTCGTCGTCCCGCTGGCCGGCGTCGGGATGTCGGCCTTCACCACCATCCTCACCCCGTACGTCACGCCGTGGTCCGTACTGACCACAGACAACTTCACGGCCATCGCCGAGCATCCGATCTGGTCGGAATCGATCGTGAACAGCCTGCTCATCGCCGGTGTGGGCGCGCTGCTGGCGACGGCGGCCATCGCCGTCGTCTCGATGGTCGCCCACCGCTCCACCTTCCGGTTCCGCGGATCGCTGCAACAGTCGGTGGTGTGGCCCCGGATGATGCCCGGACTCGTGACGGGCATGGCGTTCTTCTGGTCGTTCGCGATCCTCGACCCGAGCGGCGCCGTGCGCGGCAGCCTGTGGGGGATCGGACTCGCGTTCGCCGTGCGCAGCCTCGCGCTCGGCTATGGCGTGTTCTACCCGGCGCTGGCCGCGATCGGGGAGGACCTCGACCGCGCCGCCCGTACGTCCGGGGCCACCTGGTGGCAGGCCTCGGTGAGCGTCGCGCTCCGCCTGAGCGCCCCCGCTATGGCCGCTTGCTTCGTTCTGCTGTTCGTGTCGATGCTCAACGACGCCGACCCCGCCGTTTTCCTCGTCACCGACCGGACACCGGTCATGGGGCTGACCATGCTGCAACTCGCGGCGACGAGCACCGGCGGCGCCGTCGCCGCCTTCGGGGTGATCCAGATGGTCATCACGCTCGCGGTGCTCGGCGCCGGACGAATCTTCCTGGGGGTGCGGGCACATGCCTGATCTCACACTGACCAAGGTCGCCAAAAGCTTCGGGGCCAACGTCGTGCTCCACGATCTCGACCTGCACGTGCGGGACGGTGAGCTGTTCACGCTGCTCGGCCCCAGCGGTTGCGGCAAGTCGACGACCCTGTGGTCGATCGCCGGTCTGCACTCGCCTGACCGTGGGACCATCAACTTCGGTGACCGGGTGGTGTTCGACGGCGGCCGGACAGACGTGCCACCCGAGCGCCGCAACTGCGGCGTGGTGTTCCAGTCCTACGCCGTGTGGCCGCACCTGTCGGTGCACGACAACGTCGCCTACCCGCTCAAGCTCCGCAAGCAGAAGCGCCCGGCCCGGGCGGCCCGGGTCCGGGAGGTGCTCGAGCTCGTGGAACTGGACCACCTGGAGCACCGCTACCCGCACGAGCTCAGCGGCGGGCAGCAGCAGCGCGTGGCACTGGCCCGCGCGCTGGCACACCCGCCCGACCTGCTCCTGCTGGACGAGCCGTTCTCCAACCTGGACGCCAAACTGCGGGAGCGCGCCCGGGAGTGGCTGCGTGCCCTGCAGCAGCGGATCGGCGTCACCACCGTCTTCGTGACGCACGACCAGGACGAGGCGCTGTCGATGAGCGACCGCGTCATGGTCATGGACCAGGGCCGGGTCCGGCAGATCGGCACCCCGGAGGAGATCTATCAGGAGCCCGCCGATGTGTTCGTCGCCGACTTCGTGGGGACCGTGAACGTACTGCCGGGGCGAGCGGCGCCGGGCGTGGACGGCGCCGCGCAGGTGTGGCTGGACGGCCTGGGCCTGCCGCTCGTCGCTCCGGTCGGTGCGGGTCTCGATGGCGATGTGCGGCTGACCGTCCGCCCGGAGCGCGTCGTGGTGCACCCGCCCAGCGGCGCTCCGGCAGACGCGGTCAATGTCGTCACGGTGAAGGTCCGCTCACGGGCCTTCCTCGGCGACCACTACCGATACGTGACCGACCTCGGAGAGCGCGAGCTGGTGGTACGGACCCTGGCCCCCGTCGAGCACGGCTCCGAGCTGATCGTCGAGCTCCCGCCGGAGGCGATCCGCGTCTTCGGACCCGCCTGACGCGAACACCGTGCTGGAGAGAGATGCCGCTGGGAGCGGCGCCAAGTACATCGCGCCGACGGAGATCGAGGGACGGTTCAAGGCGGTGTGCCCGTACGCCCGCACGGGTGGTATTCGGAGGCCTGACAGGGCCGATCACCAATGGGAACACGCGGACATGGACATCAGAGATCGCATAGACCCGCAGGTGCGGGCCCGCCTCGACCAGTATCTCAGCATCGTGGGCCCCCAAGGGCTGAGCGGCATCGAGGACATCGCGGAGCGGCGGCGGAGGCAGGCTGAACTCACCGCCCTTCGTCCGAGAGCCGCCGCACCGCAAGACGTCGATGTGCGCGACTACTCGATCCGGGCGGACACGGACTCGCGTCCAGCCGTTCAGGTGCGGGTTTACCGGCCCGCCGGCAGCCCCACACCGGCACCGTGCATCTGCTACATCCACGGCGGCGGGATGGTCGCCGGGAGTATTGACGGTGACGATGCGAAGGCCGTCGAGCTCGCGCGGGCAACCGGCTGCGTCGTCGTCTCGGTGGAGTATCGTCTCGCGCCCGAGAACCCGTATCCCGCCGCGGTCGACGACTGCTTCGCCGCTCTCCTTTGGATCGCGGAGAGCCGGCAGGAGCTACGGATCGATCCTCACCGCCTCGCTCTTTACGGACCGAGCGCAGGCGGCTGCCTGGCGGCGGCCACCGCCCTGCTCGCCCGCGACCGCGGCGGACCCGAGATCGCCTACCTGATGCTCGTCTCCCCGATGTTGGATGACCGTCCCTCGACACCCTCGAATCGCACCAACACCGGATTTGGCGCCTGGAGTCGCGAGGCGAATCTCCAGACCTGGCAGGCGTTCCTGGGCAGGGACTTCGGAACCGACCGGGTATCGCCCTACGCGGCGCCGGCGCGCGCTGACGACCTCACGGGGTTTCCGCCCCTGTATGTCGACATCGGCGACCTCGACTTGTTCCGGGACGAGGCCATGGACTTCGCTCAAAGGCTCATGTGGGCCGGAGTTCCGGTCGAATTGCACGTCTACCCTGGCGGCATTCACGGGGGTGAGAACATCGCGCCCGAAGCCGAGTTGAGCGTGCGGGTTCGTTCATACCGGCACAGCGCCCTTCGCAGGAGGCTGTTCGCGCATGCCTCCATCTGAGCTCGACGCGTAGATCGCACCAAGCACATTTGAAGGAGTAACTTCTTGAAAACCTCTGATGCGCCCGCACATCGTTCCTGGCGGTTCAATACCCGCCGATGCCGTCCGGCGGTATTCACGGCAATGCTCGCCGCCGCTCTCGTGGGCACGCTCGGCAACACACCCTCCTCCGAAGCACGTACCACGCAGCCCACGGCTACGCCCTGCCCGTCCAGCCTGGCCGAGAAGGCCACCTGTTACACCGGCCAGGACGCCAACGGCGCTTACTACACGATGGCCGTCCCGAAGAGCTGGAACGGCTCTCTCGTCGTGCACGCCCACGGCGGACCCGACTTCTCCTACAACGCCTCCAGCCCGACCGAGGACCTGGCGCGCTGGGCGGTGATGGTCGACCAGGGATATGCCTGGGTCGGCTCCTCCTACCGACGCGGCGGCTACGGGGTCAGGATGGCCGCCGCCGACACCGAGAACGTGCGCCGCCTGTTCGCAGACCGTTTCGGCCGACCGGCTCGCACCTACCTCCACGGCCAGTCCTGGGGTGGCAATGTCGCGGCCAAGGTCGCCGAGACCTACGGCAGGAAGCGCGGCGCCTACGACGGGATGCTGCTGACCAGCGGCAACCTGACCGGCGGCTCGCGCGGCTACGACCACCGCGTGGATCTGCGAGTGGTCTACCAGTACTACTGCCGCAACCTCCCGCGTCCGACGGAGCCGCAGTACCCGCTGTGGCAGGGGCTCCCCGCCGACTCCACCATGACACCCACCGAGGTCCATGCCCGCTTGCAGGAGTGCACCGGCATCGACTCCGACTTCGCTGACCGGACTGCGCGGCAACAGCGCAATCTCGATGACATCCTCGCCGTCACCCGCATTCCGGAAAGGTCCCTGAAAACGGATCTGCTGTACGCGACCTACCTGTTCCAGGACATCGTGTTCAAGCGGCTCGACGGCCGTAATCCGTTCAGCAATCGAGGTGTGCGGTACGACGGTTCGCACGATGACAAAGCACTCAACGCAGGTGTGGCTCGATTCTCGGCCGACCCCACCGCACACCGTGACCTGTCCTACGACAGCGACCTCACCGGCCGGGTATCCCTGCCGGTCCTCACCCTGCACGCGATCGACGACCCGCAGGTCTTCGTGGAACACGAGGCGGCCTACCGCGCCACTCTCCAGGGCGCCGGCCAGGACGGGAATCTCGTCCAGACGTTCACGAAGGAGTCCGAGCACAGTGAACTGAGCAACTCCGAGTACGCCAACTCCCTCTCCGCGCTCGACACATGGGTGCGTTCCGGTCGAAAGCCATCTCCGCGCTCGATCGCACGTTCCTGCGGCACGTTCGACAGCACCTACGGCAGCGGATGCTTCTACGACCCGGAGTTCCGCCCCGCGCCGTACGCCGCCCAGGTCCGGCCCCGACCTGGCGGCCTGCGCTGGCCCGCGATGACCGCCGCGCAGGAGCGTGCCTGGAGCCGGATCGACGGCGTGGGTATCGCTCCTTGAGAGCGCACCGAGGGATTCCATAAGCGGGATTTCCTAGCTGAAGGCCTCCAGGATCGCCCAGAGCGGAAGTGGGGCGGCCACGCACACTACGGCGGTGTACGCGAGCATCCGGTTCTGGAACTGCCGCCGATTCTCGACCTGCGCGTTCGCCAGCATCAGCGCCCCGTTCGTGGAAAACGGGCTCACATCGACGATGAGTGAACAGGTGCTGATGGCGATGATGACTCCGGCAGCCGACAGCGCGCCGTCGTGAAGCAGCGGAATCGCCAGCGGTAACGCGATGCCGATCGTGGCAACCGACGATCCGACCGCAGAGAGGAGCGCCGCGATCAGCAGGATCAGCAGGATCGCCAAGCCAGGCATGGACAGATCCGCAGCGGCGTTGGCAACGAAGTCGACGGTGCCGTTGGCGGTCAGCACGGCCATGAGCGTCAGCATCCCGCAGATGAGGAGGATGACGTTCCATCCGATGTCCTTGAACCCGTCGGAGTGCTTGTGGGGGGACAGAAGAAGAAGCACCGCCGCTTCGGCCAATGCCATCACGCCGACATCCACTCCAAGGGCCGCACCGATGATGAGTCCCACGATGGACAGGAGGGTGAGTACGCGGACGGGAGTGATGCCGTCCTTCGCGGCGTCGAGGCCGAGGCCTGCGACGGCCGGCGCCTTGATCGCGGCTGGGGAGGGGGCCGCATCGACGACGACCTCGGTTTCGGTCTGGGTTCCCGTCCCCGTGCCAACGCCAGGCGCACTTTCGGTTCGGCCGCCCAGCGGTGTGGCGCTCTTGCCGCTGTCCGGCGCGGTCTGAGGTAGCGGGGTCCAGAGCTCGCGGCCCCAGGCCAGGTAGACGGCGACGGCGAAGGCGAGGTTGGCCAGGAAGCACGTGACGAACATCGTTGCCGAGCCCACATCGATCCCGGCCTTGTCGGCGGCCTGCCGGGTGAACGCGGCGTAGACGGTCACAGGGGACAGAGACGCGGCGAGCGCTCCGTGACTGACCATCATGGCCATGAGGAGCGGGCGAATCCTGAACCTACTCGCCAGCGACATCGCCATCGGCGCGAGAATTCCCACGGCGAAGACGAAGCCGAAGGACATCAGGATCCCAGCGACGAGGAAGACCAGCCAGGGCACGGCCCAGCGTCGCTGTCCCACGAGGCGTAGCGAGGCTCTGAGGAATAATGCCATGGTGCCGTTCACGCGGGCGATGCCGAACAGCAGCGTGATGCCCACGACGAGCACGAACACCTGCCCTGGGAAGAGGGCGAAGACGTCCTCGCTGGAGAGGCCGGAGGCCGCGCCGAGGATGAACGCCGCGGTGAGGGCGAGCGCCCCCATGTTGATGGGCAGCATCGTCGCGATGGCGAAGACTAGTAGCAGGCTGACAATGGAGGCGGCTTCGATCATGTCGGTTCCTTCGCGCTCTGAGCATCGTGAGCCGTCCGGTGTCTCAGGCGTCACGAAACTTAGGCGAAACATAGGCGAGCGGCCGACCGACGTGAATGGTGAAGCCTGGCAACCTAACCTTTCTGATCTGGAAACAGTCGCATCAGGCTGATCGGACCAGCCGTCCAGGCATGCGGGCGGCGAGGTGCTCGATCAGCTCGGTTACGCGGCGGGGGACGTGTCCGTCGTCCTCGATCAAGGCGTAGATGTCGGCCGCGGGCGTAGGGATGTGAGGGAGCACGCGGACCAGCTCACCGCGCTCGATATGGGGACGAACGTGCCATTCGGAGCGCATGATCACGCCACGGCCTTCCAAGGCCCAGTTGGTCACGACGTCTCCGTCGTTACTGGACAGGGAGCCATGCACCCGCACGTGTCGCGGATCGCTGACATCACCGAACCGCCAGAGCGCGTAGTCCCCCTCGTTCTCGCGCAGCACGATGCAGTCGTGCTGGGCGAGATCCTCGATGCCTGTGGGCGCGCCGCGTCGGTCCAGGTACGACGGCGCCGCGCACGGCACGCGGCGGTTCTCGGCCAGTCGGCGCATCCGCAGCGAGGAGTCCGGCGGACTTCCGACGTGAACGGCCACGTCGAACATTCGCCGGTGCGGGCGGAGAGGTAGCGCCGAGGTGTTCAGCTGCACCTGCAGCTGAGGATGCGACGCCGCGAACTCCGCCAGCAGCGGAGCCACGTGTGCTCGGCCGAGACCGAGGGTCGCCTGGACGACCAGGGTCCCGCGCAGCTCCCCGGAGCGATCGGTCACGAGGTCCTCGAGCTCGCGGAGCTGGTCGAGGATCGAGTCCAGTCTGCTCGCGTACAGGGCACCCTCAGAAGTCAGTACCAGCCGGCGGGTGCCTCGCTGGACGAGACGGACGTCGAGGCGCCTCTCCAGTGCGCTCAGCCGCTTACTGGTAACGGGCAGCGAGCAGCCGAGCTGGCGCGATGCGGCCGTGAGCGTCTCGCTGGCTGCCAGGACTTGGAAGAACTGCAAGTCATCGATGGACATTTTCATGCGGTCCCCGAGCTACGCGAGATGCTTTCTATTGCGGAAAGCATAAGTTGCCCGGATGACTGTTGTGGGGGGCCTCAACCGAAGCCCAGAGTGGAGAGCCGCACAAGCCCGCCGGGCAGACCGGCGTGCCCACAAGTCGAGCGAGGAGCCGCAGCCGTGCCACAGCGTTACCGCATCGCCGCCGTGCCCGGGGACGGTATAGGCCGGGAGGTCGTTCCCGAAGGACTGCGGTGCCTGCGCGCCGCGGCCGACGCGTACGGTTTCGCGCTCGACGTCGATGAGTTCGATTTCGCCAGCGCCGACTACTGGGTGCGACATGGGGAGATGATGCCGAAGGACTGGCGCGGTGTACTGGGTGGCTTTGACGCGATCTTCTTCGGCGCCGTCGGGTGGCCCGAGGTCGTTCCCGACCACGTGTCACTGTGGGGAAGTCTTCTGCAGATGCGACGCGGGTTCGACCAGTACGTCAATCTGCGTCCGGTCCGCTTACTGCGGGGAGTGCGCAGTCCACTGCGCGACTACCCTCCGGGAGACATCGACTTCTACGTGGTGCGCGAGAACACCGAGGGTGAGTACTCCAGCATCGGTGGGCGGATCTTCGAGGGCACGCAGCGTGAGACCGTGCTGCAGGAAACCGTGATGACCCGCATCGGCGTCGACCGGGTGCTGCGCTACGCCTTCGAGCTCGCCGGCGTACGACCGCGCAGACGCCTGACCTGGGCGACCAAGAGCAACGGGATCTCGATATCCATGCCCTACTGGGACGAGCGGGCGAGCGAAATGGCGCTGCGTTACCCGCAGGTGAGCGCGGACAAGGACCACATCGACATCCTGGCGGCCAAGTTCGTACTGCAGCCCGATCGGTACGACGTCGTCGTCGCGAGCAACCTGTTCGGTGACATCCTCTCTGACCTGGGGCCGGCCTGCACGGGCACGATCGGGATAGCTCCGAGTGCGAACATCAACCCTGAACGGAACCATCCGAGCTTGTTCGAGCCCGTACATGGGTCAGCTCCCGACATCGCGGGGCGCGGCATCGCCAACCCGGTCGGGCAGATCTGGAGCGGAGCGATGATGCTGGAGCATCTGGGTGAGGCCGCGGCGGCGGCCGGCATCATCGCCGCCATCGAGTCCGTTCTGGAGCGGGAGCGTGATGTGCTCACGCCCGACCTCGGCGGGAACGCGACCACGGCGGCACTGGGATCGGCCATCGCGAGGCAGATCGGCGTCGAGGTCCAGCAGGGCCCCACCGGTGAGCAGGACCTGACGGCCGGCAGGAGTGCCCAGTGACCGGGAGATCTGCCCTGGACCCGATCGGTCTCGAGGTGCGGTGGGACCGCCTGGCCGCAGCCACGGACGAAGCCGCCTCGACCATGCTCCGCACCGCCTTCTCGACCATCATCCGGGAGTCGAACGACTACACGGTCGTGCTGATGGACCGCGGGGGCCGCACCATCGCCGAGTCACGAGCGGGTATCCCGGCGTTCGCCGCGCTGATGAGCTCGCTCACCCACCTTGTGCTGCGACGGTTCCCGATCGAGTCGTGGCAGGACGGCGACTGCGTCATCACGAACGACCCGTGGATCGCCACCGGGCACCTTCCCGACATCGCCATGATCACACCGGTCTTCCATCGGGGCTCGCTCGTCGGTTTCGCCGGCACGGCGGCCCACTCGCCGGACATCGGAGGCGTGGCGACCCTCGGGGCGACCGACCTGCTGGCGGAGGGGATCCTGATCCCACCCCTGCGCCTGTTCCGCGCCGGCGAGGTCGAACAGGGCGTCAAGGACCTGCTCCTGGCCAACGTCCGACTCTCCGACCAGGTCTGGGGCGACCTCGAGGCACAGGTCGCGGCACATGCCGTGTGCCGTCGACGTGCCCAGGAGTTTCTGGAGGACTTCGACGAGACCGACTTCGACGACTTCGCCACCGCGGTTCACGCCATGACCGATACCGCGATGCGCAGAGCGATCGCCGCTCTCCCGGACGGCGTCTACCGCTCCTCGATCGACGCGGACGGAGCTGAGGGGCATCCGACCCACCTCCAGTGCGCCGTCGAGGTCCGAGGGGACGAGGTCGTGATCGACTACGCCGGCAGCTCCCAGCAGGTGCCGTTCGCGACCAACTCGACCCTCAACTACACCCGCGCCTACTCGATGTACCCCCTGAAGATCCTTCTCGACCCGGCGACCCGCACGAATTGGGGCTCCTACCGGTCGATCCGGGTCATCGCGCCCGAAGGGACGATCGTCAACCCGAGATTCCCGGCGCCCGTCCTGGCTCGCCACCTCACCGGACACCTCCTCTCGTGCGCGATCTACCAGGCACTCGCACCGGTGCTGCCGGACCGGGTCATCGCCGACAGCGGTGGCGCGCCGGCGCTTCGGGTTCGGTTCGCCGGCCATGACGACAGCGGTCGCCCGTTCGGGCTGATGCTCTTCGCCAACGCCGGCATGGGCGCATCCAACTCGGCCGACGGGCTTTCGACCACCGCCTTCCCCACCAATTCCGGCGTAGGCGGAATCGAGGCGCTCGAGGTCTCCTCGCCACTCCGTTTCGTCCGCAAGGAGCTTCGCCCCGGATCGGGAGGGCAAGGCCGTCGACGTGGCGGGTTGGGCCAGGACATCGAGGTGCACAACCCGACCGACCGGCCGGTCCAGATGGTCCTCCTCGGTGACCGGGAGCGCCATCCCGCGCTCGGAATGGCCGGCGGGAAACCGGGCGCACCGGCCCAGGCCGTCTTGGACACGGGTGAACGCGTCCCGTTGAAGTCGGTCTCACAGCTCGCGCCCGGCGCCTCGGTGGTGATCTCGTTCGCGGGCGGAGGGGGGTTCGGAAACCCTGAGGAGCGCGAACCCGAGCTCCGGTTGGCGGACGAGGCCGCCGGCTACACGCACCCAGTTCCGGCGAACGGCACGGACGGCTCGACTGCCGCCGTGACCGGTGAGGAGGCCCATCCGTGAGCGGCTCGGTGAGGATCGGCGTCGACGTGGGCGGCACGTTCACCGACCTGTTCCTGCACGACCCGGACCGGGGACTGACGCACCCGGGCAAGTTGCCCACGACCCCCCACGCCCCCAATGAAGCCATCAAGGCCGGCATCGCCCTGCTGTTGGACGAAACAGGCACGCGACCAGCCGACGTCGCCGGAATCGTGCATGGTACGACCCTGGTGACCAACACCCTTCTCGAGCGCACCGGTGCCGTCGTGGGTCTCCTGGCCACTGCGGGCTTCAGCGACTCGCTCGAGATGGGCCGCGAGATCAGGTTCGACACGACCGACCTCCTCGCGCGGCCGGCAGCCCCGCTCGTCCCCCGCCACCTGCGCCGCGGCATCCGCGGCCGCCTGGCCGCTGACGGCACCGAACTCGAGGCGATCGACGAGGACGCCGTGTTCGAGCACGTCGCCGACCTGCTCGAACACGGCGTCGAGGCGTTGGCCGTGGCCCTCTTGCACTCCTACCGCAACCCCGGCCACGAGCTCCGCGTACGAGATCTGTTGAGCGCGGCGTACCCCGATCTGCCGGTCACCATCTCCAGTGCCGTCGCGCCCGTCATCGGCGAACTCGAACGGGCCGGCACGGCGTGCCTGAACGCCTACGTCCAGCCGCTGATGTCCCGCTACCTCGACGACCTGCGCCACGACCTCTCAGCGATGGGGATCGCCGCACCACTGCGGATCGTGCTTTCCAGCGGCGGGATCACCACCCTGGAGGACGCGAAACAGTTCCCGGTGCGGCTGCTCGAGTCAGGACCGGCGGCGGGAGTGATCGCCGCGGCCTCCGTGGCGAGGCGAGCGGGCATCGGCGACGTCGTCTCTTTCGACATGGGCGGGACCACGGCCAAGATCGCTGTAGTTCAGGACGGACGAGCGCGGGTCAAGCACGACTTCGAAGCCGGCCGGGTCGACAAGTTCAAGCCGGGGTCTGGCCTCCCGGTCAGGCTCACCGTCGTGGACATGATCGAGGTCGGCTCGGGCGGCGGCTCGATCGCCGCTCTCGATCAGCTGGGGCTGCTCAAGGTGGGCCCGCGCAGTGCCGGTTCGGTCCCCGGGCCGGTCGCCTACGGCCGGGGCGGAGAGCGCCCCACGGTTACGGACGCCGACCTCGTGCTGGGGTACCTCGACCCGGCCACCTTCCTGGGCGGCGAAATGCGGCTGCTCGTGTCCGAGGTCCATAAGGCGGTCGACCACGACGTCGCCGACCCGCTCGGCCTGGACACGATGACCGCCGCCGAGGGCATTGTCGAGGTCGTGACCCAGTCCATGGCGGCTGCGGCTCGGATGCACCTCTCCGAGCAGGGCAAGGATCCTGCCGATTTCGCGCTGCTCGCCTTTGGGGGTGCGGGTCCGGTCCATGCCTATGGATTGGCGAAGGCTCTGAAGATCCGGCGGATCGTAGTACCGATGCGCGCCGGTGTCATGTCGGCATACGGCTTCCTGGTCGCCGCCCCGGCCGTGGACGAGGTGCGCAGCCTGCCCTCACCCTTGACAGAGGTCGACTGGGACGGGGTGGCGGCCCTCTACGACGAGATGACCAGTCACGCCAAGGAGGTTCTGCGGCCACAGGACCGGGCGGAGGTGCGGCTCCGGCGCACCGCCGACATGCGATACCTCGGTCAGGGATCCGAGATCGAGGTCGAGCTGCCCTCGGGCGAGCTCGGCCCGGCACAGGTGGAGGCCATCCGGACGGCGTTCGAGACGGCGTATCGGGACGTGTTCGGGCGCAGTCTCCCAGGACAGGTCGAGGTCGTGAATTGGCGGCTGTCGATGCGGCTGCCCACCCCCGAGGTGCCCCTGCACACGGCACCGACCGCCGATGAACCGATCCGCGGCACACGCCTGGTGAACTTCCCCGGGCACGGCCCACTGGACGCTGTGGTGTGGGACCGGTACGCATTGCGGCCCGGCACACAGATCCAGGGACCGGCGGTATTCGAGGAGCGGGAGTCCTCGTCCTCTTTCGGCCCGGACTGCCGCATCACCGTCGACAGCGACCTGACCCTGTTCATCGAGGTCGACTTGTGACCGTACGGTCGCCGGCGAGACTCACCGCTGAGGCGGCGGGTCCACTCGCCGTGCGTCGGCGACGGGCTTCAGCGATTCGCGGGGTGCGCACGACCAAGATTCCACGCACCGGCTGTCCGCTCTCTATCGGCTGCGCGGGCTGCGCCGGGGCGAGCCAGTCGGGCTGCGCTGGAAGGACGTCGACCTGTCCGCCGGACCGCCGGGGTGCATTGGCATATCACCCAGCTGGGCTGGGAGCCGGTGCAGGGCAGGCCGAAGACCGAGGCGAGCGACCGCTCCGTCGCGTTGGGGTCTGAGTTGACGGTGACGGCCTAAATGATCTACCGAGATACACGTTCCGTGCAAGGGTGGTACGGGATCCGGCCGATGGACCGGTGTGCAAAGCATTCGGGGTGAGCGCGTTCCCCGCGGCTTGCGTGGTCGCTGACGGCCAGGTGATCGCGGCGGCGCCGGACTTCTCCCGCCTGCCGGCATTGGTGTGAGCACCGCGTCCCGGATGGCCGCGCTGATCTGGCGGTCGGCCCCGCTGCACATCGTCGCGTACCTGGCGATGACTGTGGCGAGCGGGCTCACCTCGGTCATCGTGGCCTGGATGACGAGGTCGGCGCTGGCAATGCCGCCCGCCGCCGGATGGACCGCGGCGAGCTGCTGCGGAAGCCGGAGACCGGCGGGCGTCCGGCCCGCACCTGCGTCTCCGCGAACAGCACGCTCGCCGCTTCGACCTCCACCAGAACCTGACCGTCGCCGGGCGCTCCGGATCAGGGGCCTCACCGGCGACCAGCACCGACGGAGCCCCGAACTCGGTCAACCAGATCGCTCGAATAGATCGTCAGGGGTGCGGTGCCCTCGCGGGCCCGCTCCCCCGTCCTCCGTTCACATCCGTGTGCCGCGACGTAATTGCTAGTTGGCTAACACTTACTCGCCATGGTCCACAGTTATCAGTCGCGCGCGACTCATTATGAGATGTGAATGTCTCATTATGGATGGTCTGAGTACGACCGGCTCAGCGGCTCACCGTGGTCTCCCACTCCATGTGCGACAGCTTCTCGGGATTGCGCACGGCGTAGAGCCCGGTGATGAGGCCGCCGTCGACGCGTACCGTCACGACGGTGTCGATCACGCCGTCGAGCCGGACGATCAGTGCCGGGTGGCCGTTGACCTGGGCCGGCTGCAGCAACGCCACAGGGGTGAGGTTGCCCAGCACGTGGGCCACCTGGCCGGCCCCCACGACGGGCGCCAGCGCGGCCTGCCTGAGTCCGCCGCCATCTGTCAGCAGGACGACGTCCGGCGCGAGGATGTCGAGCAGGCGCTGCAGATCGCCCGTTTCGATCGCCCTCTGGAACGCCTTGATCGCGGCTCGGGTCTCGGTCGGGGAGACGATGTCGCGTGGCCGGCGTGCGGCGACGTGTCCCCGTGCCCGGTGGGCGATCTGGCGTACCGCGGCCGGGCTCTTGCCGACGGCGTCGGCGATCTCGTCGTAGTCCAGATCGAACACCTCGCGCAGGACGAACACCGCCCGCTCGGTCGGCTGAAGCGTCTCCAGCACCAGCAGCATCGCCGTCGAGACGCTGTCGGCCAGTTCGACGTCCTCGGCGACGTCGGGCGCGGTCAGCAGCGGCTCGGGCAGCCAGGGGCCGACGTAGGACTCCTTGCGGCGGCCGAGCGTACGCAGCCGTTTCAGCGCCTGCCGGGTGGTGATCCGGACCAGGTAGGCGCGCTGTTCCCGTACCGTGCCGAGGTCGACGCCCGCCCACAGCAGCCACGTCTCCTGCAGGACGTCCTCGGCGTCGGCGGCCGAACCTAGCATCTCGTAGGCGACCGTGAAGAGCAGGTTGCGGTGGGTGAGGAACGCCTCGGTGGCGGGGTCCACGTGGCTGTCACGAGCGAGGGGCCCTGCCGTGTCCGCCGGTTTCTCGTTGCGTTCGCTCATCGCTGGTTCCTGCCTGTTCGTTCTCGACCGTGCCACGCATGAGATCCCGGTCCCCACCGCTTTGTGACACCCGGGATCGGTGATGCACGTCACATCGCCGCGCTGTCACAAGGATCGGGTCGCCGGGATCTCTTGTTCGCCAGGACGCCGCGCCAACGATCGACGCGGCCCGCGCCACCACGAATGAGGACCACATCATGGAACAGCGTATGGATCTGATGGCCAACGAGCTCGGCGCCAAGATCGCCAAGCGGATCTACAACGTCGCCCTGGCGATCCAGCAGTCGCCGCTCCCCCAGACCACCCAGGACCTGGTGATGCTGCGCGCCAGCCAGATCAACGGCTGCGGTTTCTGCGTCGACTACCACACCAAGGACGCCACGGCCGCCGGGGAGAGCGCGGTCCGGCTCCACCTGGTCGCCGCCTGGCGCGAGTCCACCGTGTTCACCGAGGCCGAGCAGGCCGCGCTGGCGCTCACCGAGGAGGGTACCCGGCTCGCCGACGCCCACCACGGCGTGTCCGACGACACCTGGGCCCAGGTGCGCAAGCACTACGACGACGACCAGATCGTCGCGCTGGTCTCCCTGATCGCCATGATCAACGCCAACAACCGGCTCAACGTGATCGTGCGCAACCCGGGGGGCTCCTACCAGCCCGGCATGTTCGACGGCATGGCGAACTGACCGGCAGACCGATCCCCGCCGGCCCGGGATCCCCTCCACCCGGGCCGGCCACCGCCCCCTTCCGGGGGCGACTATCTCTGAAGGAATGTCATGAGTCTTGAAACCCTTCGCCGTGACTTCGGCGGCGACATCATCGAACCGGGCGCGGCCGAGTACCCATCGGCCAGCCGCTCGATATTGGCCTCCGGCAGCCCGGCCTACGTTCTGCGGCCCGAGAGCGTCGAGGACGTCCAAGCGGGTGTCAGATTCGCCGCCGGCGCGGGGCTTTCGCTGTCCGTACGAGGCGGCGGCCACAGCTTCGCGGGCTTCGGCACCCTCGACGACGGCGTCGTGATCGACCTCGGCAAGCTCGCGGACGTCGAGGTCATCGACAAGGAACGGCACCTCGTACGGATCGGCGGCGGCGCCACCTGGGGTCAGGTCGTGGCCGCCCTGGCCCCGCACGGCCTGGCGATCTCCTCGGGCGACACCAAGGGCGTCGGCGTCGGTGGGCTGACGCTGAGCGGTGGCATCGGCTGGAAGGTCAGGAAGTACGGCCTCGCGCTGGACAACCTGGTCACCGCCGAGGTCGTCACGGCCGGCGGACAGATCGTCCAGGCGAGCGAGGAGGAGAACCCGGAGCTGTTCTGGGCGATTCGCGGTGGCGGCGGCAATTTCGGGATCGTGACCGCCTTCGAGTTCGCGGCCCACCCGACGACGGACATCTTCTACGGCAAGATCAGCTTCCCGGCGTCGGAGGCGGCCACCGTGCTCCAGGGCTGGGCGGAGCACCTGCGCACCGCCCCCGAAGAGCTCACCTCCGTGGCGGAGTTCGCCAATCCCTTCGCGGGCGGGCCCGAAGCGCCGCTCGAGATCCGCCTCGCCTTCGACGGCGATGACCCGGAGCTCGCGGCGCGGGCCATCGACCCGATCCGGCGGCTCGGCACGGTCATCGGCGACGATGTCGCGTTGAGACCGTACGCGGACGCGCTCGTGGACGGCGCCACGCCGCCGCCGGGCATCCAGCTGGTGACCCGAAACGCGTTCGTCGACCAGGCGTCGGTGCCCGAGGTCCTTCGGATGCTCGTCGAGGTCGGGGCGGCGCAGGGGTCGCCGTTCATCGCCGTTCGCAGCGTCGGCGGTGCGGTGTCCCGAGTCCCCGACGATGCCACCGCCTACGCGCATCGTCAGGCGGAGTTGATGGTCGTGACCACCATCCTGGGGCCGCAGCCGGTCATCGAGGCCGCGCGTCCTGCTCTAGACGCGGTTTGGGCGAGACTCGCACCTCACGTCAACGGCGCCTACGCCAACTTCCTCACCGCTGCCACCGAGGAGGATGTCGCCGCGATCTATCCGACGCGGACCTACGAGCGGCTCGCGGCGGTCAAGCGTCAGTACGACCCCGGCAATCTGTTCGCCCGCAACCACAATGTCCGGCCTCAATAGCCCTGCGCCAGAGACACGGTGAGCGGGTGGCGGGGGTGTGAAGTCGAGAGCCGCATCGCCATGGCGCGGCCACCTCACCGTGCGGGCGTGCCCGTTGCCCTCGTGGGGAACTCTTCGATACCGAGCACTCGCAGCAGCTCCAGCCGTTCGCCGGTCTCGGCGTCCGCCGGGGTGAGCACCAGCAGCTCCTGCCCCTGATCGGGAGTGACCAGGGTCTCGCAGTCCATCACCAGGCGGCCCACCCTCGGGTGCAGCATGGTCTTGCGGTCGGCGCGCCGGACCGCCACCTCGTGTTCGGCCCAGAGCCGCCGGAAGTCGGCGCTCGCGGCCCGCAAACGGTCGAGGAGCCCGGCGACCGTGGGATCGCCGGAGCGGCGGCCGGCGGTCGCGCGCAGGTCGGCCACGAGCTGGCGGGAGTGATGCTCCTGCTCCTCGGGCGGGCAAACGGCGCGCGCGGCGGACTCGGTGAACCAGCGGTATGCGACGTAGCGCCGGTCGCCGGAGAAGCCGGTGTGCTCGCCCATCAGCAGGACGTCCGCCCGGTTCTGGGCAAGGACCTCGCCCAGGTCCGACAGCACCAGGGCCGGGGTGTCGCCGAGCAGGTCGAGCATGCGCATCAGCCCGGCGCGGGCCAGGCGGGCCACCCCGTCGGCGGGCGGGGGCCGGTGGCCGGCCAGGTGGAACAGGTGGTCGCGCTCGTCGTCGGACAAGCGCAACGCCCGGGCCAGCGCGCCGAGCAGCTGGCTCGAGGGCTGACTGCTGCGGCCCTGCTCAAGGCGTACGACATAGTCCACCGACATGCCGGCGAGCATCGCCACCTCCTCCCGGCGCAGGCCGACGGTGCGGCGGCGAGGGCCGTCGGCGAGACCCACCTCGGCCGGGCGGATCGCCTCGCGGCGGCGGCGCAGGAAGTCGGCGAGCTGCTCACGTTGCATGACCTCATGGTCTCTCACGGCGGGCGAGCCGAGCCAGGGAGCGGCTCTCCCACGATGAACGCTCCGCTCCCGCCCGTCCTGGTCTGAGGCCAAGGTTGGGGCCGACGTAAAGGACGACCTCGACGACAAGGGAGTACGTCATGCAGATGCGAACCCTGGGCCGCACCGGACCGGCCGTTTCCGCGCTGGGCCTGGGCGGGCTGGGCATGTCGGGCGCCTACGGCACGTCCGACCGCGCGGAGAGCATCGCCACCGTGCACGCCGCGCTGGACAGCGGCGTCACACTGATCGACACCGCCGACTTCTACGCCATGGGCCACAACGAGTCGCTACTGGCCGAGGCGCTGCGCGGCCGGGATCGCGACAGCTACGCGCTGAGCGTCAAGTTCGGCATGCTGCGGGGGCCGGGCTCGGAGTTCGGCGGGCATGACTGCCGTCCCGAGGCGGTGAAGAACTTCCTGGCCTACTCGCTGACCCGGCTGGGCACCGACCACATCGACATCTACCGTCCGGCCCGGCTGGACCCGGCGGTGCCGATCGAGGAGACGGTAGGCGCGATCAAGGAGATGATCGACGCCGGATACGTGCGCCACATCGGGCTCTCAGAGGTCGACGCGGCGACGATCCGCCGGGCGCACGCCGTGCACCCGATCGCCGACCTGCAGATCGAGTACTCGCTGATCTCCCGCGCGGTGGAGGCGGACGTGCTGCCCACACTGCGGGAGCTCGGCATCGGCCTGACCGCGTACGGCATCCTCGCCCGCGGCCTCATCTCCGGGCACTGGACGGCCGGCCACACCGCCGGCCCCGGCGACAGCCGCGGCTTCAACCCGCGCTTCTCCAGCGGGAACGTGGAACACAACCTCCTCCTCGTGGAGGCCCTGCGCCGGGTCGCCGAGGCGAAGGGCCGCACCGTCGCCCAGCTGGCCATCGCCTGGGTGGCCGCGCAGGGCGAGGACATCGTGCCGCTGGTCGGCGCCCGTACCCGCGAGCGGCTGGCCGAGGCGCTGCCCGCGATGGAGGTGAACCTCACCGCGGACGAACTCGCCGAGATCGAGAAGGCGGTGCCGCTGGGCGCGGCGCGCGGCGACCGATACCCGTCGGCGTTCATGTCCCACCTCGGCGTGGGCAACTGAGTCCGGCTCCGCGGCAGGGCCGGGCTACGACCGCTCGTAGGTGATCAGTTCGCCCGGCCGGCAGTCGAGCGCGTCGCACAGGCGCATGAGTGTGGAGAAGCGGATCGCCTTGGCGTGGCCGTTCTTCAGGATCGACAGGTTGACGACGGTGAACTGGACCCGGTGCGACAGCTCGGTCTACTTGGTCGCGCCCCTCCAGAGGCGCGCGGCCACCAGCGCCGTCCCCGCCGCCGCGGCCGTCACCAGCCAGATCATGAACGTCGGGTAGAGGTAGACCACCTGGATCCAGGAAATGTCGCTGCCTCGGGCGAGCACCCGGAAGACCGGGGCGATGGCCGTACACAGGAGGAGCGGGAGCAAGTACGGCAGCAGCCGCCATCGCTGCCAGCCCGTCCGGCGGGCGGCCCAGCGCCGGGAGCGGGCTACGCCGCGCACCGCCAGCGCGACGGTCACCAGCGTCAGCAGCGTGAACACCAGGTCGGTGGCCAGGAAGGGAGAGGAGGGCGCCTCCGGCCGCCGGCCCTCGATCAGGGCGACCAGGCCGTCCATGAGCGCGGCGCTGTCGGCGAAGGCCATGCCGGTGTTGGCCATGACCGCCACGCCGTAACCGGAGCCGGGCATCAGCAGTTGCTGGGCGGTGGAGGTGAACAGGTCGCCGCCGTGGCGTACGACGGGAGTGCCGCCCGCGGTCCGGTCGAGCTCCCAGCCGAGGGCGTAGTCCGGGTTCTGAGCCGAGGGCGTGCGCATCTCCTTGATACTCGCGGGAGACAGGATGCCGCCGTCGCCGTTCTGGGCGATCAGCCAGCGGGCCATGTCGTTGGCGCTGCTGAGCACGCCGCCGGAGCCGTTGCCGAACCCGCGCGGCTCCGGCACGGCGACCGCCTGGCCGAGGAGATAGAGGTGACCCCGGGCGCTGCCCGGCAGGTCCCGATCGGTGTCGATCGTGCTGCTGTCGCGCATGCCGAGCGGCGTGAACACGTGCTTCTTGAGGTAGCCCGCGAACGGCTCGCCGCTCACCACCTCGACCAGCCGGGCGGCGACCTGGTAGTTGGTGTTGTGGTAGCTGTAGGCGGTGCCCGGCTTCGAGGCGAGCCGCGCGTCTTTGAGCCGGCGCACCGAACCCTGGAGCGTGTCGGGCTGGGGCAGGCTCTTCTCGTGGAAGGCCGAGTCGGCCATGCCCGACGTCTGGTTGAGCAGCTGGCGCACCGTGATGTCGGCCGCCCGGGGATCGGCCATCTGGAACTCGGGCAGGTAACCGCGAACCGGCTTGTCGAGCTCGACCCGGCCTTTCTCCACCAGTTGCAGGACGGCCAGCGAGGTGAAGGACTTGCTGAGCGACGCGAGCGCCATGGGGGTGTCGGCGGTCACGGGCTCGCCTGTAGCGGTCCGGCCATAGCCCGCGGCATGGACGACCTGCGTCCCCTTGGTGACCACCACCGCTACACCCGGCAATCCGGTCGCTTCACGATATTGGGCGATGAACCCGTCGATCGAGGCGGGGGTTGGCGGGGCGGGAAGTATGGGAAGTACGGCCAGGTAGAGCGCCGCGAGAGTGTTCAAGAGCACCCGTCAACGCTAGGGACCACGCCCGCCGCGGCACATCGCGGAAACCCTCACCATCCCTTGCGGAAAACCGCCATCAGATCCCTCTGACCTCGCCGGCCTGGCCCGGTTCGGCGAAGGAGAGCAGCCTGGCCGCCTCCTCCCGGATCTCCTGGGCCTGTCCCGGCGAGACCGGCGCGAACATCTCGACGCTCACCACCCGCTTGTCCCGCTTCCACACCCCTCGCACGAACCCGTCGACGAGGACCGTCCCGAGCACCTGCCCGTTGATGGTGATGACGCGCTTGCGGTATTCGTCGGAGATGATCCGCGTGCGGTCGGCATGGCTGAGCAGCACGTTGTCGAACGGCGCCAGCAGCCGCACCGGCGCCTCCACCTCCGGGCCCGGCCGGGGCGCGTCCGGCAGGTCGAACAGCCCCTTGTCCAGCTCGACCAGCCGTGGACGCAGCCGTTCGACCACCTCGCGCAGCCCGGTCAGCCCCGACCACGCCTGTACGTCGGCCACGGTCGCGGGCCCGAACGCGGCCAGATAGCGCACCACCAGATCCTCCAGCGACGGGGCGGGGTGCAGCTCACGGCCCAGCCACGCTTCGGCCGTCGCGTACGCGGTCTGCCCGGCCTTGCCCCACACCGCCCTGGGCGGTACCTGGACCAGCGGCGCCAGCATGCGCATGACGTGCGCCAGGTCGGCGGCGTTCGTGCCGGGGAAGTGCCCGGCCAGCAGCGTTCCGAGCTTGGCCGCGGTCAGGGGTGCGCCGGTCAGCGCCTCGCGGCCCGCCTCGACGACCGCCGCCAGGTCCAGGCTCGCCAGCTGCCGGCCGTACGCGCTGTTCAGGTATTTGGCGAGCAGCGGCTGCGTCAGCGGCCGTAACGTCAAGCAGTCGGCGGCGCTGACCAGGTGGACGGTGCCGCGCATGAGCACGATCCGCACCGCCTCACGCCCGGTCAGCAGCCCCGCCAGCTCCTCCGGCCGGAACCCCGCAAGGCGCGACCAGAGCCCGAAGTACGGCGGGAACGGCGCCTGCGCCTGCAGGCCGACCAGGTGCTCCACCGCCTGTAGTGCCGGCATCGTGTGCCGCTGGAGCAGCAGCTGCCTGGCCAGCGTGGCCCGGTTGAGCTCCCTGGCAGTGATCATCGGGCCATCCCGCCCGGCAGGTCCTTGAGCATCAGGCGATCATATGGTGGGCCGGTACTGGATCGATGCTCAGCCCTGCCACGATGAGTCCTGTCGAGGTCGACGCGCCGACCTGCCTGCTACCCACGCGCCGACGCGCCTGCTGCCCGACGGGCGGCCGTCAGGTGGCATCGCTGAGGAACTCCCGCAGCACCGGGGCGAGCACCTGCGGATCCACATCGTGCGTCTGACCCTCCAGCGTGCGGTGCCGCCCCTCCGGAAGCGCGGCGGCCAGGCGCCGCGCCATGTCGCGCATCCACACCGGACTGGCCCCGCCGTCGGTCACCAGGACGGGCACGCCCACCTTGGCCGCCAGCTCCACGGGCAACGCGCCGCCTGTGGAGCCGTTGCCCATGACGGCCGCGTCGTAGGCGAGGGTGGGCGCCAGTGCCTCCAGCGCGGGCCACATCGGCGCCCCCCGCATCTGGCCGATCAGCTCCGCCGGCAGCCCCACCGTGGTCATGAACAGCGCGACCGCGTCCCCATGCCGCCCCGCGTTCAGCAACTCGGTCAGCTCGGTCTCGTAGGTGCGGGCCCGCGCCAGCCGGTCCGCGTCGTCGGGACTGTAGGGCGGCTCGAACAGCGCCAGCCTGGTGATCGCCACTCCCTGGGCGGCCGCCCGCAGCGCCAGCGCCGCCCCCGAGGACATGCCGTACACCGCCCCCTCCCCACCGGCCTCGGCGATGACCGCTGCCAGGTCCTCCACCTCGCGGTCGACCTGGTACGGCCCCATGTCGCCACTGTCTCCCCGCCCGCGCCGGTCATAGGCGAAGACGGTGAAGTACGGCGCCAGCAGCGCGGCCAGCGGCGCACCCGTCGAGCGGTCGCAGAGCGCGCCGGTCACATGGACGAGCGCCGGGCCACTGCCCGACCGCTCGTACGCGATGCGGGTGCCGTCGGCTGAGAGCACGGTGTGCATGAGATTCCTTCTTTCCCTTGCCGGCCATCTCGCCTCACCGACGAACGGGACAAGCCGGAACCGACACCCGCCTCCCCTCAGCTGACCTCGGCCAGCCGTCCGGCCAGGTAGCGGCGTTCGGAGTCGTTGGCGGCCAGGTCGAGCGCCTGCCGGTAGGCATCGGCCGCCTCGCCGTCGCGTCCCAGACGTCGCAGCAGGTCGGCGCGCGTCGCCGGCAGCAGGTGGTAGCCGTCCAGCTCGCCCGACTCCGCCAAACCGTCCACCAGCGCCAGCCCGGCCAGGGGGCCATCGGCCATGCCCACGGCCACCGCCCGGTTTAGGCGTACCACCGGTGAGGGGACAAGTTGGGCGAGCCGGTCGTACAGGGCGACGATCTGCGCCCAGTCGGTGTCGGCGGCCTTGGCCGCGGTGGCGTGGCAGGCCGCGATGGCCGCCTGCACCTGGTAAGCACCGGGACGGCCTTCGAGCAGCGCCCGCTCCAGGATCTCGGCGCCCTCCGCGATCTCGCCGGTGTCCCAGCGGCCGCGGTCCTGGTGTTCGAGGGTCACCAGCACACCGGCGGCGTCCACCCGGGTGGCCCGCCGGGCGTCGTGCAGCAGCATCAGCGCCAGCAGCCCGCCTATCTCCGGCTCCCCGGGCATCAGCCGCGCCAGCACCCTGGCCAGGCGGATCGCCTCGCCGCACAGATTGCGCCGCACCAGATCGGCGCCCGCGCTGGCCGAATATCCCTCGTTGAACAGCAGGTACACCACGCCCAGCACGGCCGTCGTACGCTCGGGCAGCAGGTGGGCGGGTGGCACCCGGTAGGGGATGCCCGCGTTGCGGATCTTCGACTTGGCCCTGACCAGGCGCCTGGACATCGTCTGCTCCGTGACCAGGAACGCCCGCGCGATCTCGGCCGTCGTCAGCCCCGCCAGCGTACGCAGGGTCAGCGCCACCTGCGCCTCCAGAGCGAGCGCGGGATGGCAGCAGGTGAACATCAACCGCAGCCGGTCATCACCCACCCCGCTCTCGTCGCCATCCCCCTCACCGTCCTGGGTGTCGAGCAGGGCCAGCTGCCGCAGCTTCTCGGCCCCGACGGCGTCGCGGCGCAGCCGGTCGAGCGCGCGGTTGCGGGCCGTCGTGGTCAGCCACGCGCCCGGCCGCCGCGGCACTCCGTCACGCGGCCACCGTTCGAGCGCCGCGGCGAAGGCGTCCTGCGCGCACTCCTCGGCCAGGTCCCAGTCGCCGGTCATCCGGATGAGCGTGGCGACGACCTGCCCCCACTCCTGCCGGAACGCGGTCGCGACCGCGCCGGTGACCTGGTCGGTCACGGTCGCCAGAATGGCCTGGTCGCGATCTGTGCCCGTCGCGGTCGCCGGATCGGCCTGGTCGCGATCTGTGCCTGTCACGGTTGCCAGACCGGCCGGATCTCGATCTGTCCCACGCGCGCCCACGGGTGGGCGGCGGCCAGCTCGATGGCCTCGTCGAGGTCGGCGCAGTCGATCACACTGAACCCGCCGATCTGGTCCTTCGTCTCGGCGAACGGGCCGTCGGTCAGCAACACCTCATCACGGCGTACGCGCAACGTCGTCGCGTCGCTGCTGGGCCGCAGGCCCACCGCGCCGCGCAGGATCCCGCGGCGCTCCATGTCCTCGGTCCAGCCGCCGCAGCCGACCATGTCCGGATCCTGCCCGGCGACGGTCTCGTCGGACACGTCGCTGCACAACATCAGCACGTAACGCACCGGTCCTCCTCGGGATGGCGGGATGGCGGCCGGTCTCAGTCTGCCAGGATCCCCGGTGGGCGGGCCTGCGGGCACTACGGCGGTCCGGTCGTTCTGTAGGGTCAAGCATCGATCTGGAGCATGAAGGGACCCAACTTCCGATGAGCGACTCGCCCCGTACCCTGCACCAGCGCAAGCAGGACACCCTCGACCGCCTCGCCCAGGACGTCGACGCCTGGGTGGCCACGGCCGATGGCGAAGGCGGGACGCCCTACATGGTGCCGCTGTCCTTCCTCTGGGACGGTGCCACCCTGCTCATCTCCACTCCGGCCGCCAGCCCCACCGCCCGCAACCTTCAGGCCACCGGCAAGGTCCGCCTCGGCATCGGCCCGACCCGCGATGTGGTCCTCATCGAGGGAAGCGTCCAGACGGTCCCGGCCGGCGAGCTCTCCGACCAGCTCGGTGACGCCTTCGCCGCCAAGACCGGCTTCGACCCGCGCCGGCTCAGCAGCCCCTACCTCTATTTCCGGATCCAGCCCCAGCGGCTGCAGGCCTGGCGCGAGGCCGACGAGCTGGAGGGCCGCGACCTCATGCGCGACGGACACTGGCTCGGCTGACGTCCACGGACCTCGGCTCGGCTGACGCGCCGTCCGGGCCTGGAACCAGCGGCTAACGTCCGGGGTCGGGCAGGACGCGTTCGACCACGTCGGTGACCAGGTCGTGGATCTGGTCCTCGGGAAAGACGTCGGGCAGCGTGAGCCGTTCGAGGATCAGCCAGTTCAGGGCCAGGTAGAGCAGGACCACGGTGGTCGCGTCGCCGGGCAGGCCGGACTCCGTGTGGGCGGTGATGTTGGCGTCGACGTCGGCGCGGATGCGTTCGGTGAGCAGGCGGCGCAGCTCGGGGCGGCGAGTGGCCTCCAGGCGGAGTTCGAGCAGGGCCAGGTAGCCGGAGCGGAACTGGCTGATCCGGTCCACCAGGTCGTGCATGAGCTCGGTGACCCGGTCGCGGTCGCGTGGTCCCTCCAGCGCGGCGGCCACCATCGTGGCCTCGGGCTCCAGCCGTTCGTAGAAGCGGTGACCGACCTGGGTGAGCAGGTCGTCGCGGTTGTCGAAGTAGTTGGAGGCCGTGCCGTTGGGTACCCGCGCCTCGACGTCGACGGCACGGAAGGTCAGCCCGCGCGCCCCCTCGCGGGCCAGTACCTCGATGGCGGCGTCAAGGAGCGCCGCCCGTCGTGCCGGGTTCTGCCGCATGCGTATCTCCTGGATCGGAATTCAAACCACTCCGATCATAGTACTAAGCTGGAGATACGTGAATTTCGTTCACCTGAATTCGAGAACGGTACCCAGATATAACGAGGACCGTGACTCGCATGCATTCGCCCATCACGCCGCCCGGCTGGTTCATCGCCCGGCTTCATCTCGGGGACGAGCGGGGGGTCGCGGCGGCCGCCGCCGTCGTCAACGCCGCTCTCGGCCACGGCGTGCTCACCGTCGACCGGCTCCTTCGGCACATGCGCGACGACGAGAGGGTGCAGTTCCTGGCGGCCTTCCCGCAGGGGTCGATGACGCCGGTGGGAGCGGCCCTGGCCCAGGTGATCGACGACGAGGAATATCGCGCGTTCACCGCTCCGATGCCGCCGGGGATCCTCTCCCCCGCGCCGCCGTCCGCAGACGGCCGCCGGGTCGGCATCCTGAGCACCATGGCCGTGGTGCCGTCGGTGCGCCGTCGTGGCCTCGGCACCGCCCTCGCCGTCCAGCGCACGGCCTGGCTGAGGGAGCGGTGCACCGAGGCGTACGCGATGGTGTGGCTACGCGACCGGCCCGGGCGCGCCGACGGGGTGCTGAAGGCGGCCGGCTGGGAGCCGGTGACCACCGTCCGCCGATACTGGGAACAGGCCTCGGTGGTGGGCGACTGTCACTGCCACCGGTGCGGCTCGCCCTGCCGCTGCGACGGCCTGCTGATGCGCCTGCCCCCCGCGCCGACCGGCGCCTCTGAGCCGACCGGAACTCCCGAGTGGACCGGCACCCCCGAGTGGACCGGAGACGGCGCCGCCTGGCCTCACGGGGTTACCGGCCACCAGTGAAAGGTGGCTCGCCTTCCTTGAGCGGACGGAAGCGCAGCGCCGACCAGACCTCGTCCACGGCCACCTGCCCGTTCGGCCGCAGGTCGTACTCGGCGACGATGGGCCAGAGTGTGTCGCGGTTGATGTCGGCCTTGTTGCCCTTCGGGTAGGCCACCCACAGGGCCGCGGGCCGGCCCAGCCGATCGCGGTGCTCGTCGAGGAGCCGACGGACCGTGGCGGCGTCGGCGGCGAACAGCACCGCCACGCCCGCCTCGCCCAGGTCGTCGACGTGCCGCGCGCCCTCGGGCAGTGGCTCGACGAGCGGGCGGTGCTCGTCGTCGGAGATCCAGACGGCGGTCCGCGGCTTGACGAGCAGCTTGTCGGCGACGGTCTTGGTAGCCATGTCACGCCCTGCCGTAGGTGAGGGAGAGGACGCCGGTGCTGAGCGTCCGGGAGTCGGCCAGCTGGAGCGGGATCTGCCCGGTGCCCTCCTCGAACAGGCGCTTGCCGGAGCCGACCACGATCGGGTGGACCAGCAGGCGCAGCTCGTCGAGCAGGCCGTCGGCCAGCAGCGACCGGACCAGGGCGGCGCTGCCGGTGATGCCGATGTCCTTGCCGGGCCGCTCCTTGAGCTTGGTCAGACCGGCCACGACGTCACCCTTGATGATCGTCGTGTTCTGCCACTCGGCGGTGTCGAGGGTGTTGGTCACGACGTATTTGGGGGTGTTGTTCATGCGGTCGGCGAACGGGTTGTCGGCCGGGTCCTGCTGCGGCCAGTGGGCGGCGAACTCCTGGTAGGTCCGCCGTCCGAGCAGCATGACGTCGGCCTGTTCCATCTGCGAGCCGACGATCTCCCCCATCTCATCGTTGAAGTAGGGAAAGTGCCACTTCTCGGGGGACTCCACGACGCCGTCCAGGGAGATGAACAGGCCCGCCACGATCTTTCTCATCGCTGTGCTCCTTGTCTGCGGTGTCCTCAGCCTCCCACCGAAAAATATAGTTGTCAAGAATTCTGCAATGGTCGGTGGGCGTTTATTCGATGGAGGCGTTTTCTTGCCGCTTGTACTGTGACCTCAGCCGGAAGGGGGAGGGATCATGCGCGTGCACTATCCGCGCACCCCTCACCTGCCCTGGTCGCCCGGGGTGACGCCGGACGACGTCCGCGCGGGAGATCTGTCCGGGCTGCGCGGGCGCGAGGTCGTGGTCACGGAGAAGCTCGACGGCGAGAACACCACCCTCTATACGGACGGGATGCACGCCCGGTCACTGGACTCGGCCCACCATCCCTCCCGAGCGTGGGTCAAGGCTCTGCAAGGGCGCATCGGTGGCCGGATCCCGGCGGGGTGGCGGGTGTGCGGGGAGAACATGTACGCCCGGCACTCCATCGCCTACCAGGAGCTGGACAGCTGGTTCTACGGCTTCTCGGTCTGGGACGACGATCGCTGCCTGGACTGGGACCGCACGGTCGCCTTCCTGCGCGGCCTGGGGATTCCGGTCCCGCCGGTGCTGTGGCGCGGTGTCTTCGACGAGCGGGCGCTGCAGGGGCTGCGGCTGAACCCGGAGCGGCAAGAGGGCTACGTGGTGCGGGCCGTCGAGGGATTCGGGCGGGCGGAGTTCGCGGGGCGGGTGGCCAAGTGGGTGCGCCGGGGGCACGTCCAGACCGGTACGCACTGGATGCACGCGACCGTCGTGCCGAACACTCTTGGCCCGAGGGCGGCGCTGTGGTCGGTGCGCTCGGGCGCGGACTGCGAGGTGAACGCCCTGCTGGCCGCGGTGGACCTCGCCCCAGCCGAAGCAGGGCACATCGCCCCGGAGGCGGTGGCCGAGGTGTCGGCTCGGCTGGACGCGATCGGCCGGCGCGGGGACGCCCGGCTGGCGGGCCTGCTGGCCACGGCGCTGCACTCCGTACCGCGAGCGCGTTTGGCGGCCCGGCTGGCCAGGCCGCTGGGCATGCGGCTGGCGCGGCGGGTCGCGGATCTGAGCGGGCTGCACGGCGCGCTGGGCCGGCCGTACCCGGATGAGGAGAGGCGAGCCGGGCTGGGGCGTATGGCGTTGGCCGCCGACCTGGGCGTGCTGCACGCCGTGGCGGCGGCGCGCGTGGACGATGAGGCTGACCAGGAGCGTGAGCAGGTCGAATGGTCGGCCCTGTACGCCGAGGACGCCGGGCTGCTCGGGCCCGATCCGCTGGAGCCGTTGCGGGCCGGTCTGCGCGAGGCATTGGCCGACCTCGGCGGGGAGGCGGCCGAGCGCTGCTGGGCGGAGGCGCGCGACGCCTGGGCCAGGGGAAAGGTCGCCACGGTTGAGGAGGCCGTGGCGGCGACCTGGCGGTGGCGGTCGGGGCGATTCCCCCGGCTGGTACATCTGGTCGGACCGTCAGGCAGTGGCAAGAGCACGTTCGCGGCCGGTCTGACGAAGACGGCCGCATTGCGGGAGATGGCCGGTCTGCCAGAAGTGACCGGTCTGCGGGAGGTCGACGGGACTGTGTTCCTGTCGCTGGACGATCTGCGTGCCGCCAGAGGCTCGCGGGCGAACCAGCGGGCCAACCGCGAAGTGCTCGGCGAGGGACTGGTCCGCCTCGACGCCGCCCTGGCGGCCGGTGGCACCGTGGTATGGGACGCCACCTCGCTCAATCAGCACCAGCGTTCCCTGGTCCACACCGTGGCGCGCCGCCGCGCCGCGCTGACGACGCACGTGGTCGCGCTGGTGGAGGCGGACGAACTGCACCGGCGCAACGCCCGCCGCGCCCATCCGGTGCCGCCGCACGTGCTGGACGATCAGGTGCGCCGATACGTCCCGCCGTACCCCGGTCAGGCCCATCACACCTGGTACGTCGGCGCGTCCGGGACCGTCGAAGACGTGGACGGCGCCTTGGAGGAGGAAGAGGCGTGATGCGTACCAGCGAGGAGATCTACCACCGGGTCCGTTGGGACCCCCGCTTCGACCCCTCGCGTTTCGTGCTCGGCGTCGGCCAGCGGGACGCCGCCCCCAAGCGCATCCCCCTGCCCACCTTCGTGCCCGGCGGCGACGTTCCGTGGCACCGGGTGCTGTTCGTCGAGGCGGACGGCGAGCTGATCTGGGACCGCGCCACCGGACTGGACCGGATCGACGCCTGCGACGCGGGCCGGGTACGCGCCCCGCGCCGCCTGCGCGCGCCCGTCTTCAGCGCCAGAACCCCGCACGCCTGGGACCCGGCCGCCGGCTGGCGGCCCAGCACGGGGCAGGAAGCGGCGCGGGCGTCCACAGGTGCGGCCGTGCGCGTCCTGACCTGGAACACCCTGTGGGACCGCTACGACAGCGACCGCATCGACACCGCGCGGCGTCGTCCCATGCTGCTGGCGGCCCTGGAAGCGGCCGACGCCGACGTCATCGCGCTGCAGGAGGTCGAGCCCGCGCTGCTGTCGCTCCTGCTGGCCGCCCCGTGGGTGCGGGCCCGCTACACCATCGGCACCGATCCGGGCGGCGAGGACGTCGCCGACAGCGGGCTGCTGCTGCTCAGCCGGTTGCCCGTCGGGGAGGCTGCCTGGCACCGGCTCGGCCCGCACAAGGCCGTCGCCGCCCTCGCGACCGAGACCGCAGCCGGCCCGCTCGTCGTCGCCACCACCCATCTGACCAGCGACCACACCGCCGACGGCGCGGCACGGCGGCGGGCCGAACTCGCCCTGATCGCCGAAGGACTGGCGGGGGTCGAGGGTGACCTGGTCCTGATGGGCGACTTCAATGACGGCACGGACGTCCCCGCGTCGATGCTCGGGCTGCGCGACGTCTGGACGGAGGCGTACGGGCCCGGCGACCACACGCCCACCTTCGACCCGCGCGCCAACCCGCTGGCGGCGCTGTCCTCGCTGTCCGGGCGGGCCGCCCGGCTGGACCGCGTACTGGTGCGCGGCGGCCCCCGGACCGTCGCGGCCGTCCTGCGCGGAGACAGCCCCGATCCCGGTGGGCTGTACGTCTCCGACCACTACGGGGTGGAGGCCGTCCTCGACGTCACGGGCAGTGCGCCCGCCGGGGTGCTGGACATGGCGCCGACCGCGCGAACGGCGGTGGCCTGGATTCCGCCGGAGGAGCTGTGGGCACCCATCCAGGCGGTCCGCCGGACGCACGATCCGCAGGTGAACCGGTGGCCGCCGCACGTCAACCTGCTCTTCGGGTTCGTGCCGGAGTCGGCCTTCGACGCGGCGGCGCCGCTGCTGGCCGCGGCGGCCGCTGAGGTCCAGCCGTTCGCGGTACGGCTGGAGGGGATCCGCTCCTTCCAGCACCGCCAGGACACGACCGTCTGGCTCGACCCGGCCGCGGCCGATCCCGCTCCGTGGGCCCGCCTGCGCCAGGTTCTCCACCAGCGCTTCCCCCGCTGCGTGGGCCGCGCGGAGGGCTTCACGCCGCACCTGACCCTGGGCCGCGTGAAGGCGCCCAACCATGCGGGCATCCGGCTCGACGCGATGACCGCCCGCGTCGGGGCCGTGGTGCTGCTGTCGCGGCGCGGGGACGAACCCATGCGCCCGCGCGCGGTGATCACCCTGGGTACGGGCGAACTCCGCTGGCTCCCAGAACCCACCGTCCCCGAGCGCACTGCCGCCGCGCCCGCGCTGGTACCTGAATCCACCTCGCCCGAGCCTCCTGACCCCGGACCCGCCGCTGCCGCGCCCCTACTCGTACCCGAGCCCACCGCCGCCCCGTCCGCGCTCGACGCCGAGCCTGTTCCGGGTCTGGACGACCTGGCCGATCGCGTGACTCGCCGACTGGCGGAGGCGCTGCGCCCCGGGATCGTGCACGTGGCGGGCTCCCGACGTATGGGCTGCGCGCTCCCCGCAGCCGACTTGGACCTGGTGGCGGCACTCCCAAACCTGGAAGCGTCCGGTATGGACGTGGCGGCGCGGGTGCGGGCGGCGCTACCTGAGGCCGTCCGGCTGCGGCAGGTGGTCGGCGCACGGGTGCCGGGCCTGCGCATGCGAGTGTCCAGCCTGGACGTCGACCTGACCGTGGTGGCGACCGGCCAGCTCCCTCCGGCGCAGCTCGTGTCCCGCCGCACCGAACTGGGCGAGGCGGCGGCCATCGCCCTGAGCGCCGTCAGCGATGCGGACGCGATCCGCGCCGCGGTGGGCCCCGCACACGAGCGTTTCGCCCGCCTCGCCCGCCGGGTGAAGGCGTGGGCTCGGGCGAAGGGCCTGGACGCGGCCCCGTTCGGCGGTTTGCCCGGTCTGGCTTGGGCGGTGCTGGCCGCCCGCACCGTCCTCGATGCCGCGGACGGATCCGACACCGATCTCCTACGCCACTTCTTCAGCACGTGGGCCGCCTGGGACTGGCACGTACCGGTCACCCTCATCCCAGCCACGACGACCGTGACGCCCGTGATGGCGGTGATGACGCCCAGCGCTCCCGTACGCAACTGCGCCGGCCACGTCACCTCCGGCGGCCTGGACCTGCTCACCCGGGAGCTCTACCAGGCATGGGAGCTCACGGAGAGCGGCCGGTCCACGGAGTTGCCCGCCCTGCCGCCGCTCCACCGCCGTCACGCGGCCTGGGCGGTGCTGACCGTACGCCCCGGTCGCCCCGAGGAGCTTGACACGGCGCTCGGCCGCGTCAGAGGACGCATGCTGGACTTGCTGACCTGGCTGGAAGAGGCCGGGATGCCGGACGTACACGCCTGGCCGCGCCCGTTCGAGCGCGGCCCCCGACAGGCCCGCTACGCGATCGGCCTGGGCCACACGCCTCCGCAGGCCGCGCGGCTCAGCGAGATCACCGGCCGATGGGCCAGGCACATGTCCGGCGTCACGGTCGAACGGGTCGAGGGCGGCGCCGTACCGACTCTGAGCTGACAAGCAGTCAGAGGCCCGCATCTGCCCCCGTGCGGGCCTCGACACTCGCGCGTCAGGCCGGGACGTCTCCCAGGCGGTCGGCCCAGCCCATCCGCTCCAGCGCCACCCGCAAGAGCGGCTGTCCCTTCTCCACGACCTCGTACTGCAGCAGCTCGGCGGTGTCCTCATTGATGATCATCCGGAACTCCACCCCGTCGTCCCCCGCCGTCGAGAGGGCGACCCCGGTGCGCCCCACCGCGTCGGTGACCCGGCCCCGCGAGGTGATGCCGTCCTGGCCGGCCAGCACCTTGAACAGGGCGGAGCGGGTGCCGGGCGTGATCGGCGCGGTCATCAGGTCCACGCCCGTCTGCCACAAGTAGCCGCCTCTGTCGAGCCGGGCGCTGTTGGGGCTCTGCTTGAACAGGGCGTCCAGGCGGTGCCGCAACGCGTTCTCGTCGGTGGGCAGCCGCGCGATGTTCTGGATCGTCAGAGTCGGGTTGTCGATCGACAGGATCCGCTCGCTGCTGTCGTCGCGAGTGGGGGGCCTCTTCTCCGTCAGGGCGGGTGAGCCGGCGGCCTTCCAGTCGGCCTCGTCCTGCGGGGTGCCGAAGGTGACGCTCACGTCCGGGTCTCGTACGAAGCGACTGGCCGCGCCCGGCTTCATCGCGCGCCAGGTGTCCTGTGTGTCGGTGGTGAACGCCAGGTACGGCAGCTCGGATTGCTTGAGCTCGGTGATCTTCCCGGTGATCTCCTTGCGCAGGGCGGCGAGCTCGTCCGGCTTGTCCTTGAGCTCTTTCTCCTTTCGCTGCTGCTCTGCCAGCAGGGCCTTGATCTGGGTCATGTAGTCGCCCGGCACGACGTGCACCTTCGCGAAGGTGCGCTCGCGGACGTACCAGTAGCGGCCGGAGGTGGCCGGCTCGCGCACCGCGGTCGCGGCCGCCGCGAGCAGGAACGTGCGGGCGTCCACCGGCTCGACCGCGATCGCGGTCCGCGCGGTGGACGCTGTGGTGGGAGACGTGGTGGCGATCGGGAGCGCGGTGCTTGAGCCGGTCACGACGATCACGGCTGCCGCGGCCACTCCGGCCGCGGCCGTGCCCGCGACCAGCAGGAACGGAGCCCGGATCCGGCGTCGGGACGGGTGCGCGGAGCGGGGCGTCCGGAAGGCGGCGGCCAGGTCGGCCGCGCGGCGCCGCCGGTGGGCCTCTTCTGTCATCTCGTCCAGCTCCATCGGCTTGAGCTGGGCGAACAAACGGTCGGTCATATCATTCTCCGATCAGGTTTCTGGGTGCTCTTGGAACCGGCCACCGGCCGTCGGCGTTGAACGTGGGCGCGTGCCGCCCGGCTCCAGGCGCAGCGCGGTGGCGAGCCGTTTGCGCGCGCGATGGAGCCGCACGTTGTACGTCCGGACCGAACAGCCCATGACGGCGGCCGCCTGCTCGGGCGGCAGGCCGTACCAGGTGGCGAACACCATCGCCTCCACGTCCTGCTCCGGCAGGGCCGACAGCGCGGCCAGCGCGCCCTCCCTGTCGATGACGTGGTCGGCCACGTCCCAGCCGACATGGTCGCGCGAGGTGGTCAGCGCCGTGATCCGGTCGACCAGAGCCTGCCGGCGGTGGCGGGAGTCGCGCTGCTTGGCCAGCAGGTTGCGCGCCACGCCGAGCAGCCACGGCAGCGGCGGCTCGGGCAGGTCGTCCAGCCGCCGCCAGGCGACGAGGAACGTCTCACTGGAGACGTCCTCGGCCGCGTCACGCTCGGCGCGCAGCAGCGCGTAGCCGAGCACGCTCCGGTAGTGCCGGTCGTAGAGGTCGGTGAATCGTTCTTGAGGATCGTCCACACCCAGTAGTCCCTCCGGCCGCTCCCGGATTACCGCACCCCGCCCGGAATCTTGTCAGCCGGCCGGTTTGCGGGCCCAGAACACGGCGTGCCCGCTGTCCCCTTCCGGGACGAACGCCTCCGAGGTGACCTCCAGCCCAGCTTCCCGCAGCCAGGTCCGGTAGGTGGCCGCATCCGCGTGGCTCCACCACATCGTCGTGGCGCCGCCGAGCCAGCCGTCCTCGGTACCGGTCCAGGACTCCCAGCCGGTGGTGACCAGGAGCAGGCCCGAGGGCCGCAGCCAGGCGGCGACGCGTCCGATGAGGGCGGGCTGGCGCTCCAGCGGCATGTGGATGAGGGCGTACAGGCACACGACCGCGTCGAAGGAGGCGTCCGGCAGGTCGAGGGCCGTGGCGTCGCCCCGGACGAAGGTGGCGGCGGGCACGAGACGCCGGGCCCGCTCGATCTGGACGTCACTGAGGTCGACGCCCGTCACGTCGTGCCCGGCCGCGGCCAGCGAGCGGGCGACGGGAACCCCGCAGCCGCAGCCGAGATCCAGCACGCGGGCCCGTGGCGGCAGCCGGGAATGGAGCTCTTCGAGCCACGGCGCGTACGGGCCGTCGTCGTCCTCGTCGCCCCGGTAGTGGTAGGACAGCGCGTCGTAGCCGCGCTGGACCAGATCGGTTTCCTCGCTCATGCCGGTCAGGCTATGAGCCGGAGTCGGCGGGCCGGCCGAGGACTGACCCACTTGCTACTTCGGAGCTACGCCAAGGGTGCACTCCCCAGGGGGAAGCCGACCACAAGGGGCGATCCGTAGCTTCGCCGTCATGGCATCCTCCCAGCTCATCCAGCGGATCGAGGCGTCCACGCCGGCCGGCCGCGACCGGGGCGTCGACGCGCTGCGCGCCCTGGCGATCCTCGGGGTGGTGCTCGGCCACTGGCTGGTGACCGCCGTGGTCGTCGGCGACGGTACGGTGCGCGTCGCCAGCCCGCTCAAGCACCTGCCCGAGCTCACCCCCGTCTCCTGGGTGTTCCAGACCCTGGCGGTGTTCTTCCTGGTGGGTGGACAGGTCGGGGCGAAGGGTTACACGAGCGCCCGCGCTCGCGGCAGCACGTACGGGCGGTGGCTCGGCGGGCGGATGGCCCGGCTGTTCCGGCCGGTCGTGGCCGTGCTGGTGGTGTGGGCCGTGGTCGCGGGCGCGCTGCTGGCCTCCGGGGTGGCCCTGGACACCGTGCGCGTGCTGGTCAAGCTGGTGCTGTCGCCGATGTGGTTCCTGCTGGTGTTCGCGGCGCTGACGGCGCTGACCCCGCTGGTGGCCCGGCTGCATCCGCTGTGGCCGCTCGCCGCCGTCCTGCTCGGCGACCTGATCCTCTACTGCCTGGACGGGCCGGCCTGGCTCGGCTGGGTCAACGTGGTGGCCGGGTGGCTGGTGCCGTACTGCCTCGGCGCGGCCTGGGCCCGGGGCGACCTGAGCGGCCGTGGGATGGGCTGGGCGCTGCTGCTCGGCGGCGCGGCCACCGCGGCCGGGCTCGTCCTGTGGGCGGGGTATCCGGCCGCCATGGTCGGGGTGCCCGGCGCCCCGGTCTCCAACCTCGACCCGCCCTCCCTGGCGGCCGTCTGCTTCGGCCTCGCCCAGTGCGGCGCGGCCCTGCTTCTCCGAGGCCCGCTGCGGCGGGCGCTGCGCCGCCCGGCCGCCTGGGCGGCGGTGGCGCTGGTGAACATGTCGGCGATGACGATCTTCCTGTGGCACCAGACCGCGCTGATCACGGTCACCGTGGCCGGGCTGTTCGTGAGCGACGCGCTGCCTGGTCTGCACACCGCTCCGGACGGCTTCGGCTGGGTGCTGGCCCGGCTGGGCTGGCTGCCGGTGTTCGGGGTGGCGTTGCTGGTGTGCTGGGGCGTGGCCCGTACGTACGAGCAGGGACCGCCTGAGGTCAGGCGTGGACGCTTTCCCGGGCGGCGGCGTCACGTGGGTGCCGCAGGCCGGGGGCCAACGTCAGGGTGACCGCGACCGAGGCCGCCGCCAGCACCGTTATCGCCGTCGCGGGCGAGGTCAGCTGCGCGACGGCACCCGCGAGCGCGGCACTCACGCCCTGCATGGTGACCATCCCCGAGGAGTGCAGCCCCAGGGCGTGCCCGCTCAGCTCCTCCGGAGTCAGCGCCATCAGGCGCTCCTGGAGCAGCAGGCTCGCGGCGTACCCCGCCGAGGCGAGCACGATCGCCGCCACCGCGACGGGCAGCGCCGGGCGCAGGACGAAGATCAGGTACGGCAGGGCGAGCAGCAGGCACAGCGGCACCCGCAGCCGCTCCCTCCACAGCGGCGGCACGAACCGGCCGGCCACGATGTCACCGGCCAGCATGCCGAGCGCGGCACAGGCGAACAGGAGTCCCGCCTGCTCGGGCGCGTACGGCACGAAAAGGGACTCGCAGCCGACGATCAACCCGTTGGGCACCCACATGGCGAGGTAGACGTAACGGCGCGGCTTGGCCGACCACAGCCGGGCGTTGTCCCGCCAGGTGTCGGTGATCGACGGCCGTCCGGCGGCCCGCGGCGGCCGGCGGCTGAGGCCGAAGCGGGCCACGGCCGCCGCGACCAGGTACAGGGCCGCGCCGGTCAGGAGCGCGCCGCGCGGCGACAGGACGGCCACGAGCACGCCGCCGAGCGCGTACCCGCAGATCTGCACGGCGCCGTCGGCCATGTTGAACATCGAGCGGCCGAGCAGGTACCCCTCCCGCGTGAGGATCTCGTTGAGCAGTCCGTAGCGCACTCCCCCGCCCAGCGAGGCGATCAACCCCTGCCCCAGCAGCAGCGCGAAGACGGCCCACACCGACAGCCCCGGAACGGCCTGCGCGGCGGTGACGAGGGCGAAGACCAGCGCCAGACCCGTCAGCGCGGCCCGCGGCGGTAACCGGTCGGCCGCCGACAGCAGCGTGACCGCCCCGATCACCTGAACCAGGGCCGGCCCGAACATGGCCAGAGCCGACAGCAGCGGCGAGCCGGTCGCCGAGTAGACCAGCGTTCCCAGGGCCAGCCCGCTCACCGTTTTGCCGGCCACCTGCATGGCGGCGGTCAGGAACAGCGGCGTGAACTCCGGCGTCCGGAAAAGATCGCGATAGGTGCGCATGGCGGAAAGTGTCGGGGGCTCCCCCGGCGAGGCGTTAATGTTTCGCAGGGGGGCGAAACCATGGGCTGGTGGCAGGTCAACGCGGACACGCTCGCGGGCAGCCGGTTCGTCGTCTCGCCCCTGGCCGAGGCCATCGCGAGCCTGAAGACCCTGGAGCGGGGCACGGCCGCGCATCCGGGTGAGCGCGCGTGGCTCGACGCCCACCTGCCCGCCTACCGCGCCCGGCAGGCCAGTGACCCGATCACCGCGCTGCTCATCCGGGCCGCCCTGGGCCGCAGCTGGAACGCCGACTTCCTCACCCCCACGCCCTCCGACGACGCCGAGCCCGTCTTCGAGCAGGAGCTCGCACGCATCCGCGACACACCGCCCGAGGCCGCCCGCGCGGACCTGACCGTGTCGCTCGGCGGTCCCCTGCCCGCCCGGCTCCACCGCGCCGACCTGCCGCAACGCACCGCCGACGTGCTGGAGTGGGTGTGGAGGCAAACCGTGCTCCCCTACTGGCCGCGCCGCCGGCGGGTCATCGAGGCCGACGTCATCGCCCGCACCGCGCGGCTGAGCCAGGGCGGCTGGGCGGCGACCCTCGACGACATGCGCCCCGGGATGCGCTGGCTGGGCGAGAACCGGCTGCAGATCAACACCTACGACTACCCGCCGCGCGAGCTGTTGGGGGCGCGGCTGATGTTCGTCCCCGTCACCCCGAGCCAGACCTGGATCTCGTGGGACACGGCGCACCGGCACGCGGTGGTGTACCCGTGTTCCGGAGCGCTGGCCGAAGCCGGGGGCGCGCCGGTGCCCGAGGCGCTGGGCAGGCTGCTCGGGCCCGCGCGGGCCAACGTCCTGATGCTGCTCGACACCCCGAAGAGCACGACCCAGCTCGTCGCGCTGACCGGTCAGGGCCTGGGCTCGGTGGGCCGCCATCTCAAGGTCCTGCTCGACTCGCGGCTGGTACGGCGCCGGCGGGCCGGGCGGTCGGTGTTCTACGACCGTACGGATGCCGGGCAGATGCTGGTGAGCGCGCAGTCAGGCGGCTGAGGTGTTTGCCGTTGTGGCAAAGTGGGTTTCATGGACGATGACGGGCCGGTTCTGGACGACGTTCTGCACGCCGTCGGGCCACGGCTGCGGGCCCTGCGCCAGCAGCGCGGAGCCACCCTGACCGAGCTGTCGGAGTCGACCGGCATCTCGATCAGCACGTTGTCGCGGCTGGAGTCCGGGCAGCGCCGGCCGACCCTGGAGCTGTTGCTGCCCCTGGCGCGCGCCCATCAGGTGACACTGGACGAGCTCGTCGACGCGCCGCCCACCGGGGACCCGCGCGTGCAGCTGCGCTCGTTCCAGCGCTTCGGCTCCACCTTCATCCCGCTCACCCGCCGGCCCGGCGGGCTTCAGGCCTTCAAGCAGGTCATGCCGCCGAACTGGCCCGGCACCGAGCCCGATCCCCGCGTACACGAGGGCTATGAATGGCTCTACGTCCTGGCCGGGCGGCTGCGCCTGGTCCTCGGCGAGCACGACGTGATCCTGACGCCCGGCGAAGTGGCCGAGTTCGACACGCGTATCCCGCACTGGTTCGGCAACGCCGGCCCCGAGCCGGTCGAGCTGCTGTCGCTCTTCGGCCCGCAGGGCGAACGCCTCCACGTCCGCGCCCAGCCCACCGGGAAGTGAACGGACCGCGTCAGGTGCTCGCGGCGCGGCGCTTCGCCGCGAGCGTCTTGCGCCAGTGCTCGGCCAACTGAACCATGTCCTCGCTCGTGTGCTTGAGGAACTGGCCCACGTACTCCGACCGGGCGCCTGCGGGTGTGGTGGCGCCCAGGATCTCGGCTCCCTCCAAGGCGGTGTTGGCCAGCATGAGGTTTCTCTGCGCGCTCATCAGGAACGCCTGGTACCAGACGTCGTCGTCGATGATGTAGCGCTCACGCCGCCGCCGGGCGTCGCGCTCGCGCCTGATCAGCCCCTGCTCCTCGAGGTAAGCGACGGCCATGGAGATCGACGCCGGGCTGACCCGTAGCCGCTGGACCAGCTCGGCGGCGGTGAGGCTGCCGCTGTCGGTGACGTACAGGCAGCTCAGCACTCTGGCGATCATTCGTGGGAGTCCCTGCTGGGCCAGCAGCGCCGTGACGCGTTCGGTGAAGTCGTGCACCGCTTCGGGGTCACGCCCGTATGCGGCGGTGGCGGCGGGCGGGGCCGGCGCCGAGGGGGTCCGGCGCCGGCGCGCGCGCCCTTCGGTCGCCTGATGCGCCTGATCGGCCCGGTAGCCGTCCGACCCGCCGTTGCGCATGACCTCCCGCGTGATGGTCGACGTCGGCCGGCCGAGGCTCCTGGCGATCTCGGCGTAGGTGAGCCCATCGGCCAGTCCCGCGGCGATCTGCCGACGGTCCTGGTTGGTCAGCCTGCCTCCTGGCACCTGTCTTCGCCTCCTGCGGCTCGATCCGCTGGACATTATTGCGTTCGCCTCCACTCCATTGCAACTTGGTAGTTGCATTCAGGCGCAGAGTCATTGCAATTCTTGCCGCCCTTTACCAGCGTAAACGGCTAAATGCCAGGCCGCATATATTGACACTTTCTTAAATGCAACGTAGCTTTTGGCGTGTTCTGAAGACGTACTATCGCGACTTGAAGGAGCAAAGATGACCGACCTGGCAGGGCTTTCCATGACGCGTCCCGCAGGCTGTCCCTTCGACCCGCCCGAGGAGCTGGCGCGGCGGCGGCCGCTGAGTCGGCTGGCCTTCCCCGACGGGCACATGGGCTGGCTGGTCACCGGCCACGCCCTGGTCCGCGCGGTGATGGCCGATCCCCGCTTCAGCTCACGGCACGAGCTCTTGCGCTCCCCGGTGCCCGGAGCGCCCGCCATGGACCAGCCCCCGCCCGCACCGCCCGGGATGTTCATCGGGATGGACGCGCCCGAGCACACCCGTTACCGCGGCCTGCTCACGGCGAAGTTCACCGTCCGCCGGATGCGCCTGCTCACCGAGCGCGTCGAGCAGATCACCGCTGAGCTCCTGGACGCCATGGAACGGCACGGCCCGCCGGTGGACCTGGTGACGGCGTACGCGCAACCCATCCCCGCGCTGATGATCTGCGAGCTGCTCGGCGTCCCCTCCGCCGGTCGCGAGTCCTTCCAGCGTCACGCGGCGACGGTGAACGACAACGACACCACGCTGGAAGAGCGCTACGGCGCCTTGGCCGCGCTGCAGGAGACCCTGCGCGAGCTCGTACTCGCCAAGCGCGCCGAACCCACCGACGACCTGCTCAGCGACCTGACCACCGGCGACCTCACCGATGAGGAGCTCGCCAACATCGGGGCGCTGCTGCTGGGCGCCGGTCTCGACACCACCGCCAACATGCTCGCCCTGGGCACCTTCGCCCTGCTGTCCCACCCCGGCCAGCTGGCCGCCCTGCGCGCCGACCCGGGCATGACCGACCAGGCCGTCGAGGAACTCCTGCGCTACCTGAGCATCGTCCACACCGGGGTACGGACGGCGCTGGAGGACGTCGAGCTGGACGGTCATCTGATCAAGGCGGGTGACACGATCGCCGTCTCGGTCCAGGCCGCCAACCGCGACCCGGCGAAGTTCGCCGACCCCGACACTCTCGACCTGCGCCGGAACGTCGGCGGGCACGTCTCCTTCGGCCACGGCATCCACCAGTGCCTCGGTCAGCAACTGGCCCGCGTCGAGATGCGGGTCGCCTTCCCGGCGCTGGTCACGCGCTTCCCGACGCTGCGCCTGGCCATCCCGCCGGAGGACGTGCCGCTGCGCGCCCACTCCGATGTGTACGGCGTGCACCGGCTACCGGTCACCTGGGACGAGGTGTGACGATGGAAAAGATCTTCTCGCTCACCCGCACGGCCCGCGTGATCGTCGGCATGGCGACGGTGGCGGCGAGCGTCATGGCGGCCCCCGAGACGTCCTCGGCGGCCATCGCCCCCGGCCATGCCGAGGTCCAGCGTGCGCTCGACCGGGCCGTGACCGAAGGCGGTCTTCCCGGCATCCTCGCCGAGGTCCGTGACGGCCGCCGGTCCTGGTTCGGCTCGGCGGGGGTGGCCGATACCCGAACCGGTCGAAAGCGCCTGCCGCAGGAGCGGTTCCGCATCGGGAGCGCCAGCAAGGCGTTCACGGCGACGGTGATCCTGCAGCTCTCGGCCGAACACCGGCTGAGCCTCGACGACACGGTCGAGAAGTGGCTGCCCGGGGTGGTGAAAGGCAACGGCAACGACGGCGCCGAGATCACCATCAGACAGCTGCTCAACCACTCCAGCGGGATCTTCAACTACGGCAATGACGAGGAAGCGTTCGCCAAATTCGTCGGTCCGGAGTTCTTCAAGCACCGCTACGAGAAGTACCGCCCGGAACAACTCGTGAAGATCGCCATGTCCCATCCGCCCTACTTCGGGCCGGGCCAGGGCTTCGGGTACTCCAACACCAACTACATCCTCGCCGGGATGATCATTGAACGGGTGACCGGCCGGACGCTGGCCGGCGAGATCTCGCGGCGGATCGTCCGCCCGCTGGCTCTGACCGGGACGTACTTGCCGGGCGACGACACGGTGATCCGCGGGCCACACGCGCGGCACTACTCGACGCTGTTCGTCACCGGCCCCGACGCCAAGATCTACGACGTGACCGAGATGAACGCGTCCACGGGCTGGGCGGCCGGCGGCATGGTGTCGACGGTCAGAGATCTCGACCGGTTCGTCAGCGCGCTGCTGCGTGGCCGGCTTCTCGCGCCCGCCGAGCGGCGGGAGATGTTCACCACCGTCTCGACAGGGGGCGGATGGATCCCCAACACCACGTACGGGCTCGGCGTCTTCTCGCAGAAGCTGTCGTGCGGCGTGACGGTGTGGGGTGTCGGGGGCGCCATCAGCGGCTCGTATTCGTACGCGATGGGCAGCCGCGACGGCAGGCGCATGGTGGTGAGCAACGTGAACGGCGACTGGAACAACCCGATCGGCACGCTCACCGACGTGCTTCAGTCGGAGTTCTGCCCAGCCGATCCGGCCTGAGCGGCTTCACGAGGCGTTGACGTCCTGAGCGAGGTGGTGGTCAGACCCAGACGGGCAGGTGGGCGTAGCGGGCGCCGAAGCCGCCACTCGGCAGGATCTGGGCGATGGTGTCCAGATCGACGCTGGTCAGGGTGAGGTCGGCGGCGGCGGTGTTCTCCGCCACACGCTGAGGACTGCGAGTGCCGGGGATCGGCACGATGTCCGCGCCCTGGGCGAGGATCCAGGCCAGCGCCAGCTGAGCGACGGTCGCGTCCTTGGAGGCGGCCAGCTCGGTCAGCTGCCGTACGGCCTCCAGGTTCTTCTCGAAGTTGCCGGGCTGCCAGCGCGGGTCGTTGTTGCGCATGTCGGTGGCGTCGTAGCTCCCGGCGGGCTGGGCGGTGCCGGTGAGGAAGCCGCGGCCCAGCGGGGAGTAGGCCACGAACCCGATGCCGAGCTCCCGCAGAACTGCGAACAGCTGCTCCACCTCGCGCTCGAACAGCGAGTACTCGGTCTGCAGGACCGACACCGGCTGTACGGCGTGGGCCTTGCGCAGAGTCTGCGGGCCCGCCTCCGACAGGCCGAAGTACTTCACCTTGCCCGCCTCGATGAGCTCCTTCACGGTCCCGGCGACGTCCTCGATCGGCACCTGGGGGTCGACGCGGTGCTGGTAGAGCACGTCGACGTGGTCGACGCCGAGATGGCGCAGGCTGTTGTCGAGCACCTCGCGGATGTGCTCGGGGCGGGAGTCGGTGCCGTACTCGCGGGTGAAGCCGAACTTCGTCGCGATCGTGATGTCGTCCCGGAACGGCGCGACGACCTTGCCGACGAGCTTCTCGTTGGCGCCCCAGCCGTAGAGCTCGGCGGTGTCGAAATGGGTGACGCCCAGCTCGTAGGCGCGCTGGATCGCCGCGACCCCTTCGGCGTCGTCGCCGGGTCCGTAGGCGAAGGAGATGCCCATCGCGCCGTAACCGATGGCCGAGGTGACCAGACCTTGGCGGCCCAGAGTGCGCTGCTGCATAGCGGATCCCTCCACAAGGCAAAACCAAACCGTTTGGTATTGACCCGCTCACACTACTCCGCACACCCACCAGGTCAAACCGAACGGTTCGGTTCACTAAGGTGAAACGCATGGCGAGTACCGACTCCACCCGCGACCGCATCGTCGCCGCCGCCCAGGCCGAGTTCGCCCGGCACGGGATCGCCGGCGCGCGGGTCGACCGGATCGCCAAAGCCGCCCGCAGCAGCAAGGAACGCGTTTATGCGTACTTCCGCAGCAAGGAGGAGCTCTACGGGTACGTGGCGGCACAGGAGCTGGCGGTAGCCGCCGAGGCCATCCACATGGACCCGGCCGACCTGCCCGCCTACGCCGGGCAGTTGTTCGACTACTTCAACGCCCATCCCGACCGCTACCGGTTCATCAGCTGGGGACGCCTGGAACTGGGCGCCGAGCCCGCCGACGGCACACCCGACCCCTACGGCCGGGCAATCCTCGGCAAGATCGAGAAGATCCGCCGCGCCCAGCAGGCCGGCGACCTCGACCCCGTCTGGGATCCGGTCGACGTGATGTCCCTGATCACCCAGCTCGCATCCGCCTGGATCGGCCAGCCCGAACTCGCCGCTCTCGCCCAGCGGGCCGCCGCCGACCCCTCCCTCGCCGCCCGCCGCGCCGCCGTCGTCCGCGCCGTCCAGACCCTCTTCCCACCGGCCCCGCGGCCGGGCAGCGCCCCAAGCTAGAGCGGTCTCCGGGTTTTTCGTCACGCGGCCGTCTCGATCTCCGTGACGGTCCATCGGGTTGGTTCCGCGCGGCGGTCGGCATCGGCATTTGCCTATGAAACGGGTGGGGCCGACGAGCTTGGCGGCCCGACGCGAGATGCCCGCGTACGTGGCGGGGGGCCCATCCCGGTGAACAGGGCGTCGAGGATCCGGTCGACGTACTCATAGGTCAGTTCTTCCTGAGTGATCAGGAGCTGGAAGTACAGCGGGCCGGACAGGATCGCCATCGCCAGGTCGAGGTCGAAGTCGGGTGACAGCTGGCCCTGGTCGCGGGCCGCCTTCAGCCGGGCGACGGTCTTGTCCGCCTGCGGGGTGATGAGGCGCTCGTTGAGCGTGGCGGCGACCTGGGGATCGTGCTGGGCCTCGCCGATCAGGGCCTTGAGCAAGGGGCCGAAGGGTGGCCTGGCCAGCAGATCGACGGCCGCGTAGATCTGGGCACGCAGGTCTGCGGCGATGTCGCCGGTGTCGGGATAGTCCAGGCCGGACTTGTTCAGCGACAACAGCGAGTCGAGCAGCATGGCTCCCTTGGATGACCATCGGCGGTAGATGGTCTGCTTGCTCGCGCCCGCACGGGCGGCGACCGCCTCAATGCTCAGTTTGGCGTAGCCGATCTCCTGGCCGAGCTCCAGCGTGGTCCGCATGATGGCCTCGGTCCGGTCGGCACCGCGACGGTGGGGAGTATCGGTCATGCCGCCACCTTATCGGTACGGAACGGTCCGTACTTGACATCACAGGCCCTGAATGGACATCATCCTATCGGCACGGTGCGTTCCGTACCGATAGGGGCGGCCGGGCCCGAGGACTACGAGGGATGTGCCCTGAGGCCTGACGTTCTCCAACTCCACCGCTACTTCTTCGGAAAGAAAATGATTTGTGATGTCCATTCCCGCCGACCCGACCGTGGTGCACCCCATGCCCGACCAGCCGCGGGTGGTGCTGCTGAAGCCGCTGGTCACCTCGCCGCTGATCGAGATCGGGGAGTTCTCCTATTACGACGACCCGGATGATCCGACCGCGTTCGAGACTCGCAACGTGCTGTACCACTATGGGCCGGAAAAGCTGGTCATCGGGAAGTTCTGCGCGCTGGCCGAGGGGGTGCGGTTCATCATGAACGGCGCCAACCACCGCATGGACGGCCTTTCGACGTTCCCTTTTCCGATCATGGGCGGTTCCTGGGCCGAGCACTTCGACCTCATCACCGGCCTTCCCGGACGGGGTGACACTGTGGTCGGCCACGACGTGTGGCTCGGCTACCGGTCCCTGGTGATGCCCGGCGTCCGCATCGGCCACGGGGCGATCGTCGCCTCCGGTTCCGTCGTGGTCGAGGACGTCCCCGACTACGGCATCGTCGGCGGCAACCCCGCCAAGCTGATCCGCCGCCGCCACAGCGACGCCCACATCAGCCGCCTTTTGGCGGTGGCCTGGTGGGACTGGCCGCTCCAGCACATCACCGACCACATCCGCACGATCATGTCCGGCAGCATCGACGACCTGGAGAAGACGGCACCCGCTCCGGCGCCGATGCGTCAGCACGTGGGAATCGAGCCATCATGAGTGACCCGCAGGTAGAACACGCCGTCAAGGCGGAGTTCGAGATCGTCGAGTTCGACGAGATCGTGTACGACGAGCACGCTGAGGGGCCCAAGCTGACCCGGGTCACGATCCGGAAGCGCTACCAGGGCGTGATCGAAGGAACGGGTGTCGCCGAGGTGCTCACCGCCCAGGGCGGTGCCGGCGGTGGCTATGTCGCCTCGGAGCGCATCGCGGGCACCCTCGACGGCCGCCAGGGCACCTTCGTCATCCAGCACTGGGGGCTGGCCGACGGAGCCGAGCAGAGCAGCGAAGGAAGCATCCTCCCGAACTCGGGAACGGGAGAACTCGCCGGGATCGCCGGTCGGGCGATGGAGCGCGAGTTCCAGGTGCTCACGCTGGTCTACACGTTGTGAGATCACTCGGCTCATGAGCGGCCATGACTTTGTCTCACTTCAGCACTTCGGAATCGAGCTATCAGCATGCCTGCTTCGTCCCATCCCAACCCGTTCGCCGGCTGGCTTCGCGGCCATGCCGCCCCGCTCACCCACCTCGACCCTGAGGCGCCGCTCGATGACCTGGAGCCGCTACGCGACCTCATCGGCGACGCGCGCGTCGTGGCGCTCGGCGAGAACTCCCACTTCATCACCGAGTTCTCGCTCCTGCGCCGGCGCATCCTGCGATTCCTGGCCGAACGCTGCGGTTTCACCGTCCTGGCCTTCGAGTACGGCTTCAGCGAAGGCTTCCCCCTGGACGCCTGGGCCCAAGGCCAGGGCACGGACGACGACCTGGCGACCCACCTCGCCGCGGCCATCCCCGTGGGAGTCGATGAGCCGCTGCGCTGGATGCGCCGGCACAACGCCACAGCCACGGCGCCGGTACGTTTCGCCGGCATCGACATCCCGGCGGCCGGCGGCTCCCTGCTGCCCGCCCTGGCCCCGGTCGCCGACTACCTGCGCGAAATCGACCCCGACACCCTGCCGATGATCGAGCAGGCGATGCGGATCGCCGGAGCGTTCGCCGGTGCCTCTGCGGCTTCGGCCGCTCCGGCCTGGACCCGCCTGGCCGCCGCCGAGCAGGACGCTCTCAGCGCGATCCTGATGCGCCTGCTCATCCGGTTGCGAGCCGTCGAAGCGCTGTATGTCGCCCGTGGCGACCAGCACAGCTACGACATCGCTCTGCGTCGCCTGGAAGCCGCCTGCCACGCCGACTACGGTTTCCGCGCCATGGCCGGCCTGTTCGCCGGCACCGGGTGGACCGCCGACACCTCGGCCCGCGACGTCTACATGGCCGGGTCGGTCCTGTGGCACCTGGAGCGCTCCGAACCCGGCACCCGCATCGTGCTGGCCGCCCACAACGCCCACATCCAGAAGACGCCGGTCTCCTTCAACGGCCACCTCACCGGGCTGCCGATGGGACAGCACCTGCGCAACTCCCTCGGCGATGACTACCTCGCCCTCGCCCTGACCAGCATCACCGGACGCACCGCCGACATGCGCCCCGACGAGAACGCGCGCTTCGGCTTCACCATCGACGACACCCCGCTACAGCCACCCGAGCCGGGCAGCATCGAGGCCGCCTTCACCGACGCCGGACTGGGGGCTCAGCATCGCCGACCTCCGCCAGGCGCCTCGTGAGACTTCCGGCCCCGACCGCTACCGGATCCAGAGCGCCTACCTGCACACCCCCGTCCTCGACGCATTCGACGCCGTCCTCAGCACCCCGACCTCCACCGTGGCCGACGATGTCGCACGTTGAGAAGCGGCCTGGAAGCGAACGACGCCATGGAAAGGCCATCGATATGAAGCAGCACGCCCACCCCTTCGTCCAGGAGATCGCCGGCCCACGGCAAGACCCTGGTCGTGCCGCAGAGTTGTCAGCCGAAGCCAGAACCCACGAAGAAAGCCCGCAGGAGGATTGGCCAGTGATGGACGCCGACGTGATCATTGTGGGTGCCGGCCCGACCGGCCTGATGCTGGCCGCCGAACTGCGTTTGGCCGGGGTGCGGCCGCTGGTGCTGGAACGGAAGGCACAGCGCCGGGACACCCCGAAGGCCGGTGGTCTGGGCGGGCAGATCCTGGAACTGCTGCGCTATCGAGGCTTGCTGGAACGCTTCGAAGCCGCCTGCACCGACCCTGTCCCGGCGCCCCGCTTCCCGTTCGGCGGGGTGCACCTGGACTTCACCCAGCTGACCGATCCCCCGCTGCACGCCCTGCCACTGCCGCAGCAACTGCTTGAACGGCTCCTGGACGAACGCGCCGGCGAACTCGATGTCGACGTCCGCCGCGGACACGAGGTGACCGCGGCGAGCCAGGACGAGGCCGCGGTGACCGTGGACGTACGGGGCCCGGACGGACCCTACCGGATCAACGCCCGCTACCTCGTGGGGTGTGACGGCGCGCGCAGCCGGGTCCGCGACCAGGCCGGCATCGGCTTTCCCGGCACCGTCTATCCGGAGGTCAACCGGCTGGCCCAGGTCACCCTGCCCGACACGGTGACCGTGCTCGGCAACGGCGATCTCGACGTTCCCGGCTCCGGCACGATCCACGCGGGTTTCACCCGGACCGACCATGGCCTGTTCGGCCTCGGCTCCTCACCCGGCTCTCAGATCGTCTCGCTCTACACCATCGAGGACGAAAGCACCGAATACGACGACGACGTACCGATGACGGTGGCCGAACTGCAAGACAGCATCCGCCGCGTGCTCGGCGGGGAGCTGCCCGTGGGAGAGGCGCTCCGGCTGTCGCGCTTCACCTTCAAGGCTCGGCAGGCCGACCGCTACCGGGCCGGGCGGATCCTGCTGGCCGGTGACGCGGCGCACCTGTTCCCGGCCACCGGGGTGGCACTCAACGCCGGCATGCTCGACGCGGTCAACTTGGCCTGGAAGCTGGCCGCCGACATCCACGGCCGCGCCCCGGCCGGGCTGCTGGACACCTACCACGCCGAACGCCACCTGGCCGGCGCCCGTACCATGCTGCACACCCGAGCCCAGGTCGCACTACGACGCGGGTACGACCCGGCCGCCGAAGCACTGCGGGAGGTCTTCCAGGAGTTGCTCACCGACGAACAGCCGCTGCGCCGCATGGGAGCGCTGGTCGCCGGCTCTGACATCCGCTACCCGATGCCCGGCGCCCGCCCCCACCCGCTGGCCGGCACCTTCGCCCCCAACCTCACCCTGCACACCGACCAGGGCATGATCAGCCTCGCCGAGCTCATGCACCCCGCCCGGCCCATCCTCCTGGACCTCGCCGACCGCTCAGACCTCCGTGAGGCCGCCGAAGGTTGGGGGCAGCGCGTCGACATCCACACCGCCAAAACCGACCAGAGATTCGCCGACGCCCTGCTGATCCGCCCCGACGCCCACATGGCCTGGGCCGCCACCATCGACGAACCCACCGACACCGCCACACCCACCCTGCGAGAAGCACTCTCCGTATGGTTCGGCACACCGTCAGCTTCTCGGCCGTAAGACCGAGCTTGCAGCTCCTCGCCGTCGATGGCTTCGACGGTCTGGTCCGCGTCAGGCAGCGTGACTCACTGCCCAGCCCGTCTCACCGCGTGCGGCGATGTTGCGGGCTGCGTTGACGTCGGCGTGCTCAGCGAAGCCGCACGACGTACACGAGAAACAGGCTTGATCGAGCCGGTTCTTGCGGTCCACGTGCCCGCATGAGGAGCATTGCTGGGAGGTGAAGGCCGGGTCGACGTGGATGACGGCGATCCCGGCCCGGGCCGCCTTGTAGCCGATGAATGCTCC